>NZ_JBIVFN010000015.1:0-188033 GCF_044748145.1 Streptomyces sp. NPDC090022
CGCCCCCACCCCATACGACAACGTCGGCCCTCAAGACCACAACCGGGTCTCGAAGGCCGACGTCACGCCAGGCCCCGAATAAACCAACAGCATCCCTCGCCGGGGGGCGGGGCCTTCCCGTATGCCTTGGTTAGGGTGTCACCCATGGTGAACGCAGAGATCGGCGTAATCGGCGGTTCGGGCTTCTACTCCTTCCTGGAAGACGTCTCCGAGATCCAGGTGGAGACGCCCTACGGGCCTCCCAGCGACTCCCTGTACGTCGGCGAGCTCGCCGGCCGCCAGGTCGCCTTCCTCCCCCGCCACGGCCGCGGCCACCACCTGCCCCCGCACCGGATCAACTACCGGGCCAACCTGTGGGCGCTGCGCTCGCTCGGCGTGCGCCAGGTGCTCGGCCCCTGCGCGGTGGGGGGCTTGCGCCCGGAGTTCGGCCCCGGCACGCTGCTCGTCCCCGACCAGCTGGTCGACCGTACGAAGGCCCGTACCGCGACCTTCTTCGACGGCTACCCGCTGCCGGACGGCACCGTTCCGAACGTCGTCCACACCACCTTCGCCGACCCGTACTGCCCGGTGGGCCGCACCGTCGCGGTCGCGGCGGCCCGCGCCCGCTCCTGGGAGCCGGTCGACGGCGGCACGATGGTCGTCATCGAGGGCCCGCGCTTCTCCACCCGCGCCGAGTCGCAGTGGCACGCGGCGATGGGCTGGTCCGTGGTCGGCATGACGGGCCACCCGGAGGCGATCCTCGCCCGTGAGCTGGGCCTGTGCTACACGTCGATGGCCCTGGTCACCGACCTCGACGCGGGTGCCGAGACCGGTGAGGGCGTCTCCCACACCGAGGTCCTCAAGGTCTTCGGCGAGAACGTCGGCCGACTGCGCGAGGTGCTCTTCGAGGCGGTGGCGGCGCTCCCGGCGACGGAGGCCCGCGACTGCCTGTGCACCCACGCCCACGACGGCTGGGACCTCGGCATCGAGCTGCCGTGAGGGGCCGCGCCGCGGCGGCGTAACTCACACGGGTACATCAGGGCCGCAGGAGGGATCACCTGCGCCGAAGGGGTCATATGCTCACGGCACCCACCCCCTCCCGCCCCAAGGAAGTGCCGCTTCCCCATGGCCCTGCAGCGACCTCAGACGCCCGCGCGCGCGGGGGGCCGGCCCGGCCTCGCGCGCGGCGACGCCTCCTTCCAGGACGACGGCCTCTCGCCCCTCGCGCGCACCCTCGACGCGCACATCCGGTCGCTGCCGGGCGGCGCGCACGTCAGCGCCAGAGGCCTGGCGCGGCGCTTCCCGGACGGCCGGCACAACATCGCGGCCGCGCTCGACGAGCTGGAGTCGTACGGCCACCTGGAGCGCTCCCAGGTCCGGCTCCCCAGCGGGCAGCTGGTCACCCGGGCCCTGTCGTACGTCGTCACCCGCCACCGGGGCGACGGCCCCGACCCGGGACCGCCGGACGGCTCCCCGCTCGACGCGGCCTGAGCGGCGCACCGCGCCGCACCCTCGGCCTTCGCCGCTCGGCTCCCGTCAGCCCTGGTACTCCGTGAGGTCGATCGCGTGGACCCGCAGCGGATACCGGTGGACCGGGTCGGCCAGCTCCCGGTCCAGGGTCATCCCCAGCTTGTGCAGGACGTTCTCGGCGGCCGAGTCGCCCTCGCGGCAGATGCTGATCACCCGCTCCAGGCCGCGGTCCTGGAGGGCGAACTCCAGGCTGGCGTGGGCAGCCTCGGAGGCGTAGCCCTGACCCCAGAAGGCGCGGCCCAGGCGGAAGGCGAGCGCGGCCTCCGGCAGGAACTCGGGGACGGTCAGACCGGTGAAGCCGACCAGCTCGCCGGTGCCCAGCAGTTCCACCGCGAACAGGCCGAAGCCCTCCTCGTCCCACTCCTCCTCGTACCGCTCGATGTCCTCGGCGGTCTGGTCCAGGTCGCGCGGCGAGCCGTCGTCGGTCCAGCGCATGACGGCGGGGTCGGCGTTGATCTCCGACAGGGGGGTGAGGTCGTCCTCCTGCCAGCGGCGGAGCAGGAGACGGGGGGTGAAGATCTCGGTCATGACACCCATCCTGCCCCCTCCCGGGGGCGGCGGGAGGTTGTCCACAGGCTGGGGATTGTCCACAGGGCCGAGCGGGATCACGGGGGACGGCGGATCGTGGGGAGCGTCCCGAAGAGGTCGGGAGGTTCTCACGAGGGGGGTGGGGGAAGTGTTCGACGCTTCTTCTCAGCACGTGCCGTCGACTCCGTCGGCGTCGTCGGCGTCATCGGCGTCATCGGCGTCGACTCCGTCCATGTCGTCAGGGCCGTCAGGGCCGTCAGGGTCGTCGACCACGTGTCCGCCCGCGCGGGTGGTGCCGGTGTTCCCGCCGCTGCGGGTGGGGCGCGGCGGCGGGCGGCTGCGCAGGGCGCTGCGGCGCAGGCGGCGGGTGGCGGCCGCCGGGATGGTGATGGCGGCGGCCGCGCTGGCCGTGGGCGGCGCCGAGGCGCAGGCGTCGCGGGGCGATCCGCCTGCGCCGCGGGCCGTCCGGGCCGCACCGCCCGAGCGGCTGGTGTCCGCACCGGTGCGGATCGCGGACGCGGCGACGGTCCGGCTGCTGCGGCCCGGTGACCGGGTCGACGTGGTCGCGGCGGAGCGGGACGGACCGCCGCGCGTGGTGGCCGCGGCGGCCCGGGTGGCCGAAGTGCCCCGAGCGGACGGGGGAGTTGAGGACGACGGCGGCGCGCTGGTGGTGCTGTCGGTGCCGCGCGAGACCGCGCGGGCGCTCGTGGGCGCGGGAGCCCTGACCCGGCTGGCGGTGGCGTTGTGCTGATTCGCACGAACGACCCGTCAAGTCAGCTGATCGCGTTCCTCGATTGGACAGCACGCACCCGGACTGCCGTAGCTTTCGGAACCGTTGACTCCACGTCCGTGATCCGAAGAGAGAGGCTGACCGTTGACGGAGAAGAAGGAGAGCGTGCTGGCGGGGTTCAAGGCGTTCCTGATGCGGGGGAACGTGGTGGACCTGGCGGTGGCCGTCGTCATCGGCGCCGCGTTCACGAACATCGTGAACTCCCTGGTGAAGGGCATCATCAGCCCGCTCGTCGGCGCCATCGGCACCAAGGACCTGAACAAGTACCAGTCCTGCCTGAAGGCCCCCTGCCGGACGAACGAGGCGGGCGACGTCGTCACCGGCGTCCCGATCCTGTGGGGTTCGGTCCTCAGCGCCACCCTCACCTTCGTGATCACGGCGGCCGTCGTCTACTTCCTGATGGTGCTGCCGATGGCGAAGTACCTGGCCCGGCAGGAAGCGCGCCGCAAGGCCAGGGAAGGTGTGCAGGAGACCATGGTGATCACCGAGCTGGAGGTGCTCAAGGAGATCCGCGACCTGATGGCGGCCCAGCGGGGCGGCGAGCAGAGCGGCGGCCGCACCGGCGCCCCGGTCTAGCCCGACGGGCCGGGGCCTGTCCGGCTCTACAGGTGGTGGGGCGGCTTCTCGTCGAGGAAGCGCGCGAGGTCGGCGGCGCTGTCGCCGGTCGCCGTCGGCCGCTCGCCCCATCCCCGGTCCGTGTCGTCCGCGGACTGCTGGTCCAGCGGGTCGCCGAAGTCCAGCTTGGGCATCGGCTGGGCGCCGGGCTTCGGCGACTGCGGACCGGAGGCGGGGGCGGTACTCATACCTCCAGGGTACGGCGGGCCCCACCCCGCCCGGCATGCCCGGCCCGCCCGGCATGCCCCGCGCGGCCCTGCCCGGCCCCGCGCGGCCCGCCCGGCCCCGGCCGGGGGGCCCGCGCCCCGCCCGGCCCCGCCCGGTCGCTGCTGCGCCGGTGGGGGTACCCGCCCGGGGTGGCCGCGCGCCTGCCCCGCCGCTCGCGGGGTGCGGTGATCTGCTGGGCGGTATGGCATACGTACCGATGACCGCGCGCAGCCGGGACGAGGCCCACCGGGCCGCGACCCCGCTGGAGCTGTTCTTCGACCTCTGCTTCGTGGTGGCCGTCGCGCAGGCCGGCCGGCAGCTGGTGCACGCGCTCGCCGAGGATCATGTGGCCGCTGGCATCACGGGCTACTTGTTCGTCTTCTTCGGCGTGTGGTGGGCGTGGATGAACTTCACCTGGTTCGCCTCCGCCTACGACATCGACGACGTGCCCTACCGGCTGGCGACCCTGGTGACGATCGCGGGCGTGCTCGTCTACGCGGCGGGGATCCCGCGCGCGTTCAACGACAACGACTGGACCGTCGCGGTCCTCGGTTACGTGGTGATGCGGCTCGCGCTGACCGCGCAGTGGCTGCGGGCGGCCGCCGGGGAGCAGGGCGCCGCCCGGCGCTGCGCCCTGACGTACGCCGCCGGGCTGGTGATCTGCCAGATCGGCTGGGTGGCGCTGCTCGCCGCTCCCGAGAGCAGCCGCCGGTGGCTCTTCCTGGTCCTGGTGGTGGCCGAGCTGATGGCCCCGGTGATCGCCGAGCACGGCTACCAGACGCAGTGGCACCCGCACCACATCGCCGAGCGGTACGGGCTGTTCACGATCATCGTGCTCGGCGAGACCATCGCGGCCAGCACCGTCGCCGTGCAGTCGGCGCTGGACGAGCACGAGGCGCTGGACCTGCTGCTGCCGATCGCGGCGGGCGGGCTGCTGCTGGTCTTCGCGGCCTGGTGGATCTACTTCGCCGTCCCCGTGCACGACCGGCTGCGCGGCAACCGCGAGGCCATCCCCTGGGGTTACGGGCACTACGTGATCTTCGCCTCGGCGGCGGCCATCGGGGCGGGCATCGAGGTCGCGGTCGAGCAGGCGGTCGGCAAGGCCCACATCTCGACGCTGGCGGCGAGCCTGTCCGTGACGGTGCCCGCCGCGCTGTTCCTGGCGTTCGTCTGGCTGCTGCACTCCCGCCACTTCAAGCGGGGCATGGCCCAGCAGCTGGTGCTGCCGGTGGCGTCGCTGGTGATCCTGGCCTGCGCCTGGACCGGGTCGCTCGCGGTGCTGTGGGCGGGGCTGGTGGCCGCCGCGACGGTGGCGGTGGGCGTGACCTTGACGCACCGCACGCGTTCTGTTCGTCAGGCGACCACGCACGAGGGAGTACGGCCATGACGTTCCCGGCACAGCGGTACGGCGGCCCCGCGGGCGCGAACCTCGCCGACCCGGCGTTCTGGCAGCTCCCTCCGGAGGACCGGCTGGCGGCCTTCGCACGGCTGCGGGCGCTGGACGGGCCGCAGTACTTCCGTGAGCGCCCCGCGGGCCGGCGCCGGCCCGAGCGCGGGCACTGGGCCCTGGTGCGGTACGCCGACGTCCAGGAGGCCAGCCGCAACCCGAAGGTCTTCGCCAGCGCGCCCGGGGTGACCACGCCGGAGCCGGCCCGCTGGGTGCGGGCCCTGTTCGGGGACTCGATGGTCAACCTCGACGGCTCCGACCACGCCCAGCTGCGCAAGATCGTGCAGCGGGCCTTCACCCCCCGCCTGCTCGCCGCGGCCGAGGCCGACATCCACGCGGTGGCCGCCCGGATCGTCGACGACGTGCTCGCGCGGCGGCCCGACGAGTTCGTCACCGCGGTCGCCTCCCGGCTGCCCCTGGAGGTCATCTGCAACATGATGGGCATCCCGGAGCACTACCGGCCCGAGATCGCCGACCGCGTCAACCACGCCTCCGAGAACATCGGCGTCGAGCGGGGCCTGGGCGCCCGGCTGCGGATCCCCGGGCGCGGCCTGCGCGCCCTGGCCAGGATGCAGCGGATGGTCGCGGGCATCGGGCGCGAGCGGCGCCGCAACCCCGCCGACGACCTGATCTCGGCGCTGGTCACCGCCGACGTGGACGGCCAGGCGCTGGGGGCCCGCCAGCTCGGCGCGTTCTTCGCGCTGCTGATGGTGGCGGGCGTGGAGACCACCCGGAACGCGATCACGCACGGGCTGGCCCTGCTGACCGACCACCCGGACCAGCGCGAGCTGCTGCTCTCGGACTTCGAGGCGTACGCGGACGGCGCGGTCGACGAGATGATCCGGCACTCGACGCCGATCATCCAGTTCCGCCGGACGGTGCGGGCCGGACACACCCTGGGCGGGCGGACCTTCGTCCCGGGCGACAAGGTGGTCCTCTACTACGCCTCCGCCAACCGCGACGAGGCGGTCTTCCCCGACCCCGACGCCTTCGACATCACCCGCTCCCCGAACCCGCACCTGGGCTTCGGGGGCGGCGGCCCGCACTTCTGCCTGGGCGCGCACCTGGCCCGGGTGGAGATGAAGGCGCTCTTCCGCGAGCTGCTCTCCCGCCCGCGCGAACTGCGCGCGGTGGGCCTGCCGGACCTGGCGGGCTCGAACTTCGACAACCGGGTCCGCTCGCTGAAGTTCGCGTTCGAGTGACCCTCACCTGAGAGCGGCCGGGGCGGACCGGCCACCGGGCAGGCTGGGAGCCCGGCGGCCGGAGCGGTCCCCCGGCGCGATCCGCGCGGTGCGCGCACGGCACACGACGCGGGAACGGCTACTTCTGCAGGCGCTGGACCGCCAGCACCGCGTGGGCGCTGCTGGTGAGGACCTCTTCGTCGGCTGCGAACGCCTGCAGGGCCTCCGCGCTCACCGGCTGCCCGGGCACGGCCTCCGGCCAGGCGCGCGTGGCGAAGAGGAAGTACACCTGCTCACTGTCGGCGGCCGCGGTCACCCACTCCGGCGGGGCGGTGCACCGGGCGTTGAGGCCGGGCAGGGTGAGCGCGATCTGATCCCCCTCGACCAGGACCTTCACCGGGAAGGCGTGGGGGTTGCGGGTGCCGTCGAGGACCACGTCACCGATCGGCAGCCCGAGCTCCGCCAGCAGACCGCAGGCGGCCTCCTCGCCGGCCTCACGGCCCTGCGAGCCGTCACCGAGGGTGTAGGCGAGGAGATACGGGATGTCGTGCCCGTCCTCGGGGTCGCCGATCCAGGCGAGCACCGAAAGGGTGCCGAGCCGGGACAGGTCGAAATCGACGTGAGTTGAAGTCATGCGCCGCACCCTAGCCGCCTTTCCCCCGGCCCTTTCCCGGCCTTTCACCCGGGCGGGCTAGACCGCCCAGAATCCCTCTCCGGAATTCGCCTGCATGTTCGCGTCCTGATACTGGAGCCGCACGATCGACGCGTTTTCCGGAATTTCGAACACCACCCAGCCCTCGGCCCGGTCACCCACCGAGAGGGAATCGAAGACAAGTGGTTTGCCGGTCGTCAGCTCACCGGTGGCGATCGAGGGGTAGCGCTTGCCCTCGCTGTCCAGCGCCCACATCTTCCCGAGGGAGCCGTACGTCGCGCCGCCCACGTTGACGAACGACATTCCGGCGCCCACCCAGCGCTTGCCGGCCGGCGGGGCGTAGTCCTTGTCCAGGCTGACCGCCGGGTCGACGTACGCGCTCAGCAGGACCTGCAGATGCCGCCCCACCTGGGCGCCGTGCACCCGTACGACCTCGCCCACATGGGCGTCCTTCGCCGCGCCGCCGGCCCGTACCGGTTCGTCGTCCGCGCCGGGCGCCCCGTCGTCGACCGGTACGGCCGGCACGGCGGCGGGGGCGAGGGCCGCGCCCTCGGAGGCGTCGGAGCAGGCGGCGGCGCCGAGCAGCAGCAGCGGCACCAGGGCCAGACCGAGCCCGCGGCGGAGCCGGGCGGGGAGCACGGGACCCCCGGCGCGGCCGGTGCGACGGGGGCCGGCGGGAGAGGGACGGACCGGGAGAGCGGCGGGAGCGGCGGGAGCGGGGTGGGCGGCGGGAGCGGGGTGGGCGGCGGACTGGCTCATGACGGATCCCTTCAGGGGGACAGATTCCGGCCAGTCTCACGCGGCCGAGCGGGCAATTGCACCCAACGACACGAGCGCGCACATCGAGATACCGCCGGATGACCAGCACAATTCGTTCCGGCGGATTTCCACCGCCACCGCACCCCCGGAGGATTCATGCGCATTTCCCCCCGCCGGCTGATGGTGACAGCGCTGTCCGCGCTGGCCGCGGCCACGGTATTCAGCTCTCCCGCGGGCGCCGGCGCCTTTGGCAATGAGATTGCCGTACTGCCGTACGGCCATATCTCGGACGAAGGCACCGTCACCCTCTACGGCACCTACCGCTGCGACCCGGTGTCACCCCATGGGGTACAGATCCAGGCCACCCTCGCCCAGGACGGCACCCGCCTCGGCTTCGGCGGCGAGGAGGCCGTCTGCGACGGCAACCAGCGCAAGTGGTCGGCGACGGGCTCGCTGAAGTGGGCCCAGGGCATCCAGCCCGGGCCGGCCGGCGCCGAGGTGCGCCTGCAGCGCGCGACGCTGGGCAGCTCCCCCTTCAACGTCCGCGTCTCCTACCTCGCGGAGCAGCACCGCAACATCGTGCTGAAGCCCGTCCACCACTGACCGGGACGCCACTGACCGGGACGCCACCGACCGGGACACCACCGACCGGGCCGCGCATCGCGCACCCGTCGTCCCCCGCGTGACGGTAGCCGCCGCTACCGGCACTCCGGCGCCACACCGACCACCGACATGAACGCCACCGTCTGGCACCCGGGGTCGGTGTGCGGGCGCCCGGTCGTCCAGTCCACGACCGTCGGCACGCCGGCGGCCAGCAGCAGAAGAGCGAGGAGCCCGGTCACGGCTCCCTTGCTCAGCCCCCGCACGGCTGATTCCGTTTCATACGCCGCATCATGAGCCCGATGTGCGCGAACGGCTACTCGAACCCCGGGCCCGCGCCCTCCGCGGGCGCGTTGAACTCGCACCACACCGCCTTGCCGTCACCACGCGACTCCACGCCCCAGTGCGAGGCCAGCGCGTCCACCAGCAGCAGCCCGCGGCCCGTGGTCGCCGCCTCGCCCGGGGAGCGCCGGCGCGGCCACACGCTGGAGCGGTCCTTGACCCACAGTCTGATCCGGCGGACCGGTTCGGGCAGCACCTCCATGGTCAGCACCGCGCCGCCGTCGGTGTGCAGCAGGGCGTTGACCAGGAGTTCGCCGGCCGCCAGCTCGACGTCGTCGGCGAGCTCCGGCACGCCCCAGTCGCGCAGCGCCTGACGCAGCGCGAACCGCGCCTCGGAGAGCCCCTCGGGGTCGGCCTGATGGATGTACTGGTGGATGCGCGGCGCGCGGTGGGTGCCCGGGTCCGGGGCGCGCCGCAGCACCAGCAGGGCCACGTCGTCACCGGAGCCCCAGCGCTCCCAGAGCCGGTCCAGCAGGTGGTCGGCGAGCGCGCCCGCCTCCTGGGGGCCGCTGCGCACCGCGTGGGCCAGCGCCTCCATGCCCGCCGTGATCGAGGCCGCCGGTTCCTCCACGAGCCCGTCCGTGCACAGCACGAGCGTCTCGCCCGGCACCAGGTCCAGCCGGGTCTCGGGGAAGTCCTCCTGCTCGAAGGCCGAGGCCAGCCCCAGCGGCAGGCCGCCGCGCAGGTTCGGCCAGCCGGTTCGGCCGTCCGTGTGCCGGATCAGCGGCCCCAGGTGCCCCGCGCGCACCGCCCGTACCCCGCCCGTCTCCAGGTCGACCTGGGCGTACGTGCAGGTGGCGAATCGTTCGGTGTCCAGCTCCGCCAGGAAGCGCGAGGCCCGCGCCAGCACCGTCGAGGGCGGGTGCCCCTCGCCCGCGTACGCGCGCAGCGCGATCCGCAACTGGCCCATGATCGCCGCCGCGTGGGTGTCGTGGCCCTGGACGTCGCCGACCACGATGCCCACCCGGTCCCTGGGCAGCGCGATCACGTCGTACCAGTCCCCGCCGACCTCCCGGCCACTCCACGCCGAGTGGTAGCGGACCGCGATCTCACCACCGGTGATGTCCGGGATCCGGCGGGGCAGCATCGCGGCCTGCAGGCCGGTCGCGAACTCCCGTTCCTGGTCGAACAGCAGCGCCCGCTGGAGCGACTGCGCCACGATGCCCGCCAGGCCCAGACACAGGTTGCGCTCCTCCGGGCTGAACTCGGTGCGCCGCCGGTAGAAGAGCACCAGCCCGCCGATCGCCTGCGCCTGCGCGATCAGCGGCAGGTAGGCGGCCGCGTCGAAGCGGATCCGCCTCAGGTACGGGCCCAGCAGCGGGAATTCGTCGGCGAGCGCCCGCAGCGAGGTGGTGAAGCGGGCCGTGCGGGTGATGACCGCGTGGGAGAGCGGCAGCGAGCCGTCCATCCGCGTGAACTTGCGCTCGCTGAGGATCTCCAGCGACTCCCCGCTCAGCGCGATGATCTTCATGGTGCCGTTCTCGACCAGGCCCAGCGCCAGCCCGTCCGCGCCCAGCCGCTCCAGCGCGCCCGCGCCCGTCAGGGCGGCGGTCACGTCGTCGACCGTCACGGCCCGCGAGAGCGCCTCCGTGGTCCGCTGCACGATGGTGGTCTGCTTGGCGCGGGCCGCCTCCAGCTTGCGCAGCAGGGTCGAGTGGGCCAGCTCGGCGGTCGCGTCCCGCACGATCCCCACGATCCGCCGCCGCCGGGCCTGCTGGTCGCGCAGGATCCGGCCCTGGGCGTGGGTCCACTGCTCCTTGCCGTCGCGCCGGCGCACCGTGAAGTACGAGCCGAAGGTGTCCTCGCCCGCGTCCAGCGCCGCCAGCACCGTCTCGCTCAGCCGTACGGTGTCCTCCGCCGGCACGCGCAGGCCCAGCCCTTCGGGGGTGCCGTCGAACTCCTGCGGCTCCAGGTCGAAGACCACCATGCCGGCCGGGTCGATGTCGAGGGTGCCGGCGTCCAGGTCCCACTCGAAGGAGCCCATGCCGTTCAGCGCGAGACGCTCCCCGGGACCGGTCGCCCGGGGCGCGCCGCGCGCTCCGGGATCCTCTTCCACGCGCCTCACCACCTAACGGCCGGGCCAGCACGGCCGGGAGACCAGCCGCTCCCACTCCTCGTCAGGATGCCCGGGGAGGGTGCGTCCGGCCTCCCGCCAGCGCGTGACGAGGGACAGGTAGATCGGGGCCGGATCGGCGTACGGGGCGGGCGGGGCCGGTGCTGCGTACGGCGGCCGGGCGGCGTACGGGGCCTGCGGAGCCGCGTACGGCGGGCGCGGGGACGGGCGCGGGGACGGCTGATCCGACGGGGGCGCCTGGTTTCCGTAGGGACCGGGCCCTCCGTACGGGTACGGGGCCGGCCGGCCGTACTGGTCCTGCTGCTCGTACGGGTCCTGCCGACCGTACTCACCGGGCCCGCCGTACGGTCCCGGCCCGCCGTGCGGTCCCGGCCCGCCGTGCGGTGGTGCCGGAGCCGCCGGCGGCGCCTCCGCGCGGCTGGCGGGAATGCGCACCCAGCCCCGGCCCTGTGCTCGCTCCGAGCTCATCGCGGACCCCTCTCACCGCAGATACGTCGTCGGCCGCCCGGCGACCGGGCCACCGCCCCGCGGGACGGCACCGGCGCCGGTGGAGCCCGCGAGCGGGCCCCTCGCGCCCAGGCGCCTTCGGACTCCTCTCACCAGTCTCCCCGCCGCGAAGCCCGCACCGTGTACGAATCGCATGGAAGGGCCGAATGAGGGAGCCGTCAACAGCCCGGCGAAGAACAGTCCCGGCCAGGACGACTCGAACCAGGGGCTCAGCTCCGGCGTACGGCTGCCCCCGACCGTCCGCAGCGCGGCCCGCAGCCCGGCGTCGAGCAGGCCCAGGCGCTCCAGGTCGGGGGTGAAGCCGGTGGCCGCGATGACATGGGCGACGTCGAGGACCACGGATTCCCCGGCGGGACTGGTCAGCCCCAGCCTGGTCCGGTCGCCGGCGGGCACCGCCCGGTGCAGCTTGTGCCCGAGCAGGGCCGGTACCCGGTGTTCGAACCGCTCCCGCAGCCACCAGGCGCCGGCCGGGCCGAGCGCGGTGGCCGCGATCCGCTCCCTGGTCGCCGTCGGCAGCCGGCGCACCGCCCAGGGCAGCTCCGCCCACGCCCAGCTGCGCCAGCCGGTCCCCAGACCGCTGTGCGGCGAGCGCAGGGCGCGCCGCAGGGGGCGGTCCAGAGGCTGCGGAACGGTGTTCCAGTTGAGCCTGGCGCGCCGCGCGACCAGGCAGGGCCGGGCGCCGGACTCGGCGAGCAGGGCGGCGGTCTCCAGCGCCGCCTGCCCGGCGCCGAGCACGGCGACGTCCTGGCCGGCGAACCGGCCCAGGTCCCGGTGGCCGCTGCTGTGCGAGAAGTGGTCCGGCGGCAGGCCGCGCAGGGCCTCGGGGTGGTTGACGAAGGGCATCACGCCCACGGCGAGCGCGACGGCGCGCGCCAGCAGGGGCGGGCCCTGGTCGGTGGTGATCCGGAACCCCTCCCCCTGCGGCGAGACGTGAGTGACCGTCACCTCCTCCACCGCGGGGCAGGCCCGGCGGGCGAACCAGAGCCCGTAGTCGCTGAACGCGCCGATCGGCAGCGGCCGACCGTGCTCGGCGGCCGTCCCCACGGTGCGGCAGTACGCGTGGAGGCCGTGGCGGCCGTCGGGTGCGGACAGGTTCGAGGCCCACGGCTCGGACTTGAGGAACATCCCCTCGGGCATGTGGTCCCGCCAGGAGGCCATCGGACGCCCCAGCACGCGGACCTCCAGCCCGGCCGCCGCCGCGTGCGCGGCGATCGACAGACCGTACGGGCCGGCGCCGACCACGACGAGATCGTCCGTGCGCCTCACGGGGTCCTCCTCCAGGTCTCGGTGGCCGTCCCGCTCAGGGGACGGACCAGGTCATCGGGCCACCAGCTCGTCCGGCTCGGCCGCCGGAGATGTCAGGTCCCGGCCGCGCTGCCGGGGCGCGCGCACCACCGCGCGCGCCGTGCGGCGCCCGCGCGAGGGAAATCCGCGCACGGCGCTCCACACCGCACGCGCCCCTTTGCGCGCCCCGCGCCCGAGGAAGGCGGCGATCATCGCGATGAATGGCCACAGATCATCCGCCGCAAACCACGCCGCCTCGATGCGCCCCCGCTCCGCGCGCCGCGCGCCCCGGACCGCCCCCGATTCCCGTTCTGCGCCACCCCGAGCCCGCGGTGCCCCGGCACCGGGCGCGCCCCGGGCCGGCCGGCGCGCCGGCAGCCCGCCGCGCACCGCGGACAGCAGGGCGTAGTTCTCCGCCACGAAGACCCGGCCGGGGCCGCCGGAGGGGGCGGGCACGTGCTGGTCCGTCAGGTCCAGGTACAGGGCCTGGACGACGTCCAGCCCGTCGGCGTCGGTGAACAGCCGGAACTGGGCGCCCGGCCGGGGGTTGAAGTCCACCAGCCGGAAGCAGCCGTCCTCGTCGCGGCGGAAGTCGAGGTCGAGGATCCCCTCATAGCCCAGCCGCGCGGCCAGCCGCAGTCCGGCCTCCTCCACCGCCGGGTCGGGCAGCCACCGGCCGACCGCCGTCAGTCCCGTACGGACCGGCCAGGACAGCTCCTTGCGGCCGGACCCGGCCAGCAGCGGGCGCCCGCCGCCGGTGAAGCAGCCGTGGAAGAACCAGTCGGTGTCGGGCCCGGCCGGCAGGAACCGCTGGAGCAGCAGCGCGCTGCCCGCCTCCGCCGACCGCTCGTAGAGCCGGCGCGCCTCGGCGGCCGAGTGCACCAGCGTGGTGCTGCGCAGCCCGCGGCCGGGCGGCAGCAGCCAGGGCCGGCTCCACTTGGCCACCACCGGCAGCCCCAGCCGCCACACCGTCTCGGCCGCCTCCGCCGCGCCGCCGGGCACCACCGTCTCCGGGTGCGGAATGTCCCAACGCGCGCACAGCCGCGCCAGTTCCGCCTTGTCCGCCACCCGCTCCGGCAGCCGGTCCGGTTGCCGGGGGATGCGGAACCTGCCGTCCAGGACGGGGCCGAGCCGGGCCACCGTGATCGCGCTCAGGTCGTCCATCGCGATGAGCACCGCCGGCCGCCCGATCCGCTCCGAGACCCCGGTCAGGCATTCCAGCAGCACCTCGGGCTGTTCGGGGTCCAGCCCGCCCGCGGGACCGGCGTGCACGGCGCGCAGGTACCGCGATCGCCCCATGGGACCTCCCCCGGCCTCGACGACGGCATGGACCTCCACGCCCTTGCGCCCAAGGGATCTGACGGCGCCGAGGGTTCCGTGGTGGAACGGATTGCGGTCGAGTCTGAGCAGAACGGCGGGCGTGGGACTGGCATACGCGTGCATGGGAACGCTGTCTTTCACCTAGTCGGACCAAGCGGAGTGTGTGTGCAGCTGCGAATGGCCTACGCAGCGGCGGCCGGACAGGCCATTCATCAGATCTGATGCCTAACGTCGTTCAGGAGCACCCCGATTCGGGAGGCCCGGGAGGAGACGCCATGCCCAGACCACGCCGCAGACTGACGAGCACCTGCATCGGCACGGTCGCGGCCGGACTGCTGGTCACGGGCGCCGCGCTCGCGACCCCGGACGAAGACGCCTCCACGGCCTCCGACATCGCGATGGGCGCCTACCTCGACTATGGGCCCGCCGGCGTGGCCCGGATCCCGTACCTGTCGAGCTGGCTGGGCGGCCGGGAGATCCGGGTCGGGCACACGTATCTGCCCGGGGACCTCTGGTCGAACATCGAGGGCGCGCCGGACTTCCTGGAGGACTGGGCGCGCTGGCGGCAGGCCAAGGCCGACCGGATGTTCGTCCTCAACGTGCCCATGCAGGAACGCAACGAGGGCCGGGTCCCCGACCACGAGGTCGCGCGGCTGATCCGGGCCGGCGCCGAGGGCCGCTTCGACCACCACTTCCGCACGCTCGCCGAGCGGCTGGTGGACCTGGGGGTCGAGGACACGGTCATCGTCCTGGGCTGGGAGATGAACGGCGTCACCTACACCCACCGCTGCGCGCCGGACCCGGAGAACTGGAAGGCGTACTGGCGGCGGATCGTCGCCACCATGCGGTCGGTGGAGGACCAGGACTTCAAGTTCGACTTCGCGCCCAACCGCGGCAAGGACGCCATCGGCTGGACCCAGTGCTACCCCGGCGACGACGTCGTCGACATCATCGGGATGGACTCCTACGACCAGGCGCCCGGCGACACGTTCGACGACCAGGTGGACCAGCCGTACGGACTCCAGGCGCACGTCGACTTCGCGAAGACGCACGGCAAAGAGATCTCGTACCCGGAGTGGGGGCTGTACCGGCGGGGCGACAACCCGGAGTACGTACGGCGCATGCTGCGGTGGATCGAGCAGCACCAGCCGCTCTACCACACCATCACCGACTACTGCCCGCACGGCGTGTGGCAGTGCAAGCAGAACCCGCGCTCGTCGCAGGTGTTCCGGGAAGCGCTGCGGCCCGCGCCGCTGCCGCGGCCGACGCCGCAGGTCCCGACCCCGAGCGTGCCCACCCCGGTGGTGCCGACGCCCCAGATCCCCACGCCCCAGATCCCGACCCCGAGCATCCCGACCCCGAGCATCCCGACCCCGAGCATCCCGGCGCCGACCCCGACACCGGTCCCCGCACCCGTGGTCCCGGCCCCGGTGCCGACCCCGACCCCGACACCCGCCCCCGTGGTCCCGGCCCCGATCCCGACCCCCACCGAGGTGCTCCCGAGCCCCGAGGTTCCGGAGCCGGCCCCGGCCCCGACGCCCACGCCCACCCCCGTGGACCCGACGCCGGAGCCGGCCGCGACCCCCACGCCGGCCCCCACCCCCACTCCCACACCCGCGCCCACACCCTCCGACGTGGCGCAGCCCACCCCGGGCCCGGCGACCGAGGCCCCGGCCCCGGCGCCCACCCCGGCCCCCACGCAGAGTCCGACGCCGGGTCCGACGCCCAGCACCCTGCCGACGCCGGAACCGGCCCCGACCACACCCGTCCCCAACAGCCGGCAGTGGTGCGTCCCGGTCAACTTCGGCGAGTGGCTGTCCAAGCTGCTCGGCAAGCAGTCCGTCTGTATCAGGTTCGACGTCGGCTTCGACCTCGGCAAGGACAGCCTCTGGCCGTTCTAGCAGGGTCATCGCACCCGCAGCTCGGCCAGCCGCGCCCGCCAGTCCCTGGCGGCCGGCAGCGCCTCCCGCAGCGCGCCCACCGCCCGCTCGCGCCCCGCCACCTGCGACTCGTGCAGCCGCAGCAGGGGTGCGAGCGCGGCCGTCGCCAGCAGGAAGCGCTGGTTGACCACCGTCTCGGGCCGCCAGTGGTTCTTGTACGGCTCGTTGCCGCGCAGGAAGCTCACCACCGGCCGGCCCTCGGCCAGCGCCCGCCCCGCCTCGTACCGCAGCAGCAGCGTGGCGACGTCCACCTTCCGCTCCCGCAGCTCCGGGTCGGCGCCGTACAGGTAGCCGCCGCTCAGCCCGGCCGACAGCAGGGTGACGTTGGCCGCGACGACCTTCCCCTCCAGCCGGAACTCGGTCAGCCGGCCGTCACCGTTGCGCACCATCCGCCGGGTGGCCCGGGTCAGGTGCTCCGCGAACCGCGGCTTGAGGTGCTCGGGGGTCACCCCGCGCCCGCGCCACTGCTTCTCGTGCAGCCGCAGCAGCGTCCGTACCGCGCGCGGCACCTCCTGCTCGGTGACCTCGTGCTCCTGAAGGCCCGCCGCGTCGGTCTTGCGCAGCTTGGCCCGCACCCGCTGGGCGCCGGCCGTCGGCATCCGCTTGACCAGCTCGTCGAAGGGCAGCGTGGGCAGCTCCATGCACGTGGAGTCGGTGAGCCGGCGCCGGACACCCGGCCAGTGCCGGTACAGCCCCTCGGCGGCCGCCCCCGGCCGCACCTCGCGCAGGTCGACGACGGCCCGCCGGGCGGCCCGGTGCAGCCCCCTGGCGAGGGCGGCGACGACCTGCTCCCCGTGCTCCTGGTCCACCAGGACGTCGAAGTAGTCGGTGATGCCCCCGCCGAGCGGGACGAGCCGGGGCAGCGGCCGGTGGACGAGCATCAGCGCGGCCGCACCGACCAGTACGCCGCCACGCCGCACGAGGACGAGCCGCAGCCGGCCCTCGCGGCCGTAACTCAGCCACCAGGAGTGCAGCCAGGCGTGGCTCTGGAAGGGGGTGGCCGTGGGGCAGGCCCGCACGAGCCGGTTCCAGGGTTCCTCCAGGGCGGCGAACTGGCGCGGGTCGCGGCACAGCGTCACCGACAGGGCACCGGCGGCACCCCCGCTCATCGCACGGACTCCTTCTCCTTCACGGAGCCCACGGCCGCGTCGCCGTGGTCGCCCTGGGCGGGCAGCGAGGTCACGAACTCCACAACCGGCTCCTGCTCACGCACCCGCTCGCGCTCGCGCTCGCGCTCCTGCTCGCGCACCGGCCCCCGCTCCTGCTCCAGCTCCTGCCGCCCGTCCCGGCGGCGGCCCCGGCCGGGCCCGACCAGCAGCCACAGGCCCCCGATCAGGCCGCCCGCGCACAGGCCGACGGCGGCGCTGATCGGGGCGGACGGGGAGGCGGGGTCGGTCGGGGTGACGGCCTGGTTGAACAGCAGCAGCTGCACACCGGTGTTCTTGGCGGCCTGATTGCTGCTCAGGGAGAGCGCGTCGGCGACCGCGTTGGCGATGTCGGCGGCCTGGGCCGGGCGCCCGGAGGTGCCGGTGATGGCGATCATCGGGGACTCGGGCGAGGTCTCCGCCCGCACCTGCGCGCGCAGCTGCCGCTCGGGGAGCCCGGCGCGCGGCTGGGCGTACGCGAGCGTGGAGCTGCTGGTCGCGATCCGGGCGTACGCCTGCGCGAATCCGAGGGCGGTGGCCGGTTCGGTGGTCTCGTCGGGGACGGCGACGACGTAGCTGGTGGCGGCGTACTCGGGGGCCTTGAGCACCCCGTACGTCCCGCCCAGCGCGAGCCCGAGCACGGCGCAGGCGGGCAGCGGCCACCACGCGGGCAGCCGCAGCCGGCCCCGCAGTCCGCCGCCGGCGGACCGGGCGCGGCCCTCCTCGGCGCGCTCGGCACGCCGCTCCGCGCGCCGCTCGGCCCGGCGCCCGGCACGCCGCTCGCCGCGTCCCTCGCCCCGCTTCGCCTCGGCGCGCGCCGCGTCCCCGGACTCCTCCCGCGGCTCGGACCCCGGCCCGGTGATGTCGGCCTTCTTCTGCTCCGTACTCGTGTCCTCGGTGCTCTGACGATCCGTGCTCGTGCGGTCCGTGCTCGTGCGGTCCGCGCTCGTGCGATCCGTGCTCTTGCGGTCGGCGGTGTCGGCCATGTGCGTGATCTCTTCCTCGTGGAGGGGTTCGTCTCGTTCGGCGCCCCCGCGGGGGCAGTTCTGGGGCGATCTGCGGTGCCGGACCGTCGGGGGCGGCGGCCGCGCGGTCAGGCCCGGCCGGCCGGGTCCGCCGGACGCGGCAGGTCCGGTGCGGGCCGGGACGGCCCGAGGGCCCGGGCGTACACGCCGAGCAACTGCTCGGCGCTGCGCGCGATGTCGTAGTGGCGCACCACCGGTGGCGGGGGCAGCCGGGTGGCGCCCGCCTCCATGTGGCCGCGCAGGGCGGCGACGAGTTCCTCGGTGCCGGTGCCGATCCGGCGGGCGCCGGGGGCCTGGGCGGCGGGCAGGTCGTCGATGGCGGGGCAGGTGACGTGCAGGACCGGCAGCCCGGCGGCGAGCGCCTCGACCACCGCGAGGCCGAAGGCCTCCTCGCGGGAGGGCGAGACGAACACGTCCATCGCGGCGAGCAGCGCCGGAATGCCCGGGGTACGGCCGTCGGCGCTGTCGCCCAGCGGGTCGCGTTCGCCCAGCAGGTGGATCCGGCTCTGCGCGCCGAGCTCGGCGGCCAGCCGGCGCAGCGCCGCCCGCTCGGGCCCGTCCCCGACGAGCAGCAGGTGCGCGCCGGGGAGCGCCGCGACGGCCCGTACGAGGACGTCGAACCGTTTGCCGGGGACCAGCCGGCCGACCCCGCCGACCACGAAGGCCCGTTCGGGCAGCCCGGTGCGCATCCGGGTGGCCCGGCGCACGCCCGCGTCGAAACGGAAGCGGACGGCCTCGATCCCGTTGGGTACGACGTGCACGCGCGCGGCGGGCACGCCCCAGCCGCGCAGCCGCGCGGCCACGGTGTCGGACACGGCGACGGTGGCCGCGCCCAGCCGCTCGCTGGCCAGGTACAGCGCGCGGACCCCGCCCGACAGCGGCCGGCCCTCGATCTCGCCCTCGCCCAGGGAGTGTTCGGTGGCGACGGTCGCCCCGACCCCGGCGAGCCGGGCGGCGAGCCGCCCGTACACGCAGGCCCGGTACAGATGGGTGTGCACCAGGTCGTACCGGCCGCGCCGGATGAACCTCACCAGCTTCGGCAGGGCGCCCAGGTCCCGGTTGCCCCGCATCCCGAGGTGCACCACCCGCACGCCGTCGGCGCGCAGCCCCTCGGCGACCGGCCCGGGGTTGGTCAGGGTCAGCACGTCGCAGCGCATCGGCAGGTGGCGCAGCAGCAGCCGCAGCTGCTGCTCGGCCCCGCCGACGCCGAGCCCGGTGATGATGTGCAGCGCTTTCACGTCCGGCCCGGACGCGGCGGGCACGGCGGACGCGGCGGGCACGGCGGACGCGGCGGGCACGGCGGAGGCGGCGGTCGCGTCGGAGGCGGCAGGCGCGTCCGGGGCCCCCGGGGCGGCCGGCGCGGTCACCGCCGCACCGCCCGGCGCAGCGCGTGCACCTGGTGGCGCAGCCGCTTGATCCGCAGCCGGCCCGGCCCGTCGGCCTGGCTGATGTGGGTGCGCGGCATGGCGTGCGGGCCGGCGAGCCGCCCGGGGTCGATGGCGCAGGCGTAGCCGTACCCGGCCGCGCGGGTGGCTTCGACGACCCGGGCGTCGAGGGTGCCGTACGGGTAGCAGAAGCCCTCGGGCAGCCGGCCGGTGATCTCCCGGAGCAGTTCGCGGCTGCCGCGCAGCTCCTGCTGGAGCACGTCGTCGGGCAGGCCGCTCAGGTGCTGGTGGAGCAGCCCGTGCGAGCCGATCTCCTGCCCGGCGGCGGCGACCGCGCGGATGCCCTCGGCGGTCAGCAGCGCCTTGCGCGGACCCAGCGGGTCCCACACGTTGTCCACGCCGAGCCGGCCGGGCAGCACGAACAGGGTGGCGGTGCAGCCGTGCCGGCGCAGCAGCGGCAGCGCCTCGGCGAGGAAGTCGGTGTAGCCGTCGTCGAAGGTCAGCCCGACCAGCCCGGCGCCGCGCCCGGCCGCGCGGGCGGCGCGCAGTTCACCGACGGAGACCCCGCGCAGCCCGCGGGCGCGCAGCCACAGCAGCTGCGCCTCCAGGGCCGCGGGGGTGACGGTGATGCCGTACGGGTCCTCGGAGGGGTCGGTGAACTCGGCGACCGAGTGGTACATGAGGACCCACGGGGCCGCGGCCCGGCGGCGGGCGGAGGGGGCCTGCGACGCGGCGGTGGCGTACGCCATGTCGGTGTCAGCGGACATTGCGGAACCTCTGGGTGATCAGGGTGGGCAGGGCGGTGACCTCGAGCGCCCGTATGGCCATGCCGGAGGCCCCGAACATGGCCGGGACCAGCAGGCAGCCGAGCGCGGCGCTGAGCAGCGGGTCGGGGATCATGGGTCCGGCGATCCAGCCGGTGGCGCAGGCCGTGACGGCGGCGACGGAGAGCCGGCCGAGGCTGATGGCGACCCGGCGGACCTGGATCGCGATGATCCGCGAGCCGAGCCCGGTGAGCAGCAGCACGGCCGAGGTGGAGATGCCGGCGGCGTTGGCGGCGGCGATGCCGTACGTGCCCCACCAGCCCACCGCGAAGGCCCCCGCCACGATGTTGACGAGCAGTCCGCAGCCCATGGCCAGGGCCGGGAACCAGGTGGGGCGGGCGGTGGAGAAGAAGGGCCGGGACAGCGCCCCGACCAGGCAGTGGCCGAGCAGGCCGATCGCGTAGACGCGCATCACGGAGGCCGTGGTGAGGGTGTCGGCGTGGGTGAACGCCCCGCGTTCGAACAGGACCTGGATGATCTGCGGGGCGTAGCCGATGACGAGGGCTGTGCCCATGAGGACGGCGAGGGAGGCCAGCGCCAGGTCCTGCTCGACCCGCCGCCGGGCCTTCTCGCGCTCGCCGCCGGCCATGGCCTGGGCGACGACGGGGAAGGTGACGGTGCAGATCATCAGGGACAGCACCATCGGCATCTGCGCGACCTTCTGCGCGTAGTTGAGGTGCGAGATGGCGCCGGGCGGCAGCGAGGCGGCCAGGAAGCGTTCGACGAGGACCTGCGACTGCCGGAAGACGGCGAAGAAGATGACCGGCGCGATCATCCCGAGCGCCAGGAGCGTGGGCCGGTCCCGGTCGCGCTGGCGGCGGCTGGCCCCCCGGGTCCGCGACGGCCCGAAGCCCACGTGCCGGACGAAGGCGGGCAGTTGGACGAGGACCATCAGCAGCCCGCCGCACGCCACCCCGGCGGCGGCCGCCCGCACCCCCCACACGGCGTGCAGGGCGATCATCGTGCCGATGATCCCGACGTTGTACGAGACGTAGATCGCCGCCGGGGGCAGGAACGACCGGTGGGCGCGCAGCGCGGCGCTGAAGTACCCGGCGATGCCGAAGGTCAGGACGGTGAGGGCGGTCAGCCGGGTGCACTGGACGGCGAGCCCGGGATCCGGCAGCCCCGGGGCCAGCACCCCGACGACGAGGGGGGCGGCGACGACCAGGACGGAGGCCACGGCCGCCAGGAACACCATCAGGCGCGGCAGCGTGGCCCCGACCAACAGCCGCACCGGGTCCTGGACCCGCGCCTCCTTGCGGGTCAGCCCGGCCCTGCTGGCCGCCCGCCGGGCGAGGGCGTGGCTGAAGGCGGGCACCATCAGCAGCGCCATGGCGTCCTCGATGAGCAGCGTGGAGGCCATCTCCGGGACGGTCCACGCGATGAGGAAGGCGTCGCTGTCGTGCCCGGCGCCGAACAGGTGGGCGATGGTCTGGTCGCGCACCAGCCCGAACACGGCGCCGGCGGCGGTCAGTCCGGCGGTGACGGCCGCAGCCTTGGCCAGGAACCGCCCCAGCGGCGCGGCCCCGCCCCCCGCGGCCCGGCCCGCACGGGCCCCGGTCACGGGCGCCGCCGCGGGGGCCCCGCCCCCGGATCCCGCCGCACGCACTCCACTCTCACGGCCACCGCCCCCGGACGCCACCCCGCGGGCCCCGGTCACGGACGGGCGGGCGGGCGGCGTACGCGGGCGGTCCGCCGGGGCGACGGCGGTGGCCTGAACGCGGGCGGGGCCCGGCCCGGCCTGATGGCCGGGGCCGGGCCGCCGGGCGCCCGTGAGGGGCGTCGTATCGGTCACCGGGTGGCCGCGCCCTCACGGGCCCGCCGGCCGCCCACCGGGACGGCGCCCTCACGTCCGCCCTCACGTCCGCCGTCACCGGGCCCCGTCAGGGCCCACCACGCGGCCATGCCGATGATCACTCCGGTGAGGACCGTCGAGGGGCCGCCGATGTCGGCGTACAGGAAGTCGGTCAGCTGCCAGATGAACAGCCCCGCCGCGATCAGACCGCAGTCGCGCATGCGCCGCGCCGCCGGGTCCGGGCGCAGGGCCCGGCGCAGGCCCGCGGCCAGCAGCACCGCCCAGCCGCCCGCCAGGGCCATCAGGCCGACCAGCCCCTGCTCGCTGAGGATCAGCAGGTACATGTTGTGCGGGGAGAGCAGCGGCTGGCGGATGTACGCCTGGCCCGCGCCCGCCGTGTCGCTGCCCGAGGACAGCCCCAGCGAGGAGTGCCCGTCCCGGTGCGCCGGGAAGCCCTTGAGGCCCACGCCCACCGCCGGGTGCTCGCTCCACATCGAGGAGGCGGCCGCCCACATGGTGTACCGGTCGGTGACCGACTGGTCGGGCGCCGAACCGACCTGGGTGATGGAGGTGAGCCGCTCGGCGACCATGTCCGAACCGACGCCGAGGCCGCCGACGAGCACCACGCCGGCCGCGACCAGCGCGCAGAGCACCTTCAGCGCCCGCCGCACGCCCGCCATCAGCATGACCACCAGCGCCGCGCCGAAGGTCGCGATCCACGCGCCCCGGCTGAAGGAGAGGACCAGCGGGAGGACGAGGACGAGCGCGCACGCCCCGGCCACGCGCCGGGTGCGCACGCCGGTCCCCGGCGCCAGCGCCACCGCCGTCGCCACGACCAGTCCGTACGCGACGACGGTGGCCATGCCCATGACGTCGCCGGGACCGAAGGTGCCCACGGCCCGGATGTCCTCGCCCTGGTACGAGGCGCCGGTGTGCGTCGCGTACTGCACGACCCCCACCGCGCCCTGGACCAGGGCCAGGACCACGAAGCACCCGGCCGCCAGCCGGAACTCCCGCGCGTCGCGCACCAGCAGCACCACGGCCGCCGGGACGAGCACGAACACCTGGAGGTAGCGCACGAAGCCGGGCAGCGCCGCGTACGGGTCCGCCGCGGTGACGGTGGCGACCGCCAGCCCGAGCGCCGGCACCCCCAGGACGGCCGCGCCCACCGGGGTCAGCCGGCGCACCTCGCCCCGCAGCGCCCGTACGGCGCAGACGAACACCAGCAGCAGCGAGGCCGCGTCGGCCGGCGTCACCTTGCCCGACGCGGTGGCGTCACCGGCCGGGAGCGGTGCGAGGAGCAGCAGGACGGTCGCGACGAGCGGGAGCAGCGGCCAGTGGCGGCGCAGCGGGCCCGCCCCGCCGCGGCCGGGGACCGGCGGGGGCGGGTAGGCGCCTGAGAGGGCAAGGGCCATGATCAGCTGCCTCCCAGCCGGAAGCGGAAGAAGGAGGCCGCGGTGCGGGCCAGGATCCACAGGTCCTGCCACAGCGACCAGGTGTCGATGTAGTGGTTGTCGAAGCGGGCCCGGTCCTCGATCGAGGTGTCCCCGCGCAGCCCGTTGATCTGCGCGAGGCCGGTGATCCCCACCGGCATCCGGTGCCGGGCCTCGTAGCCGGGGTGGATCGAGGAGAACTTCGCGACGAAGAAGGGCCGTTCGGGCCGCGGTCCGACCAGGCTCATGTCCCCGCGCACCACGTTCCACAGCTGCGGCAGCTCGTCGAGGGAGGACTTGCGCAGGAAGGAGCCGACCGCGCTCATCCGGCGGTCGCCGGCCACCGTCCACCGGGTGGCGGACTCGTGCTCGTCGGCGCGCAGCGTACGGAACTTCAACAGCGTGAACGGCCGCCCGTAGAGCCCGACCCGCTCCTGACGGAAGATCACCCCGGGGCCGTCGGAGACCCGTACCGCCAGGGCGCACGCCCCCATCACGGGCGCGGCCGCGAGCAGGGCGAGCGCGGCCAGGGCCGAGTCGATGCCCCGCTTGACCCAGCGCTCCGCCGGCCGCGCCGGGCGCGGCAGCAGCGGCTGGACGGCGAAGCCCCACAGGTGGTCGGCGGGCTGCGCCACCCGCATCCCGGTGATCTTCGCGGTGCCGACGGGGTCGGCGAGCCAGAGCCGGCAGCCGTGGTCGTGGAAGAGCCGGACCAGCGACGCGGTGTGCTCGTCGGCCTCGGGCGGCCGGGTGAACACCGCGTGCCGCACCGAGTTCTGGATGACGGCCCGCCGGATGTCCTCGTGGGAGGCGAGCACCGGCACGACCGCCGAGTCCTCGCCGGTGGCGGGCCCGGTGTCGGCGAGGCCGACCGGGCGCAGACCGTACTCGCGGCGCTGGTGCAGGGCGGCGGCCACCGCGCTCGCCCCGGCCCCGGGTCCGACCACGAGGGCGGAGGCGGGCCGGCGGACGGCGGAGCGGCGGCGCAGCAGGTGGACCAGGCCGCGCCCGGAGCAGGCGAGGACGAGCTGGAGGCAGGCGGCGGTGGCCAGCGCGCCCCAGCCGAGGGCCTGGCGCGGGTCGACGGCGGCCACGACGGCCGCGGTCACGCACCACAGGACGGCGGACCGGCCGGCCAGCGCGGGCAGTTCGAGCAGTGCGGAGGGCGCCAGCCGCGGCCGGTACAGCCCGGCCTGGGCGTGCAGCACGGCCAGCAGGACCGCGACGGGCGCGGCGGCCTCGCGCGGCAGGTCCAGGCCGGGCACGGCCGCCGTGGTCAGTACGGCGGCCAGCGCGTCGGTGGCCAGCAGCGGGACGGCGCTCTCGCGGCGGCGGACGCGCCGCGGCCGTACGGCCATACGGGCGGCGTCGGCCCGGGGCCCGCGCGGGGGGTGGATGGCGGTCACCGAGCGGCGGACGGCGGTGGTGGAGGCAGGACCCGCGGCGGGTCCGGCGGCGGGTGAGCCGCCGCCCCGCCCGGCGTGGGGTGCGTGTGCGCTGTCCATCGTCATCGGCTGATGCGCTCCTGGTTCAAGGGCTGGGGATCCCCGCGGCGCAGCCTGGGGGAGGGCCTGCCCAGCAGTTCGTGGTACAGGCCGGTGACCGCGTCCGTGGTCCGCCGTACGTCGAAGTCGGTCCGGGCGTGCTGCCCGGCCTGCTCCCCGAGCTCGGCGAGCAGCCGCGGGTCGGCGAGCAGCACGCCCAGCGCCTTGGCCAGCGCGCCCGGGTCCTCGGGCGGCACCAGGCAGAGCCGGCCGTGGCCGGGCGGCAGGCTCTCCCTGGCACCGCTGACGTCGGAGACCAGGACCGGGCGGCCGCAGGCCATGGCTTCCAGCGGGGCGAGCGCCATGCCTTCCCACCGCGACGGCAGTACAACGAGATCGGCGGCCCGAAGCCACGGTCGGATGTCGGCGGCGGCGCCCACGAAGAACACGCCCGGCGGGGCCGTACGCCGCAGTCGTTCGGCGTCCGGACCGTCCCCCACCAGGGCGAGCCGGGCCCCGGGGACCGTCGCGAGCAGCTCGGGCCAGGCCCGCAGCAGGACGTCCTGGCCCTTCTGCTGGCACAACCGTCCGACACACACGGCCAGCGGCCCCTCGCCCCGGAACCCGGCGGGCAACGGGAGCCCGGCGCGGGCCCGTGCCTTGTCGTGGACGGGGTCGGGGCCGCCGGGGCGGAAGTGGCCGAGGTCGACCCCGTTGCGGATCACCGACCAGTGGGCCGTGATCCCCTCGGACTCGCCCGCGCTGCGTTCGGCCTCGCTGACACAGAGCACCCGGTCGGCCCAACGGGCCCCGAACCGTTCCCATCTGAGGGCCAGTGCGGCCGTGGTACCGCCGACCGCGTCGAAGGACCAGGCGTGCGGCTGGAAGACGGTGGGCACCGCGCCGCGTACGGCCAGGCGGCCGGCGAGGCCGGCCTTGGCGCTGTGGGCGTGCAGCACGTCGGGGCGGACCCGGCGCACCAGGCGGGCGGCGGCGACCGTCTCGGCGGCCAGCCCCGGGCCCGGCGCGCGCGACGCCCGCCAGGTGAGCACCTCGGCCCCGGCGGCGCGGGCCGCCTCGGCGAGCTGCCCGCCGGGCGGGCAGCCCACGACGGGGCGCAGGCCCGCGGCGGACTGGGCGCGGACGAGATCGACGACGACCCGGGCGACACCGCCCTCC
Source organism: Streptomyces sp. NPDC090022 (assembly GCF_044748145.1). Lineage (NCBI taxonomy): Bacteria > Bacillati > Actinomycetota > Actinomycetes > Kitasatosporales > Streptomycetaceae > Streptomyces > Streptomyces sp. NPDC090022. The sequence continues at coordinate 26,026 of NZ_JBIVFN010000015.1, forward strand.
ACGGGCTGGACGAGATGGAAGACGGTCACGTGTTCTGACACATGTTCTGACGGCACGTGGAGTGGTCTCCTGCGTTCAGCGGCGCGCGTCTGTCTGCACGAAGAGCACGCCGAGGAAATGACCCTGATTCTCGCCCGCGAACTGGAATGTCAGGCTGCGGGCACCACCGGACAGGGCGGGACTCAGATCGAACACGTCCGCGTCATATCCGAGATTATTCATATGTTCGGGCTGTCGCCTGAACGAGGGACGTCCGAATTCTGTGATAGTAGAATTCATCACATCATTGAACGGGTTTTCGGGGTCGCTGAGCTGGACCCGGCGACCACTGTCGGCGGTCACGGTGAGTGAGTCCCCGAGCGTCCCGCGGTCCCCGTCGTACGCGACCACGCCGACCCGCCCGGTCCCGCCCGCCGGCACGTCCAGCCCCTCGACGTCCACCGTCTCCAGGGCCTCCTGGCCGCCTCCCGCCCACAGCGCCGCGAAGCCGTCCCACACCGAGATCCGGCGCAGCGGCTCGTCCGCCTTCTCGTAGGCGACGACCAGCGTCCAGCCGCCCCAGGCACCCACGCCCGAGTGCCCCATGGCGATGTTGAGCTGGGAGACGGTCCACATCCCCGCGCCGCCGCGGCGCACCAGCGGGGTGACGTCGGCAGAGGCCTGGTAGGCGTCGCTGCCGTCGTCGGTGCGGTGCCCGATCCGGGTGTCCGCCAGCACCTCCGAGTACGCGCCGCCGGGCTCGGCGACCAGCACCCGGCCGTTGTCCTGCGGCGGCTTCTGCTCACCGACCCGCAGGTTGCCGCCCCAGTACAGCCGCGCGTACGAGACCTTCGCGCCCGCGGGCACCTTCAGCTCTGCGCGGGTGGAGTTGTAGGTGTCGGGGTCCTTGTCGACCTCGCTGTAGAACATCTCGTAGTCGCTGTTGACCCCGGCCGCACCCTGCTTGACCTCGCCGCACGGCTCGGCTCCCGCGGCCCGCTCCTTGCGGCAGCTGATGCCGGAGTTCGAGGCCCGGACCAGCCCGCCGTGCTGCACGGCCTGATAACGCTGCGTGAACGGGATCCGGGGCATTTCCTTTGGGGCCGGAGCGGCTGCCAGGGCGTTCGGCGCGTTACCCGAAAGGACGAGGCAGGACAGCAGGGGGGCGAGCGCACCGAGGATTCTGCGGGTGGAACCCATGTGACCCTGTCTCCATTTTCGATCAAGGCGACAAAACAGGAGTGAACTTTGTCAGAAATCGAGCTGGAAATCACGCCGGACTCGCTCGTACGGCCTTTTGGGCGATCGCACGCACCCTCACGGAGGGCGGGTCGTTGAGCGGTTGCACGAGGACGCGACCGTCAACCGCGCGGACCGAAACGTCGGCATCCGGGTGAAGCGGCGCAACCCTGGCCGCAGCACGGGAGTTGAGCCGGTTGCTCCTGTACCGGGCAATCTTGCAGAAAAGGAACAACAGTGATCAAGAAGATGATGGCCGCGGCCGCTGTCGCCGCCTCCGTCACGGGCATGGGCGCGGCCATGGCTCCGCAGGCGATGGCGATCGGCAACGACAACGGCATCAACACCGTGAACGGCAACGGCGCCGCCCAGATCTACGGCAACCAGGCCACCTACGGCCACATGAGCCCGCAGATGGCGCTGATCCAGGGCTCCTTCAACAAGCCCTGCATCGCGCTGCCGGCGAAGCTCAACGCCCAGTCGCTGCTCGCCGCGGTCAACGTCGGCGTCCAGGACATCCCCATCCTGTCGAACCCGATGAACCAGCAGTGCGTCGAGAACTCCACGCAGGCCAAGGGCGACGAGCCGCTCTCGCACATCCTGGACAACATCCCGATCCTGTCGGGCAACGTCTCCTCGGGCAGCTGATCCGCCCGGTCACCCCGCAGCCGAGGCCGCCGCACCTTCGGGACGCGGCGGCCTCGCCGCGTGTCCGGCCCCGATTTCTCCGAATTCCGGAGAATATGGCCCGGGCCAGGCCCGGCCCGTCCGCGAAATATGCGGTTTCTTTTCCCGTGACCGCTCGTTGTTAATTCTGCAGTGGATACCCCGCTGCGGGAAGGAACGAAAAGAAAATGACGTACAAGAAGGCAGTGGTCCTCGCCGCCGGCGCTCTGATGGCCGCCGGTGCTGCCTCCCCCGCCCTGGCCGACGCCGACGCCGTGGGCAAGGCCTCGGACTCCCCCGGCGTGCTCTCCGGCAACCTCGTCCAGGTCCCGGTGAACATCCCGGTCAACATCTGCGGCAACAGCGCGAACCTCGTCGGCGTTCTGAACCCGGCCTTCGGCACGGTCTGCGTCAACAACTGACCCAGCGCGCCACCAAGCGTCCGTGCCCGCGCGGGCACACCTCCTCGAAAGTGGCCTCGGAGTGCACGGCGGTGCACTCCGGGGCCACCTCCGATTCACGACCGGCCCCGGAGCCGGTAGACAGGGAAGGACCCATGCGACAGGTACTGAGCCGACAGGTACTGGGCAAGGGGGTGCTCACGGCCGCCGCGGCATCGAGTCTGCTGTCGATCGCCGGCGGCGCGGCCTACGCGGCGGGGGCGACGGCGGAGGCCTCGCACTCGCCGGGCGTGCTGGCGGGCAACAGCGTCTCGGTACCGATCACGCTGTCCCCCAACGTGTGCGGCAACAGCGTGGACGCGGCGGCGGGACTGAACCCGGCCTTCGGCAACACCTGCGGCAGCGCCTCCGGCCACGGCCACTCCGGCCACGGCGGCCACGGCGCCTCCGGCCACCGCGACTCCGGCGACGACGGTGGTCACGACTACCGGCGCTACCTCAGCCCCCAGCAGGCCGAGGCCATCGACCGCTACTTCGACGACCAGCGGCACACCGCCCCGCGGGCCGACGACGAGGCCCGGCCCGAGCACCGCACGGAGCCGCCCCGGCCCGCGCCCCGGCACGCCAAGCCGCGGCACGCGGCGCCGGCGCCGGCCCCCGTACCGCACGAGACCCGTGACGAGGCCCGGCACGAGCCGCGGCACGCGGCCCGGCACGGCGGCGGATACGGCGGCGACGCCGAGGAGGAGTGCGACGACCACCCCGCGCCCCACCCCCCGGCTCCGCACCCCGCGCCCCCCAAGCCCCAGCCCAGGCCGGAACCGAAGCCCGCTCCCGGGCCCGAGGTGAAGCCGGCACCGCTGCCCAAGCCGCTGCCGGCCCCGGTACCCGCGCCCGAGGCGCAGCCCGCCCCGGCGCCGGCCCCCGCGCCCGTACCGCCCAGCCCGGTCCAGGAGGAGGCGCCGGCGCCTCTCCCGAAGCCCGTCGAGGAGGAGCCCCCGACGACGCTCCCCGCGCCGGCGCCGCCGCACCACGGCAGCTCGGTCTCCGTACCTCCGGTGGCCCCCGCCCCGGCCCCCGCACCGCAGGCGCCGCAGGCACCGCAGGTCGACCAGCCGCCCGCGAGCCCCGAGGGTGACCGCCCGATCCACCTGCCCCCGGCCCCGCTCCCGGCACCGGCACCGGCCGCCCCCGAGGCGCCTCCCGCCGCGGACGCCCCGGTGGTGCCCGCCGCCCCGGTCGCCCGGGTGACCGGCCCGATGCTGGCCGAGACCGGGGCCGGGCAGCCGGCCGCCGCGGCCGCGCTCGCCACGGCCCTGATCCTCGGCGGGGCGATCCTGTACCGGAGGTCGCGCGCCGCCTGACGGAATATCGGAAGAAATATCGGCCGGAGAATCCCTTGTCGGGTTCTCCGGCCGACGTGCGAAAAGAACCGGCCACAGGGTTTCCGTACCCGCACGGAATCGTTACGCAGGTCGAAAGCGGCGCGTCGGTCGCCGCTGGAAAAGGATGCAAAAGAATGAAGTACACGAAGGTCGCCGCCGTGCTCGCGGGTTCCGTCGCCGCCCTGGGCGCCGCCGCCCCCGCCTTCGCGGACACCTCCGCCATGCCCCCCATGAGCGTGACGGGCGGGGTGACCGAGGTCCTGAACGCCGCCAACCCGGTCTCCGAGGCCCTGCCGCAGACCGTCGGCAACGGCCTGGCCGAGCAGGGGGCCACCCTCGACAAGGTCGCGGGCGCGGCCCAGGGCGTGAACCAGGTCCGCAACAACGCCCCGGGCGAGGTGCTCGGCCTGGCCAACACGGCCACCCAGGTGACCCCGATGCTCGGCGGCATCCACCTCAACGGCGGCAAGGGCTGAGCCGCTCCGCCCCGGCCCTAGAACCGCGGCCCTAGAACTGTGGGCGCCACCGGCCGATGCCGGTGGCGCCCACAGTCGCGTGTGCCGTCGAACGTCAGTCGTTGACGCAGACGTTGCCGAACGCCGGGTTCAGGAGGGCGATGATGTTCACCGTGTTGCCGCAGACGTTCACCGGGACGTGCACCGGGACCTGGACCAGGTTGCCGGAGAGGACACCCGGGGAGCCCACAGCCGCGCCCTCGGCCGAGGAGTCGGCGAGAGCGGCACCCGCGGCACCCGCGACGGCGAGACCAGCGCCGGCCAGGACAACGGCGGCCTTCTTGGCAGTGTTCATGGGAAGTGCACCTTCTGTTCGATGTACTGCCCCGATCCGGGGCTCACACCGAGCAAAACGGTCCACTCTCCCCCAACGACACGGGTCCATGCACGATCAGACCTGTTCAGCCCAATAGTGCTACGGCAGTTCGGGCCAATTCGGGACGTCCGGGATCTCGGGGACCTCCGGGATCGCGGGGACGGCCGGGACGGCCGGGACGGCCGGAACCGCCGGGACGGTCCCGGTCGCGGGCAACTGCACCGGCGGCAGCTGGATATTGGGGAGCGTCACCCCGGGGATCGCCGGCAGGTTCACGCCCGGGATCTGCGGGAGCTGGATCTCGGGCAGCTTGATCTCCGGGATGGTGATCTCCGGCAGCGAGACACCCGCCGGCAGCAGGCCCTTGATGGCGTCCAGGATGCTCTTGACGAGGTCGTCGATGGGGCCGGCCGCCGCCCGCTGCTCCAGGCGCTCCTCCAGTTGCCGCTCCAGCCGTTCGAGCTGCTGCTGCCGGCCGCCGCCGGACTCCTCGCGGACGAGGGCGCTCGCCGGGGCGGCCGCGCCGAAGACTATGACGGCGACAAGGGCCGAGGGGACAAGGAAGCGGGACGCCTTCGTGCGGTGCATGGGCATTCCTTCGGTGGTCGCACAGGAGAGCGGACCACGGTGATCCGCTTCCTCACCCACCGTGCGAACGCCTTTCACGGAGCGCAACACGATCTTGGACGGCCGCGGGCCGCGTACGGGCCTCGCGCAGGCATCCGCACGCGGCTCACCCGGCCGGGGAAGAGCCGGGCCCGCGCACGCCGTTCGAGTGAAGCACCGGAACCAAACCCTCGGCGGGCCGGTTGTCCAGGGCGCTCCATCAGCGGGCACTCATGCGACAAAAGGACCAAGATGCTCAAGAAGATTATGGCCACCGCCGCAGCCACTGCCGCTGTGATCGGCGCGGGCGCCGCCGTGGCCGCCCCGGCCATGGCCATCGGGAACGACAACGGCATCAACACCGTCAACGGCAACGGCGCCCAGCAGATCTACGGCAACCAGAAGACCGAAGGCCCCATGAGCCCGCAGCTCAGCCTGGTCCAGGGCACCCTGAACAAGCCCTGCATCGGCCTGCCGGCGAAGCTCAACGTCCAGTCGGTCGCGGCGCTCCTCAACATCGGCGTCCAGGACATCAACGTCCTCAGCAACCCGATGAACCAGCAGTGCGCCGAGAACTCCACCCAGGCCAAGGGCGACGAGTCCCTCTCGCACATCCTGAGCAACATCCCGGTCCTCTCCGGCAACGTCTCCGCCGGCAGCTGATCACCGCTCCTCGTTCCGGCCCGCTCGACGGGCGCCCCGGGAGCACCTGACGAGGGCCCCGGCAGCCTCCTGCTGCCGGGGCCCTCGCGTACCGCCGTACGGGCGGCTCAGCCGGTCCAGAACTCCCACCACCGGGTCAGGACCAGCATCCCGATGATCCCGGTGTGCAGGACGGGCGGAACCCACGCGAACTCGGTGAGGAACAGCCGCAGCGGGCCCGGGGCCGGCAGGACGCCGGTGCGGACGTTGTGCGCGGTGACGGCCCAGAACATCACCAGCGTGGCCACCCAGGCCAGAGCGCACCACAGGCACAGCGCGTTGATCTCGTAGAGCGACTGGACCATCAGCCAGGTGCAGAAGCCCACTCCGAAGACGGTGCCGGCGTTCAGTCCCAGCCAGAACCAGCCGCGGTAGCCGGCTCCGGCGAGCAGGCCCGCGCCGGCGCAGACCACGACGCCGTACGCGACCAGACCCAGCATCGGGTTGGGGAAGCCGAAGGCCGCCGCCTGCTCGCTCTGCATGACGCTGCCGCAGGAGACGACCGGGTTGAGGCTGCAGGCCGGCTTGAAGTCCGGGTCCTCCAGCAGCAGGAACTTGTCGAGCGTGATCACCCAGGAGGCCAGCAGCCCGGCGGCCCCGGTGAGCACCAGCAGCCAGGCCAACCCCCTGGGGGGCGCGGCCGGTTCGTCCTCGGGTCGACTGCGGGGCCGGCCCTGCTGACGGGGAACGCCCACTGTATTCGTTGCCATGCGGCCCATAGTCCCGCATTGCCCCACGGATCATGGTGAATCATGCGTATCCGTACGCAAGTTGACCGGAAGGGGTGCGGGAACCGTGGATCCTTCCCGGACGTTTTACCGAACCCCGGACGTGATGTCAGAGCGAGGGGTTACGTTGAGCTTCCGCGAAGTGACAAGCTGCGACGGCCTGGAGACCCACGTTGAGCGACCCGAAGGATCACATCGATCCGTACGAGACAACTGAGGCGCACCTCGGCCGACTCCTGGGCCGCGCCCTCAACTCCTTCGACCTGCCCGACCCGCTGGTCGAGCGGCTGGCCACCGCGCTCGCCCACAGTTCCTCGCTGTACACCACGCACCACAGCCCCGCGTCGGGCGTGTGGCGCGAGACCCACCGGCACACCTACCTGCTGGCGGACGGCGCTTCGGTGTCGCTGTGGGAGCTGGCCTACCGGCAGCAGGGCGACCGGGCGACCCGGCACGAGGTCTTCACGTCCAAGGCGGAGGCCTGCCTGGCGGCGACCCGGCTGTTCGGCGAGGAGCCGGCGGCGGTGCTGGACTTCACGCTGACGGCCGGCGAGGACGAGCTGTCGGGCGACGCGGCGGTGCTCGGCGCCCTGTTCGCGGCGTCCGCGGCGCCGGTCGCGCGGCGCCGCGAGTACGCGGTGGAGCAGTCCGCCGACCACGCCCGGCGGGTGCTGCGCCGCGCCGAGAACCGGGACCGGCCGGGCGAGGGGGTGGCGGCGCTGCTGCGGTCGGCATACGCCCACCAGATCACCCAGGCGTTCGGCACCCGCCAGTGCCTGGCGGACGGCCGGGACGCGGGATTCAGCCTGTACGAGCACGCGTTCGTGCTGCTGGACGGGAGCGAGTACAGCCTCTGGGAGGTCGAGCACACGGCGACGCCGGACGGGCGCCACATGTGCGAGGTGTACGAGAGCGAGGCCGCCGCGCGCGGCGCCATGGAGCTGCGCGCCGCCCGGGTGCGCTGACCCGGGCGACCCGGCCGACCCGGCCGACCCGGCCGACCCGGCAGCCGACCCGGGCGGGCCGGCGGTGCTCAGCCCGCCGGGCGGGTGAGGCGGAGGGTGAGGGGCAGGTCCTCGGTGATGCGGACCTCGGCGGGCCGCAGGTCCTCCGGGGTGGGCATGGCCGTGCCGGGGAGCTGGACCGCGGCCGTCGCGTGGGCCACGGCGGAGGCGAGGGCCCGCGGACCCGAGCCGCCCGCGATCAGCAGGCCCGCGAGCGCGGCGTCGCCCGCGCCGACGTTGCTGCGGACGACGGCGGCCGGGGCGGTGCCGTAGTAGGTGCCGGTGGCGTCGGACAGCAGCTGGCCGTCCGGGCCGAGGGTGGCCAGCACCGCACCCGCGCCCAGGGAGCGCAGCTCCCGGACCGCCGTGACCACGTCGCCCAGGGTGGCGAGCGGCCGGGAGACCGCCGCCGCGAGTTCCGTCGTGTCCAGCTTGACCAGGTCCGGCTCGGCCGCGAGCGCGGCCCGCAGCACCGGGGCGGCCGCGTCCAGGGCGGAGCGCGCGCCCGCCGCGCGGACGCGGGCGACGAGTTCGGCGTACCACCGCTGGGGCAGGCCGGGCGGGAGGCTGCCGCAGCCGGTGACCCAGCTCGCCGTGGCCGCGCCGGCGCCGGCCGACTCCAGCAGCAGGAGGGACTCCGACGGGGAGAGGGCGGGGCCCGCAGTGTTGATCTTGGTGACGGTGCCGTCGGGTTCGGCGAGGGAGACGTTGGAGCGGGTGCGGCTCGCGATCGCGACCACCGTGACGTCCACGCCCTGCGCGCCGAGGAGTTCGGCGATCAGCGTGCCGGGCGGGCCGCCGAGCGGCAGCACCGCCGTGGTGCGCACGCCCGCGGCGGCCACGGCGCGGGCGACGTTGACGCCCTTGCCCCCGGGTTCGACCCGGTCCTCGGCGGCGCGCAGGACCTCGCCGCGGACCAGTGAGGAGATCTCGTAGGTGCGGTCGAGGGAGGGGTTGGGCGTGACGGTGAGGATCATGCGAGCGTGACTTCCGTCCCGGCGGCCTCGACGGCCGCCCTGTCGGCGGGGTCCAGCCCCGCGTCGGTGATGAGCAGGTCGACGTCCGTGAAGGCGGCGAAGCGCGCGAAGTGCTCCTGGCCGCACTGGGCGGAGTCCGCGAGCAGGACCACCCGGCGGGCGGCGGCGACGGCGGCGCGCTTGACGGCGGCCTCCGCCAGGTCGGTGGTGGTGAGCCCGCCGCCGGGAGTGAAGCCGAGGGTGGCGAGGAAGAGCACGTCGGCGCGGATCTCCCCGTACGCGCGCAGCGCCCAGGCGTCGACGGCGGCCCGGGTCCGGGGGCGGACCCGGCCGCCGACGAGGTGGAGGTCGACCGCGGGGTGGCCGGCGAGCCGGGCGGCGACGGGCAGGGCGTGGGTGACCACGGTGAGCGCGGTGTCCGGGGGGAGGATCGCGGCCAGCCGTGCGGTGATCGGGCCCGCGTCGAGGATGACGCTGCCGTCGGCGGGGAGCTGCGCGAGGGCGGCGGCCGCGATGCGGTCCTTCTCGTCGGGTCCGGCCGGCGTGCGCCCGGCGGGGCCGGGCTCGAAGTCGAGGCGGCCGGCCGGTATGGCGCCGCCGTGCACCCGGCGGACCAGGCCGGCCCGGTCGAGGGCCTTGAGGTCGCGGCGGACGGTCTCGGCGGTGACCTGGAACGCGTCGGCGAGGGAGAGCACGTCGACCCGGCCCGCGTCGCGGGTGAGGCGGAGGATCTCCTGCTGGCGCTCCGGTGCGTACATGAGGGTGTCCGTTCGGGTCCGTTCGGGTCCGCTCGGTGTCCGGGTCTGTGGATTCCGGCGGATTTCCTCCACCGTACGCCGCGAAAGGGGCGGAGCCTAACAAAAACGGACATGCCCGCCGCGAGGGCGGACATGTCCGTGAAGGGGGTGGGGCGCCGGGGCCCGGCGGCTACGCCACCGGGACCTTGCGCGGGGTGACGTCGTCACCGTCGTCGGCGAGGGGCTCGTCGGCGGGAACGGCGCCGGCCTCCGCCTCGAAGCCCGAGCCCGGGGCGGGAGCCTGGCGCGGCAGCAGGAACATCACCGCGAAGATCACGACCAGGACGGCGACGACCCACCACAGCGCGCCGCGGAAGGCCTCGACGTACTGCGGGCCGACGATGTGCTCGTTCTCGATGGCACCGAAGTAGACGACCGAGGTGAGGCCGAGGCCGAGGGCGTTGCCCATCTGACCGGTGCTGTTGATCAGGCCCGAGGCGGAGCCGGCGTGCTCGCGCGGCACCTCGGAGAGCACGGTCTCGGTGAGCGGGGCCACGATCAGGCCCATGCCCAGACCCATGAGCACCAGCGGGGCGGCCATCTGCCAGGGGGCGATGTCCAGGCCGTAGTGCCCGGACGCCCAGATGTAGAGGACCAGGCCCGCGGCCATGGTCAGCGCGCCCGCCTGGAGAACCTTGCGGCCGAAGCGGGGCACCAGCTTCTGGACGGAGATGGCGGCGGCGAAGGAGACCGAGATGGAGAAGGGGATGCCCGTCAGGCCCGCGCGCAGGGCGCTCCAGCCCAGACCCATCTGCATCATGAGCGTCCAGGTCAGGAAGAAGATGCCGGTCGCGATGCCGAAGGTGAGCTGGACGCCGATGCCGGCGGCGAAGCTCTTGACCTTGAACAGGGAGAGCTCGACGAGCGGGGAGCCATCCTTCTTGATCTTGTACTTCTCGTACGCGACGAAGCCGGCGATCACCAGCGGGACCGCGCCCATGCACACGAAGCCCCACAGCGGCCAGTCGTTCTCGCGGCCCTGGGTGAGGGGGTAGATCAGCATGACCATGCCGAGGGTGGCGATGACGACGCCGACCAGGTCGAGCCGCAGCGCGCGCGGGGCCTTGGACTCGGTGATGAACATGCGGCCCAGGATCAGGCCGGCGATGCCGATCGGCAGGTTGATCAGGAAGATCGGGCGCCATTCGAGGCCGAAGAGGTTCCACTCGGTGAGCAGCGCGCCGAGCATCGGGCCGGAGACGGCGCCGAGGCCGAGCATCGCGCCGAACAGGCCGAAGACCTTGCCGCGCTCGTGCGGCGGGAAGGTGACGTGGATGATCGCCAGGACCTGGGGGACCATCAGGGCGGCCATGGCCCCCTGGAGGAGGCGGGAGGCGACGAGCATGCCGGGGTTGGCGGCGATTCCGCAGAGCAGCGAGGCGGCCGTGAAACCGGCGATACCGAGGAGGAAGACGCGCTTGCGGCCGTAGATGTCGCCGAGGCGGCCGCCGGTGATCAGGCCGGCGGCGAAGGCGAGCGCGTAACCGGCGGTGATCCACTGGATGGCGCTGGTGGAGGTGTGCAGGTCGGCGCTCATGCTGGGGATGGCTATGTTGACGATCGTGACATCGACCAGGTCCATGAAGGCCGCGGTCATCACGATGGCGAGGGCGAGCCAGCGGCGGCGGTCGGCGGGGGTGGCCGGTTCGGTGGGCCCGGTCTCGTTCCCGGGCGGGGTGAGGGACGTCTCGGTGGTCATGGAAAGAACCTAGACCGCGTGTAGGTCGGTTCGTGTCCTATTTGGCTGGCAGCCTGATGACATGACGGACACACCCGCACGACTTCTGAGTCTGCTGTCCCTGCTGCAGACACCCCGCGAGTGGCCGGGCAGCGAGCTCGCCACCCGGCTCGGAGTGAGCCGGCGGACGATCCGCAGGGACATCGAGCGGCTGCGGGACCTGGGGTACCCGGTCGAGGCCAGCCTGGGCGCCGAGGGCGGATACCGGCTGGTGGCGGGGGCCGCGCTGCCCCCGCTGACCCTGGACGACGAGGAGGCCGTGGCCATCGCGGTGGGGCTGCGGGCCGGGGCCGGGCACGCGATCGAGGGGATCGAGGAGGCCTCCGTACGGGCGCTGGCCAAGCTGGAGCAGGTGCTGCCCTCCAGGCTGCGGCACCGGGTGAGCGCGCTGCAGTCGGCGACGGTGGCGGTGACCCGGGGCGACGGCGCGTCGATCGCCCCCGAGACGCTGACGGTGATGGCGTCGGCGACGGCGGGGCAGGAGCGGCTGCGGTTCGCCTACCGGGCGAGGGACGGCGCCGACTCGCGACGGCTGGTCGAGCCGTACCGCCTGGTCAGTACGGGGCGGCGGTGGTATCTCATCGCCTACGACCTGGAGCGGGACGCCTGGCGGACCTTCCGCGTGGACCGCGTGACGGAGCCGTTCGCGACGGGGGCGCGGTTCACGGCGCGGGAGCTGCCGGACCTCGCGGGGGCGGTGTACCCGGGCGGCGGCGAGCGGGAGGCGTACCGGGTGGTCGTGGATTTCGCGGCGCCCGCCTCGGAGCTGGCGGAGACGCTGCCGGCTTGGCTGGGGGAACCGGTCGAGCTGACCGCCGGGACGTGCCGGGTGAGCTTCACCGCGCGCGGCGACGTGGAGTGGGTGGCGATGCGGCTGGCGACGGCGGGGCCGGACTTCACCGTGCGCGAGCCGGCGGCGCTGGCGGAGTGCGTGGAGCTGATGGCGGGCCGGCTGGCCCGCGCGGCGGGCGGGGCCGCCCGGACGGCCTGAGGGTGGGCGGCCCCGGGGCCGGCCGGGTCCGGCCGGGTCCGGCCGGGTCCGGGACGGGGCCGGGACGAGGCCGGGTACGGGGAAGCCCCGGCACCTGGGGGGGGATAGGTGCCGGGGCGGTCTGTGGGGGCCGGCCGGGTCAGGCGACCGCGTCGAAGCCGGTGTCGCGGGCCATCCGCTTCAGCTCCAGCAGCGCGTGCTTCTCGATCTGGCGGATCCGCTCGCGCGTCAGTCCGTGCTGCTTGCCGACCTCGGTCAGCGTGCGCTCGCGGCCGTCGTCGATGCCGTACCGCATCTTGATGATCGACGCCGTGCGCTGGTCGAGCTTGCCGATCAGGTCCTCCAGCTCCTCGCTGCGCAGCAGGGAGAGGACGGACTGCTCGGGGGAGATCGCGGACGTGTCCTCCAGCAGGTCGCCGAACTGCGTCTCGCCCTCGTCGTCCACGGACATGTTCAGGCTGACCGGGTCCCGGGCCCAGTCCAGGACGTCTCCGACGCGCTGCTCGGTGGAGGCCAGCTCGGCGGCGATCTCCGCGTGCTCCGGGTCGCGGCCGTGCTCGCGGTTGAACTCGCGCTGCACCCGGCGGATCCGGCCGAGCTCCTCGACGAGGTGGACGGGCAGCCGGATGGTGCGGGACTGGTCGGCGATCGAACGCGTGATGGCCTGGCGGATCCACCACGTGGCGTACGTCGAGAACTTGAAGCCCTTGGCGTAGTCGAACTTCTCCACCGCGCGCACCAGGCCCGCGTTGCCCTCCTGGATCAGGTCGAGCAGGGGCAGACCGCTGCGCGGGTAGCGGCGGGCGACGGCGACGACGAGGCGGAGGTTGGACCGGATGAAGACCTCCTTGGCGCGCTCGCCCTCGGCGGCGAGCGCCTCCAGCTCCTCACGTGTGGCGGCGCCCCCCTTGGCGGCGTCGATCTCACCGTCGAGGATCTGCCGGGCGAACACGCCCGCCTCGATGATCTGGGAGAGCTCCACTTCCTTGGCGGCGTCGAGCAGCGGGGTGCGCGCGATCTCGTCCAGGTACATGCCGACCAGGTCGCGGTCGGCTATCTCGCCGCCGACGGCGCGGACGCTGGAGGCCGTGTCGGACTGACGACGGGCGACGGCGCGGGTTGCCATGCGTGCTCCCTTGCAAAGGTTCGGTCGCGGTGCGGCTGCTGTGCGTCTTGCGTCTGGCTGCGGCTCCCGAACACTGTCCCGAGTACCCGCATCCGAAAGGAAACAACGACTGGAATCGGGACAGAATTCCCACACTCCGTCCCCATTTCCGAGATCTTGCAGTATCCTGCGCCGCCACCGCCCGGAACGGGATGCCACGAGACCCACGGACGCGCAGGTCAGGCCCCTGATCACGGTCGATCCGGAGCCGCGCCGCCCCTCCCCCGGCGAGACGCCCGTCACACCCGCTCGCCGCGCATTCGGCCGCGCTTCCCCCTGGAAGACGTCACTCCCGCCCATCGGGTTGCCCGCCCGACCCGACCGATTTGCCGGATACGCGACCAGCGCCGGATGTGCGACCGCAGCCGCGGCTCCGCCGCCCTCAGCCGAACTGGAGCGAGCGCTTCGACAGGCCCATCCAGAAGCCCGTCACCGGGTCGCGGCGGGAGGTGAGGTCGCCGGTGGCGTCCGCGGCGCCGAGGGTGACGAACAGGGGGGCGAAGTGTTCGGTGCGGGGGTGGGCCAGGGCGCCGGCCGGGGACGTGGCCTCGAAGTCCAGCAGGGCGTCCACGTCGGCCGCGGCCAGGGCCTCGTGGCCCCAGGCGTCGAACTCCGCCGACCAGGAGGGGACGCCGCCGCCCGGGTGCCGCAGGGCCGCCAGGTTGTGGGTGAAGAAGCCGCTGCCGACGATCAGCACGCCCTCGTCGCGCAGCGGGGCGAGCTTGCGGCCCACGTCCATGAGGCGGCGCGGGTCCAGGGTGGGCAGGGATATCTGGAGGACCGGTATGTCGGCGTCCGGGTACATCTCCACCAGCGGGACGTACGCGCCGTGGTCCAGCCCGCGGTCGGGAATGTCCTGGACCGGGGTGCCGGGGCCGCGCAGGAGCCCCCGGACGGACTCCGCGAGCGCCGGGGCGCCCGGGGCGTCGTAGCGGACCCGGTAGTAATGCTCGGGGAAGCCCCAGAAGTCGTACACGAGCGGGACCCGCTCCGTGGCGCCGAGGGCCAGCGGCGCTTCCTCCCAGTGGGCGGAGACCATGAGGATCGCGGCCGGCCGGGGCAGGTCCGCGGACCAGGCGGCGAGCTCGCCGGGCCAGACCGGGTCGTCGGCCAGCGGGGGCGCGCCGTGGCTGAGGTACAGGGCCGGCATACGGGTGGTCGTGGTCACGGTGCGCTCCCTCGGGATTCGTCCGACGGGGAAAGGCCAACCCCCCTGGTTCAAATTTTAACCAAGGGGGGTCGGCACTTATTCCCTCGCACCCGCCACGGCGCCACGCACCGGGCCGCGGGCTGCGGCCCGGCTCAGTGGGCGATCACCGGAACCTTTACGTCCGCGTCCTGGCCCGAACCCGCGGCCACGGCCCCGCCCGCCGAGGGGCGGCCGGTGTTGATCAGGGCCAGCGCGATGGCCGAGCTGGCGACGAGGATGCCGACCGCCCACCAGATGGCGGAGGAGTAGCCGTGCACCATCGCCTCGGCCTGGACCAGCTGCGCCGCGGGGCCGCCCGCGGCCGCCGCGGCCGCGTGGTCGGTCAGGTACGCGGTGGTGGCGGACGCGGCGATCGTGTTCAGCAGCGCCGTACCGATGGCGCCGCCCACCTGCTGCGAGGTGTTGACCATGGCCGAGGCCACACCGGCGTCGGCCGGGTCGACCCCGTGCGTGGCCAGGGACATCGCCGGCATGAACGCCGTACCCATGCCGAGGCCCAGCAGCAGCTGCGCCGGCAGGATCAGCGCCGCGTAGGACGAGCCGACCTCCAGCTGCGTCAGCATCAGCATGCCGAGCGCGGCGAGCAGGAAGCCGGGACCCATCAGCAGTCGCGGCGGGACGCGGGTCATCAGACGGGCACCGATCTGCGTGGAGCCCGTGATCATGCCCGCGATCATCGGCAGGAAGGCGAAGCCGGTCTTGACCGGCGAGAAACCCTTGACCACCTGGAGGTAGTAGGTGAGGAAGAGGAACAGGCCGAACATCGCGATGACGGCCAGACCCAGCGAGAGGTACACGCCACCGCGGTTGCGCTCCATCAGGACGCGCAGCGGCAGCAGCGGGGACTTCACCCGCGACTCGACCAGCACGAACGCGGCCAGCAGGACCACGGAACCGGCGAACAGCGCGGTCGTCGTGGCGTCCGTCCAGCCGTCGGACTCGGCGCGCGTGAAGGCGTAGACGAGCGCGACCAGACCCAGGGTGGAGAGCACCACGCCGGGGATGTCCAGCGACGCGCGGCCGCGCGCGGCGGCCGGCTCGCGGATGACGAGGTACGCGCCGACGGCGGCGACCACGGCGAAGGGGATGTTGACGAAGAACGTCCAGCGCCAGTCGAGGTATTCGGTGAGGAACCCGCCGAGGATCAGGCCGACCGCGCCACCGCCGCCGGCGATCGCACCGTAGATGCCGAAGGCCTTGGCCCGCTCCTTGGCGTCGGTGAACATGACGGCCAGCAGCGAGAGCGCGGCGGGCGCGAGCAGCGCGCCGAAGGCACCCTGGAGGGCGCGGGCGCCGAGCATCATGGCCTCGCCGGTCGCGGCGCCGCCCAGCGCGGAGGCCGCGGCGAAGCCCACGAGACCGACGACGAAGGCGTTCTTACGGCCCCACAGGTCGGCGATGCGGCCGCCGAAGAGCAGGAGTCCGCCGAAGGCCAGCGCGTAGGCGGTGATGACCCACTGGCGGTTGCCGTCGGAGATGCCGAGGTCCTGCTGCGCGGACGGCAGCGCGATGTTCACGATGGTCGCGTCGAGGACGACCATCAGCTGGGCCAGGGCTATGAAGACCAGCGCCTTCCAGCGGCTGGGATCGGCGTCGGGGACGGCAGCCGGCGATGCGGACGCGGCCGTTTTGGACATGGGGGTACCCACTTCTCGGTGCGTATGGCGGGAAAGCGCCAGAAAGGGATGGTGCGGGGATATGTGGGATGACTTGTCGACGCTAGCGGGAGCGTCCCGCGACGTCACATGGTTTTCTGCTTCAGGTCGTCGAACGTGACGGGCGCGCCGGGCAGTTCGGAGCGGGCCGGGGCCCGCAGCCCGTCCAGGAAGAGCTGGAGGTGGCGGTGGACGAAGGGGGCCGCGTCCAGGCACGCGGTACCCGGCAGCGGACGGCTGAGCTGGGACAGGGCGATCATCAGGTCCCCGACGGCGACGTCCGCGCGCAGCACTCCGGCCTGCTGGCCGGTGGCCATCAGCCGCTCGCTGACCTCGTTCAACGCGGCGCTCGCCGCGAGGAGTTCGGGGTCTTCGTGGTCGAAGTCGTCGGACAGCATGGGGCACAGGGCGCCGATGCGCTCGTCGGCGGCGGCGTGCGCGAAGCGGCACAGCGCGGCGAAGGCGTCCGGCTCCTCGGCGAGGGCGTCCTCGGCCAGGGCGGTGACCCGGTCCATGACGTACAGGACGACCTGGTGGACGAGGGTGACCCGGTCGGGGAAGTGCCGGTAGAGGGTGGCATTGCCGACGCCGGCCCGGCGCGCGATCTCGTCGAAGGGCACGTGCGCCCCGTGCTCGACGAGCATCTCGCGGGCGGCCGCGAGGATGCGCTCGCGGTTGCGTACGGCGTCGGCGCGCGGCTTGGGCACCTGGCACCCGGGGGCGGGGGCCGCGGCGGTCACACGGGTCACGGCGGCCGCACCGGTCGCACCGGTCGCGCTGGTGCCACCCGCCACACCCGTCGCACTCGTCGCGCCGGTCGCGCTGGTCGATCGCCTCACTCCGGCCCTCCCGCCTCGCGTACGGCCACCCCGAAACGGGGAGCCGGTCCCCGCTTGTGCGGGACACAGGTTCAAACGGGGATTCCGTCCCCGGTTATTTCACCCCTCCGTGTGAGCCGGGCCACATTCGGGTTCCCGTTCGGACGCACCCGGCGCGCGGCCCCGCCCGGCGCGTCGGAGGGTGAAACGCACAGAGCGCAGACCGGGCCCGGCCGGCTGCCGCGGACCCGAAGGCGACCGCCATGCCGCAGACCCGCCGCCGGATACGCACACACCGCCGCACCAGCGCCCTCGTCGGTCTGACCGCCCTGGCCCTGGGGATCGCGGCGACCGCGAGCACCGGGCTGTCCACTCGGACCCACACCGCCGCCGGCCCGGTCGCCGCCAGTACCGAGTCCGCCCTAGCGCCCTGCCGGATCGCCGGCACCATGGGCGTGCAGATGTCCGAGGGACTGCCGACCCCGCCCGGGTACTCCCGGTCCACGGGCGAGGTCCGGGCCCTGAACCTGATGATCGACTTCCCCGACGCGGCCGGCGAGGGGACGGCCCTCGACCGGCTGGCGGAGTTCTTCCCCCAGACGTCCGACTGGTTCCGCACCAGCTCCTACGGCCGGCTGGCCTACCAGCCCGAGGCGCCCATAAGGTCCTGGCTGCGGATGCCGATGCCGTTCGCGGCGTACGGGATCGAGCGCGGCTCCCCCTACGAGCCCGGCTACCGCCAGCTGGTCGAGCACATCGTGAAGGCCGCCGACGCCGAGGTCAATTTCTCCCGGTACGACCTGGTCAACATCCTGGTCACGCCGAACGCCGGGCCCTCCGCCCTCGACACCGTCCTGTCGGTGACCTTCTCCGGCAACGCCGAGGCGCCCGTCGCCGACGGCGTGCCGCTGGCCAACACGTCCTTCGTCTACAGCCGCCAGGACGA
Source organism: Streptomyces sp. NPDC090022 (assembly GCF_044748145.1). Taxonomy (NCBI): domain Bacteria; kingdom Bacillati; phylum Actinomycetota; class Actinomycetes; order Kitasatosporales; family Streptomycetaceae; genus Streptomyces; species Streptomyces sp. NPDC090022. Next base: position 43,864 of record NZ_JBIVFN010000015.1, read on the forward strand.
CGGCTCCGGCACCTACCGGGAGACCGGCTACCGGGTGCTCCCCCACGAGAACGGCCACGTCTTCGGACTGCCCGACCTCTACACCGCCGACGGCGGCGGCGCGGTCGGCCACTGGGACATCATGAGCGAGGACTGGGGCGCCAACAACGACCTCCTCGGCTGGCACAAGTGGAAGCTCGGCTGGCTCGACAGCTCCCAGATCAGCTGCGCCGCCAAGTCCGGCACCAGCGACCACGTCCTGTCCCCGCTGGCGGTCACGGGCGGCACCAAACTGGCCTTCGTCCCGCTCTCGGAGAGCTCCGGCTACGCGGTCGAGGTCCGCACCCAGGCCGGCAACGACGAGTCCGTGTGCCGGCCCGGCGTCCTCATCTACAAGGTGGACTCCTCCGTGGACACCGGACAGGGCCCGGTCACCGTGCACGACAGCTCGGACACCAGCGGCGGCTGCACCCGCCGTCCCAACGTCCACGCCGAGCTCTCCGACGCGCCCTTCCGGCCCGGCGAGACCTTCACCGACGAGGCGGCGGGCATCTCCATCGCCGTCGTGGGCGAGACGCGGGGCGGCAGCTACCAGGTCCGCGTCACCCGTCCGTGACCCGCCGCCCCCGGCCCGGGCGTGGCGCGGACCCCGGCGGCGGGACGAAGCGGTAAGGGATAGGGGCATGACCACCACCCCCGAGGACCGGCTCGCCGCGGCGGGGCTGCCGCTCCCGCCGGCGCCCGCGCCCGTCGCCGTCTACGTGCCGGCCGTACGCAGCGGCAGTTACGTCCACACCTCCGGCCAGCTGCCGATGGTCGACGGCGCGCTGCCGGTGACCGGCAAGGTCGGCGCGGAGGTCGACGCCGGCCGGGCCGCCGAACTGGCGCAGCGGTGCGCGCTGAACGCGCTGGCTGCGGTGGTCTCGGTCGCCGGTGACCTCTCCGCCGTGAAGCGTGTCGTGAAGGTGACCGGCTACGTGGCGAGCGCCCCGGACTTCACCGGTCAGCCGGAGGTGGTCGACGGGGCGAGCGGGCTGCTGGCCACGGCGTTCGGCGACCCCGGGATCCACGCGCGCAGCGCGGTGGGGGTGGCCGTCCTGCCGCTGGACGCGCCGGTGGAGGTCGAGATCGTCGTGGAGCTGCACACGCCGATGGCCGTGTGACCCCGGGTCACGTGCTCAGAACCTGACCGACGCGGCGACGGGCAGGTGGTCGCTGGCCGTCGCCGGAAGGGTCCACGAGGCCACCGGTGTCAGGTCGCGTACGAGGATGTGGTCGATGCGGGCGAACGGCAGCCCCTTCGGCCAGCTGAACCCGAAGCCCTCGCCCGCCGCGTCCTGGGCCTCGCGCAGGCCCGACATCAGCGGGGCGAGCGCGCCGTCGTCGACGGTGCCGTTGAGGTCCCCGACGACCAGGGTGGGCCCGGCCGGGCCGCCGCGGACCGCCTCGGCCAGCCGGCCCGCGGCCGCGTCGCGGCGGGCGGTGGTGAAACCGGCCGACGGGCTCAGCCGCACCGAGGCGAGGTGGGCGACGTACACCGTCAGCGGGCCCTTCGGCGTGTCGACGGTCGTGCGCAGGGCGCGGGTGAACGGCATGATCGGCACCGCCCGGGTGTCGCGGAGGGGGAAGGCACTCCAGAGGCCGACGGTGCCCCGGACCTCGTGGTACGGGTAGCGGCCGGCGAACGCCCGCTCGTACGTGGCCGTGGCGGGCTCGACCAGCTCCTCCAGCGCGATCAGCTGCGCGCCGGTCGCGGCGAGTGCGCGGGCGGTGGCGGCGGGGTCGGGGTTGGCGTCGTCGACGTTGTGCGTGACGACCGTGAGATCGCCTTCGCCGGGCCGCTGCTTGCCGGTGAGCGTGCCGCCGTACAGGAAACCCCAGGTCACGGCGGGGACCAGCACGGCGACGAGCGCGGTGCGCGAGCGCCGTACGAGCGCGAGGACGGCCAGCGGCGGCACGGCGGCGCCGGCCCAGGGCAGGAGGGTCTCGACGAGACTCCCCAGGTTCCCGGGCCGGTCGGGTATCCAGCCGTGCGCGAGCAGGACGAGAGCGACGCCCCCGGCGGCCACGGCGGTACCCACCCCGCGCCGCCGCCGTCGGTCGATCACTTTTCCGGTCATGACCATGGTGACGCCCGGGACCGGGTGCCGGGTTTCCGGCCACCCGCAGCCGCGCCGACGGGCGGACGAGCGCCTTCCGGGAAGAGCCTGCCGAACCCCCCCGATCAGCGGCGCCGAACATGTGTACGCTGTGGACGCTTCATCGATGTGAACCAGTTCAAGACATTCCAGTTCAAGACACCTGGGGGGACCGGTGCACCGTCGCCGAGTCATGATTTCCGCCGCCGTCGTCGCGGCGGCCATGGGGCTGGTACCGAGCGTCGCGCAGGCGGACGGCCCGTCCGACCGCGTCCTGGCCGCGACCGCCGCCAAGACCGACCTCTCGAAGTCCGCGGTGTCGTCCGCCGCGAAGTCGGCCACCTTCAGCAGCCCCGCCGAGCGGTCCGTCCGCACGGCCGCGCCGGCCGCGCCCAAGGCCCCGGCCGCGAAGTCCGCGCCGTCCGCCGTGAGCGGCGCCGCCGCCGCGCCGACCGTGGCCACGGTCGACAACCCCGACCTCGGCGTGGGCCTCTACGCCTTCGGCACCAGCGCGCACGGCATCCAGCTGGAGTCGTACGTCACCAGCAGCGTGACCGCGCAGATCCGCGTCGACATCCAGTGGGGCGACGGTCAGACCACCACCGAGTGGGTCACCCACACCGCGGACGTGATCAAGCAGCACGTCTACTCCGAGGTCGGCACCTACACGGTCAAGGTCACCGTCACGGACACGACCAACAACGTGGCCGAGGTGAACCAGCTCGCCATCACCACCGCCGGTACCGAGTTCACCCCGCACGCGCCGACCCGCCTGCTGGACACCCGGGACGGCACCGGCGCGGCCAGCGCCGCCGCCGTCGCCCCGTTCGGCACGGTCCGCGTGAAGGTCGGCGGCAACTCCGGTATCCCGGCCGGTGTTTCCGCCGTGGCCCTCAACCTCACCGTCACCAACACCGCCTCCGGCGGCCACATCACGGCCTACCCCTCGGGCGAGGAGCGGCCGACCACGTCGAACGTCAACTTCGTCGCGGGCCAGACCGTGCCCAACATGTCGATCGTGCCGGTCGGCGAGGACGGCTACGTCGAGCTGTACAACCGCAGCGGCGGCCAGGCGGACCTGATCGCGGACGTCACCGGGTACTTCACCAGCACCGCCGCCAGCGGCTACACCTCGCTGGACCCCGTCCGTATCGTCGACAGCCGCGAGGGCCAGGGCACGCCCGCCAAGCGCCAGATCAACGGTCAGGAGTCGTTCGGCGTCCAGATCACCGGCAAGGCCGGGGTCCCGGCCGGCGGCGTGAAGGCGGTGGCGCTCAACGTCACCGTCACCGACCCGAAGAGCGCGGGCCACCTGACCGTCTACCCGGGCGGGCAGCAGGCGCCGATCACGTCGAACCTGAACTTCACGGCCGGCCTGACGGTCGCCAACTCCGTGATCGTTCCGGTCGGCCCGGACGGCAAGATCAACGTCCGCAACGGCGCCTGGGCCGCGACCGACGTGATCGTGGACGTCGTCGGCTACTACAGCACCGACAGCAAGGCCGCGTACCTGCCCGTCGCGCCGACCCGTCTGCTGGACACCCGGGAGCTGGGCGTCGGCCAGATGCCGGGCCGGGAGATCCTCCCGCTGCCGCTGTCCTTCGACGAGCCGTCGATCAAGGCCTACGCGCTGAACGCGACGGTCACCGACACCCGCGGCAGCGGCCACCTCACGGTGTTCCCGGACCCGAACACCATGGAGCAGTACGAGAACGGCACCGCCAAGCCGCCGGTCGCGCCGAACTCCTCCAACCTGAACTGGTCGAAGGACGCCACCGTCCCGAACCTGGTCCAGGCGAGCACCGGCAAGACCGGCATCGTCGACTTCTTCAACGGCAGCTGGCACCCGACCGACCTGGTGATCGACATGTTCGGCCTGTACGACCAGAACTGACGCACCGCACCACCGCCACCGTGCCCCGGGGACCGGCCGCCCAGGCCGCCCCCGGGGCACGGTGGTCCCCGCCCAGCGCAGCCGCGGAGCGGCACACCGATCCGCTACGCCGCCCCTGGGCCGCCGCACGTGGCGGGCCCTGCCCCGCCTTCGTCGCCTTCGGCGGGGAGACGAAGTCGGCGGAGGGACCGAGGACGCGGGCCGCGTCAGCTGCGCCAGCAGACGGTGGTACGCGGCGGGATCCCGTGCGAAGTCCGTCGCGGCCGCAAGGGCTGCTCGGTCGGCGTCCTGCTTCCCGTACCGCCGCCACAGCCCGCCCGTAGTCCTGGGCCGCACCAGCGCGCACGAACGCGCACGGACTCCGGAAGGCTGCGCGATGCCTGCCCTTCCTCACTGCACCTGGCCCGCGAATGCCTCGGCGAGGTCGCCGACCTGTCGTTTCCGGTCCGGGGACCCGGTCCCCGCCTCCCCGAGGCACACGAGCAGGAAGGCGTCGCCGTCGCCGTCCAGCTTCAGCCGTACGGCGGCGACGTTGCCGCTGTCGGTGACGACGGCGTCTCCGGCCTTGGCGTCGCCGGCCTTCTTCGTGTAGCCGACCAGCTCGTCGACGGACGATCCGGACATCCTCTGGATCACCGGTGCCAGCGGGGCGATGGCCTGAGGCGTGCGGGTGGCGACGGTGTGGACCTGCACGTCGTCCGCGCCGATGTGGAAGGTGCAGCTCACCAGGGCACCCGGGTTCTCGGCCAACGGTTCCCCGGGCCTGGCCCGCTTGCCGCCCTCGGCCGTGGCGACGGGATCGCCGCTGTCCCGTACGGGTCCGGCTGCGGCCGCCCCGTCCAGGCCCGCGGCCTTCGCCGCCTCGGCCACGTCGTAGGGCAGCGGGCAGGTGCCGGCCCCGTCGTCGGGCATCCCGTCGGCGGTCTTGGTCAGTCCGCTCAGGCTCAGCGGCGCCGCACCACCTCCGGCGCCTCCGGCATCGCTCTGGCAGCCGGTCGCCAGGGTCGCCGCCGCCAGGGCGGCCGCGATCAGCGGTCGGTGTCGTCCGCGTGTCACGTGTCGTGTCCTCAGGAGGTCGGGGCGGAGCAGCCGAGCCGCTTGCCGGCGGCTGCGACGAAACCGTCGAACAGGTCCTGCCTGCGGGGGGTACCGGGCGCGCCGACGGCATCCTGGTAGCTCCGGCCGAACTCCAGGGAGAAGTACGTCGGAACACCTGCGCAGTCGGCTACGACGTGCCGGGGGTCGAAACCCGAGACCTGGCGGCCGGCCACCCGAGGCTGCTCCTTGAAGCCGGGCGAGGAGCGGATGGCCTCGACGATTCGCGGTTCCTGGGTCACGGCGTAGGTGGCGTACCCGGCGACCTCGCAGACCCAGGTGGGCCGGGCGCTCTCCTGCACGGCCTCCTTCACCCCGGTCCGCACGTCCGGTCCGGGGAACGTGAGTCCCGGGAGACCGCACACCGCCGCCTCGTCGACCGGCCGTGGCCCCGGGGACGCTGTGAGAGCGGTGGGAGCTTTGAGGTTCCCCTTGTCGAGGCAGCCGGCCCGTTCGGCCGCCTTGTTGGCGACATCCGTCAGGAGCCGGGCGAGTTGCAGGGGATCGGATCCCTCGGGCGCGTATCCCTCGACGATGGCGGGCCCGTCCTGCGTCGTGCAGGTGCCCGGCAGCAGGACCCAGCCGTGATCCTCTCCGACCGCGCCCGTGGCGCCGCCGGTGAAGAACGACGTGGTGGCCGGGTTCGGCCAGCGGCCGTCGTCGGTGAAGGGGAAGTCTCCGCGCTCACGGGTTCCCGAGATGCGCATGTACGCGGTGTCCGAGCCCGGCAGGAACGACGAGCTCACGACGGTGCAGGTGAAGGCGAGTCGGTCACGCGGCCGGGAGTCCGGACCGTTGCGGTCGGAGACGCGGCCGGACGACGGGAAGACGGCGGCGGCCGAGTCGGTGGGCACCAGCCCACCGCAGACCTCGTCGTCGGCGAAGAGGTTGGTGTTCAGCCACAGATGGACGCCGACCGCCAGGACGCCGGTTGCCAGGACGGAAGCGATGACCTTCCGCCCCGGAGCTGCCCGGCCGCTGCCTCCTGTCATCTCACTTCCTCGTTCGCAGGGCGGAGTAGGCATCTTCGCGGCCGGTGATGAAGCTCTGCTGCGCCTCGCCCTTGGCGTGCTCGTGCGCCTCGCTCCCCTGGATGCCGCGCGTGCCTCCCCAGGCGTCCATCAAGGTGAAGATGCCCTCGTGTTCCTTCTCGGCGGCGATCAGGTCGTCACCGAGCTGGTAGAGGAACTGGTCGTCGTAGTCGGCGTCGGCGTGCTGCATCATGCTGACGAACGCCTGGTAGCCGTGGAGCGGCTGGGTGTTGGAGCCGAAGTTCTTCGTGCCGGACGTGTCGAGGCTCTCGGTCCACTCCTTGTAGAACTTGCCGTCCGGGCTGTCGAGCCACTCGTTGAACTTCTTCGACCCCGGGGGCATCTCGGAGGTCTTGCCCGGCACCTGGGTCGCTCCGGCGACCGTGTTGGCGAGGCCGCGTTCCAGGTCCTGGTGCTCCTTGGAGTTCAGCTTGCCGGAGAGCTTGATCGTGCCGTCGGTGCCCAGGCCCGCGAGGAACGTCTGACTGAACGCCTTGTTGCCGGCGTTGTCGCGGAAGGAACGGTTCAACTCGGCGTAGTCGGCGGCGGACACCTTCTCGCCACTGTTGATGCGGGTGGCGATGTCCCGGGCCTTCTGCGCCTCGTACAGCTCGATGTCACCGACCGCGGTGCCGTTGAAGCCGTACTGCTGGTTGGGCAGACCCGGGATGACGCCCTTGTTCCCGCCGGCCGCCTGGGTCAGGGCCAGTTTCGCCCCCTGGTCGGCGTCGTCCACGGCCTTCACAGCGGCGTCGATCCGTCGCGTCCACTCGGTGGCCGCCTCGTAGCGCTTGCGCTGGAACTCCGGATAGTCCGGATCGTTCCGGGAGGTCTTGTACTTGGAGGAGTCCCACGTGGCCTTGCCCTGGCCGTCGACGATCATCTCGTCGGCCTGCGCCTGGGTGACGAGGTCCTTGACCGCCTTGACCAGCGTCACGAACTGGGTGTGCGCGTCCCGGAGCAGCGAGGCGATCGCCTTGGCCTCCACCTGCGCGGCCGCGTACTGCTTACGGGTTCCGGCGAACTGGCCCGAAGCGGAGTTCGCGCTCAGCCCGAGCCAGACACCGTCCTCGGCGACGGACTGCACCGCATCCTTGTAGTCGGTCTCCAACGTGTGGAAGCTCGTCGCCATCGCGTCCCACTGACCCGCGGCCGTGGTCAACGGCGCGAGATCGATCGTGACGACATCCTGGTACGTCAGCATCGGTTCCGTTACTTCTGCGTGCCGGGCTGCAGACGCGTCTCCAGAGCCTTCACCGCCGCGGCCTTCCCCGGATCGTTCGTCCGGAGATCCGGCTGCCCCGAACCACCCCCGGGGGAAGCCGCCGCGGAGTTCAGCCTCATCGCGGAGTCCTGGCGTAAGGCCGCGTCCTCCCGGACCTGAGCCCACTCCTGGTCGAACGACACCAGCTCCCCCTTCGCCACTGTTGTTGCCCTGCCCGCCACCCTACCCACACCCCCCTCGAACGTCAGGACGACAACCCCGTCCCCGTCAGGTCCCCCGCCCGAACGAGCGCGGCTCAGGGACAGTGACCGTGCACAGGTCGGAACGGACATCACAGCTCACCTCCGCGGGGCCAGTGCCTTGATCACGCAGTCTCGCCACCGTCACCCACGGGATGAATCGACCCCAGGTCAGAGGGGCAGCCCGACGGCACCGCCGTCGTCTCGCCCTAGGGGGGCGACCACCGTGAGCCCTATCCGCTAGGCTGTCAGCGGTCAGTCCCTCGCCTTCGTAGCTCAGGGGATAGAGCACGGCTCTCCTAAAGCCGGTGTCGCAGGTTCGAATCCTGCCGGGGGCACCCACACAAGATCCTTCGGCCATGGCGGCCGGGGGATCTTCGTGCTTTCATGGGCGTGTGCTGCGTGGCGCCGCCTACTGAGAAGTGGGCCGGGCGGCGATCGGGCAGACACCTGGGAGTCGAGGAGCGCCACATGGGCGCGTATCCCACCGGCTTCGGCTGATCTTCACGGGCTGTAGACGCACCGTCGTACGCGTACACACCGTGAAGGAGACACCTCTCGTGTCGGTCCAGTCGTTCAATGAAGCTGTCATAGAAGAGTTCCGTGCCAACGCCGGCAAGGTCGGCGGGCCCTTCGAAGGGGCCGGGCTCGTCCTGCTCACCACCACCGGGGCACGGTCGGGGCAGGAGCACACCGTGCCGCTCGGGTTCGTGCGGGAGCCGGACGGGGAGCAGCTGCTCGTCGTCGCGTCCGCCGCCGGGGCCGACCGGCATCCCGCCTGGTTCCACAATCTGCTCGCGCACCCGCTCGTACGCGTCGAGACCGGCACCGAGGAGTACGGGGCCGTGGCCATGCCCGCGGCCGGGGCGCGCCGCGCGGAGCTGTTCGCCCACGTCGTACGGCAGGAGCCGGGGTACGGGGAGTACCAGCAGCGGACGGAGCGGGAGATTCCCGTCGTCGTGCTCCAGCGCACCCACGAGACGGCGAGCGGGGAGGACGGGGTCGCCGGGAAGCTGCTGGAGGTGCACGGCTGGCTGCGGGCGCAGCTGGGGCACGTACGGCGGGAGGCGCGCGACCACGTCGCCGCCGGCGGGGGCGGACCGGCTCCGCTCGGGCTCCAGCTGCGCCAGCACTGCCTGGCGTTCTGCCAGTCGCTGGAGTTCCACCACACGAGCGAGGACGCGGGCCTCTTCCCGTACCTGGCGTCGCAGCATCCCCATCTCGCCGCGTTCTTCGAGCGGTTGGCGCGGGAGCACCGGGTCGTGTCGGGGCTCCAGGAGGAGATCGTGCAGTTGCTCGACCAGGTCGGGGAAGGGGAAGGGGCCGGGGCCGGGATCGTCGAGCGGCTGGAGGTGATGAGCCGGGAGCTGGAGGGGCATCTGGACCGGGAGGAGGAGCAGTTGCTGCCCGTCCTGCGGGCGCTGGGCGCTCCCTAGTGCCGTGGCCCGGGTCCGCCGTGGTCAGGGGTCGGTGCGGCCGTGGCGGAGGAGGGCGAACGTGGTCAGGGGTCGGTGCGGCCGTGGCGGAGGAGGGCGAAGGTGAGGCCCGCGGCGCCGGCGGCGGCCATGCCGGCGGCGCCCGCCATCAGCGGCCCGCTGCCGTGGACGACGCCGCCCGCGTCCGGGATCGTCCGGACCGTCTCGCCCGCGGGATCCTGCGCGGCCGAGACGGTGGCCGTGCCGCTGGCGGTGGCGGGCTGCGTGTCGGCGGCGAGGGCGGCGCCGCCCGGGAGGGCGAGCGCGACGACGGCACCCGCGACGACGGCCGCGTTGCGCAGGACGGTACGCGGGCCGGTACGGAACGTGGGACGCATGAGTGGGTTCCCTTCGTGTCGGCGGTCGCTTCGTACGGACGACGCTACGGGGGTCACGTCGGGGCTGTACGTAGAGAACGTAACGATGGCGCGGATGTGCGGGCGCGAAGGTGTCACGACGGGAGCCGGTTTTCCGCCGGGCGCACGAAAAGCGCCCTCCCGGCCAGGAGCCGGAAGGGCGGGACGATGCGTATGACAGCCGTGCGGTTCAGCTCAGCCCTTTGCTGCGTTCGCCGATGCGGTCGCCCTGTGGGGTTCCGGCGCGCTTCAGCTCCGCCTTCGTGTGGACCCCGCCCTTGATCTTGCTCCGCACCGGGCCGTCGAACCCGTGGCCCGCCGGACGCGGCGCACGGTCCGGCTGCTGGGCCCGGAAGGCGTCGCGGAATTCCTGCCTCTGCTCTTCGCTCATCCCGTCGTCACTCCCTCGGGAAGCATCCAATCGGACTACTGGGATCGTATGCGGACAATCGGACAAATGCACCCTTTGGGCGTCCGTGAGAGGTCCGTGACGGGGCCCGCGAGGGGGTCCGCGAGGGGGTCCGCGAGGGGGTCGTCACGGCCGGTAGCCCGACGGGCGCGCCGGCGGGCCCAGCACCTGGTCGATCAGCTCCTCCGGGCACCCCGTGCCGCGCGGCAGCTGGTACGGCGACGCGATCCGGTACTCCCCCGGCGCCGGCGCCAGCAGCTCCGTCCACACGTCGCCCTCCGCGTCCGGGGCCGCCTTGAACAGGCACCCGGCCGTGTTCACGTACGCCTTCGGCGCCGCACCCCGCCGCTTGGACTCGGCGCTCTCCTGCGGCCCCGGCACCCCCCGGCCCTCGGCGTCGACCAGCCCCAGCCACGGCGAGTGCGGGATCCGCACCATCACCCGGCCGGCCGCCTTGACGTCGACGACCATACGGTCCGCGCCCGCCCGCACCACCGTCGCGGGCCCGCTCACCAGCTGGGTCGGCTCGTGCACCTTGAACAGCTGCCAGTTCGCGTCGCCCCACACCTGCTGGAGGTACGGCAGCCCCGCTCGCACCAGCTTCGCCTCGCTCACGCCCCCCGAATCGGGTTTGTCGGCGGGCAGCACCACGTAGTGCACGGCCCAGCGCTCCAGCCAGGCCCGGTAGCTGTCCTCGGTGAGCGTGTCGTCGTAGAAGAGCGGGTTGCGCTCCAGGTCGGCCTGCCGGTTCCAGCCGCGCGCCAGATTGACGTACGACGGGAAGACCGAGGACTCGCGGTGGCTGCTGGCCGGGACCACCTCGACGCGGCCGCGCTCGGCCCCCGCCTTCTGCAGCTGGTCGACCAGCGGCGCCAGCTCACGGCTCCAGGCGGCCTTCGGGGTGGTGCGGACGATGTCCGTGATGCTGTTGGTGGTGATCCAGACGTTCAGCCCGACGATCGCCGCCACCACCGCGTACCAGTGGCGCGAGCGCGCCACCGCGTACGGGAGGGCCGCCACCAGCACGGCGCCGCCGAAGAGCATGACCATCCGGGTGACGTTCGAGCCCACCTGCGAGTCGATCGCCCAGGTCAGGAAGACGCCGAGCGCGTAGACGCCCGACGCGATCCGGACCGTCCGCCACCGTTGGGGGACGAGGAACAGGATCGCCAGGGCGAAGATGAACGGCAGCCACGCCGAGCCGATCTTCATGGGCTGGGTGCCGGAGAACGGGAACAGCCACGCCGACAGCCCGACCACCGCGGCCGGCGCCAGTCCCAGGGCGTAGGCCCCGGGCCGCCGCCCGCTCAGGAACAGCGCCGCGGCCACCACGCCCAGGAACAGCCCGGCCACCGGGCTGGAGGCCGTGGCCGTACCCGCCAGGAGGGCCGCCACGGCGGCCTTGGACCAGCGCCGGTGGGCCCACTTGCGCGGCCAGCAGAACGCGGCCGCGACCGCGCCGAGCGCGAACATCACGCCCAGCCCGAAGGTCACCCGGCCCGACAGCGCGTTGCAGAAGAGCCCGTACACCCCGGCCAGGGCCGGCCACAGCGGTTCGCGGACGGCGCCGCGGCAGCGGCTGAGGATCAGCGCGCACAGGGCCGCCGAGACCGTCCCGGCGATCATCATCGTCGTCCGCACGCCCAGGACGTGCATCAGGTACGGGGAGACGACGCTGTACGACACCGGGTGCATGCCGCCGTACCAGGCGAGGTTGTACGCGGAGTCCGGGTGGCGGCCGACGAACTCGGCCCAGGCGTCCTGGGCCGCGAGGTCGCCGCCGCTGTTGGCGAAGACGTAGAACCAGACCACGTGCAGCACGGCGGCGACGGCGGCCGCGGCGACCGCCGGGTGCCGCTCGGCCGCACCGAGCACCGCACGCCCCGCGGCACGGGGCCCGCCGGCCCGCAGCGGGCCCTGTCCGGGCGGCCGTATACCGGTGTCACCGCCCGCGGTCTCGGCGGTCTGCTCAGCGGTGGTGGTCACTGCCGTACTCCCCAACATCGGTCCCGCTCCCAAGACGCGCTCCGGCGCCCCGGGGTTGCCCGGGGCGCCGGAAGGCCGTCACGCGATGCGGATCAGCCTGCTGCCGATGCCCGGCGTGTCCAGATCGGTCTTGAGGGCCACGGGGACCCTGACCTGGCTGGCGCCCTCACCCACGGTCAGGACTCCGACCTCGGTGCCCGCCTTCGCGGACTCCGGGATCTTCTTCCCGCCGTCGCCGAGCTGGATCGCCACGGTCAGCGAGGGCCACCCGACCGCCTGGACGTCGGCGGTGGCGACCACCGGGGTCCGGCCGCCGAGACCGTCGTCGACGTGCCCGACGACCTGGCCCTTCTTGACCACCGTCTCACCGGTCAGGGTCTTCTGGGAGGCGAGCATCAGCTGCTTGCTCGCCGCGACGACGCTGTCGATGATCGGCGGCTTGTGCTGGGCGAGGGTCGCGCCGACGATCAGCTGGTTGGTGTTGCCGACCTTCTTCTGGGCCGCCCACAGGAGGTTGCCGCCGGCCTTGCTCGTGGTGCCGGTCTTGATGCCGAGCGAGTCGTTGTACGGGACGAGCTTGTTCCAGTTGTCCCAGGTCTTGCCGGAGGGGTCGGTCCACTTCGGCTTCTTGGTGATGTCGAGCAGCGTCTCGATCTCGACGAGCTTCAGACCCAGCTTGACCTGGTCCTCGGCGGTGCTGACCGTCGTCGCGTCCAGACCCGAGGGATCCGTGTACGTGGTGTTGGTCATGCCGAGTTCCTTGGCGGTGTCGTTCATCTTCTTGACGAACGCCTCGGGGTTGCCGTTGGTGTCCCAGCGGGCGAGCAGCCGCGCGATGTTGTTGGCCGACGGGATCATGAGGGCGGCGATCGCGTCGTACTCGGAGATCTTGTCGCCCTCCTTCACCGTGTCGAGGGTGGACTCGTTGTTGACCGAGTCGTTCTTCTTGCCCTCGGTCTCGGCGGTCTTGTCGACGTCGATCATCGGACCCTTTTCCCCCTTCTTGATGGGGTGGTCGCGCAGGATGATGTACGCCGTCATCGACTTGGTGACGCTCGCGATCGGTACGGGCTTCTGCTCGCCGGAGGTCCCGAGGGTGCCGAGCCCGGACGCGTAGACGGACGCCTGGCCCTCGGTGGGCCAGGGCAGGTTCGGCTTGTCGCCGCCGAAGGTGTGCGAGGACTTGGCGGTCATCGTCAGCTTCGGGGCGGGCAGCGGGCGGAACAGCTGCACGACGCCGAGGATCAGCACGAGCAGCGCGACCAGCGGTGTGTAGATCTTGACCCGCCGCACGGTGGTGCGCATCGCGCTGGGCGGCGGGGGCGGGTTGTTGGTCAGCTCGGCGAGCATGTCCAGCGGCGGCCGCGGGGGCATGGGCTGCTGGGTGGTGCGCTCGGCACCCCGGTACTCGACCGGCGGCTTGTGCGTGGCGGCGGGCGGCGCCCCAGCGGTGGACATCCCGGCCGGAGCCAGGGTCTTCCCACCGGGGGCGGGGGGCTTGGCGGCGGGGGTGGCGGGGGCCTTCCCGGCGGGGGCCGCGGGCCCGGCGGCGGGGGTGGCGGGCTTGGCGCCCGGGGCGGCCGGAGCCTTCCCGGCGGCCGGGGCGGCGGTCCCTGCGGCCGGAGCGGCGGGCTTGGCGGCGCCCGCGGGCCGGGCGTCCTTGCCCACCCGGACGCCCTGCGAGGCGGGCCTGGGGCCACCATCGGCGGCCGTGCCACCCTTGCCGGCGTTGCCGTCCTTGCCGGCGTTGCCGCCCTCGGGGGCCGCGGCGGCGTCCTTCTTGTCGCCGCCGTCGCCCTTGCTGCCCTGGTCGGCCTTGGTGCCCTGGCCGGCCGGGCCGCTGGGACGGGGGCGGCCGTCGTCGGTGCGCAGCGGCACGAAGGTGCTGGCGCGGCGGCCTTCACCCTCGGCCCTGCCCTCTGCCTCACCCTCGGCCTTCGGCTTGTCCCCGGCCGGCTTCGCGTCGGGCCGCACGGCCCGGAACACGGTGGTCGTCTCGCTGTCGGCGGGCTCGGCGGGGGCCGCGGCGGCACGCTGGCGCGGCTCGAAGAACGAACGCCCGGAGTCGCCGGAGGCGCCGGTCGCCCCCTTGGCGCCCTCGGCGCGCCGGGCGTCGCCCGCACCCTTGGCGTCGCCCGCACCCTTGGCGTCGCCCGCACCCTTGGCGTCGCCCGCACCCTTGGCGTCGCCCGCACCCTTGGCGTCGTTCGCGTCCGGCTTCGGCGCGGCGGACGGCGCGTCCTTCGCGTCCGACTCCGCCTTCGCGCCCTTCCCCGCCGGCTTCGGCTTCTCGTCGGTCCGCGCGGAACCCGACGCGGAAGCGGAATCCGACGCGGGACGGATGGCGCGGAACACCGCCGTCTTCTCGCTGTCGGCCGGCTCATCGCCGCCGGCGGCACGCGGGGCGGTCGCACCCTCGGACTTCACCGGCCCGCCATCGGCCTTGGGCACGCGGAAGACGGCCGTACGCTCACTGTCCGCGGGCTCGCCCGCGGGCTTCGGACGTACGCGCGGCTCGAACATGGAACGCGGGGCGGCGGAACCTTTGTCCTCACCGGCGGAGCCAGCAGCGGAATCCTTGGCGGAACCGCCCGCCGGCTTGTCCTCGGCGACCGCGGCACGCGGATCGACCGAGGTCCCCTGCCCGGAGCCGGACTTCTCGGCCCCGTCGGCCTTGCGGTCACCCTGGGCTCCGGACGTGGAAGCGGAATCCTTGGCAGGCGCCTGGCCGTTCTTCGGCCCGGCGTCGGTGCGGGGCATCCGGAACACGGCCGTACGCTCGCTGTCCGCCGGCTCCTCGGCGGCCTCCGCGGGGGCGTCGCCGGCCTTGGCGGCGGCCTTGGCATCCGCACCGGTCCCGGCCCCGGTCTCGGTCTCGATGCGGGGCGCCCGGAAGACCGCCGTACGCTCGCTGTCCGCCAGCGCGTCGGCCTTCTCGGCCGGACCCGAAGCGGAATCGTCGGCAGAGGACTGGGTGGACCGCTCGGCCGACCGCTCGGCGGTCTTCGTCGACGCGGCCGGCGCGGTCTCGGAACCGGACGGCTCGTCATCTGCGTCCTTCGGGGAGTCCACCCGTCCGGGCGACTTCGCGTCGTCCGTGCGGACAGCCTCCGCCTCCGTCTCCCCGCCCGCCTTCGTCTCCGTCTTCGCCTCGACCTTGACCGCGCCCCTGTCCTCGGCCTCGTCGGCCTCCTCGGACTCCGCCCCGGCGGGGCCGGATCCGGCGTCGTCGCCGGTAGTCGCGACCCAGGCAGCCACCGCCGCCGTCAGCGCATCCGGCTCCGGCTCGGGGTCACGCGGACGCAGCACCGACAGCCGCGGGTCGCGCTCCTCGCCGCGCTCCCCAGACGACTCACCTTGCTCTACCGACTTGTCGGGGGACTCGCCCGCCACCAGTTCCTCCTCGATCGCCGTCCGGCTGTCCGAACCGTCTAACAGTGTCCCGTCTCGGGGGCATCGCCCCCGTGCTAGACGAGAACGACATAGCTGCTGGTTCCCCCACAAAGCGACCAGGCACTCTCGACAGATGAATGTGAGAGGCGTCACCCTGTCATTCATCCACGCGGGGAGGCATGGATGGGCAGGAGCCGCAGAACAATTCCGGAGGAGCTTCTGCTGCTCGCCTTGGACCCGACCACGGGAACCACGGCGCAGCCGCAGTCGCTCGACCTCGGCCTTGCCGGGGCCCAGCTAGTGGAGCTGGCTCTGGCGGGACGGATAGCCCCTGACGGGGATCGTATCGCCGTGGTGATGCCACGGCCGACAGGAGATCCGACCTTGGACTCCGCACTGGAACTGCTGCGCCGCCGCGGCAGTCCGGTACGGGCCGTCCACTGGATCGGTGGACCCCGGTTGGGGCTCCGCCAGACGTATCTCTCGCATCTCGAACGGTGCGGCATGGTCCATGCCGTGGCGGGGCAGATGTGCGGGGTGCTGCCGACGACTCGCTACCAGGCGACCGACACGGCGATCAGCCGGGAGATCCGTGCCCGGCTGGACAGTGCGATCCGCACCGGCGTACCGCCGGACCCGCGGACCGCGGCGCTTGCCGCGCTGGCCCACGCGGTCGGACTCGGCAAGCATCTGTACCCCGGTAACGAGGGGCGGTCATCCCGCTCCAGGCTGCGGGACCTGATCCGGCACGACCCGATGGGCGGCCTCGTGGCGCACGCCGTGATGGACGTCCAGAACGGAGTGGCCGCTCAGCCACGCCGCGAGCGGGCGACGGCATCGGCGTCGGTGTCGGTGTCGGGCGCGGCGTCCGTTCCGGCGCACGCGGCGGCGACGGCGGGTGGCGTACCGATGCAGCCGCGCCGCACGGGTGCGATGGCCCGCGTAGCCGCACGCTGACCCACGGGCCGGCGGACGGACCAGCACGACCGATCCACCTGATCCACCCGATCCATCAGATCCACCAGAACCACCTTCGGGAGCCGCCGGCGCGCGGGGTGGCGAGGGCCGTTTCGACCGGTCTCGCCACCCCGCGCGTCTGCATTCCCCCAGTTCCCCAGCGCAGGGACGGGCTTCGGTGGCAGTCTGCTCACCATCAGATACGCAGAGACAGCGAAGACCTGAGCAAGCGGAGGTGCCGTTCCCGTGGCGTCCAATGTCAATCCCACCGTCCGACGCCGCCGACTGGGCATGGAGTTGCGCAAGCTCCGCGAGGACAAGGGCATGACGGCCGAGCAGGTCGCCGAACGCCTCCTGGTCTCCCAGTCCAAGATCAGCCGCCTGGAGAACGGCCGGCGGTCCATCAGCCAGCGTGACGTCCGTGACCTGTGCGACGTGTACGAGGTCGAGGACCGGCGGCTCGTCGACTCCCTGATGCAGATGGCCAAGGACTCCCGCCAGCAGGGCTGGTGGCACGCGTTCGGCGACATCCCGTACAGCGTCTACATCGGCCTGGAGACGGACGCGGCCAGTCTCCGCACGTACGAACCCCAGGTCGTCCCCGGTCTGCTCCAGACCCCGGAGTACGCCAACGCGCTGATCCGCGGCGCCCTGCCCGAGACCGCGCCCGCCGACATCGACAAGCGGGTCCAGGTGCGGATGCGCCGCCAGCTGCGGCTCTCCGAAACCGACAACAACAACCCGGACCTCGGTCCGCTGCGCCTGTGGGCGGTCATCGACGAGGCCGCGCTGCGGCGGTGCGTGGGCGACGCCCAGCTGATGATCCGCCAGCTGGAGCACCTGATAGAGCAGTCCGAGCACCCGCACATCACCGTGCAGGTGATGCCCTTCTCGATGGGCGCGCACCCCGGCGTGAACGGCCAGTACGCCATTCTCGAATTCCCGGACACTTCCGACTCGACCGTCGTCTACATCGAGGGCGTCACGAGCGATTTGTACCTGGAGAAGGCCAACGACGTTCAGCGGTACAGCGTCATGTACGAGCACTTGCGGGCCCAGGCTCTCAATGTGGAGCAGACCCGCGAGTTCATCTCGGACATCATCGGCAACTATGCGGGCAAGGGGAAGTAAAAGCGGAGGAAACCGGGCAGGTGACAAGGGGGCCCGTACGGTACACCGGCAACACCCGGCCACGGAAGACCCGGCCGGAATATGCCATCCAGATGGGTGAATGCTCTCTTCAGCCGTCGAGCGGTGCCGGTAGCGTCGATCACGTCGGCCGGAAAAGCCCTGGGAAACCGGGAATTCATCCGGTCGGCGCCCCCCATCGAAACAACTCGCTGAACCGGAGAAAAACATGGCTATTCGACTGGGCGCGACGGAAAACTGGACCAAGTCCTCCTACTCCGGCGGAAACGGCGCGTGCGTCGAAGTCAAGTCCCCCGTCACCGAGGCCATCGCCGTCCGCGACTCGAAGGTGCAGCAGGGCCCGTCCCTCACCTTCGCGCCGGGCTCCTGGAGCTCCTTCGTCACCGAGGTGACCGAGGGCCGGCTGGGGCACCTCGTCTGAGAACCGCCCCCGGCGATCGCACCACTGCGCCACCGCACCACCGCACAACAACTGACTGAAGCCCTCTCGACTGGTCCGCCGTCTCAGCCGAGGGGGCTCGGCCATGTCCCGGACCATGTCCCCCAAGCCGGGCCGGGGTCAGCGGAGCTGGTCGACGTACCGGTCCGTCCCCGGCACCGTCGGGATGAACGGCGCCACCAGTTCCACCCGCCCCAGCCCGGCCCCCTCGACCTCGGCGTCCAGCCCCTGGAAGCGGTCCCAGCAGGTCCGCGGGTCGGCCTCCAGGAACCACAGCAGCGTGAGCCGGGTGTCGACCCCCTCGACCTGCTTGACGTACGTCATCCGGTCACCGGGCAGCGGCGTCGGCCGGAAGACGGTCACCATCGCCGCCGGCGAACCGTGCAGTCGCTTCGGCAGGGCGCGCGAGCGCAGCCACTCCAGCAGTTCGGCCCGCTGCTGCGGACCGTCCGCGTCGATCACCTGGACCACGAGACCGGCGTACGGGTGGTCCAGCGCGTGGAAGTCGCGGGGACCGGCAGCCCCGTCGCGGTAGACGGTCGCCTCGTGGTCCTGGAACGACGTGAAGACGTGCGTCCGGTCCTGGTAGACGCGGGCGTCCCGGTTCAGCCGCTTGTTGATGCCGACGGTCCACTTCATGTGCTCGTCGTAACGGCCGTCGGTGATCCAGTACGTCGAGATGTAGCAGCCGGCGGTCACGGGCTGGGCGATGGCCGACTTCTCGGGGTAGCGCAGCTCCTGCAGCTCACGGGTGGCCACCCAGCGCCGGCCCGCGTACATCCAGGGCATCGCCATCGCGCCCGCGTAGTAGTGGTCGTCCTCGTACCAGCGGTTGTAGGCGTACTCGTGGCCCGGATGCGGCTCCACCATGGTGATGAGGGCGTGACCGGGACGCACGCCGTAGGGGCCGACGGCCGCCAGCTCGCCGTAGACGTCGGCACGGGTGCCGGTGGGGGGCTCGGTGTCTCGCTGCTCTCTCTGCTCTCGCTGCTGATTCGCCATGGGACGGGTCTAGCTGATGCGGTGTCAGTTTGCGAGAGGGTGAACGAGATCCGTGCCGGTTCAGCACGTGGACAACTAAGTGCCATATGCACCTTCCTCGCTAGGCTGCTGCGCACACATCCGGCCACTGAAGGAGCCCCCATGAGCGCGCATCCCCCCGCCTTCGCCGCCCGTGCGACCTCGGTCGGCGGCTCGCCCGTACGCGAGATCCTCGCGCTGACCGAACGGCCCGGCGTGATCTCCTTCGCGGGCGGGCTGCCGGCGCCGGAGCTGTTCGACACCGAGGGCCTGCGGGCCGCGTACGACGCCGCGTTCGCGGCATCCGCGGCGCGGGCGCTGCAGTACTCGACCACCGAGGGCGCGCCGGAGCTGCGCGCCGCGACAGCGGCCCGGGTCACGGCCCGCGGGCTGGCCACCGACGCGGACGACGTCCTGATCACGACGGGCTCGCAGCAGGCCCTGAGCCTCATCACGTCCACCCTGGTCGAGCCGGGGGACGTGGTCCTCGTCGAGAACCCGACGTACCTCGCGGCCCTCCAGGCCTTCGGCCTGGCGGGGGCGCGCGTGGTCCCGGTGCCCTGCGACGAGGACGGCCTGCTCCCGGACGCGCTCGCGGACATCATCACGCGCGAACGGCCCAAGCTCCTCTACACCGTTCCCACGTTCCAGAACCCCACCGGCCGCACCCTGCCGGCCGCGCGGCGCGCGGCGGTGGCCGAGATCGCGGGGCGGCTGGGGCTGTGGCTGGTCGAGGACGATCCGTACAGCGACCTGCGCTACGAGGGCCGGCACCTGCCCTGGCTCGCCGCGCACGCGGGGGCGGAGGACCGTACGGCTCTGCTGGGCAGCTTCTCCAAGGTCATGGCGCCGGGCCTGCGTCTCGGCTGGCTGCGCGCGCCGGCCGGGCTGCGGCGGGCCGCCGTGGTCGCGAAGCAGGCGGCGGACCTGCACACCTCGACCGTCGACCAGCTCGCGGCCGCCCACTACCTGGCGGCGGCCGACCTCGACGACCACGTGGCCGCCGTGCGCGCCGCCTACCGGGTGCGGCGGGACGCCCTGCTCGCCGGTCTGCGGGAGGCCCTGCCGCAGGGCTCGACCTGGAACCGCCCGGAGGGCGGCATGTTCATCTGGGCCCGCCTCCCGGAGGGCCACGACGCCACGGCCCTCCTGAAGTCGGCGGTGGCCCATGACGTGGCATTCGTCCCGGGCGCCCCCTTCTACACGGGCACCCCGGACCCGCGCACCCTGCGCCTGTCGTTCACGACCCACACGGCGCAGGAGATCGCCGTGGGGGTCGAGCGGCTGGGCCGGGCGCTGGACCGGTAACGCCGGGCGGGATGACCCCGGAACCCCCACAACGCCCAACGGGCAGCGGACAAACGTCCGCAACGCCCGGCGTTCGCCCCTTCCCTCGCGTCGCCTGCCCCCGTAATCTGACGCATCGTCAGCCAAGGTCCCGTCGGTGTCCGTTGTTCCGCCTGCCCGGGAGGCTCGTCTCATGTTGCTCCAAGGGAAGACCGTCATCGTTTCCGGCGTCGGCGCCGGGCTCGGGCATCAGGTTGCCGCCACCGTCGTGCGGGACGGGGGGAACGCCGTGCTCGGGGCGCGGACCGAGGCGAACCTGGCGAAGTCCGCCGCCGAGATCGATCCCGACGGCGCGCACACCGCGTACCGGACCACCGACATCACCGACGAGGGCCAGTGCGCGGCGCTGGCCGACCTCGCCCTCGAGCGCTTCGGCCGGATCGACGCCGTCGTGCACGTCGCCGCCTGGGACTCGTACTTCGGCGGCCTCGAGGACGCCGACTTCGGCACCTGGCAGCAGATCCTCGACGTGAACCTGCTGGGCACCCTCCGGATGACCCGGGCCTGTCTGCCCGCGCTCAAGGAGCGCGGCGGTTCGGTCGTCATCATCGGCACCCAGTCCGCCGTCGCCGCCCCCTCGCAGGTCCAGCAGGCCGCGTACGCCGCCTCCAAGGGCGCCCTGACCTCGGCCATGTACTCCATGGCCCGCGAGCTCGGCCCGCACCGCATCCGCGTCAACACGGTGCTCCCGGGCTGGATGTGGGGCCCGCCCGTGCAGGCGTACGTCACCTTCACCGCCCACGGCGAGCAGGTGCCCGAGGAAGAGGTGCTGGGGCGGCTCACCGAGCGCATGGCCCTGCCCGAACTGGCCACCGACGGGGACGTCGCCGACGCCGCCGCCTTCCTCGCCTCCGACCGGGCGCGGGCGATAACCGGCCAGTCGCTGCTGGTCAACGCCGGTGAGCTGATGCGATGACGCCCTCCACCCGCCGATCGGCGGATCGTATCCTCACAGCATGACCACTCCTGGCAACGCCGCCGCCCCGACCGACAACGCCATGCGCCGCGCGCTGCGGCGGGCCCGTGACGGAGTCGCCCTCGACGTCACCGAGGCCGCGGTCCTGCTCCAGGCGCGCGGAGCGGACCTGGACGACCTGGCCGCCTCCGCCGCGCGCGTGCGTGACGCGGGACTGGCGGCGGCGGGCCGGCCGGGGGTGATCACGTACTCGAAGAGCGTGTTCATCCCCCTCACCCGGCTGTGCCGCGACAAGTGCCACTACTGCACGTTCGCCACCGTCCCCGGCAAGCTCCGGCGGGCCGGGCACGGGATGTTCATGTCCCCGGACGAGGTGCTCGACATCGCCCGCCGCGGCGCCGAGCTGGGCTGCAAGGAAGCGCTCATCACCCTCGGCGACAAGCCCGAGGACCGCTGGCCCGAGGCGCGCGAGTGGCTGGAGGCGCACGGCTACGACGACACGATCTCGTACGTGCGGGCCATCTCCGTCCGGATCCTGGAGGAGACCGGGCTGCTGCCGCACCTCAACCCGGGCGTGATGTCCTGGGCGGACTTCCAGCGGCTCAAGCCCGTCGCGCCCAGCATGGGCATGATGCTGGAGACCACGGCCGAGCGCCTGTGGTCCGAGCCGGGCGGCCCGCACCACGGCTCCCCCGACAAGGAACCCGCCGTACGGCTGCGGGTGCTGGAGGACGCCGGGCGCTCGTCCGTGCCGTTCACCTCCGGTCTGCTGATCGGGATCGGGGAGACGTACGAGGAGCGCGCGGAGTCGCTGTTCGCGCTGCGGCGGATCGCGCGGGCGTACCACGGCATCCAGGAGCTGATCATCCAGAACTTCCGCGCCAAGCCGGACACGGCCATGCGCGGCATGCCGGACGCCGAGCTGGACGACCTCGTGGCGACCATCGCGGTCGCCCGGCACATCATGGGCCCCTCGGGCTGCCTGCAGGCCCCGCCGAACCTGGTCGACGGGGAGTACGCCCGCCTGATCGGCGCCGGGATCGACGACTGGGGCGGGGTCTCCCCGCTGACCCCGGACCACGTCAACCCCGAGCGCCCCTGGCCCCAGATCGACCTGCTGGCCGAGCGGTCGGCGGCGGCGGGCTTCGCGCTGCGCGAGCGTCTGTGCGTGTACCCGGAGTTCGTGGTGCGCGGCGAGCCGTGGCTGGACCCGCGGCTGCTGCCGCACGTACGGGCGCTGGCCGATCCGGAGACGGGGCTGGCGAACGAGGCGGCCGAGGTCACGGGCCGCCCGTGGCAGGAGCCGGAGGAGGCCTTCACCTCCGCCGGGCGCACGGACCTGCACACCGCCATCGACACCGAGGGCCGCACCGGCGACCGGCGGGAGGACTTCGACCACGTCTACGGCGACTGGGAGGCCCTGCGCGAGGCGGCGGCGCCGGGCATGGTGCCCGAGCGGATCGACACGGACGTACGGGCGGCGCTGGCGCGGGCCGCCGACGACCCGACGAAGCTGACCGACGAGCAGGCCCTCGCCCTGCTGCACGCGGACGGCCCGGCGCTGGACGCGCTGTGCCGGGTCGCGGACGACCTGCGCAAGTCGGTGGTCGGCGAGGACGTGACGTACATCGTCACGCGGAACATCAACTTCACCAACGTCTGCTACACCGGCTGCCGGTTCTGCGCGTTCGCGCAGCGCCGTACGGACGCCGACGCCTACACCCTGTCCCTGGAGCAGGTCGCCGACCGGGCGGCGCAGGCCTGGGACGTCGGCGCGGTCGAGGTGTGCATGCAGGGCGGGATCCACCCGGACCTGCCGGGGACGGCGTACTTCGACATCGCGCGGGCGGTGAAGGAGCGGGTGCCGGGCATCCACGTGCACGCGTTCTCGCCGATGGAGGTCGTCAACGGCGCGACGCGGACGGGCATGCCGGTGCGGGAGTGGCTGACGGCGGCCAAGGAGGCCGGCCTGGACTCCATTCCGGGCACGGCGGCGGAGATCCTGGACGACGAGGTCCGGTGGGTGCTGACGAAGGGCAAGCTGCCGGCCGCCGACTGGATCGACGTCGTCACGACGGCGCACGAGCTGGGCATCCGCTCGTCCTCGACGATGATGTACGGGCACGTGGACCAGCCGCGGCACTGGCTGGGCCACTTCCGGACGCTGGCGCGGATCCAGGAACGGACGGGCGGCTTCACGGAGTTCGTGACACTGCCCTTCATCCACACCAACGCGCCGGTGTACCTGGCGGGCATCGCCCGGCCCGGGCCGACGGTGCGCGACAACCGGGCGGTGACGGCGATGGCCCGGCTCCTGCTGCACCCGCACATCACCAACATCCAGACCAGCTGGGTGAAGCTGGGCGCGGAGGGTGCGGCGGAGATGCTGCGGTCCGGGGCGAACGACCTGGGCGGGACGCTGATGGAGGAGACGATCTCGCGGATGGCGGGGTCGAGTTACGGCTCGTACAAGGCCGTGCGGGACCTGGAGGCGATCGCCGAGGCCGCCGGGCGGCCGGCACGGCCCCGTACGACGCTGTACGGGGAGGTGCCGCGGGAGCGCCGGGAGGCGGCCGCCGCGTCCGACGGCCACCTTCCGGAGCTGCTGCCGCTGGTCGACTGACGGGCGCGGCGGGAGCGGTCGGTGCGTGCCGGCGGTGCGTGCCGGCGGTGCGTACCGGCCGGTGCGTGCCGGCGGTGCGTACCGGCCGGTGCGTACCGGCCGGTGCGTGCCGGCGGTGCGTGCCGGCCGGTGCGTACCGGCCGGTGCGTGCCGGCGGTGCGTGCCGGCCGGTGTGTGCCGGCCGGTGTGTGCCGGCCGTCAGCCGACCAGGAGGTCCTTCTTCAGGTCCTTCAGCTCGCGCGCGTCGATGCCGAGGCCGTCCTTGAGGTAGCGGTCGAAGGAGCCGTAGCGGGCCTTGACCTCGTCGTAGCCGGAGTTGAGGTACTCGGGACGGACGTCGAGCATCGGCTTGTAGACGGCGGCCTGCTGGGCCGGCAGGTGGGAGAGGATCGCGTCGTTGGCGGCCTTGCGGTAGTCGTTGCTGGCCAGGTAGTCGGCCATGACGGTCTCGCGCGGCACGCCGAGGGCGGTGAGCAGGGCCGCGTCGGCCCAGCCGGTGCGGTCCTTGCCGGCGGTGCAGTGGAAGAGGACCGAGCGCCGGTCGTCGCGGCGCATGCCGTCGAAGACCTGGGTGTAGGCGGCCTTGGCGGGCGCGGAGCTCACCATGACCTTCTCGGCGTCGACCATGGCCTTGACGGCCTCGTCGGGCGTGCGCGGCATGGTCGTGAAGGAGCCGGAGCCGCCGAGGACGTCGGCGACGACGTACGTGGCGCCGGCCGGGACCTTGTCGGCGTCCTTGCTGCGCTCGTCGGCCATGCGCAGGTCGAAGACCGTCTTGACGCGCAGGCGCTGGAGCTTGGCGAGGTCGCCCTCGGTGAGCTTGTTCAGGGCGTCGGAGCGGTAGACCTCGCCCATCTTGACCCACTGGCCGTTGGCGGTGCGGTAGCCGCCCGCGTCACGGAAGTTGACGGTGCCGTCGAGCTTGATCAGGCGGTCGGCGAGGCGGAGGCCCCGGCCGCGGTCGGCCTTGAAGTCGAACCACTGGCGGTCGGCGGCGGGCAGGCCCGTGACGACGGCCTCGCCCTGGGCGCCGCCCTTGGCGACGACCTTGCCGTTGGCCTTGATCTCGACCCGCTTGGCGCCCTGGGCGGCCCACTTGAGGGTGTAGGAGCCGTCGGCCCCGGCGGTGACGGTGGCGGCGGTGAACGGAATGGACCGGTGGTCCCGGTCCCGGTCCCGATCCTGGCCCCAGCCCCAGTGGGCGCTGGCGGTGGGGGCGAGGGCGAGGGAGAGCGCGCATGCGGAGGCGACGGCGGTCGCGGTGAGGAGTGCCTTCTTCATGGCGTCGAGGCTCTGGGCCCCCGGCGAACGTGGCATGAACGAGGTATGGCTGGGAACCGCCCCCCTGCCATCGAGTGGCAAAACGTGCCACCTGGACGTTCCGTGCCGATCTTGGTCGGGGGCGCGGCGCCGGGCGGCCGGGCCCGCGCCCGTCATCCCGACCAGGAACGCGGCCGGGACCGGGCCCGGCGACCCGGCCGGAACCCATCCGCATTCCGGCCGTTCTGCGCCCACTTACCCGCCGCCCGGCCCGCCGCTTCCGAATGCGACCGATCCTGTCCACTACAGTGCGCGCCAGGCGCACAGTTCACGCGCGGGGGAGCGGCATGGACGGGACAGCTACGGGACAGGGCCGGCAGCAGGGCACATCGCCGGGCCACGAGCCGGGCGCGGGCCGGGGAACGGGAGCGGTGCCGCACCCGGGTGCGGCGGCGGACCCGGACACCGGGAGGACGCCGGCGGCGCCTGCCTCGGCCGGTGCGCCGGGCGCCCCACGAGCCAACGCCCTCCAGGCGGTACCCGCCCACCGGGCCACCGCCCTCCACGCCGTACCCGCCCACCGGGCCACCGCCCGCCACGCCGCAGGCGCAGGCGCAGGCCCGGACGAGCGCGCGAACGCGGACGCGAACCCCACAGCGCATCCCACGGCGCATCCCACGGCGCACGCCACAGAGAACCCCACAACGCACGCCGCAGAGCGCGCCGCAGAGCGTGCCGCCGGGGCGCGTACCGCCGGGGCCGCCGTCCTGCGGACCGGCCTGTGGGGCCGGGCCGAGCAGCAGGACTTCCGCAGCCGGGTCCGCGGCACCCTGCTCGGCGGCGCCCTCGGGGACGCCCTCGGCGCCCCGCTGGCCGGGCTGACCCTCGACGCCGTCCGCGCGGCCCACGGGCCCGACGGTCTCGCCGGGCCCGCCCCCGCGTACGGCCGGCGCGGCGCGGTGACCGCGGCCACGCAGCTGACGCTGTTCACCGTCGACGGCCTGATACGCGCCCACGTCCGGCGGGACACCGGCACCTGGCACCCGCCGACCGACCTCCACCGGGCGTACCTGCGCTGGGCGGCCACCCAGCACGACTGGGGCCCCGACGAGCGCCGTGAGGACAACGGCTGGCTCGCGCACGAGGAGTGGCTCTACACCCGGCGCGGACCCGGCCGCGCCTGCCTGACCGGGTTCGGCGACGACGTACTCGGCACCCTGGACCGGCCCAAGAACCCCGCCGCCCGGGACGCGGCCGCCACCACCCGGTCCGCGCCGTTCGGCCTGCTCGTCGGGTGGGAGCCCGCGCTCGTCCTCCAGCTCGCCGTCGAGTGCGCCGCCCAGAGCCACGGCCACCCCACGGCGTACCTCTCCGCCGGTGCCTTCGCCGTCATCGTCCACGGGCTGGCCCGCGGCGACGCCCTCGACCCGGCCGTCCAGCGCGCCCTCGCCCTGCTGGGCTCCCGCCCGGGGCACGAGCCGGTGACCGACGCCCTGCGGCGCGGGCTGGCCGCGGTGACCGGGGGCGTGCCGTCGGCCGCGACGGTCGACTCGCTCGCCGCGGGCCCCGACACCGGCGCCGAGGACGCCCTGGCCGTGGCCGTCTACTGCGCGTACGTCGCCGAGGACGTGGCCCACGGTCTGCGCCTGGCCGTCCACCACGGCGGCGACTCCCCCGCCACCGGCGCGCTGTGCGGCGCCCTGCTCGGCGCCCTGCACGGGGAGACCGCGCTCCCGGCGGCCTGGCTGGCCGAACTGGAGGGCCGCCCCACCCTGCTCGCCCTCGCCGACGACTTCGCCCTGGAGATGACCCAGGGCCCGGCCCTCCACGGCCCGACCCAGTCCTCCCCGGCCTGGCTGACCCGCTACCCCCGGGCCTGACGGACCGGCCGGCGGGCTAGGAGGTCTCCTCCACCGGGGCCTGCCTGGGCACCCGCACCGTGATCAGGTCACCGACCCCGGCCACCTCGTTCAGCGCCAGCGCCAGGGCCAGGAGCACCTTGCGCACCGCCTCGATCTCCTCGCGCAGCTCCCCGGCGCGCGCCCAGCGCCGTTCGTGCGCGACGGGGTCCACGCCCTCGCTGCGGGCTGCCTCGTGGGCGGTGAGCAAGGGGTGCCAGCGGCTGAGCAGGGGCCTGATGGAAAGGTTCAGGACATTCACCGCCAGCACGCCGAACGTCACCTTGCCCGGCGCCACCCGCGGTGCGACGGCGGGGCCGTACCGGCGCAGGATCTCCCGGGTCGTGGCGAACACCGTGTAGAGAGAGGACAGCGCCTCCCGGAGCAGCCCTTCGTCTTCTTCGAGCTCAACGACCGAAACGCGGGTGGCCAGTTCGACATAGAGCTCCCACGCGGCCTCCCGCTCGACGTCCATGGGCTCCCACACCCCGCTGATCTCCCCGACGAAGGGGATGGAGAGCTTGACCGTGATCTCCTGCGGCGCGAACCCTCCGCCACCACGCCGACGCGCCCACCGCTGTCGCAAACCCATCCCCCAAACCTTCCCCTCATTGGAACTGTGCATGCCACCCTACGAGTTGATCGTGATGACGTGAATGCAGCCAGGAATCCGGGGGGGAGTTGGCCGTGGACGACGAACGCCCGTACAGACGCGACGCCTTCATCTCGTACAGCCACAAGCAAGACGTCCCGCTCGCCGCCGCTCTTCAACGGGGCCTGCACCGCCTGGCGCGCCCGTGGACGCGACGTCAGACGGTCAACGTCTTCCGGGACACCACCAGTCTGGCGGCCAGCAGCGACCTGGGCGGCGATCTGCTCCAGGAGCTCGGCGGCGCCCGGTACTTCATCTACGTTGCCTCGCCCGCGGCCGCCCAGTCCCGGTGGGTGCGCGAAGAAATCGAGTTCTGGATCGAGCACCGCCCGATGGACCGCTTCCTCATCGCGGTCAGCGACGGCACCATCGCGTGGGACCCGCGAATCAACGACTGGGACTGGGACCGTACGACGTGCCTCCCGGCGGTGCTCCGGCGCAAGTTCGCGCGCGAACCACTGTGGGTCGACCTCACCGCCGTCCGCGCGGCGGAGCAGTTCTCGCTGCGCGACGCGCCGTTCCGCGACGCCGTCGCCACCCTGCTGGCCCGCCTCCGCGGCCTGAGCAAGGACGCGGTCGACAGCGAGGACCTGCGCCAGCGGCGCACGGCCGTACGCGTACTGCGCGGCGCCGTCACCGCCCTGTCCGTCCTCCTGGTCACCTCCCTGATCGCCGGCTTCCTTGCCTGGCAGCAGCGCGGCGAGGCCCTGACGCAGGCCCGCACCTCGGCCTCCCAGGCACTGGCCGCCCGTGCCCTGGAGACGGCGGCCAGCGACCCGCGCAAGGCGGCCCAGTTTGCCCTGTACGCCGATTCGGTGCAGCGGACCGGTGAGTCGGCGCAGGCCCTGGCCAGAGCCGTCGCGGCGAACGACAACGTGACCAAGCACTTCCAGGCAGGCAGCGAGGTTCTGGCCGACTATTTAGGCTCCGGAAGCAACGCCCCCACCCAGGTCACGGTCAGCGCGGACGGCGGCACACTGGCCTACTACTCCGCGTTCGACTCACAACGACGCGCCGACGACGAGCGCGGCCCACTGATCCACCTCTACGACATCCGATCCGGCACCGTCCTGCCGTCGATCACGGGGGCGCACTGGCCGCCGCGTGGCGGAGGATTCGCCCTCAGCGCGGACGGCCGCACGCTCGCCGTCGAGACCGCGACACACAACATCGAACTGTGGGACGTCCGTCGGCAGGAACGGATCCGGAGTTTCACCGCCAGCAACGGTTTGCAGCTCGCCAATGCGCTGATGGGGCTGCGTGCCTTCGCCTTCTCGGGGGACGGACAGCGGGTGGCCGCCGCCTTCTACGCTCCTGACTCTGCCGGAGCGAGTGGTACGGCCACGTTCCACCTCGCGGTATGGGACACGGCTACGGGCCGGGTACTGAGCATGGAGCCCACCGAAGCCGACGGCGTGGCACTGGCCTTCGACAAGGAAAACCGGCTGCAAGTCTTCGACAAAGACAACCGCACGCTGCGCACCTTCGCAGGGGTCCCCGGATCCTGGGGCGTTCCGCGCCAGGTGCCCGGCCTGCCCCGGGCTGACTTCGCGTACGCCACCTTGTCGGACGACGGTACCAAGGCCTACCTCCAGAAGGAACCGCAAGGCGGCACGTTCGAGGTCTGGGACCTTGTGAAGGGCGAGCGGGTGAACACCGGCGTGTCCGCCTTGGGTTCGCCAATCATGCCCTCGGCAGCCGGCGGCACCTGGTTCGCCGGCGTCGGCAAGGAATTGGTCGTGTACGACGCTGCGCTGCGACGGCAAAGAACCCTGGGTTCCTTCAGCTGGCCGGTGCGGAGCCTGTCGGCATCGGCCGACGGCCGCTGGGTGGCAGCGGCATCGGACGACGGAGCGGTGTCGTTGTTCTCCACCACCAGCGTGCAGGGCGGCACTCCCGTGCCCAACGAGCAGCAGGTGAAGGCCGCCGAGCTCAGCCTGGACCGGCGAACAGCGTTCCGCAGCGGCGGAGCCGGAACGGACCTGTGGTCCGTCACCCCGAAGGGGGTCCAGCCCCTGGGGCGGCTTCCGGTGCAGCTCGCGCACTCCAGCAACGCTGACGAGTCCGACGTCGTGGTCGTCAGCCGGGACGGAGCCCGTGCGGTGACCGGGCAAAAGGGGCACCTTTCAGTGTGGAACCTGACAAGCGGTACCCAGGTGGGATCCCCGCTGACGGCGGAGGCCCGAGTCGTTCCCCTGTCCTTCGCGCCCGACGACGTCCATGTCCTGGTCGCCACTGAAAAGGTGCTCCAGGTCATCGACACCCGAACCTGGGAGATCCACCAATCGGTCCAGCATGCAGGCCCGATCGGCAGCTACCCGGTCGTGAGTGCGGACCGTACCGCCGTTGCCTCGCTCGTCGACGACGGGCTCGCCGTCTGGCGCTGGACCTCCGACATGCGCCTTCGGCTTGTACGGACGGCTCCCGTCGAGCGCACGATCTACATGTTCCCTGCGATCAGCGTCCACGGTGAGAAAGCTGCCGCGATCAATGCCGACGGCCGGATCTCCCTGGTCGACGTCACTACCGGCCGTACCGCCAGCAGCACGGCCGTGCAGTCCAAGGGGGGCAAGAGCGTGCTCTTCAGTCAGGACGCCCGGTTCGTCGTCCAGGTCGTCGGCAGCGGGCGTGAGGCCTCCCTCCAGTTCTGGGACTCCACGACGGGCGAAGCGCGTGGCAGCTGGGCCCTGGAAGGACAGAACAACGGAGATCCCTCGTCGTGGAGCGTTCCCGACGTGGAGCTCCTGGCCACGGCCGACGGCTCCGTCCTGGCCTTCGGCGCCGACGGGTCCCTCGTGCGCCGGACCACCGATCTGAGCAGCTGGCGCAGCATCCTGTGCGGGCTCGTCCCCGATCCTCTTCCGGCGAGCGAATACGACCGCTACCTCACGGGCATGGAGATCTCTCCGCCGTGCACCCGCAACGTCAAGGAATGAGTACGTGCAACGCGACGCCTTCATCTCGTACAGCCACAAGATGGATGTCCCTCTGGCCCAGGCGGTTCACAGGGGTCTGCACCGCATCGGCCGCAACTGGCGCAAGCTCCGTGCACTGAACGTGTTCCGGGACACCGAGAGCCTCGGCGCCAGTCCCGATCTGGCGGGCTCGATCCTCAAGGAGCTGAAGCGGTCCACTCACTTCATCTACATCGCCTCCCCGGAGGCCGCCGCTTCCCGCTGGGTCCGCGAAGAACTCGCGTTCTGGCGGGACCACCCTGAGGGGGATGCCAGTGACCGTTTCCTGATCGCGCTGAGCGACGGTGAAATCCACTGGGACGAGGCGGCCGGCGATTTCGACTGGACCCGTACCACCGCCATCCCCCAAGAGGTGCTGCGCGGAGTGTTCCGGACGGAACCGCTGTGGGTGGACTTACGCCAGTTCCGCACCTGCGATCCGGCCGAGCGCACCTTGGACGGCGGCGAGTTCCGCGACCGGACGACGGCCCTCGCGGCAGCCGTGCACGGCTGCACCAAGGACGAGCTGGACAGCGAGGACCTGCGCCAGCACCGTAAGGCGAGCCGCGTCAAGAACGTCGTCCTGGCCCTGCTCGCCCTCACGAGCCTTGCCGCCACCACCGCCGGCTTCTACGCAGCCGCACAGCGCGACGAGGCCCTGGCCCGTGCCCGCACCTCCGCCTCCCAGGCACTCGCCGCCCGAGCCATGGACACCGCCGGCAAGGACGCGCGCAAGGCAGCCCAGTTCGCCTTGTACGCGTACGCCGTCAAGCCCACGAGCGAGGCCACGCAGGCGCTCGCACAAGCGGTCGTGGCCAATGACGGCGTGTCGCGTCACCTCCAGGTTGGAAACGAGGAAGTGAACAACTTCCGCGGCCTCGGTCACGTGAACGCGACACAAGTGGCGATCAGCCGGGACGGCGGCATGCTCGCGTACTACTCGGACTTCGACCCCGACCACGACATCGACACGGACGGCCACATCCACCTCTACGACATCAGGGCGGGCAAAGCCCTTCCGCACCTCAAGGGCAAAGCCTGGCCGCAGGACGGCGGGGGAATGGCGTTCAGCGCGGATGGCACGATTCTCGCGGTGGAAACCCCCTTCAACCAGGTCGAGATCTGGGACGTGCCCCGTCAGAAGGTTCTCAGGACGATCACAGCGAGCGACGGGGAGAACCTGGCCGGCGCCTTCAAGCGGCTGCGCTCCTTCGCCTTCTCCTCGGACGGGCAGCGGCTGGCAGCTGCCTTCCACTCTCCCACCGCCGCCGGAAGCGACTACTACGTCGCCGTCTGGGAGACGGCAACCGGGCGGGAGATAAGCAAGTCACCTGCCGCTGCGGACAGCCTCACCCTGGGATTCGACACCGCGAACCGCCTCCACGCCCTCGACCATCAGGCCGGCACTGTCCGCACTCTCGCCCGCGAGGCCACCTCCTGGAGCGCGAAGCGCACGATCCCCGGCTTCCCCCGGCAGGAGCGGATCCAGGTAAAGCTGTCCGACGACGGGACGAAGGCATATCTCGGCGAGGGCACGAACGAACTCTGGGACCTGGTCGAGGGCCGTCGGCTGGGCAAGGCCGTAGGCCAGGGCTCCATGGCAGTGACCCTGCCCGGTGGTATGGACGGCACCGTATTCGCAGCCGATGACAAGGCCGTGTCCGTCCTCGACACATCGCTGCGCCGCGGGCGCGTCCTCGGCACCTTCACCTGGCCGGTCCGCAGCGTCTCGGCATCCGGTGACGGCCGCTGGGTGGCCGCCGGTTCACAGGACGGAGCCGTGTCCCTCTTCTCGACCACCAGCTACCGGGGCGGGACGCCCCTGCCCATCGATGAGCAGTTCAAGTCTGCCGCCCTGGCTGACGACAAGCGGACCGCCTTCCGTAGCGGCGACACCGGCACGGACGTGTGGACCGTCACCGGCAAGGGCGTCCGGTCACTGGGGCGTGTTCCCCTCCAGCTCGTCAGGTCCGGACTGCGCGTCGACACCGTGATCGCGTCCCCCGATGGCAGCCGTGCCGTGGTGGCGCAGGACGGCAAAGTGTCGCTCTGGGACCTGCGTTCGGGAACCGGCGTGAACGGTCCCATGTCGGGCGGCGCCGCCTTCGCTCCGATGTCCTTCCTTCCCGACGGTCACCATGTGGTGGGCACCACGGGCGAGGCGGTTCAGGTCGTCGACAGCCGCACCTGGGAGGTCCGGCAGTCCGTACCGTACGGCGCGGCGCCTCCGGACGCAGTCGGGATCAGTGCGGACGGCTCCACCCTCGCCTTGGTGCATGAGGAGCAGTTGGCCGTCTGGGAGTGGACCGCGAAGAACGTCCTTCAGCAGGAGCGCACGGTATCTCTGAAGCCCGTCTGGACCGTGTACGGCCACAGTGTCACCGTCAGTGCTGACGGGAGGCAGGTGGCCGTGCTCAATTTCGACGGGCTCCTCTCGATACTGGACGTCACCACCGGGCGGATCGTGCACAGCACCTACGCGTCGACCGGCGGGCCGGCCCTCGCGTTCAGCAGCGACGCGTCCTTGCTCGTCCAGTCCTCCGGCTCCGGCCAGGAACCCGCCTTGCAGTTCTGGGATCCCGCCACCGGCGAGTCCCGTGGCAGTTGGGCGCTGCCGATCAGCGGGTCGGGCAAGGACAGTGCGATCACGCACCTCTTCGAGGGCGACGACGGAAGCATCCTCGCGCTGGCCATGGACGGCGCTCTCGTGCGCCGGACCGTCGACGTGACCGCCTGGCGGACCCTCCTCTGCCAACTCGCGCCGGGGGAACTGCCCAGGTCCGAGTACGTCCGCTATCTCAGCGGCTTGAATGTTTCCCCACCGTGTCGCCGCGACAGCAAAGGATGAGTCCGTGGAGCGCGACGCCTTCATCTCCTACAGCCACCGTCGTGACGTCCTGCTCGCACAGGCGCTGGAGCGGGCACTGACCCGGCTGGCCCAGCCGTGGACGCGCCGGCCCGCGCTCAAGGTGTTCCGGGACACGACCAGCCTCGCCGCTAACAGCGACCTCGGCAGCGCCATCAAGGCAGCTCTCGGGAGCTCGCGGTACTTCGTCTACTTGGCTTCCCCCGAGGCGGCAGCGTCTCGCTGGGTCCGCGAGGAGATCGCGTTCTGGCGTGACAACCACTCCATGGATCACTTCCTTATCGCGCTGGCCGCCGGCGAGATCGTCTGGGACGAGGACCGCGACGATTTCGACTGGGACCGTACGACCGCCCTACCGGAAGGACTCGTCGGCGCCTTCACCGCCGAGCCCCTGTGGGTGGACCTGCGGGCACACCGCGACGCCTCGCACCACTCAATGGACCCGGGTGAGTTTCGCGACAGGATCGTCACCCTTGCCGCCGCGATCCACGGCGTCAGCAAGGACACCCTGGACAGCGAGGATCTCCGGCGGCAGCGGAAAGCCGCACGCATCTTCCGGGGGCTCGCGGCCGGCCTCGCCGTTGCCCTGATCGTCGCACTGGTAGCGGGCCTCCTCGCCGTGCGACAGCGCGACGAGGCCCTCGCCCGCGCCCGCACCTCAGCGTCCCAGGCCTTGGCGGCCCGTGCCCTGGAGATGGCCGACACCGACCCCCGCAAGGCGGCCCAGTTCGCCCTCTACGCCGAGCAGGTCCGGTCCACGAGTGAGGCGTCGCAAGGCCTGGCGGCAGCGGTGCTGGCCAACGAAAGCGTGTTCCGGCACGTGCAGAAGGGCGCCGAACGGTTCGGCCAGTACGTCGGCGCCAGTCATGAGCCCGAGACACGCGTCGCTCTGAGTGGGGACGGCAGCGTGCTCGCCTACTACTCGGAATTCGACGCCGATGTCCCAGACGCCGAATTCCCGGGACCGCCGGACGGCCGCCACATTCATCTCTTCGACGTGCGCACGGGCACACCCCTACGAACCCTCATCAGCCGTAGTTGGGCCCAGACCGGCATGCTCCAGATCAGCTCCGACGGCGGCCTGCTCGTCGTGGAGACCGCCTTCAATCAGATCGACGTTTGGGACGTGCGCAGCGGCCGGGTCATCAGGTCGCTGGTCGCCAGTGACGCCCGTCAATTGAGCAACGCCCGCACGGGGCTGGACGCCACCGCGCTGTCCCGCGACGGGCACTGGCTCGCCGCGACCTTCTACGTTCCGCAAGAGGAAGGGATGCGCCTGACCGTATGGGACCTGACCAGCGGAACACCGGTGCACACCGAGGGCGGCTTCGCCCCCGAGAGCATCACGCTCTCCTTCGACACCACTAACCGGCTGACCGCCCTCGCCACGGACACGGGCGAGACGCGCACTTTCACTCCGGGGACCAAGGCGTGGAGCGCCCGGCGTCAATTGTCCGCCTACCCGTTCGGGGAACGCTCTGCGACGCTCTCCGCCGACCGGCTCTTCGTCGGCGGTCGCGGCTCGCAGAAGGCCGAATTATGGAGCATCTCGCAGGGCCGGCGAACCGCCGTCGCCGCGGTGGCGGGTCAGCCGGGCACGGTCGTTTTCCCCCGGGACAACACCGAGCTGATCGTCGGCGCTGAGGAGGAAAGGATCTCGCTGTACGACCCCGCCCTGCGCAAGCTGCAGACTCTGGGCTCCTTCAGCTGGCCCGTCCACAGCATGGCCGTCTCGGACGACGGAAAGTGGGTGGCCGCCGCGTCGCAGGACGGGGCCGTATCCGTGTTCCTCACGCGGGACCCCGGCGGCGCGACGGTCCCCAATGGTGACCGGTTGAAGAGCGGAGAGCTCACCCCGGACGGTCGGCTCGGTCTTAGGACGGGGCCGGAGGGCACCGTTGTGTGGGTGGTGGCGGACGCACGGACGGGGCCTCGTCAGCTGGGGCGGATCCCCGTGGCCGTCGACCGCGAATGGGACAGCGTCGCCGCATCGAAGGACGGCAGCCGCATCGCTCTGATCCACGAGGGCGAGCTCTCGTTGTGGGACCCCCGCACGGGACAGCGGACCAGTGGTCCGCACCGGTACGACGGTGGTATCGGACGGGGCCCGCTGATGTTCGTCGGTGACGGCTTCCACGTCGTCGGTGGCTGGGAACGCGGCCTGCTACTCATCGACATCCGGACAGGTGAGGTACGCCAGACCATCCTGCCGTCCGACGGCCAGGTCATGCTCGGTACGGTGAGCGAGGACCTCAGCACTTTGGCCGTCGCGGGAACCGTCGGCGAAGACCTCACCGTATGGCGATGGGCCGGAAACGGCCGGCTCGAACGAGTACGGAGAGCGGCTCAGCCGGAGGTCACAATGACGCTCGCGGTAAGTCCCGAGGGATCGAGAGTCGGTGTAATGGACCGCAATCGGCGCGTCTCGATCCTTCAGGTGGACACGGGTCGGCTCACCACACATTCCGTGGCTGTCCCGACCTCGGAGAACGACCTCGTCTTCAGCCCGGACGCCCGGCACCTTGTGCACGCCGTCCGCCGGGTGACCGGAACTCGCCTGCAGTTCTGGGACACCACGACCGGGGACGCGCTCGGCAGCTGGCCGATCGGCACCGGGAAGACCGGCTCCCCGGACGTGAGCCGGGCCGAGGACGAAGGGCCCATCCGAATCGTGGCGAGTTCCGGCGGAGGCGTCCTGGCTTTCGAGCCAGGCGCGGCCCTGACCCATCGATCGATCGACGTGGCGAACTGGCGCACAGCCCTCTGCGCCCTCGTCCCCGACCCACTCCCCCAAAACGAGTACGACCGCTATCTGAGCGATCTCGACGTCGGCGCCCCCTGCCGCCCTTAGGCCACAGGCCCTACCGTGTGCCCCCTACGTGACGGAGGTGTCAGCGCATATGCGGATCGCCACAACCATCTTCCTGACCGACCGGACGGTCACGCCCGTCCGGCTCGCCCGGGCCCTGGAGGAGCGTGGGTTCGGGGGGCTCTACCTGCCCGAGCACACCCATATCCCCGTCGACCGGGACACCCCCGCGCCGATGGGCGGGGAGCTGCCCGAGATGTACGGGCGCACGCTCGATCCGTTCGTCGCGCTCGGGCAGGCCGCCGCCGTCACCGAGCGGCTGCACCTGGGGACGGGGATCACCCTGGTGGCGCAGCACGATCCGATCGGGCTGGCCAAGCAGGTCGCGACCCTCGACCACCTCAGCGGCGGGCGGTTCACGCTGGGCCTGGGGTACGGCTGGAACGTCGAGGAGGCCGCCGACCACGGTGTCGAGTGGGCCACGCGGCGGGAGCTGGTGCGCGACCGGATGGCTCTGATGCGGGCGCTGTGGGCGCCGCAGCCGACGGCGTACGTCGGCCAGTTCTGCTCGGTGCGGGCCAGCTCGGCGTACCCCAAGCCGGTGCAGGCACCCCGGGAACTGGCCGCCGGGGTCCCGCTGCACGGGCCGCGGACCCTGATCGGGGGCGCGGCCGGGCCGAAGCTGTTCGCCGCCGTCGCCGACCACGCGGACGGCTGGATGCCGATCGGCGGCGGCGGCCTGACGGAGTCCCTGCCGGTGCTGCGCGCGGTGTGGGAGACCGCCGGCCGCGATCCGAAGGCGCTCCAGGTGGTGCCGTACGCCGTGCACCCGACCCCGGGGAAGCTGGCGCACTTCGCCTCCCTCGGGATCGAGGAGGTCGTGGCGCAGCTGCCGTCGGCACCGGAGGCGGAGATCCTGCGGGTCCTGGACGACTTCGCGCAGTACCTCTGAGGACGGGGCCGGGGGCGCCGGTGCCCCGGCGAGGCGTCGCGGCAGGGTCGGCGCGCGGTGCGCGCGGCGGCCCGGCCGGACGGGGGCGGGGGCGCGGGGGCGGTCAGCCCACGCTGGGGGCGTGCGGCAGGCCGCCGCCGAGGGCGCCGGTCGTACCGGCGAGGGTGGACTGCGTGGCCCCGCCGGTGGTGGCGGCGGCCACGCCGAGAGCGGTACGGGTCTCCTCGACGGTCTGCTGGGGGTTCTCGGCGATCGTGCCGAGCCGCTTGGTCAGCGGCGGCGCCTCCGGCATGCCGTCGGCGTGGGCGGCGACGGGGGTCAGGACGGCGGCCGCGCCGCCGGAGAGCACGAGGGCCGCGAGGGTGCGCTTCATGGCATTCATGCCCTCCCCAACGACCCCGCCCCCGACCGGTCACCCCAGCCCCCTCCCCCGCCCCGGACGGGGTACGCCGCGGCCCCGGATCGGGAGGAGGGTGATCCGGGGCCGCGGGGTGACACAGCGGGGTTGTTCGGGGGGGTGGGTCAGTCCTTGACCACCAGGGACGGGGTGGACTTGGTGAGGATCTCGCCGCGGAAGAAGGCCGGGCTGCGGCGTTCGGTGATCACCATGATGACCAGGCCCAGGACCAGCAGGCCGACGCCGATGACGAACACCGTGCCGACGCCGAAGACGGTGGCTCCGGAACCGTAGGACGGGTCCACCATGTCGATCAGGGTCTTGACGAAGACGGTGGCCAGCAGCAGGCCGCCCAGGAGCGGGAAGACGCCCTTGAAGAGCAGGTCGCGGCCGGAGGAGCGGAGCTCCTTGCGGAAGTACCAGGCGCAGGCGAAGGCCGTCAGCGAGTAGTAGAAGCAGATCATCAGACCGAGGGCGAAGATCGTGTCCGTGAGGACGTTCTCGCTGAGCAGGGTCATGATCGTGTAGAACGCGCCGGTGGCGGCACCCGCCATGACCGTCGCGCGGCCCGGGGTCTTGAAGCGCGGGTGGACCTTGGCGTACGAGGGCGGCAGCGCCTCGTACGTCGACATCGCCAGGACCGTACGGGCCACCGGGATGAAGGTGGTCTGCAGGGAGGCCGCCGCGGAGGCGAGGACGGCGACGAAGAGCAGGATGCCGAGGACCGGGCCCATGACCGGGCCGGCGAGGGCGGCGAAGACGTTGTCGGAGGTCTCCTCGTTGGCCAGGCCCAGGCCTTCGCCGCCGGAGCCGACGGCCATCTGCGCGGCGATGCCGGTGGCGAGGTAGGAGCCGACCAGGACGACCATCGCGACGAGCGCGGCACGGCCGGGGGTCCTGGTGGAGCCGGTGGTCTCCTCGTTCGTGGCCAGGCAGGCGTCCCAGCCCCAGTACATGAAGATCGACAGGGAGAGGCCGGCGGTGAAGGCCGCGAAGGACTCGACCGCGAAGGGGTTCATCCAGGACCAGGAGAAGTCCAGGCCGGTGTCGAAGGTGCCGGCGGACGCCTTCTGGAAGGCCATGGCCACGAAGATGGCGAGGACGGCGAGCTGGAGGCCGACGAGCGCGTACTGGACGCCCTTGGTGGCCGTCATGCCGCGGTAGCTGATCGCGGTGGCGACGGCGATCAGGGTGAGGCACGTGAGGATGTGGACGAGCTTGTTGTCGTCGAGGGCCGCGACGGAGGGACTTCCGCTGATCTCTCCGGCCAGCAGCCAGAAGTAGGAGGTCGCGACACCGGCGAGGTTGGAGAGCACGATGATCGTGGCGATCACCAGGCCCCAGCCGCACATCCAGCCGATGCGGGGCCCGAAGGCCTTCACGGTCCAGGTGAAGGAGGTGCCGCAGTCCGGCATGACCTTGTTGAGCTCGCGGTACGCGAAGGCGACCAGGAGCATCGGGAGGAAGCCGGCCAGGAAGACCGCCGGCATCTGTACGCCGACCTCGCCGGCGGTGGAGCCGAGGGTCGAGGTGAGGCAGTAGACCGGGGCGACGGTGGAGATGCCGATGACGGCACTGCCGACGAGGCCGACGGACCCCTTGCCGAGTCCCTTGCCTCGGACGTCGCCTCCGGCCACGCCGCCTACCGTGTCTCCGGCCGGGGGCCGAACGTCCAGCTGTGTCATGGGTCAGGACGTTAGATGCTGCGGTTTCCATATCCGGAGGGCTTCAGTCCGGATCCATCTGGACCCAAATCCCTTGGAACATTGAGGCCGGGAGACTTGACACTCTCGCAATGAAAGGTTCACGGGGGATTCAGTCGGGGTTTCAGTGGAGGCGCGGCGAGGGTTCCGGGATGCGGAAACCGCAGCCATGCCCGTTTTGTCCCATTCAAAACTTTCCCATGCGATTTTTTCACGCCACCCCAAAGCGGGCGCCGCCGGTCACTCCGGCCCCGGCGCACCACCGCCGGGGCCGCGCTCCGCGGATACCGGACCGCCCACGTCCAGCCGTCACGTCGTCCAGACGATCGACTGGATCTCGCTGTACGCGTGCAGGGCGTACGAGCCGACGTCGCGGCCGACGCCCGACTTCTTGAAGCCGCCGAACGGCGCCTCCATGTTGCGGCCGATCGTGTTGACCCCGACCCCGCCCGCCCGCAGCCCCCGGGCCACCCGGAAGGCGCGGGCGACGTCGCCCGACCAGACGTAGCTGAGCAGGCCGTAGTCGCTGTCGTTGGCCAGCGCCACCGCCTCCTCCTCCGTGTCGAAGGGGACCACCACGACGACCGGGCCGAAGATCTCCTCGCGCACGACCCGCATGTCGTTGGTGCAGTCCGCGAGCAGCGTCGGGGCCACGTAGAAGCCCTTGCCGTCCGCGCGGACCGCCGGCCGCTCGCCGCCCGCGACGATCCGGGCGCCCTCCTTGCGGCCCAGCTCGACGTACGACTCCACCCGGTCCCGGTGGGCCGCGGAGATCACCGGGCCGACCACCGTGCCCCGCTCCGCCGGGTCGCCGACCTTCAGGTACGAGAGGTAGCCGGTCAGTTTCGCCAGCAGGGCGTCGTGCACCGGCCGGTGCACCAGCACCCGGGTGGGCGCCGTGCAGATCTGGCCGCTGTAGAAGGAGAAGGTGGTGCCGATGCCCGTCATCGCCGCGTCGAGGTCCGCGTCGTCGAAGACGATCGCCGCGCCCTTGCCGCCCAGCTCCATCAGCTGGCGCTTCATCGAGCGGCCGCAGACCTCGGCGATCCGCTGGCCGACCGCCGTGGAGCCGGTGAAGGAGACCATGTCGACGTCCGGCGAGTCGACGGCCGCCTCCCCGACCTCCACCGACCGGCCGCTCACGACGTTCACCACGCCCGCCGGGGCGCCCGCCTCCGCGAGCGCCGCCGCCATCTTGAACACCGACAGCGGATCCTGCGGGGCCGGTTTGACCACCACCGTGTTGCCCATCGCCAGCGCCGGGGCGACCTTGCCCGCCGGGTTGGCCCACGGGTTGTTGTACGAGGTGATGCAGGTGACCACGCCCACCGGCTGGCGTACCTCCAGGGCGCCCAGCACGCTCGCCGCGCCCATCGGTCCGGCCTCGGTGACCTGCGGGGGCAGGCCGCGCTCGACGGGTTCGAGGGCCCCGCGCGCGTACCGGCGGAAGCGGGCCACGCCCACGCCGACCTGCATGCCGCGCGCGATCGGCACCGGGGCGCCCGTCTCCGCCTGCGCCAGCGCCGTCCACGGCTCGAACTCGCGCTGCATGATGTCCGCGGCCCGGTCCAGGATCGCCGCGCGTTCCTCCGGGGCGGTCCGCGACCAGGTGGCGAACGCCTCGCGGGCCGCCCGCGCGGCGTCCTCGACCTGCGCGCGCGAGGCCTCCGGGGCCAGGCCCACCACCGACTCGTCCGCCGGGTCGACCACCTCGTAGTGGCCGCCGGCCGGCTCGACCCACTCGCCGCCGATGTACAGCTTCGCCGCCTCGTCGCTCACCGGGTGCTCACCGTCCTGGTGTCGCGGCCCGAGCGCAGCACGGTCCCCGGTACGGCGCCGGTCACCTCGTCGTCGCGGATGGTCTCGACGCCGTTGACCCGCACGGAGACGATCCCGATCGCCCGCGAGTCCAGCCGCGGGCTGTCGCCGGGCAGGTCGTGGACCAGGGTCGCCGGGCCCGCCTCGATGCGCTCGGGGTCGAAGAGGACGAGGTCGGCGTGGAAGCCCTCGGCGATCCGGCCGCGCTCGCGCAGGCCGAACAGCTGGGCCGGGTCGTCGGTGAGCATCCGTACCGCCTGCTCCAGCGGGACCAGCTTGCGCCCGCGCAGGCAGTCGCCGAGGAAGCGCGTGGTGTACGGCGCCCCGCACATCCGGTCCAGGTGCGCGCCGGCGTCGGAGCCGCCGAGCAGGACGTCCTCGTGCTGCCAGGTCTCGGCGCGCAGCGCCCAGCTCGCCGGGTCGTTGTCGGTGGGCATGGGCCACAGGACGGTGCGCAGGTCGTCGTTGGCGCAGATCTCGACCAGGCAGTGGAAGGGGTCCTGGCCGCGCTCGGCGGCGATGTCGCCCACCACCCGGCCGGACAGGCCCGCGTTCGCCGCGCTGTACGTGTCGCCGATGACGTAGCGCCCGAAGTTGGCCAGCCGCCGGAAGACGCCGGCCTCCTTGCTGTCGGCGCGGCGCAGCATCTCGGCGCGGACGCCGGCGTCGCGCAGCCGCTCGATGCGTTCGGGGACGGGCAGGCCCAGGACCTCGCCCCAGCCGGGGATCAGGTTGAGCGCGCAGAAGGTGCCCAGCGACATGTTCATGGGGGTGAGGATCGGCATGGTCAGGGCCACGATCCGGCCGCCTGCCTTGCGGGCGCGCTCGCTGGGGATCAGCTGGCGCGGCACCCGTTC
Organism: Streptomyces sp. NPDC090022; assembly: GCF_044748145.1. Lineage (NCBI taxonomy): Bacteria > Bacillati > Actinomycetota > Actinomycetes > Kitasatosporales > Streptomycetaceae > Streptomyces > Streptomyces sp. NPDC090022. Next base: position 85,701 of record NZ_JBIVFN010000015.1, read on the forward strand.
GGGGACGGCGGCGTCGATGGTGAGGACGTTCCAGTTCAGCGGCCGCCCGGCGGCGGCGCTCATCTCGACGAAGAGGTCGATCTCGTCGTCGGAGAACTGGTCCAGGCAGCCGGCCACGATCGCCTCGAGCTGGGTGCCCTCGTGGTCGGCGACGGCCTTCGACAGCGCGATCAGCTCGGCGGGGGTGGCGTGGCGGGAGGCGACGGGGGCGCCGTCGCCGTCGGAGTGGGTGGCGGACTGGGTGGTGGACAGGCCCCAGGCGCCGGCGTCCATGGCCTCGTGGAAGAGGTCGAGCATCTGCTGGAGCTGCTCGGGGGTGGGCTGCCCGCCGACGGCCGCCTCGCCCATGACGTGGCGGCGCAGCGCGCAGTGGCCGACCATGAAGCCGGCGTTGACGGCGATGCGGCCCTCGAGGGCGTCGAGGTACTCGCCGAAGGTGGACCAGGACCAGTCGACGCCTTCCTCGAGGGCCTTCAGGGCCATGCCCTCGACCTTGCTCATCATGCGGCGCGTGTAGTCGGCGTCCTCGGGGCGGGCGGGGTTCAGGGGTGCGAGGGTGAAGCCGCAGTTGCCGCCGGCGACCGTGGTGACGCCGTGGTTCATGGAGGGGGTCGCGTACGGGTCCCAGAACAGCTGGGCGTCGTAGTGCGTGTGCGGGTCGACGAAGCCGGGGGTCAGGACGAGGCCGGTGGCGTCCTCGGCGGTGCGGGCCGCCTCGGTGACGGTGCCGGGGGCGGCGATGACGGCGATGCGGCCGTCGCGCAGCCCCACGTCGGCGACGTACGCGGGGGCACCGGTCCCGTCCACGACGGTGGCGCCCTTGATCAGGTGGTCGAGCATGGCGTCCCTTCTTCCGTTGACGTACGTGCCGGCCCGGCCCGGCCGAGGGCCGGGGGCCGGGGGCCGGGGAGGGCGTCCGCGGGGGCCGCGGGTGGTCCCGGGCCCCGCACGGGGTGGAGGGGCGGCGGCCGGAGGGCGGGGTGGGCCGCCGCCCCACCGCTCCGGCCGGCCGCTCGCGGGGCCGGGGCCCCGGCCGGGGCGGCGGTCCGGGAAGACGCCGCCCAGGTCCGCCCACCGGCTACGACGCCTCGCGGAACCGCGTCGTGCGGTGCACCGGATCGGTGTCGATCTTCGGGATCACGTGCTCGCCGATCAGCTTGATCGTGTTCATCGTGTCCTCGTACGGCACCCCGATCGGCAGCCCGAACGACAGCTGGTCGGCGCCGGCCTGTTCCCAGCGCTTGCACTGGGCCAGGACCTCCGAGGGGTCGCCGCAGATCATCAGCTCCTCCGCGATCAGCAGCTCGATGATCTCGGCGCTGTACTCGGGGAGGAGTTCGGGCCACTCGGGGATGCCCTCGGGCCGCGGGAAGGTGTCGTGGTAGCGGAAGACCAGCGACTGCAGGCGGTTGAGGCCGCCGTTGACGGCGATCTCCACGGCCTTGTCGTGGGTCTCGGCGCAGATGGCGGTGGAGGTGACCATCACGTTGTCGTTGACGAAGGCGCCGATGGCCTTCGCCTCCTGGATGGCCGTCTTGTACTGCTCCAGGACCCACTCCATGTCCGAGACCTTCTGGACACTGAAGCCGAGGACGCCCAGGCCCTTCTTCGCCGCCATGGCGTACGAGGAGGGCGAGCCGGCGGCGTACCACATCGCCGGGTGGGCCTTGCCGTACGGCTTGGGGAAGACCTTGCGCGGCGGCAGCGACCAGTGCTTGCCCTGGAACCCCTCGTACTCCTCCTGGAGGAACATCTTGGGGAATTCCGCGATGGTCTCCTCCCAGATCTCCTTGGTGTGGTTCATGTCCTCGATGCCGGGCATGAACCCGAGGATCTCGTGGCTGCCGGCACCGCGCCCGGTGCCGAACTCGAAGCGCCCCTTGGAGAGGTGGTCCAGCATCGTGACCTTCTCGGCCACCTTGACCGGGTGGTTCACGGGAGCGAGCGGGTTGAAGATGCCCGAGCCGAGGTGGATGCGCTCGGTGGCGTGGGCGAGGTACCCGAGGAAGACCTCGTTCGCCGACAGGTGCGAGTACTCCTCCAGGAAGTGGTGCTCCGAGGCCCAGGCGTACTTGAAGCCCGACCGGTCGGCCTGGATGACGTATTCGGTCTCCTCGATCAGCGCCTTGTGCTCTGCCTCGGGGTCGACCTCGGAACGCGCCTTGGGCACGTATCCCTGCACGAAGAGCCCGAATTCCAAGGGGGTTCACCGTCCTCTGATTTCTGACACATCGTCAGATCGATCGATGCGTCCGACTGTTCCACCGGTGCCGTGCGACGTCAATACCTGACGATGCGTCAGAGAATGCTGACGCCCGCCATCCAGCCGCCGTCGATCACGAACGGCTGGCCGGTGATGTACGAGGAGTCCTCGCTGGTCAGGAACAGGGCCAGGCGCGCGACCTCGGCCGGCAGCCCGGCCCGGCCCAGCGGCACCACCCGCCGGTAGAGCTCGTCCATCGCCTCGGTGGCCTCCGGCGAGGGACCGGCCGGATCCAGCAGCGCCGGGTTGGCCATGGGCGTGTCCACGGCGCCCGGGCACATCGCGTTGACCCGGATCCGTTTGGCCGCCAGCTCCAGGGCCGCGACCCGGGTCAGCCCGACGATGGCGGCCTTGGTGGCCGCGTACGCGCCGACGAAGGCCATCCCCGTCAGCCCCGTGTACGAGGAGGTGTTGACGATCGTGCCGCCGCCGGCCGCCTCGATCTCCGGGGCGACGTGCTTGATGCCCAGGAAGGCGCCGATCTGGTTGACCTGCACGAGCTGCTGGAACTCCGCCAGCGGGGTCGCGGTGAGCTCGTTGAAGCGCAGGATGCCGGCGTTGTTGACCAGCCCGTCGACGGGGCCGAAGGACTCCTTGGCGGCGGCGACGGCCGCGGCCCAGTCCTCCTCCCGGCCGACGTCCATGTGCACGTAGCGGGCGCGGTCGCCGCCCAGCTCCTTGGCGACCGCCTCGCCCTGTTCGTCCAGTACGTCGCCCAGCAGCACCTTCGCGCCCTCGGCGGCGAAGAGCCGGGCCTCCTGCTCGCCCTGGCCGCGTGCCGCCCCGGTGATGATGACGACCCGCCCGTCCAGCTTCCCCATGCCCTGTACTCCTTCGCGTGCCGTCATGTCACGCCTCGTCGAGGTGGGGGGCCACTTCGGCCCCGAATGCGGTGATCTGGTCCACGAGTTCGGCCCGGTCGCGGCTGCGGAAGCGGACCTGGATCTGGTCGACGCCGATCTCCCTGTAGGCGCGCAGCGACTCGGCGAGCGCCTCGGGCTTGCCGGTGAGGGTCCGCCGGCCGGTGTCCCAGGCGGGCTCGCCGACGTACAGGGCCTCGGTGATGGCACCGATCTCCAGCGGGCCGGTGACCCCGGCGGCCTCGCGCAGCTCGCGCAGCCGGGCGATCTGGGCGGGCAGCTTCTCGCGCGGGTCGCCCTGCGGGAGCCAGCCGTCCCCGCGCAGCGCGGCGCGGCGCACGGCGGCGGGCGAGGAGCCGCCGACCCAGACCGGGATCCGCTCCTGGGCGGGGCGCGGCAGCTGGCCGAGGTCCCGGAAGCGGACGTGCTCGCCCTCGAACTCCGGGTACTCCTCGGGCCCGAGGGCCGCGCGCAGGGCGTCGAGGGTCTCGTCGAGCAGGGCTCCGCGGCGCGCGAAGTCCACACCGAGGGCCTCGAACTCCTCGGTGACGTGGCCGGCCCCGACCCCGAGGATCAGGCGGCCGCCGCTGAGGTGGTCGAGGGTCGCGTACTGCTTGGCGCTCAGCAGCGGGTGGCGCAGTGCCACGATGGCGACGTGGCTCAGCAGCCGGACGTGCTCGGTGACGGCCGCCAGGTGGGCGAGGGTGGCCACCGGGTCGTACCAGACGGTGCCCATGGGTCCGGCGAGGCGGCGCGGGATGGCGACGTGGTCGCAGGTCGCCAGGTACCCGAAACCGGCCCGGTCGGCGGCCCGGGCCACCGCCACGAGGTCCGCGACGCCGGCCGCGGCCTCCCAGGGTTCGGCGTAGATGGTGCTCTGCGACTGGACCGGGAGCTGCATCCCGTAGGCCAGTCGGCCCTCCTCGAACACGCGCGCCATAGCGACACCGCCCCGCCTTCGTCTGACGAACCGTCATATCGATGCGGGGACATCGTCTTGGCTGACGGTCCGTCAGGCAAGAGGCGGAGCGGGGCGACCTCGGTTCAGGGGGCGGGGCGACCTCGGATCAGCGCACGCAGCGTCCGAAGGTCACGACGTACGTACCGGCGCCGCTCGCACCGGCGCCCGCCCGGTCGGCGGCACCGGCCACGGCCGCGGCGCCGATCTCGCGCATGGCGGGGTCGAGGACCCGCTGCCGGTGGCCGTAGGTGCTGACGTTCGTCCACCAGTTGACGGCCGCCTTCGGGGTCCCCGAGCCGCCCCAGCCGGTGTAGGTGATCTCGGCGACGCTCCAGGAACGGGGGTTGGGGCAGTAGCCCGCGGCCATGATCCGGCTCTGCGGTGTCGAGCCGGTCTGCGGGTTGGTGTGCGAGTCCTTGCCCGGCCCCCACCACTTCAGCCGTACGGCGTCCATGGCGTGCCGCTGCGCGGCGGCCGTCAGGGACGCGTTGACGGTGAGGGCGGGCAGCCCGCGCTGGGTGCGCTCGGCGTTGATGAGGCGGATCACGGCGTCCCGCGCCTGCGGGTCGGCCGCGGCCGTGGAGGCGGTGACGGGAATGAGGCCGGCCGACAGGACGCCGGCCATGGCGAGGCCCACGAGGGCCGTGCGGTGCGGAGCATGCGGGGTGCGCGGGGTGCGCGAGGCGTGCCGGGGTTGTCTTCTCACGGAGGTTCCACCTCCCGCAGACGGACGGACGCCGGACGCCGTACGGGAACGGGCCGCCGTACGTCCGGCGAGGGCATCCCTCCCAGGCTGCCACCGGGTACGGGCACCCGCCAGCGGGGCGGAGGCGGTGGGCGGGGGCGGGGCGCCGGCGCCGTCAGAAGCCCTTCGGGCCCATCACGATGACCGGCTTCGCCGCCGGGTCCAGGGTCTGCAGGACCGTTTTCATGGCTTCCCTCGGGATGCCCACGCAGCCCTGGGAGGGACCGTCGTGGTCCACGTGCAGCCAGATGTTGCCGCCCCGCTCCGCGCCCTCGGGCTTGGCGGGGTCGAGCGGGGAGGTGCCGGGCCTGCGGTTGAAGTCGATGGCCACGACGTAGTCGAAGGAGCCCCGCAGGGACTCGCCGTTCACCCCGCGGCCCGAGGGGACGAACAGGTCGTCACGGTCGTACGGAAGCCTGGTGCCCGGCGGTTCGGGCAGCAGGCCGCCCGCGTCGGTCAGCGAGAAGACCCCCTCGGGGGAGGTCAGGTCGCCGTACGAGCGGCGGGCCGCGTCGGTCCAGCCCCGGGCGCCGTTGCGGGCGGGCCAGCTGCCGACCGGACGCCAGTCGGCGTCCGGGCCGGGGCGCGTGTAGAGGGTCGCGACGCTCTCCGAGGACGTCCGGTCCGTGCCCGCGACGAGGACGAGCTGGCGGGAGTCGGCCGGGATCCTGGCCCGGGTGTGCTCGCTGACGCCCGCCAGGCCCCGGGCCGGGTCGCGGTGCTCGCCGCGCCCGGCGTGGGGCGCGGCGGGCTGCGCGGGCGGCCGGTCGTCGCGCGCGGCCTGTACGGAGGGGGTCCCCGCCGGTTCCTGGGCGGCGTAGATCCAGCCGGCAGTGAACGTCAGCAGGCCGATGCCCGCCGTGAGGGCCAGGCACCGGGGCGTGCGGAAGCGGAAGCGGGCGGGCGTGCTCCGGGCGTGCTTGCTCATTGGACCGACCGTACATCAGTGGATGTTTCGGGTCGTTCAGGTATGAACCTCCCTGGGTGCGGTGTCACGCGGGCAGCGGAGGGTGACGGCCCGTCCGGTGTCGGGGTGCGCGCGGGCTCGGAGTCGGCGCGGGTGCGGGGTGGTGGGGCCGGGGTGGGCGCGGGTTCGGGGTGGTGGGGCCGGGGCGGGCGGAGGTGCGGGCGGCGGTGGGGTGCTCTAGCGTCGAAAGGGCGGGGGTGGGCACCGCGCGAGCAGGTCGCCCGCGAGAGTGCGCCGCCCTGCGCCCGCGGTCCGGCGCACCCGCGGATCGCGTGACCGACCGAGAGAGCAGGTGCATCCGCATGCGTCCGTCGGCCCGTATCCCCAGCATCCTGGCCGGCCTGGTCCTCGCCGCCGGCAGCACCCTCATCGCCGCCCCGGCCGCCACCGCCGCCGCCCCCACCAGCATCCAGGACTGCCAGCAGTACATCGTCAAGCACGGAAAGCAGGTCACGGAGGGCGTCACGCAGGCCTGCTACCAGGGTTCGATCGGCAACCAGACCAGCTGCGTCTCGAGCCTGGAGGCGGTCGGCCTCTCCGCCGACATCTCGGGCGGGGCCTGCCGCGCGGCCCACTGAGGGCGCGTGGCGCGTCCGGCGGTGCGCCGGCTTCCTCCCGCCGCACCGCCGGGGCACTGGCGTACGCCTGGCGGGAGTTGCCGCAAACGCCCCAGGGTGGGCCGCATGGAGCCGGTCCTTCTGGCGGTCCTGGTCGGCCTGATCTTCATCGTCACCGTGGCGCTGAAGACCATCAACCTCGAACTGCTCGGCAACGCCGAACTCCTGCGCCGCTTCGAGCGTGAGGCGGAGGAGCTGGGCATGGTCCCCGGTGCCCACAACGCCCGGGTGCTCGACGGCGGGGTGGACGGCCGACGGCCGTACCTGGTCATGGAGCTGCTGGACGGCCGGCCCCTGGACGTCCATCTGCGGGAGCAGGGCCCGATCCGATCCGCCGAGGCGCTGCGGGCCCTGGCGCTCTGATCACCGGTCGCCGCCGGCCGCTCGCCCTGCTGCAAAACTCCCGAGCACGGGCCGAGTTGGACGCCGTAACCTGGCCGGATGCGCATCCGTGGACTCAGACGAAGCAGCCGGACCGGTGCCGCCCGTACCCCGCGACGGGCGGCGCGCGTCGTGATCGTGTCCCCCGCCGGATCGGTGTTCCTCTTCCGCGAGAACAACGTGGAGGTGGGCGTCCACTGGCTGCCGCCCGGCGGCGGGATCGACCCCGGCGAGACGCCCGAGGAGTGCGTGCGGCGCGAGCTGCGCGAGGAGACCGGCTGGACGGATCTCGCGCCGCAGCGCCTGCTGTGCACGTGGGAGCACGACTTCACGCACCAGGGCGTGCCGGTCCGCCAGCACGAGCACATCTACGTCACCCGCGGCCCCGAGCGCGATCCGGTCCCGGAGTCCGCGGACGCGCACTGGCGCTGGCTGTCCCCCGTGGACCTGGGGCGGCTGGGCGAGCCGGTGTGGCCGCCGCGGCTCCACGACCTGCTGGCGGGCGGTCCGCAGGCCGCGCCGGTGGACCTGGGTCTGGTGACCTGAGGGCCCGCGGGGATCGAGGGCCGAGGGTCCGGGGGGCGGCGGGCCGCCGGACCGCGTATCAGCGGACCAGGCCCGAGGCCTTGCGGTAGAGCTCGGCGGCGTACGTGTCCAGCACGGTGCTGGTGGAGACGTCGTCGGTGTCGCCGCCCGTCAGGACTCCGATGATCTTGCCGTCCTTGCCGATCCAGGCGCTGCCGCTGGTCCCGCCGGGGAAGTCCGCGCAGTCGAAGCGCTGCAGGGTGGGGCTCTCGCGCACGGCGCGCGAGGTGCACACGCGGGGCTCCTCGCGGCCCGAGGGGAAGCCGGTGATGGTGACGTCCTCGTCGGACCGGCCGGTGGTGTCGAGCGGGGCGCCGCCGACCGCGGACTCGACGTTCACTCCGGCCGCGTTGGGCGCGAGGCGGGCGAAGGCCAGGTCGTAGTCGTCGTCGCCGTCGTCGGCCCAGCGGTTGTCCTCGAAGACCTGCTCGAGCCGCCACGAACCGTACGGCGCGACGCCATGGGCGTATGCGGGTGCGAAGTACGCACCGTCCGCCCCGGACAGGCTGTCGGCCAGGCAGTGCCCGGCGGTGACGATCAGGTTCCGCCCGGCGCTGTGCACCACGGTGGCCGTGCAGAAGTGGCTGCCGGGGTCGGCACCCTGGAACAGCACACCCGCGACGGGTGCGGCGGCCGGTCCGGCGCCGGGGGCCGGAGAGCCGGCCGGGCGGCCGGGCGACTGGCTCGGGCTCGGGCCGGGCCGGCTCGGGAGCTGGCCCGGGCTCTGCTGCGCGGCCCCGCCGTTGAGTTGCGGCCGCGAAGACGAACCGGCCGTCGGGGCCGAGGACTTCGGCGTGGCGGAGGCGTGCGCGGCCGCGGGCCGGCCACCGGCCTGCGCCTCGGGCGGCGGTGCGAGTGTGGCCACGACGGCGGACGCGGCGACGGCCGCCACGGCGCACAGCACTCCCGTCACCACCTGCTGCCGGTCCACCACAGGCCCCACCCCTCTCGCTTTGCTGCGGCGAAGCATGCCTTGCGCGCGGGGGCGGCCGCAAGGCCGCGGCCCGGCGCACGGGCGGCAGCGGCGGATTCCGGACGACACCGGCGCGCGTGATGGCCGGGCCACCGGCGGGCGCCCACCCTGGAGGGAGGGGCGGTCACAGTGCCCCGCGCCGACTGACGGACTGTACGAACCGACGGCTGACGGGCTGACGGGCTGACAGGGAGGAAGTGAGTGGTGTTGAACCGCTACGACGTCGTCGTCATCGGCCTGGGCGTGCACGGCTGCGCCGCCGCCCGCGCGCTGGCGGCCCGCGGCGTACGCGTCCTGGCCGTCGACGCGCACGGGCCGACGCACCGCTACGGGTCCTCGCACGGCGAGAGCCGGATCTTCCGGCGCGCCTACTGGGAGGGTGCGGCCTATCTGCCGCTCCTGGAGCGGGCGGACGCGCTGTGGAGCGAGCTGGAGGACGGCCACGGCGATGTGCTCGCGCGGCGCACCGGCGCCCTGTTCATCGGCAGCGAGCGGGACGGGCTGGTCGAGGGGTGCCGGCGGACGGCGGCGGCGGGCGGGATCCCGCACGAGGTGTGGGACGCGGAGCGGGCGGGCGAGCGCTACCCGTGGCTGGCGCCGGCCAAGGACACGGTGGTCCTGTACGAGCCGGGCGCGTACACCCTGCTCGCCGACCGGGCCCGGTTCGCGCTCGCCGACGCGGCCGTGCGCGACGGTGCGGTGCTGCGGTACGGCGAACGGGCGCTGGACGTCGTCGGCGGGGGCGCGGGCGCCGTCGTACGCCTGGCGTCCGGGGAGACGGTGGCGTGCGGCGCGGTCGTGGTGACGGCGGGGCCGTGGCTGAACGACTTCGTGGGGGACGAACTGCCGGGGGTGCTGCGGCCGCAGCGGGTCGCGGTGTACTGGTTCCGGACGCTGGCGCCGGAGGGGAACGAGGGGTGGCCCTCGTTCGTTCACGAGTCGGCGGGCGGCGACATCGTCTACGGCTGTCCCGAGTGGGGGCGCGGGGGCCGGGAGGTGAAGGTCGGCTTCCACAACCGGCAGCGGGCCACGGCGGATCCGGCCGCCCCGGCGGCGGGCGCGGTCTCCGACGCGGACGCGGCGGAGCTGGCCGGGGCGGCCGCGCGCTTCCTGACGGGCCTGTCTCCGGAGCCGGTCCGGGCGCGGACCTGCCTCTACACGATGACCCCGGACGGCAGCTTCATCGTCGACCGGCTGCGCACCATGCCCCGCGTCGTCTACGCGGCCGCCTGCTCGGGGCACGGGTTCAAGTTCGCCCCGGCGATCGGCGCGTGCCTGGCCCAGCTCGCGCTGGACGGCCGTACGGACCTCGACCTCTCGGCGTTCGCGGCGACGCGCTTCACCGCGGGCTGAGGGCTGCCAGGCCCGGTGTGCTACCCCCCATGGTGGTCGGCGGTGGGGCGGGGGCTTCTCCCAGGTGGACGGCGAGCCCGTCGAGGAGGCGCTGCATGAGCCGCTGGCCGATGAAGAACGTCCTGGCCGCGCAGTTCGCCAAGGCCGAGAACATCGAACTCCCGGAGTACGGCCTCGCCCCCGCCCGCCGGTAGGGCCCGGCGGCTACGGGAGGTCCCGCGGGACCGGGGTCGCCTGGTGGTAGTACATCCGCCACCGGGCCCCGTCCGGCCCGCGCCGCCACAGCGAGCTGCGCCGGGCGCGCACCCCGCTGATGACCGTCTCGTAGGTGAGGTGCACGAGGTCGGCGGCCAGCCGGACGCCGGTCATCCCCGACGGCTCGTACCGGGGCCCGTCGGCGGCCCCGCCCGCCAGCGCGGGCAGCGCGGACAGCATCTCCTCGTACGTCCAGCGCCGCCCGGAGGTGCCGACCTCCACGAACGCGGGATCGAGCAACTCCCGCGCCAGCTCACGGGAGACCCGCACCGCCGGGTCCATCAGCCGCAGCTCGCCCTCGACCGCCGCGGCGACGGCCGCCTCGTCGGCCTCGTGTATCTCGTGCACCTCGACCGCCTCGCCCGCCTCGACCGCCCCGCCCGCATCTCGCTCCATGCCGGCATTGTCGCCCTCGGGCCGGACCGCCCGGCGCCGGAGGGGCGGTGGCCGTCAGGCGCCCGCCCACAGGCCGTCGGGGGTCAGGCCCAGCAGGTCGATCGCGTTGCGGCGGACGATGCGGTCCACCACGTCCGGCGCCAGGTGGCCCATCTGCGCCTCGCCCACCTCCCGGGACTTGGGCCAGGTCGAGTCCGAGTGCGGGTAGTCCGTCTCGTACAGGACGTTGCCGACGCCGATCGCGTCCAGGTTCTTCAGCCCGAAGGCGTCGTCGAAGAAGCAGCCGTAGACGTGCCCGGCGAACAGCTCCGACGGCGGCCGGGTGACCTTGTCGGCGACCCCGCCCCAGGCGCGGTTCTCCTCCCAGACGACGTCCGCGCGCTCCAGGATGTACGGGATCCAGCCGATCTGGCCCTCGGCGTACATGATCCGCAGGTTCGGGAACCGCTCGAACTTGCCGCTCATCAGCCAGTCGACCATCGAGAAGCAGCAGTTGGCGAAGGTGATCGTGGAGCCGACCGCTGGCGGGGCGTCCGCCGAGGTGGAGGGCATCCGCGAGGAGGACCCGATGTGCATGGCGATGACCGTGCCGGTCTCGTCGCACGCCCTCAGGAACGGGTCCCACGCGTCCGTGTGGATCGAGGGCAGCCCGAGGTGCGGCGGGATCTCGGAGAAGGCGACCGCGCGCACGCCCCGGGCGGCGTTGCGCCGGACCTCGGCGGCGGCCAGCTCCGCGTCCCACAGCGGGATGAGCGTGAGCGGGATGAGGCGGCCGTGGGCCTCGGGGCCGCACCACTCCTCCACCATCCAGTCGTTGTACGCCCGTACACCCAGCAGCCCGAGTTCGCGGTCCTTGGCCTCGGTGAAGGTCTGGCCGCAGAAGCGCGGGAACGTGGGGAAGCACAGGGCGGACTGGACGTGGTTGACGTCCATGTCGGCCAATCGCTCCGGAACCGAGAAGGAGCCGGGGCGCATCTGCTCGTACGTGATGACTTCCAGGCGGATCTCGTCGCGGTCGTATCCGACGGCGGTGTCGAGGCGGGTGAGGGGGCGGTGCAGGTCTTCGTAGACCCACCAGTCCCCGATCGGGCCGTCGGTGCCGGGGGCGCCCATGACGGGCGCGAACTTGCCTCCCATGAAGGTCATTTCCTTCAGGGGGGCCCGGACGATGCGGGGGCCGGAGTCCCGGTACCTGGACGGGAGCCGGTCCCGCCAGACGTGGGGAGGCTCCACCGTGTGGTCGTCCACCGAGATGATCTTCGGGAAGGTCTCCATGCCCTCCACGGTAGCGTTGATCTGACGAACCGTCAGCTAGTTGGGAGGTGATCAACCAGCCACGCACGGCCGCGGGCTGACGTCTCCGCGCAAGACAGGGCAGACTGGCCACTACACCGACCGAAGGCAGGGGGGACGACAGATGGACGGCATACCGGCCATCCCGCACCAGCGGAACCACCCCGGGGCGGCACCATCCGGAGCAACCGGCTCCGAAGCCGGACGGACGGACGGCGCCGACCGCCTCCCGGCCCCGGCCGGACCCCGCGCCGAGACCCCGGACCCGGCGGCGCCCGGCGGGAAGCGGAACGCGACCCCGGACAGGGCCCCGGCTGCGGCCCCGCACACGACCCCGGGCGCGGCCGCCCCCGGCGGCGCGCGGTTCGCCGTACTCGGGCCCATCCGCGCCTGGCGCGGCAGTGAGCCGCTCGCCTCCGGCAGCCCCCAGCAGCGCGCCCTGCTCGCCGCCCTGCTGCTGCGCGACGGCCGTACCGCCACCGCGCCCGAGCTGATCGACGCGATCTGGGGCGAGGACCCGCCCCAGCAGGCCCTGGCCACCATCCGCACGTACGCCTCCCGGCTGCGCAAGGTCCTCGACCCCGGGCTGCTGGTCAGCGACGCCGGCGGGTACGCCATCCGCACCCGCCCCACCCACCTCGACCTCGGCATCGCCCGCACCCTGGCCGCCGACGCCGAGCAGGCCCGCGAGTCCGGCGACCGCGCCCTCGCCCGTACGCTGCTGGGCCGCGCCCTGGACCTGTGGGACGGCGAGCCGCTGGCCGGCGTCCCCGGACCGTACGCCGAGACCGAGCGGACCCGGCTCGCCGAATGGCGCCTGCAGCTGGTGGAGACCCGCCTCGACCTCGACCTGGAGATCGGCCACCACGCCGAGGCGGTCTCCGAGCTCACCGCGCTGACCGCCGCCCACCCGCTGCGCGAACGGCTGCGCGAGCTGCTCATGCTCGCCCTCTACCGCAGCGGCCGGCAGGCCGAGGCCCTCGCCGTGTACGCCGACACCCGCCGCCTGCTCGCCGACGAACTCGGCGTCGACCCGCGGCCCGAACTCGCCGCCCTCCAGCAGCGGATCCTGCGCGCGGACGCCGAGCTCGCGCTGTCCGAGGCGCCGGCCCCGGCCGCCGCCGCCGTCCAGGTGCGCCCCGCCCAGCTCCCGGCGACCGTCCCGGACTTCACCGGCCGGGCGGCCTTCGTCACCGAGCTCGGCGAGGTGCTCGCGGGCGCCGAGGGCCAGGTCATGGCCGTCTCCGCGCTCGCCGGCATCGGCGGCGTCGGCAAGACCACGCTCGCCGTGCACGTCGCGCACGCCGCCCGCCCGCACTTCCCCGACGGCCAGCTGTACGTCGACCTCCAGGGCACCGAGGCCCGGCCCGCCGAGCCCGAGGCCGTCCTCGGCTCGTTCCTGCGCGCCCTGGGCACCCCCGACTCGGCCATCCCCGACTCCCCCGCCGAGCGGGCCGCGCTCTACCGTTCCACCCTCGACGGGCGCCGCGTCCTGGTCCTCCTGGACAACGCCCGCGACGCCGCCCAGGTCCGCCCGCTGCTGCCCGGTACGGCAGGCTGCGCGGCCCTCGTCACCAGCCGGGTCCGCATGGCGGGCCTCGCCGGGGCCCATCTGGTCGATCTCGACGTGATGAGCCCCGAGGAGGCCCTTCAGCTGTTCACCCGGATCGTCGGCGAGGAACGGGTGGGCGCCGAACGGCAGGCCGCCCTCGACGTGGTCGGCGCCTGCGGCTTCCTGCCGCTGGCCATCCGTATCGCCGCGTCCCGCCTGGCCGCCCGGCGGACCTGGACCGTCTCCGTCCTCGCCGCCAAGCTCGCCGACGAGCGGCGCCGGCTGGACGAGCTCCAGGCCGGCGACCTCGCCGTCAAGGCCACCTTCGAGCTCGGCTACGGCCAGCTGGAGCCCGCCCAGCAGCGCGCCTTCCGCCTCCTCGGCCTCGCCGACGGCCCGGACATCTCCCTGGCGGCCGCGGCCGCCGTACTGGACCTCCCCGAGCACGACACCGAGGACCTCCTGGAGGCACTCGTCGACTGCTCCCTGCTGGAATCGGCGGCTCCCGGCCGCTACCGCTTCCACGACCTCGTACGGCTCTACGCGCGTGCCTGCGCCGAGCGCGACGAGCTGCCGCCGAGCGAGCGCGACCACGCGATGTCGCGGCTGCTGGACTTCTACCTGGCCACCGCGGCCCGGGTGTACTCGCTGGAGCGCCCCGGCGACCGGCTGCCCGCGCACCTGGCGGCCACCAGCTACCCCGGGCTGGTCTTCGCCGACCGGCACGCCGCACTGGACTGGATCTACGCCGAGGCGGACCCGCTGCTGGCGTGCGTACGGCAGGCGTGCGTACGGCAGGCGTGCGTACGGCAGGCGTCGGCCCGCGCGGACGCGTCGGTGGGCGTCCTGCGGCGGGCCGTGGACCTGCTGTGGGCGGCGAAGGACCTGCTGGAGTCCGGCGCCAACTCCAAGCAGTACGAGTCGGCGGCCATCGCGCTGCGGGACGCGGCCCAGGCGTCGGGCGACCCGCACGCCGAGGGCCGGGCGCGCACCACGCTGACCAACGTGCACCTGGTCGCGGGCCGGTTCGCGCAGGCCGACGACGAGGCCCGGCAGGCCACCGCGCTGGCGCGGGCGGCCGGGGATCCGCTGCCGCTGTGCTGGGCGCCCAACGACCGGGGCATCATCGCCCTCTACGAGAGCCGCTACACCGACGGCGAGCGCTATCTGATGGAGGCCATCGACAGCTTCCGCGCGGACGGCAACAACGTCGGCGAGGCCAGCGCGCTCTGCAACCTCTCCCGGATCCAGGCCCAGTTGGGCCGGCTGCCGTCCGCGATCGAGCTGGCGGAGCAGGGCATCGCCATCTACGACCGGATGGGGCTCTCGCTGCGGCTGGCCAACGGGCGGTACGCGCTGGGCACCGTACTGGCCCAGGCGGGCCGGCTGCGGGAGGCGCAGGAGCAGCTGACGGAGGCGCTGTCGCTGTTCCGCGACAACCGGCAGCCGCTGTGGGAGGGCATCACCCACTACCGGCTGGCGGAGTCGCAGCTGGCCGCGGGGCGGGCGGCGCTGGCGGCCTCACACGCCGAACAGGCCATCGCCCTGCGGGTGATGGGCGGCGAGTGGCGGCGGGCGTGCGTGGTGATGGTGCTGGGGCGGGCGCTGCACCGGCTGGGGCAGACCGACCGGGCGCGGGCGTGCTGGCGGGACGCGGAGGCGGTCTTCGCGCAGCTGGGTTCCCACGAACTCGCCGAGGCGCGGGGCTTGCTAGCATCCGAGATCGCCGCCTGAGCTGCGGCGTTCCGCGGACCTCGGCTGCTGAACGGGACGTTCATCGTTCGTTTATCGTCCCGCGCAACCATGGACGCATCGACCCGTTCGGCGGTCCGCGGGGGAATCGCCGAACGGGCCCGGCCACCTTCAGGAGTGACGATGACGACCGACAGCGCTGCCCAGATCCCGTCCGACGACGGTGACATCAAGCCGTTCGACAACCACGCCACGGGCGTCGACATCAGGTCGATGGACAACCACGCGACGGGCCAGCCGATGAACGGTCCGGACCTGTCGGGCACGGGCACGGCCCCGGCCAACCCGGCCAAGCCGACCGCCCCGGTCGCCCCGGTCGCTCCTGGCGATGAGATCAAGCCGATGGACAACCACGCGACGGGCCCGCGTCCGTAAGGACCGCAGGCCCGGAGAACGTACGGGGGACCCGAGCCGGCCACGGGGGACGTGAAGGCGGCGCGGGACGCACGGGGGGACGTACGGGGGGACGTACGGGGGACCCGCGGGGCCACGGGGGACGTGACGACCACGCGGGACGTACGGGGGAAGCACGAGGGGAACCCAGTCACGGGGACCCCGGGGGGAGAACCACGGGGGAACGCCACGAGGGTCCGGGGGGACCCGAGGGGCAAGGGGGAAGACGGTCGCGGTGGCCCGGAGGGGGTGCCACCGCGACCGTCTCTTTGTCATGTCCCGCCCCATTTCTCCGCCGCCCGTGCCCACGGGTCACTAGGCTGGATGCCGTGTTCACCTCCGAGGGACCCACCGTCCGCGAGCTGGCCGTCCAGGCCCTGTCGTCCGTCGAGCGCGGCTACGACCTGCTGGCGCCGAAGTTCGACCACACGCCGTTCCGCACCCCGGACCGGATGCTGGACGCGGTCGAGGAGGCCCTGGCCCAGTACCTCCCCGGCCCGGTGGGCGCCGGCCTGGACCTGTGCTGCGGCACGGGCGCCGCGATCCCCCTCCTGACCAGGCGCTGCCGGGACCGGGTGACGGGCGTCGACCTCAGCGCGGGCATGCTGGCGCAGGCGGCGGCCGCGCACCGCGCCGCCACTCCCCCGGTGGACTTCATCCAGTCGGACGCCCGCACCCTCCCACCCGCCCTTTCCTCTTCCTACGACCTGACGGTGAGCTTCGGCGCGTTCGGCCACTTCCTCCCCGCCGAACGCCCGGCGCTCTTCGCGGGGGTCCACCGCGCCCTGCGCCCCGGCGGGATCTTCGCCTTCCCGATCGGCGCCCCGCTGCCGCTGACCTCGGCGGCCTGGTGGCTGACGGCGGGCTTCGACACGGCGATGCGCGTCCGCAACGCGGTGTGGCGCCCCCCGTTCGTCATGTACTACCGCACGTTCCCGCTCCCCGGCGTCCGCGCCGACCTGACGGCAGCGGGCTTCGAGGTCGAAACGCTCCCCCTCCCCACCTTCGGCCACCGCCACGACGGCACCCCCCGCTGGCGCCTCCTCCTGGCCCACCGGCGGTAGCGGTCAGCCCTTCGCTTACGGAGCGAGCCCGTCCACCGCGTCGAGCGCCAGCGCCCAGGGGTAGGGCCGTTTCTCGCCGGGAGGGTTCGGTACGAAGCCGCCCTCGCCGTACAGGACACGCACCCCGGCACCCCGCAGCGTCTCCAGCGACAACGGCAGCTGCGGGTGCTGGGCGTAGGCCGCGTTCACGCATGGCATCACCGTCAGCGGAATGGCCTTGCCGAGCGCCTCGGCCACGAACCCGACGACGAACGTGTCGGTGATCCCCAGCGCCCACCGGTTGATCGTGTTCGTCGTCGCCGGGGCGACGAGAACGGCGTCCGCCGCCGGCCAGACGTCCGGCTGTCCCGGCCGCTTGTACCGTGACCGAACCGGGTGACCGGTCAGCGCGGCCAGTCCCGGCAGGCTCTCCTCCAGCCACTCGGCCGCCGTCGGCGTGAGCCCCAGGCAGACGTCCCAGCCGCGGGCCTGTGCGTCCTCGATCACGCGCGCCACGTCGAACACGGGCGGGGCGGCCGAGCAGAGCAGGTAGAGCGTCCTCGTCGTCATGGCATCCGAGCCTATGCAACGGCCCCTGATCCGTGTGAAGTCATGGGCGGTTGGGGCCCGGAACCGCCGCCCTCGGGTACCGTCCAGATCGAGGAGTCGGAGACGGAGGACAGCGTGCCGCGACCTGACGATGATCACACGGGTGCCCGGATCCGCGAACAGCGGCGCCTCGCCCACCTTTCGCAGCGGGCGCTGGCCGAGCAGACCGGGTACAGCCTCAGCCTGCTGAGCCAGGTCGAGTGCGGGGCCCGCCCCGCGAGTGCGGGCCTGGTGGCGGCGGCAGCGCGCGTGCTGCGGGTGGACACGTCCAAGCTGACGGGACCGACGTCCCTGAACGCCCTTCCCCCCGACCGGCTGAGTGCGCTGGTCGTCCCGATCCGGGAGGCCCTCGACGTCTACGACCTTGGCACAAATCCCGATCTCGTTGCGTGTCGCCCCGCACCTGCGCTGGTCTCGGCGGCCGACACGGTGTGCCGACAGGTGCGGGCCACGCACTTGCGCGCGGCCGCCGAAGCCCTTCCCGATCTGATCGTCGAACTGACGCAGATCGCTTCCACGGCCCCGACAACAGCAGTGTGGCAGGCCCTCGCTTCGGCGTACCGGACCGCGCACGACGTGGCGCTGAAGCTAGGGCATCCCGACCTGTCGCGCGTCGCACTGGACCGGATGGAGTGGGCGGCGCGCGGCGCCTCCGACCCGGGCCTTAGCGCGGTTCAGCGGTACAAGCGGGCCATCCTGCTGCGCAGCGCGACGAGCCTGCGACTGATCGAGTCCGGTCACAGCCTGCTGGCCGGCGACGCAACTCGGGAGGGACTCGCCGTGGCCGGGCAGCTTCACCTCGGCGCCGCTACCGTGGCCGCGCGTCGCAACGACAGTGCGGGCGTCGAAACGCACATCGCCGCAGCTCGCGAGCTGGCGGCCCGTGTCAACGGAGAAGCCGGAGACGTTCACTGGCTGTCGTTCGGCATGGTGAATGTGGCACTTCACGAGCTGGGTGCGGCCGTCACCCTACGCAGCTACGACGAGGCACTCGTCCAGGCCCGCGCGCTGAAGATGCCGGACTCGACGGTGACCTCCCGGCGGGCCCGGTACATGGTGGACAGGGCGCTGGTGGAGATGGAGGCCGGTAGTCCGGAGACGTCTCTGAAGTATCTGATACGAGCGCGGCGGGCGGCACCGGAGCAGACCCGCCACCTGCCGGGTACCCGAGCGACGGTCCGTGGACTCGTGCACATGTCGCGGCGAGCGCCGGACGGCCTGGCCAGCATGGCCCGTTGGATCGGTATGTAGCACTCACAAATCTGTGAGTGTTCCGGCCCTCGGAGGCCACCATGCTGAGTACTCCACCCGCTGACGACGGTAGGGAGCACCGGCATGCGGCCGACGGACGACGCGACGGACGAGATCACGAGGCTGATCGGCCGGACCCTCGTCTCCTACAACCTGAAACCCGACGACGACGTGATCGAAGCCCTCACCGAGGGCCTCGTCGCGCACGGGCAGCGGTACGTGGCCATGGCCCGCCGGGCGGAGGCCGCAACCCCCCGGGTTGCGCACGCCCTCGCCGACTGGGACTCGCTGACCACCCGCGGCCCCGGCCCCGAGCCGCTGGCGCGGTGGAACCACGCCCGTTCCCTCGCCCGCGTCCTGCGCACCCTCCACGAGGCCCGGGTGGCGGTGACGGCGTGACGATCCTCCTGCCCCGCGCCGTCACCCCCGGGCCCGCGTTCCTCGCCGAGGTGGCCGTGTCGTACGCCCTCGGAACCGACGGCCGCGCGTACGCGATGCTGGGCCACCCCGAGGCCCACGCCCGGCGCGCCACCAGCGTCGAGCGCCACCTGCGCGGGATCGCCGCCGGCCTCGGGCTGCACCAGGGCGAGACCTACCCACCCACCCAGCACCTCCTCTACCACGCCCGGGGGACGTGGGCCCTCGACTACGGCCACCCCGACACCCTCCTCAGGCTCCCCGAACCGCCGCCCGCCTGGGCCCTTCGTACACAGACGTACCGCGCCGCCCACATCGGCGTCTGCCTCGACCCGGCCCTCCCCCCGTCCCGGCCCGACCGCGTCCTGACCGGAACCGTGGGCTTCCGGGCGGACAGGCACCCCGGCGGATGAGCGCCGTCGCATACTGCCTCCACTGCGACCAGCCCGTGCCCGCCGTCGCGGCAACCCGGATCACGATCCACTCGGCCTCCGCCGCCCGCCCGGACGCCCACGCCCACCCGGACTGCCACCCCGGCAACCACCGCGCCTCCGCCCACCGCCGCGCCGCCCGCCACAAGGGCAGCGAGAACGAGTAGCACCCACCGAGGGTGTCAATTTGGGTGGCGTCCGGCTGCCGGCGCCCGCCATTCTGGCCGCGTGGCCGATCGTGCGAACTTCATCGTTGTCCGCGAGAGCGGCGAGTACGAGCTGTACCTCTCCCGCTGGGGCGCGGTGGGCCTCGACCTCGACCTGCTGGCGGGACCTGCCGAAACGCTCTCCGTGATCCAGCGCCTCGAAGCGGTCGACCGGTGGCTCGACGACGTGTACTGCCAGGGAGCGGCCCTGATCGACCTCGGCCGGAAGGTGCTGCTGCTGTTCGCCTGGGAGGGGCCGAGCACCGTGATGCGGTACCGGGCCGCGACTCTGGAACTGCTGCGGGAGGCCTGGCCGGGGTGGGACCTGCGGTGGGCGTACGACGGCCCCGCCGAGCTGCGGACCTACCTGGGACTGGACCCGGAGTACGTGCGTGATCGCGGGCGCGGCACTTCCCTCGGACCGTTGCTGGAACCGGAGGACGAGGAGCTGGCCGACCCCGAGCCGATGGCCGCAGTGGTGACCGTCGGCTCGGACCGCTGCTACGTGGTGGCGAACATCGCCGACCACCCGATCCGGGAGGGGGCTGCCCTGCTCGACCGGCTGTCGGGCGGCCCCGAACACGGAACGTGCCGAGTGTCCGCCGATGCCGGCATCCACATCGATGCGTCGCGGCGCCGGGTCGGCTGGTGGGTGCTCGGGGCGTCGGCCGAGGCATACGAGATGCCCAAGCGATGGCCCGGCTGGACCGTCGAGTTCTGGCAGGACTCCTGGCAGGAACACGTCCGGCTGGCGCCGGGCCGGTTCCAGCCTCCACCGGTCGACCGTGAGCGCGCCCTGACAGAAGTCCGGACAGCCGCGAGGCGACACCGGGCGACCAGTCGAAGTCAACTGACGCAAACCTGAGGCCAGTCGACAGGTCTTGAGCCGCTGCGTCGCCTGGCCCCGCCCCATACCCTGGCAGTGTCGAGCTGCAAGGAGAGGGGCAAGGCCCATGTCACCTGATGCTACCCCGGACCCGTACACGGACCCGCTGGTGTTCGGCCAGAGAATGCAGATCCTCCGCACACGCCGAGGTCTTACCCGCATCCAGCTCGGCGGCCTCGTCGGCCGGTCCGGCGAGTGGGTCAAGGCAGTTGAGACAGGCCGCCTCAGGGTGCCGAAGCTGGAGATGATCCTCCGTGTCGCGGAGGTGCTGCGCGTCCGGGACCTGTCCGACCTCACGGGCGATCAGTCCATGCGCGTCGCGCTGTTCACCGGCCCGGGGCACCCGCGGTTCGCCGCGGTCCGCGAGGCCGTCAACTCGCCTCACCTCGCCGGGGACCGGGAGGCCCCCCCGGCCGCGCACTTCTCGGCGCGCCTGGCGCGGGCGTGGTCGGCCAGGCACTCCGCCCCGAACCACCGCGAGGTGGTCGGTGCGCTGCTGCCGGACCTGATCCGGGACGCCCAGGCCGCCGTGCGGCACGCCGGGACGATCGCCGACCGCAAGGCCGCCCAGGCCCGGCTGGCCGAGGTGTACTTCCTGGCCCAGTTCTTCTGCGCCTACCAGCCTGACGCCTCGCTCGTCTGGCGCGTCGCGGAGCGCGGCATGATGGCGGCCCAGGACTCCGAGGATCCGCACGCGATCGGCCTCGCCGCGTGGCTCACCGTCCAGGCGCACCGCGACAGCGCCCATCTCGACGCGGCGGACGCCGTGACCCTGGAGACGCTCCGCTATCTGGAAGCGCTCCTCCCGGACGCCGGCCCCGACGTCCGGGCGGTGGCCGGTGCTCTCACGGTCGAGGCCGGACTGACGGCCGCTCGCCGTGGCGAGACCGGCACGGCCTGGCGGTACTGGGACGAGGCCCGCGGCCTGGCCGAGGGCCTGCCCGCCGGGTACTTCCACCCGGTCACCTCGTTCTCGCGCGCGGTCATCGGCGCTCACGCGGTCACCGTGGCGGTCGAGCTGCACGCCGGCCCCGAGTCCGCGCGGCAGGCAGCCCGCGCTGAGGCCGAAGCGATCCCGTCGCGGCCGCGCCGGGCCCGGCACCGGATCGAGCAGGCCCGCGGCTATCACCTCGACGCCCAGCCCGACGCGGCGCTGGCGACGCTCGCCCAGGCGTACGCGGCCGCACCGGAAACCGTCCAGTACAACGGGTACGCGAAGCGGATCGTCCTGGAGGAGACCGAGTCCAAGAGCCCGGCCCGGCGCCGCCGCGCCTCGGAACTCGCCCAGCGCATAGGCCTGCTGACGACCTGAGGGTGGGGGTACGTTCTGTACCCCTGCCGCCCGCAGACCGCCCCTACCGTCGTCCCACCACCCGCTGACGACGGTAGGGAGCACCGGCATGCGGCCGATGAACAGCGATCCGGACGAGGTCACCCGGCTGATCGGCCGGACCCTCGTCTCCTACAACCTGAAACCCGACGACGACGTGATCGAAGCCCTCACCGGGGGCCTCGTCACGCACGGGCACCGCCGACACGCTCGAAGCCGCGGCCGTCGCCCGGTTGCGGCGGCCCGGGCGGGGGTTCATCGTCCCGGGTACGCCGGCCTGATCGGGGCGGCGCCGCAGGGGCCGGGTGCCGCCCGGGGTCCGTCAGCCCGCCGCCCCCCGCGCCCGCAGCTGGGTCTTCAGGACCTTGCCGCTCGCGTTGCGCGGGAGGTCCGGGACGAACTCGACCTCGCGCGGGACCTTGTAGTTGGCCATCTCGCGGCGGGACCAGGCGATCAGGTCGTCCGCCGTCAGGGTGGAGCCGGGGCGGCGGACCGCGTAGGCCTTGCCGACCTCGCCCAGGCGCGGGTCGGGGACGCCGACCACCGCGACGTCCGCGATGTCCGGGTGCAGGCCCAGCAGGCGTTCGATCTCGGCCGGGTAGGCATTGAAGCCGCCGACGATGAACATGTCCTTGATCCGGTCCGTGATCCGCAGGTTGCCCGCCTCGTCCAGGACGCCGATGTCGCCCGTACGCAGCCAGCCCTCCGGCGTGATCGCGCGCGCCGTCTCCTCCGGGTCCTCGTAGTAGCCGCGCATCACGTGGTGGCCGCGGACGAGGATCTCGCCCGCCTCGCCGGGGGCCAGGGGGCTGCCGTCCGGGGCCGTGATCCGGACCTCCGTGCCCGGGATGGCGCGGCCCGAGGTGGCCGAGACGATCTCGGCCGGGTCGCCGCGGCGGCACATGGTGACGATGCCGCTCGCCTCCGACAGGCCGTACGCCGTCAGCACGGTCGTGATCCGCAGCTCGCCGCGCAGCCGCTCCACCAGCCGCAGCGGGACCACGGCCGCGCCGGTGACGACCAGCCGCAGCGCGGACAGGTCGTGCTGGGCGCGGGCCGGGTGGTCCAGGAGCGACTGGTGCAGGGTGGGCGGCCCGGGCAGGACCGAGATCCGCTCGGCGGCGATGTTGGCGAGGACCGTGTCGACGTTGAAGACCGGCTGCGGCACCATCGTCGCGCCGCGCATCAGGCAGGCGATGACGCCCGCCTTGTAGCCGAAGGTGTGGAAGAAGGGGTTCACGATCAGGTAGCGGTCGCCCTCGCGCAGCCCGGCGAGCTCGCTCCACACGTCGTAGCAGCGCAGCGTCTGCGCGTGCGTGATGACGGCCCCCTTGGGGCTGCCGGTGGTGCCCGAGGTGAAGATGATGTCCGAGGGCTGGTCGGGGCGTACGGCGTCGGCGCGCTCGCGCACGGCCGCCGCCGTGACGTGGTCGCCGCCCGCCAGGAAGTCCTTCCACGTACGGAAGGACTCCGGCGCGTCCTCGGCGAGGACCACGACCTCGCGCAGGTGCGGCAGGCCGGGCAGCGGGCCCGCGCCGGTGCCCTCGGCGGCCGCGCGGCGCAGTGAGGCGACGTACGAGGTGCCCAGGAAGGTGCCGGTGACGAACAGCAGCCGCGCCCGGCTGCGGCCCAGCACGTACGCCGCCTCCGCGCCCTTGAAACGGGTGTTGAGCGGGACCAGCACCGCCCCGGCCGAGACCGCGCCGAGGGCGGAGACGATCCAGTCCAGGGTGTTGGGCGCCCAGACGGCGACCCGGTCGCCCGCCTCGACGCCGGCCGCGATGCAGGCGGCGGCGGCCCGCTCGACGCGCCTCCCGAGCTGCGCGTAGGTGATGCGGACGCGGCCGTCGACGACCGCCTCGCGGGTGGCGTACCGGTCGGCCGCGGCGCGGACCAGGCCGGGGACGCTGCCCCAGCGCAGGTCCCCCCGGACGTCCTCCTCCCCCGCGCCCGGCACCGCATCGGCCACCGCATCGGCCACCGCATCGGCCACCGCGCCCGTCACCGCATCGCCGTCCACGCGACCGCCCTCGACCATCGCACGCCCCTCTCCGCGAGCCCGGAACCACCACGAGCCGACCAGCCGACTAGCTGACTATCCGTCAGATTAGCTGTAGCCTTCGCCGCTGTCAGCACTGGTGCACGCACCCCGGAGGTGGCGATGGCGGCGACGCTCAAGGACGCTACAGCGATAGCGGGAATCGGCCAGACCCCCTTCGCCAGACAACTGCCCCGAAGCGAGAAGGAATTGGCCTGCCGGGCCATCCTCGATGCCCTCGCGGACGCAGGAATCGAGCCCTCCGAGGTCGACGCGTTCGCCTCGTACACCATGGAGGAGACCGACGAGGTCGAGGTCGCCAAGGCCATCGGGGCCGGTGACGTCACGTTCTTCTCCAAGGTCGGCTACGGAGGCGGCGGTTCCTGTGCCACCGTCGGCCACCTCGCCGCCGCTATCGCCACCGGCCAGGCCTCCGTCGGCGTCGCCTGGCGCTCGCGCAAACGCGGCAGCGGGCCCCGGCCCTGGAAGAACACCGCCGTGCAGCTGCCCACCCCCGGCCAGTGGACCCGCCCCTTCGGCCTGCTCCGCCCCGCCGACGAGATCGGCATGCTGGCCCGCCGCTACATGCACGAGTACGGCGCCACCCGCGACCACCTCTTCAACGTGGCCCTGGCCTGCCGCAACCGCGCCAACCAGAACCCGGCCGCGATGATGTACGAACGCCCGCTGACCCGCGAGATGTACATGACCGCACGCTGGATCAGCGAGCCGCTCTGCCTGTTCGACAACTGCCTGGAGACCGACGGCGCGCTGGCCTGCGTGATCGTCAGCGCCGAGCGGGCCCGCGACTGCCGCCACAAGCCCGTCTACGTCCACTCCGTCGCCCAGGGCCTGCCCGCCCAGCACCACGGCATGGTCAACTACTGGAACGACGACCCGCTCTCCGGTCCCGCCTGGACGGCTGCCCGGCACCTGTGGAAGCAGGCCGACTTCGGCCCCGCCGACGTGGACGTGGCCCAGATCTACGACGCCTTCACCCCCCTGATCCCGCTCTCTCTGGAGGGCTACGGCTTCTGCGGGCGCGGCGAGGGCGCGGCCTTCACCGAGGGCGGCGCGCTGGAGATCGGCGGCCGGCTGCCCATCAACACCGGGGGCGGCGGCCTCTCCGAGGCGTACGTGCACGGCTTCAACCTGATCAACGAGGGCGTCAAGCAGCTGCGCGGGATCTCCACCGCCCAGGTGCCGGACGCCGCGACCTGCCTGGTGACGGCGGGCGAGGGGGTCCCCACGTCCGCGATCCTGCTGCGAGCCTGAGGAGTCGACCCACATGTCCACAGCTGCCACCGACGACGGCCTCCTGCTCCCCGTCCCCGACGAGGACGGCGCCCCCTTCTGGGAGTACGCCGCCCGCGGCGAACTGCGCATCCAGGCCTGCGAGGACTGCGGCCGGCTGCGCTTCCCGCCGCGCCCCTGCTGCCCGCACTGCCACTCCTTCGCCTCCGCCTGGCGGCCGATGAGCGGCCGCGGCCGGATCTGGTCGTACGTCGTGCCCCACCCGCCGCTGCTGCCGGCGTACGCGGCCATGGCGCCGTACAACGCGATCCTCGTCGAGCTCGCCGACGCCCCCCGCATCCGGCTGGCGGGCAACCTGGTGGCGGCCCCCGACGCGCCCCTGGACTCGGTGGACCCGGCGCGCCTGCGGATCGGGGCGCGCGTGCAGGTGGCCTTCACCGAGGTGGGCGGGGTCACCGTGCCGCGCTGGCTGCTGGAGAAGGCGTGACCGGCACGCGGGCAGGGGACGGGGACGGGGAAGTGGAACGGGAAGGGGACGGCATCCGGGTCGACCGCGACAAGGCGACCGGGGTGGCCGTGGTGACCCTGGACCGGGCGGCCAGGCACAACGCGATCACTCTGGAGATGGCGGCCGCCCTCACCGCCGCCTGGCGGGAGTTCCGCTTCGACGACGGCGTACGGGCGGTGGTGATCACGGGGGCGGGCGAGCGGGCGTTCTGCACCGGCATCGACCGCGCCGCGCACGTGCCACAGCCGGCCTCCCCCTACTCCGTCGACGATCCGCTGATCGCGATCGGGCCCAAGGCGAACGACCTGTGGAAGCCGGTGGTCGCCGCCGTGAACGGGATGGCGTGCGGGGGCGCGTTCTACCTGCTCGGCGAATCAGAGTTCCTGATCGCCTCCGAGACCGCCACCTTCTTCGACCCGCACACCACCTACGGCATGGTGAGCGCGTACGAGGCGATCCACATGGCGATGCGCATGCCCTTCGGCGAGGTCGCGCGGATGTCCCTCATGGGCACCGCCGAGCGGCTCTCCGCCCACCGCGCCCACCAGATCGGGCTGGTCTCGGAACTGGCGCCACCTGCGCAAACGCTCCCCGCGGCGGTGGCGTGCGCGGAGATCCTCGCGAGCCAGCCGACGGCCGCCGTCCAGGGCACCGTCCGCGCGCTGTGGGCCGCGAAGGAGGCCGCGCGCACCCAGGCGCTGGCGCACGCGCCCCACCTGATCTCCCTCGGCAACCTCGATCCGGGGCGGCAGGCGGAGCTCTTCGAGGGCCGGCGGCCCGGCGACGGCTGTCGCGTGCGCTGAGGCGCCGCCCTAAGCTCGGCCCCGTCCGGCGGGCCCACGGGAAGCGGGGAGCCGGGGGAGGGGGAGGGGACGAGTGGCGCGACCGGGGGGACAGACGCGAGCGGTGGCGGCCGGGGTGCTCCAGGAGCGCACCCGGCTGGCCGCCGAACTCCACGACACCGTGGCGCAGGGCCTGACCGGCCTGCACCTGCTGCTGGACGCGGCGGACCGGCAGTGGACGCAAGCGCCGGGGCAGGCGCGGCTGCTGGTGCGGCAGGCCGCGCTGGCGGCGCGCGAGCACCTCGCCGAGGCACGCCGGCTCATCCACGACCTCGCGCCGCCCGCGCTGGAACACGGCACGCTGGCGGACGCGGTCCACGCCCTCTGCGTACGGGCGGAGGGCGGACGGACGGAAGGCCTGCGGACGAATGGCTCGCGGACGGAAAGCGTCCGGTTCCGTTTGGAGGGTGATCCGCGGCCGCTGGCGGCGCCGGTGGAGGCGGCGGCCCTGCACGCCGCCCAGGGCGCGCTGGCCAATGTCGCACGGCACGCGCACGCGCGGTCGGCCGTGGTCACGCTCACCTACCTGCCGTACGCGCTCGGCCTCGACGTGTGGGACGACGGCGTCGGCTTCGACCCGGCGGCCGTCCGCCGCCCGGACGAGCACGGCGGCCACGGACTGCGGCTGCTGCGCCGCCGGATCGCGGACCTCGGCGGCACGGCCACGGTGGAGAGCACACCCGGCGGCGGCACGGTGGTGTCGGTGACCCTGCCGGCACCGGCCTCCCCGGCGGTGCCCCGGTGAGCGGGGCCGTCCGCGTCCTGCTCGTCGACGACCACCCCGTCGTCCGCGCGGGCCTGCGCGCCCTGCTCGGCGGCTGCCCGGACTTCGACGTGTGCGGCGAGGCGCCCGACGGCGCCACCGCCGTGCGGCTGGCCCGCGAACTGGCCCCGGACCTGGTCCTGATGGACCTCCGCATGGGTACGGGCATGTGCGGCGTCGAGGCCACCCGCCACGTCGTACGGCTGCCCGCCCCGCCCCGGGTGGTGGTCCTGACCGGCTACGCCTCCGACGCGTACATCGTGCGGGCCGTGGAGGCGGGCGCGGCGGGGTACCTCCTGAAGGAGTCCCCGCCCGACCTGCTCCTGCAGTCGCTGCGTACGGTCGCGGCGGGCGAGTCGGCGCTCTCGCCGGCGGTGGCCTCGCGGCTGATGAACCGCTGCCGGGCGCCGCGGACGGCGCTCACGGCGCGCGAGATCGAGATCCTGGAGCTGATCGCGACGGGCCGGTCCAACCGGCAGATCGGCTCGGCGCTGTTCATCAGCGGGACGACGGTCAAGACCCATCTCGCCCACGTCTACGACAAGCTGGGGGTGGAGAACCGTACGGCGGCCGTGCGCGCCGCCGTCGACCGCGGCCTGATCCAGCTGGACGCGCCGGAAACGGCGCTGCCGGCTCAGTTGGGGTAGACGATCGGCACGCTGGCGCCGTTGAACTGCCACAGCGGCGACATGACGCGCCCCCGCAGCTTCCAGCCGGTGGCGGTCTTCACGAACGCGTCGCGGTAGCGCAGGCCGCGCACGACGACGGTCTCGGGCGCGGTGGCGGTGGCCGGGTAGACCAGCTGGGCCGTGGCGAAGCTGTCGGCGGTCGCGGTCCGGCCGCTGACGCGGATGCTGACGTTGGCCTTGACGTGGGTGGACTGGCCCCAGGCCTGGGCTCCGTCGAGGTTGGCGACGATGGCCTCGATCCCGCTCTTGACGATGCCGGCGGTGCCGTCGGGGTGGGCCATGACGGTGAGGGTGGCGTCCTCGGTCCACAGCGTGCGGAAGAAGGTCTTGTCCTTGGTGTCGACGGCGAAGAGGTAGCCGTCGATCAGGCGCTGGATGGCGACCTCGTCGTCCACCGGGCCGTTCACGCCCCAGCGCGCGGCGGTCAGCTCCTCCGGCGCGGCGGCGGCGGGCGTGGCCGCGGCCAGGGTGCCGATTCCGGCGGCGGCGCCGACGGTGCCCAGGACGGAGAGCATGCGGCGGCGTTCCGGGGCGAACTCGGTGGACGGCATGACGGGTTCCTCTCGACGCGGCGGGTGGCGCCCGGACCGGTGCGGGCCGCCCGGGCTCACCCCGAGCCTCCCGCGCCACGGCCCCGGCCGGATCGGCACGGCGTACGACCGCGGCCGCCCGCCCGGACGACGCGGAAATCACCCATACGTACGATGCCGTCCGCAAGATCGCACTCATGGCAAGCTGAGTTCGCACAAGCATCCAGCGAACGAATCTTCACACCGGGGGGAAGTGGGGCATGGCGGTCACGTTGCCCGATTGGGCCGACACACTGCTGGACCTGATCGGCGTGGCCTGGCCGAATGTCGACGAGGACGCCTACCGCGAGATGGCGGACGCGTTGCGGGAGTTCGCCGACGATCTCGCGGACGACGGGCAGCTGGCGAACAACCACTTCGAGCGGCTGCTGTCCTCGGGCGAGGGCGAGTCGATCAAGGCGCTCGACGAGCACTGGAACAAGGTCAAGGGCAAGCACCTCAAGGACATCATCAGCGCGGCGCGCACGATCGCGGGCGCGATGGACAAGGCCGCCGGCGCGGTCGAGGCGATGAAGCTCGCCGCGATCGTCCAGCTCGGCTACCTCGCCGCCGAGGCGGGCATCGCCATCGCGGCGATCCCGGTCACCGGTGGCCTCTCGGCCCTGATCGGGGCCGGCGCGATGCGGGCCACGCAGGAGGTCGTCAAGCGGCTGATCAAGGAGTGCGTGGAGGAGGCGGTCGGCTACATCGTCGCGGCGATGACGGAGCCGGCCGTGGCCGCCCTGGAGGGCATGGCCGCGGACCTCGTGGTGCAGTTGGGGTCGATGGCGCTGGGCCTCCAGGACGGTGTCGATCTCGACCAGACCAAGGAGGCCGGCAAGGACGGCCTGAAGGAGGGCGTCCAGTCCGGCAAGGAGTCCCTGAACCTCGCCTCGGCGGGCGGCGGTTCCGGCCGCGCCGGCGGCGGCACGGGCCTGGCCGACCTGTTCATCGACCACGACGAGCACGACCGCGCCCACACCAAGCTCGCCGGGGTCAGCACCGGCATCCACGGCAAGACCACCTCCAAGCTCACCAAGGCCAAGACCGCCCACGGCCGCACCCGGGGCCGTGACGGCATCGCCTCGGCCATCGACCCGGTCGCCGACAAGGCCATGGCCGCCCTGATGAAGGCCACGAAGCAGGTCGGCGACCACGTCGGCAAGACCCTGCCCAAGGCCGTCAAGCAGATCTCCACCGACCACAAGAACAACGACGACGCCCTCGCCGCCCGCCTCGCCCGCGCCAAGGCCAAGGCGGCCCAGGGCGGCAAGGGCGGCGGAGGCAACGGCGGCGGGGGTGGTGGCAAGCCCCCCACCGGCGGGAGCGGCGGCGGAAGCACGGGCAACAACAACGGCGGCAACCGTATGACGCCGCCCCCGAAGTGGCACGGCAGCTCCGCCGGCGGGATGAACCACCACCGCACCGACCCGCTGGACGTACGCCACCTCACCCCGGAGCAGCAGCGCACCGCACTGGTACGGGAGACCCGCGACCTGGCAGACAAGGCGCGGAAGGCGGACCCGGACAACCCGAACGACCCCAAGCACAAGATCAACCTGGCGAAGACCCACTTCCCGCCCGGCACCAACCTGCTGGACGGGTCGTGCGCGGGGAGCCTCCTGCATGACGGCGTGATCACCAGCCATTCGAGCGCGACCAAGGGATCCGGCCAGCGGATGCCCGAACTGCACCCGGCTTTGAAGGACATCTACGACCAGGTCGAGCAGCAGTTCAAGGCCGACGGCCGCAATCCCGGTGCCGGACACGGCAAGTGCGCCGAGGCCAACCTGATCTCCGACCGGCTGCGCCATCTCGATCCCGATGGTGGGGGCATCAGTACGCTCGATGACGTGCGCGAGGCCATGCGGGGCGCCCAGATGTACACCGTGCAGATCGGCAAGGACCGCTCGTCCGATGCCCTCAACCACGGCGACTACAAGAAACCGTGCCGATCCTGCGAGATCGCACTCGACATGGCGGGCATCACCGCCTTCACCGGATAGGGAGCTATTCGTGCCACGGCTGAACACCCCGGAGGACGTCGACACCTGGTTCAGGGACCACGGATGGTTCCCCGGCCGGGACGTGGCCGACCAGGTGCCGGCGATGGTGGAGGAGATCACGCGGCAGTCCCAGGAGGAAGGATTCCCCCTGGAGCCCCTGGACACCGCGACGGCTTTCCTCACCGAGCACGGCGGGCTGCGCCTGACGATCGACGCCCGGCGCGGGGATCACCTCCACTTCACCCCGTGCCTGGTGTGGCAGTCGACGTCCAGCGATATCGCCGAGCTCAGTGACAACCTGGGGGTACGGCTGTTCCCCATCGGCTACGACAGCTCCGAAGGCTCCCCGATCGTCATCGATGACCGGGGCAGGTTCTTCTACCTGCACCACACCGGCGCGTACTACATGGGCGCCGACCGGACCGAGGCCATGATCAGCCTCGGCAACGCCCCCATGCAGGACGCGGAGGACTACTTTGTCTGACCTGGTCCCCGGCACGGCCGCGTCCCTCCTCATCCAGGGCACGATCGTCAGCCACACCAACCTCGCCGGTGACGGCGAGCCGCACCTCCACCCGGCCGTCCGGGAGTTCTTCGACGCTCTCCCGCCCGCCCTGCGCGAGCCGTTCCTCGGCTACTGCGCGGAGTCGGCCCTGGTGTCCGACCAGATGTACGCCCTCGACCAGCGGCGCACGGACGGCCGGACCACGACCCTGGACGAGGCACTCCCCCACTTCGCGGGGTCGGCCCTGGTCGCCCGCAAGATCCGCCCCGAGGGCGATCCGGAGCACGGCACCGAGGCCGAGGTCTGCCGCTCGTGCACGGCGCTCCTCGAACGGCTGGGCATCGACGTCATCCATGACCAGTGACGTTCTGACACAGGCGGACCCGGCGGCGCACCGGGACGTGCTCGTCGCCGCCGGCTGGCGGCCCGGGCGGGACGCCGCCGACAACGCCGTGTTCGCCATCCTCAAGACCGTGGCCGTCGGTATGTGGGAGCTGTTCCCCGCCGCCGAGCGCGCCCTGCGGGAGTTCCACGGCCTGCGCATACCGCCGAGCGCCGACGGCGGCCTGGAGGTCGCCGCGACCGGCTGCGTCGTGGACCCCCAGGAGGCCCGCTACGCCGGCCCACCGCTGTACCAGCTGGGCCGCACCCTCGGCACCCGCCTGTTCCCGTTCGGCCGCACGGACACCGACGCCCCCATGGCCGTCGACGAGGAGGGCCGCCTGCTCACCCTCGGGGTCGGCGGGGCCTGGTTGCTCGGCGAGAGCACACGCGAAGGGCTGCTGACCCTGGCCGAGGGCCGGATGCCCGTACGGCTGCGGGCGCGCGAGCGGTACTGGCCGCTGGCCGCGCACCCCGGCGACCTCGCCGCCGCCGTCCGGGCCGCCCTGGTCGCCGTCTACCTGCTGCACCACACCGGCGTCTACAGCGCCCGCTCGCTGCGGCTGCGCGCGACCACCCTGCGCGGGGTGGGCGTCCTGGCCCTGGACCAGGACTTCCCGCTGCCGCCCGGCCCGCTGGAGGCGGGCGCCGGGCCGCTGACCGACGCCATGGAGGCCGTGCTGACCGCGCTCGGCCTGCGCCCGCAGGGCTGCGAGCTGGCGCTGTCCGTCCCCGCCCCGCCCGGCACGACCGGGGCGCTGGCGACCCTGGAGTGCACGGTGAGCGTGGGCGGCCCCGCCGGCCGGCCCACCGTCACCCTGTCGGCCGGGATGGCCGCGTCCATAGGCCGGGCGGCCGAGCTGATCGGCGCGTACGAGCGGGACCTCGGCGCCTGGGCAGCCCGCTCGTGAGGCCGCCCGCGCCCCGGGCGGAGGTCGAGGCCTGGCTGCGTACGCACGGCTGGCACCCGGAGCACGCCGACCGGGCCGAGGCCGAGCGCCTGATCGCGGTGCGGGTGCGGGACTCCGTACGGCAGGGCTGCCCGCTGGAGCCGTGGGAGGCCGTCACGGACTTCGTCGGCCGGTACGCCGGCCTGCGCTTCCCGATGCCCCTGGCGCCCGAGCGGGTCTTCCTGCCGCACCCGGCCCTCGGGTACGAGGGCGACGCGGAGGACATCGCCGGGCTGGCGGCGGACCTGGACCGGCGGCTCTTCCCCGTGGGCTACGAGACGGTGGAGGCCGGCCTGGTGCTGCTGGACGACCTCGGCCGGTTCTTCTACCTGCACCACACCGGCCCGTACTTCCTGGGCGGCGACGAGGCGCAGGCCCTGTCGAGCCTGATGCGGGGCGACCAGGACGAGATCGACGCGTACTACGCGTAGAACGCGCAGGACCCCGGCGGGGTCGCCGGGGTCCTGCGCTGTCCCGCACGGTCCTACGGAACGCGGTGCGTCACGCGCCGACGACGCCGGAGGCCGCGACCTCGATGTCGGTCTTGGTCGCGCCGGAGCCCGAGCCGAGCGCCTCGATCTTCTTGACGAGGTCCGAGCCCTCGACGACCTCGCCGAAGACGACGTGCTTGCCGTCGAGCCACGGGGTGACGACGGTGGTGATGAAGAACTGCGAGCCGTTGGTGTTGCGGCCGGCGTTCGCCATCGACAGCAGGAACGGACGGTCGTGCTTCAGCTGGAAGTTCTCGTCGTCGAACTCGCCGCCCCAGATGCTCTTGCCGCCCGTGCCGTTGCGGCGGGTGAAGTCGCCGCCCTGCAGCATGAAGTTCGGGATGACGCGGTGGAAGGGCGACCCGGCGTAGCCGTAGCCCGGCTCGCCGGTGGCGAGCTTGCGGAAGTTCTCGGCGGTCTTCGGCACGACGTCGTCGAAGAGCTTGAAGACGATGCGGCCGGCGGGCTCGCCGCCGATGGTGATGTCGAAGTAGACGTTGTCGTTACTCATGCCGCCCATCCTGACACTTTTCTCGCCGCACGCCTCGCACGGCTCGGCCCCGAGGGGCCTGCCCGGCTCCGGGCCGCTGCGCCGGACTCCGTCCGGCGGGGGGCCCGCCCCGCCCAGGGTCCGCCGCTCCAGCCCCGCCGGCGTTCAAGGCGCGGGGTCCGCCACTCCCACCCCGCCGGCGTTCAAGGCGCAGGGTCCGCCACTCCAGCCCCGCCGGCGTTCAAGGCGCAGGGTCCGCCACTCCAGCCCCGCCGACGTTTGAGGCGCGGGGTCCGGGGCGGAGCCCCGGGGGGGGCAGCCCGCCCAGGGGCACCTCCCGGCCCGACGCCGGCCCGACGCCGGCGGGGCGCCGGGGGCCGGGAGGCCCCCGGTCAGGACGTCGTCCGCGTCCCCGTGCCCTTCGCCGCGTCCAGCGCGTACACGCAGCGGTCCTTGCTGCACGCGTACACCACGCCCGCCTCCGCCACCGGCGACCCGGTGATCTCGCCACCCGTGGCCAGCTTCCACCGCAGCTGCCCGCCCGCCGCGTCCAGCGTGTACAGGCAGGAGTCCGCCGAGCCGAAGTGCACCCGGCCGTCGGCGACCGCCGGGGAGCCCGTGATCTCCCCGCCCGCCGCGAAGCGCCACTTCGGGGTGCCCGTGACCGCGTCCAGGGTGTACAGGGCGCTGCCCGCCCCCAGGTGGACGCTGCCGTTCGCGACGATCACCGGTTCGGCCGAAGGCCGCGGTTCCGTCGCGATCCGCCACCGGTCCGCGCCGGTCGACGCGTCCAGCGCGTACACCGTGCCCAGGTAGTCGGCCAGGTACACG
The DNA here is from genome assembly GCF_044748145.1 of Streptomyces sp. NPDC090022. Classification (NCBI taxonomy): domain Bacteria; kingdom Bacillati; phylum Actinomycetota; class Actinomycetes; order Kitasatosporales; family Streptomycetaceae; genus Streptomyces; species Streptomyces sp. NPDC090022. The sequence goes on from NZ_JBIVFN010000015.1 coordinate 119,537, forward strand.
CCGCCGCCGGTCACCGCCGGCCCCGGCGCGAAGGTCGGCGGGGCCATGAACACCGCCGGCGCCTCGAAGTGCCAGCGCACCCGGCCCGACGCCCGCTCGATCGACAGCACCCGGGTGCCCGCGGCCACGTACACGTTGCCGTCGGCGGCCGGCGTCACCCGTACCGGAACGTTGCCGCAGGACGCCGCGTCGCCCACCGGGTACGACCACGCCTCGCGCCCGCTGCGGGCGTCCAGCGCCCGCAGCCGGGCGTCCTGCCAGACGTACACGGTGCCGTCCGCCAGGACCGGCGCCGCCTCGGCCGTCTCGAAGTCCGTCTGGGCCCCGGACAGCTCCCACAGCTTCTGCCCGCTGGCCGCCTCCCAGGCCTGTACGCCGCCGCCGCGCGTCGCGGTGACCACCGTGCCCCGGTCGGCGCGCAGCGCGTACACCCACGCGTCCGTGGCCAGCCGCCACCGCTCGGAGCCGTCGGAGGCGTCCAGGGCGTACAGCGACGGGCCGTCCGAGGCGTGGATACGGCCGTCGGCGACGGCCATCGACCAGGCGACGTCCCGCGTCTTGAACTGGCGGCGGCCGCTGCCCACGTCCAGGGCGTGCACCTCGAAGGAGGTGACGTACAGCAGGTCGCCGGCGACGGTCGGGGTGCCCCAGACCTCGTTGGACATGCGGAACCGCCACGGCCGCCAGCGGCCGCTGTCCGGCGAGGGGCCGGGCCGCGGCACGGTGGCCACCGCCGGCGCCGCCGGGGCCGCGACCCCGCCCGGCGGGCGCACCCAGCCGGTGGCCGCCTCCGCGCCCGGCGTCACCGCGGCCGCGGCCGCGACGCGCGGGCCCGGCCCGATCGGCACGGGTGAGCCGCCCAGGCGCACGGGCTCGCCCGACGGGGCGGGCGGGTGGTGCGGGCGGGGCGGGGCCTGCTGGCCGGTGCGCGGGTCGACCCACGGGTCGGCGCCGCGCGGCGGGTTCGAGGGCCGCGGCGGCTGCCGGTGCGTACGGGCCTCGGCCCCGGCGCCGGCCCGCGGACCCGGGCCGCCGCCCGCGCCCGGGCCACCGCCCGCACCCGGCGTACCGATCGCGCTCGTCCGCTGGCCCGCCCGGCGCGCCTCGATCATCGCGACCGCCCGCGCCGGCAGCCACGCGGACGCCGTCCCGCTGTCGTCCCCGGCCGCGAAGAGGTGCGGGGCCAGCTGTGCCTGGAGGTCGGCCGGGGTCGGCCGGGCCGCGGCGTCCATCTGCATGCACGACTCGATCAGGGGCCGCAGCTCCTCCGGCAGGCCCTCCAGGTTCGGGCCCTCGCGCAGCAGCATGAAGACCGTCTCCACCGGATTGGCCCCGTGGTACGGCGGGTGGCCGGTCGCCGCGAAGACCAGCGTCGAGCCGAGCGAGAAGACGTCGCTGGCGCCCTTGACGCTGCGCGAGTCCTTCGCCTGCTCGGGCGACATGTACGCGGGCGTGCCGACGGCCACGTTCGTCATGGTCAGCCGGGTGTTGGAGACACCGCTGGCGATACCGAAGTCGATCACGCGCGGGCCGTCCTCGACCACGAGCACGTTGGACGGCTTCAGGTCCCGGTGCACCAGTCCCGCGCCGTGGATCGACTGCAGCGCCTCCGCGATACCGGCGGCGAGCCAGCGCACGGCCTGCGCGGGCATCGGCCCGCACTCGTTGACGATCTCCTCCAGCGAGGGCGCCGGCACGTACGCGGTGGCCAGCCAGGGCACGGCGGCCCGCGGGTCGGCGTCCACCACCGCGGCGGTGTAGAAGCCGGAGACGGCGCGCGCCGCCTCCACCTCGCGGGTGAAGCGCACGCGGAACAGCTGGTCCTCGGCGAGCTCGGTCCGTACCGTCTTGATCGCGACCCGCCGGCCGGACGCCGACCGTGCGAGATAGACCAGCCCCATGCCGCCGGCCCCGAGCCGTCCCAGCACCTCGAAGGGGCCGATCCGTCTCGGGTCGTGCTGCGTCAGCTGCTCCACCACTCGCCTCACACCTCCCCGTACGGGCCCATGCCGGGCCCGCCCACCACCAGCCCGTGCAGCGTCTCACTCCCGGGCGCCGCCCGGGGTCGCGCAACCCCGATTCTGTCAGGCCTTCTCGTCGTCGGGTTCCGAGAGCAACGCGAAGGCCGCCCCCTGATTGTCGGTGACGACCGCGATCCGCCCGTACGGCGTGTCGAACGGGTCCGCCGTCACGCGTCCGCCGAGCCTGCGCACGGTGGCCGCCGCCGTGTCGCAGTCGGCGACCGCGAAGTACGCCAGGTAGTGCGAGGGCATCATCTCGGGGAACGCGTCCGTGATGAGCGTGCGGCCCATCACGGCCGTGTCCGGGCCGGGCGCGCTGCCGGGCGGGGACCAGGTGCGGTAGTCGGTGCCCGCGTCGGTCTGGTCCTCGGGCACGTAGCCGAACACCTTGGCGTAGAAGGCGTCCACCGCGTCTCGAGCACGGGTGTAGAGCTCGGTCCAGCAGTACGTGTTCGGCTCCATGCTGGCCTCGAAGCCGTGGTGCGTGCCGGGCTGCCACAGCCCGAAGACCGCGCCGCCGGGGTCGGCGGCCATGGCCGCGGTGCCGTACGGGCCGACGGGCATGGGCTCCATCACCATCTGCCCGCCGGCGGCGCGGATGCGCTGGGCGCAGGCGTACGCGTCGGAGGTGTACAGGTAGACGCCCCACACGGTGGGCATGCGCCCGTCGGGCTTGGGGGCGAGGGCGGCGACGTTGCGGCCCCGGCTGTACGCCTGCGTGTAGCCGCCGTAGCCGCCGGCGCTCTCCCCGAAGGTCCAGCCGAAGAGCTCGCCGTAGAAACGCTTGCCCGCCTCGACGTCCGGAAGCGAGGCATCCACCCAGCAGGGCGTGCCTTCCGTGAATGCGGCCATGGGCCCGGTTCCTTCCGTTGTGCGGGGGTGTGGTGCCATGTACTGCCTTCTCCTGCGGTATGCGCCCCCAGCACATGATCTGCTGCCACCTTGTCCACAGCCTGTTGATAAGACTATTCGGGGGATCCTCCGAGGGAAGGGGGACGCGCCGGGGCCCGCCGACGGATTCACATCGGCTGCACCCAGTCCGCACCTCCGGCTGGAAATCGCCGTCGAAAGGGCCCGCCGCCTGGCCGGACCGCGCGTCACCCCATTTGCAGGCGGCCGAATCGCGCGCGGATCGCCCCTCGGTAAGCTGACGGCATGACAGGACAAGTACGCACCGTCGACGGCCGCGTTGCCGGCCGACGCGGTCAGGCGACGCGGCAGAAGCTGCTCGACTGCCTCGGCGAGATGCTCAGCTCCTCGCCGTACCGCGACGTGAAGGTGATCGATGTCGCCCGCAAGGCCGGCACCTCCCCCGCGACCTTCTACCAGTACTTCCCGGACGTCGAGGGCGCCGTCCTGGAGATCGCCGAGCACATGGCCGCCGAGGGCGCGCAGTTGACGGCGCTCGTCGAGGGCCGTAGCTGGGTCGGCAAGTCCGGCTGGCAGGCTGCCGAGGAACTCGTCGAGGGATTCCTGGACTTCTGGCGGCGCAACGACGCGATCCTGCGGGTCGTCGACCTCGGTGCGGCCGAGGGCGACAAGCGCTTCTACAAGATCCGCATGAAGATCCTGAACTCCGTCACCAACTCCCTGACGGAGTCGATGAAGGAGCTCCAGGCCAAGGGCAAGGTCGACAAGGACGTCAGCCCCGCCGCCGTCGCCGGCTCCCTCGTCGCGATGCTGGCCGCGGTCGCCTCCCACCAGAAGGGCTTCCAGACCTGGGGGGTCAAGCAGGCCGAGCTCAAGCCGAACCTGGCGCTGCTCGTCCACCTCGGCATCACGGGCAAGAAGCCGACCAGGTAACGGCGGATCCGGAAAGGGTCCGCCGCCCCGGCGTCACGGCGTCACGGTATCCGGCGTCACGGCGTCACGGTATCCGGCGTCACGGCCTCCGGGTCCGGACAGTCGCCGGGCCTCCGGTCGCGGTCAGCGCCGCTCCAGCCGGAACAGCCGGATCTCGCGCTCGATGCGTGCCTGGTACGTCGCGTACGGCGGCCAGAACTTCAGCACCGCCTGCCACGCGGCCGCCCGCTCCTCGCCCTGGAGCAGCCGGGCCCGTACGGCGATGTCCTGGCCCTTCCAACTCACGTCCGCGTCCGGGTGCTTGAGCAGGTTCCCGGTCCACGCCGGATGCCCGGGCCGGCCGAAGTTGGACCCGATCAGGATCCAGCTCGCCCCGCCCTCCTCCGGCATGCAGGCGAGCGGCGTGGTGCGCGGCTCGCCCGTCTTGGCGCCCCGGGCGGTCAGGATCACCCCGGGCAGCATCTGGGCGCTGAGCATGACGCGGCCGCGGGTCAGCCGGTGCACGGCCTTGTCCATCGCGGGGATGAAGTGCGGTGCGATCTTCGCGAACAGCAGGGTCGAGGACACCTTCTGCATGAGCTTGACGCCGGGAGCCATCAGACGGCCACCTTCTCCTGTGTGGGGGTGAACAGGCCCGCGCGGTGCGCGGCGTGCGCGCGCAGCCGGTGGACCGGCCCGAACAGCAACTCGTCGGCGGCCGCCCGCTTGAAGTACAGGTGCGCGTCGTGCTCCCAGGTGAAGCCGATCCCGCCGTGCAGCTGGATCGCCTCGCCCGCCGCGAGGCGCAGCGCCTCCAGGGCCTGGGCGAGCGCGAGCGGCCCCTGCTCGGGGTCCCAGGCCGCGTAGTACGCCGCCGAGCGCGCCGCCTGCACCTGTACGTACACGTCGGCGAGGCGGTGCTTGACGGCCTGGAAGGACCCGACCGGCCGCCCGAACTGCTCGCGCTGGCCGACGTACTCGACCGTGCGGGCGAGCGCCTGGCCGGCCGCACCGGCGGCCTCGGCGGCCAGCACGGCGGCGGCGGCCCGCCCGGCGTCGGCGAGGGCCGCGAGCACACCGGACCCCGCGCCCGCGACGTCACCGTGGTCCGGCCCGTCGCCGTAGCCCGGCCCGTCGCCGTAGCCCGGCCCTTCGCCGTACTCCGCCTCCGGGCCCTGCCCCAGCAGCTCGGCGGTGGTGTCGCGGAACTGCACCCGCGCCTGCGGCCGGGTCTCGTCCAGGACGGTCTGCCGGGTGCGCACCAGGCCGGCCGCGTCCCCCCGTACGAGGAACAGCAGCGTACGGCTGCGCGCGAAGCCCCCGGCGTGCGCGGCGACCAGCAGCAGGCCGGCGCTGTGGCCGTCGAGGACCTGCGCCGCCTCCCCGTACAGCCGCCAGCCGCCCTCGTCCCGGCGGGCCTGCACCCCGCCGGCCCGGCCGCCGCCCGCCCATGCCCCGCCGGTGTTCTCGCCGGTCAGCGCCAGCGCGGTGGACAGCGCGGTACCGGGCACGGCGAGCGTGGCGGTCAGGTTCCCGGCGGCCAGCGGCGGCAGCAGTGCGGAGCGCTGCGCGCCCGTCCCGAGGGCGGTGATCAGCGGTACCGCCAGCGCCGCGGTCGCCAGCAGGGGCGAGGGGAGCAGGACGCGCCCGGTCTCCTCGCAGGCCAGCGCCAGCTCGGTGGGGGTGCAGCCGACGCCGCCGTACTCCTCGGCGACGGCGATCCCGGGCAGCCCGAGCTGGTGGGCGAGCTGCTGCCACAGCTCGGGGTCGTATCCGGCGTCGGTCCGGACAGCGGCCTTGACCTCGTCCGGACCGCAGCGTTTGCCCAGGATCTCGCGCAAGGTGCGGCGCATCTCGTCCTGCTCCGCGGTGAAGGCGGCGTCCATCGTCGGGCTCCTCCCGGGGGAGATATCTGACGGGCCGTCATGTTAGGGCGGGGGCGGCCAGATGCACAGAGGGAGGGAGCGGCCCGCCCGAGAAGACGCCCCCGGCGCCCGCACTAGCGCCTGACGATCCGTCAGATATACCGTGCACGCATGCCTGGACTCCCTGGACGCCCCGGACTCCCCGCCACCCCACCTTCCCCGCTCTCCCCGCACGGCCGCCGCCGGGTCGCGGTCGTCGGCGTCGCCCTCTCGGACTGCGGCAAGGTCGACGGCCCCACCCCGTACGCCCTGCACGCCCAGGCCGCCCGGCGCGCCCTGGCCGACTCCGGGCTGGACCGCTCGGTCGTCGACGGGCTCGCCTCGGCCGGTCTCGGCACCCTCGCCCCCGTCGAGGTCGCCGAGTACCTGGGCCTGCGGCCCACGTGGGTGGACTCGACCTCGGTCGGCGGCTCCACCTGGGAGGTCATGGCGGCGCACGCGGCGGACGCGATCGCCTCCGGTGCCGCCAACGCCGTCCTGCTCGTCTACGGCTCGACGGCGCGCGCCGACATCAAGGCGCGGCGGCGTACGTCGAACCTGTCCTTCGGCGCGCGGGGACCGCTGCAGTTCGAGGTCCCCTACGGCCACACCCTGATCGCGAAGTACGCGATGGCCGCCCGCCGGCACATGCACGCGTACGGCACGACCCTGGAACAGCTCGCCTCGGTGGCGGTCCAGGCCCGCGCGAACGCGGCGACGAACCCGGACGCGATGTTCCGCGAGCCCCTGACCGTCGACGAGGTCCTGTCGTCGGACATGATCGCGGACCCGTTCACCAAGCTGCACTGCTGCATCCGCTCGGACGGCGGGTGCGCGGTGCTGCTGGCCGCCGAGGAGTATGTCGCGGACACGGCCAAGGCCCCGGTGTGGGTGCTGGGCACGGGCACGTCCGTCTCCCACACCACGATGTCGGAGTGGGAGGACTTCACGGTCTCCCCGGCGGCCGTCTCGGGGCGGATCGCCTTCGAGCGGGCCGGGCTGCGCCCCTCGGACGTCGACGTCGCCGAGCTCTACGACGCGTTCACGTACATGACGCTGGTGACCCTGGAGGACCTGGGGTTCTGCGCCAAGGGCGAGGGCGGGGCCTTCGTGGAGAAGGGGCGGCTGCTGCGCGACGGCGAGCTCCCCGTCAACACCGACGGCGGCGGCCTGTCGGCCTGCCACCCGGGGATGCGGGGGCTGTTCCTGCTGGTCGAAGCGGTACGGCAGCTGCGGGGCGAGGCGGGTGAGGGGCAGGTGCGCAAGCGCGGCGGCCGACTGCCCGAGGTGGCGGTCGCCTCGGGTACGGGCGGGTGGTTCTGCTCCTCGGGCACGGTGATCCTGGGCCGGGGGTAGGGCCGGTGCCCGTACTGTCGGCCGCATGATCAATGGCGCCCACGTCATCATCTACAGCCGCGACGCCGAGGCCGACCGGGTCTTCCTCCGCGACGTCCTCGGGTTCCGCCACGTCGACGCCGGCGGAGGCTGGCTGATCTTCGCGCTGCCCCCGGCGGAGGTCGCGGTCCACCCGGCGGAGCCGGTGGACCCGGGCCCGGGGCCGGGCGCGCACGAGCTCTACCTCATGTGCGACGACGTCGAGACCACGGTGGCCGAACTCATGGCGGCCGGCGTCGAGTTCACGACCGGCATCACCGACGCCGGCTGGGGCCGCCTGACGAGGTTCCGCCTCCCGGGAGGCGGCGAGATCGCCCTGTACGAGCCCCGCCACACGAGGGCGGCGGACCTGGCCTGAGGCGCACCCGGCCTGACGCACACACGGCCTGACGCGGCGCGCGGCGACGGCCCCGGCCAGGCGCTGGCCGGCTGGACCGGGCATCCTGCAACCTTCCGGCTCCCCCTCGCTAACATGCTGGCACCAAGGGGGAGTTGAGGCATGAGTGGAGAGCGTGCGACACCGGAGCGGACCGACGAGGACGGGGACTCGCGGGGCAGTCAGCCGAAGTGGGCCTGGTGGGTGATCGGCATCGTGGTTCCGGTGGTGGGGACCCTCGCCACGGTCTGGGTGACCGCGACCAAGGCGGACCGGCCGTCGGCCGCGGCGGCTGCCTCGTCGGCGGGGCCGTCCGGCCCCTCGCCCACCCAGCGGCCGGGTGAACCCCCCGCGTCCCCGGGGCCCTCGCCTTCCACCACGCCCACCGTTCCGGGCGAGCCGCCCGCGCCGGGCGAGCCACCCGCGTCGGGCGAGCCACCCGCGTCGGGCGAGCCCCTCGCGCCGGCGCCCCGGCCGGGCGCGAGCGAGAACAACCCACCGCAAGCACCCCGCACCACACCCCCGCCGGGGGCCCCGCCGGCGGCCCCCACCCCCGGGAAGCCTCCCGAGCAGCGGACGAACCCGCTGGCCCCGTCCGTCACCACGATGTTCCGCAACGACGACAGCGGCAAGTGCCCGGATGCCGGATGGCACAAGGAGAACAGCCGCGAGATCGTCCAGTTCGACTGCTACGGCGGAGCGACCCAGCTCTGGACGCTGAAGGGGCAGCACATCGTCAACACGGACAGCGGCAAATGCCTCGACGCCAAGTGGAGCCTGGCCAACGGCACCCCCGTCGTCCAGTACGACTGCTACGACGGGGCCACCCAGAAGTGGACGGTGGTCCCGCTCAAGGGCAAATGGGTGATCATGAACGAGCACAGCAGCAAGTGCCTGGACGCCGGCGGGAACAGGAGCAACGGCAGCGTCCTCGTCCAGTGGGACTGCTACGGCGGCCCCATTCAGACCTGGCACAGATGACCGCACGCCCTCCCGGCCCCCGCGCGGGCCTGGGGCCGGGCCCCCGCGCTCATGGTGTTCGATGACCAGCATGAGCCGTAACGAGACCCCCGACGCAGCTCCCGCCCCATCCCCCGCACCCGCACCCGCACCCGACGACTTCCACGCCGTCCTGCGGTCCCTGCGGGTGTGGGACACCGAGCTGCCCGGCTTCGACGCGGGCGCCGCGCCCGCCGAGCCGGTGGTGCTGTTCCGGGAGTGGTTCGTGCACGCCGCCGCGGCCGGCCAGGTCGAGCCGCACACCATGTCGCTGGCGACCGTCGACGAAGAGGGGCGGCCCGACGTACGGACGCTGATGCTGCACGACGCCGACGGGCGCGGCTGGCACTTCGCCTCGCACGCCACCAGCGCCAAGGGCCGGCAACTGGCCGCCCGCCCCCGGGCGGCGCTCGGGTTCTACTGGCCGGCCGTGGCACGCCAGGTCCGCGTCCGGGGACGGGTCACCACCGGCAGCCCCGAGGAGAGCCGGGCGGATCTGGCCGTACGCTCGCGCGGAGCGCTGGCCGCCGCGCTGACCGGGCACCAGAGCGAGGTGCTCGGCTCGGTCCAGGAACTGGCCGAGGCGTCGGCGGCCGCGTGGGAGCGGGCCGGGGCGGAGCCGGACGCGCCCGCACCGACCTGGACGGCGTACGTCCTGGACGCCGACGAGGTCGAGTTCTTCCAGGGCGACGCGACGCGCCGCCACGTCCGGCTGCGCTACCGGCGCACCCCCGAGGGCGGCTGGACCCGCGAACTCCTGTGGCCGTAGGCGCCCCGGCCCGCCGCGCTGAGGCGGCCGACGCGCTCAGGCAGCCGACGCGCTCAGGCAGCCGACACGCTCAGGCGGCCCACGCCATCAGGCAGCCGCCGCCGGGCGGAACACCGGGACTGTGATGCCCTCGGCCATCTCGCGGAACGTGACCTCGAGCGGCATGCCGACGGCCAGGCGGGCCTCGGGACAGTCGACGACCTCGGTCATCATCCGGGGCCCCTCGGCGAGGTCGACGACGGCGGCGACGTACGGGACGCGCGCGCCGAAGGGCGGCAGGTCGTTGCGGTGGACGACGGACCAGGTGTAGAGCGTGGCGCGGCCGGTCGCCGGGCGCCAGCCGACCTGGTCCGGCTCCGCCCAGCAGTACGGGCAGAACTCGCGCGGGTAGTGGTGCGCGCGCTCGCAGGCCGCGCAGTGGCGCAGCAGCAGCGCGCCCTCGGCGGCGGCGTCCCAGTAGGGGCGCGTGAAGTCGTCCACCTCCGGCAGATCGAAACGCGGCCCCGCACCCACCAGACCGCCGGCGCCACTCGCACCGCCCGCACCGGACGCCGCACCCCCGCCCCCGCTCACAGGAACAGCCCGATCGCCGCGTCCAGTGACCAGACCTGCCAGCTCATGGCGAGCAGCGCGACCAGGGAGATCAGCGCCATCATGGCGTTCTGTCCCTGCTCGGCCCAGTCGTGGATCATCAGCACGAGGTAGAGCAGGTTCAGCAGCAGGCCGCCGACCAGGGCGATCGGGGTCAGGAAGCCGCTGATCAGACCGAGACCCAGGGCCAGCTCGGCGTAGACGACGACGTACGCCATCAGGCGCGGCCGGGGCTGGACGACCCTCTGGAAGCCGCCCTTCACGAACGCCCAGCGGTGCTTGTTCGCGACGTCGGCCGCCCACGCGATGCCGGTACCGCGCTCGAACCAGCCCTTCTTGTCCTTGTGCCGCCAGCTCTCCAGCCACCACAGGCCGAGACCTATGCGGAGCACGGCGAGCCATTCGGCCCCACTGAGCCAGACGGTCTGCATCGGCCACCCTCCACCCTGCGCATGATCTGACGGTACGTCAGTTCAGCGGATCGCCGCCGATCCCGCAAGAGCCCGGGGCGACACCGCTCCAGCCCACGCCGGGCCACTCCGGCGCCGCTCCGGCCCGTCCCGACCCACCCCACCCCGCCGTGATCGATCCGCAACCGGATCCCCGCACTCCCGAGACCCAACAACGCTGCGTGGCGATACGCTCACTGCTCATGCCCGGACCCCGCACACAGACCGACGACCTCCGCGTCACGCAGCCGCGTCCCGTGTACGTGATCGGCGGCGGGCCCGGCGGGCTCGCCGCGGCCGCCGCCCTGCGCGCCCGGGGGGTGCGGGCGGTGGTCGTGGAGAAGTCCGACTCCGTCGGCGCCTCCTGGCGCCGCCACTACGACCGGCTGCACCTGCACACCACCCGCCGCCTGTCCGGCCTGCCCGGCCTGGCCATCCCGCGCCGCTTCGGCCGGTGGGTCGCGCGCGACAACGCGGTGCGCTACCTGGAGCAGTACGCCGAGCACCACGAGCTGGAGGTGGTCACCGGCGTCGAGGTCACCCGGATCGAGCGGGCCGCGGACGGGGCGGGCTGGACCCTGTTCGCCACCGGCGGCCGTGAGCTCGACGCCCGCGCCGTGGTGGTCGCCACCGGCTACAACCACACCCCGCGGCTGCCCGACTGGACCGGCCGCGACACCTACCCGGGCACGCTCACGCACGCGAGCGGCTACCGCAACGCCCGGCCGTACGCCGGCCAGGACGTCCTGGTCGTCGGCGTCGGCAACACCGGCGCCGAGATCGCCGTCGACCTCGTCGAGGGCGGCGCCGCGCGGGTACGCCTGGCGGTGCGCACCGTCCCGCACATCCTGCGCCGTTCGACGGCCGGCTGGCCCGCCCAGCGGACCGGGATCCTGGTACGGCGGCTGCCCGTACGCCTGGTGGACCGGCTCGCGCGGGCCGTCGCGAGGATCTCCGTCCCCGACCTGTCGGCGCACGGCCTTCCGCGCCCCGATACGGGCCTCTACACCCGGGTCAAGCAGGGTGCGATCCCCGTGCAGGACGTCGGCCTGATCGCCGCCGTCCGGGCCGGCCGGGTCGAGCCGGTCGCCGCCGTCGAGGGCTTCGACGGCGCCGAGGTGGTGCTCGCCGACGGTTCCCGGATCACCCCGGACGCGGTGGTCGCGGCCACCGGCTACCACCGCGCGCTGGAGGGCCTGGTCGGCCATCTCGGCGTACTGGACGAGCAGGGCCGTCCCCTCGCGCACGGCGCCCGTGCCTGTGCGCAGGCGCCGGGTCTGTACTTCACCGGCTTCAGCAGTCCCATCAGCGGGATGCTCCGCGAACTGGCGCGGGACGCCGAGAAGATAGCGCGGGGACTTTCGCGGGCACTCTCCAAGGAGGAGGCCGAGCGGACCCGGACCCGCGGCCCCCGCTCCACCCGGCAGCCCCGCTCCACCCGAGCCTCCCGCCGCGCAGCCCGTCCCGCCCAGTAAGCGCCACGCACCGCCCCGCAAGCCCCACGCCCCACCCGGTAAGCGCACGGCCCGCCCGGTGCGCGCCCCACCCCACCCGGTGCGCGCCACGCCCCGCCCGGTGGGCGCCACGCCCCGCCCGGTGGGCCACACCCCGCCCGGCGGGGCGGTCCGTCACCTTTTCCTGCGCAGCCCTGTTCCTGACGGCGCGTCAGTTCAGTAATCTGACTACACGTCAGTTGCACGCGAGTCTGTACGCGAGTCATCGAGCAGGAGCGGGCGGAACGATGCTTGGATCTACTCACGGCACCCTCACCACCGACTTCCGCGCACGGGTCGAGGCCTGCGGGGAGACCCCCCGGGCGGCCGTCCATTCCACGGCGGCCGCCACCCCCACGGGCGCGGGCGACCTGGACGTCAGCGGACGGCCCCTGCACGCCGACGTGCCCGACCTGGACCGGTTCTTCCGGCCCGAGTCCGTGGCCGTCGTCGGCGCCTCCGACGCCGAGGGCAGACCGAACACGGGCATCACGCGCCAGCTCATCGCCTGGGCCGAGCGCGTCGGCGCGCGGCTCCATCCCGTGCACCCGACCCGCACCACGGTCTTCGGCCGGCCCTGCGTGCCCTCCGTGGCCGACCTGCCCGAGCAGGTGGACCTGGCCGTCCTGCTGGTCGGCGACCCGCTGCCGGTCGTCGAGGAACTGGCCGAGGCCAAGGTGCGGTTCGCCGTCGCCTTCGCGTCGGGCTTCGCCGAGACCGGGGAAGCGGGGGCGGCCGCCCAGGCCCGCCTGGCCGCCGCCGTCAAACGCTCGGGCCTGCGCCTGCTGGGCCCGAACACCAACCTCAACGCCTTCGAGGCGTTCCGCGAGGACCTCGACGGCCCGGCCATCGCCCTGATCACCCAGTCCGGCCACCAGGGCCGCCCCGTCTACGCCCTCCAGGAGCTGGGCATCCGGCTCTCGCACTGGGCACCCACCGGCAACGAGGCCGACCTGGAGACCGCCGACTTCATCTCCTACTTCGCCGGGCGCCCCGAGGTCGGGGCCATCGCGGCGTACGTGGAGGGCCTCAAGGACGGCCGGTCCTTCCTGCTGGCCGCCGACCGCGCCGCCCGCAACGGCGTCCCGGTCGTGGCCGTCAAGGTCGGCCGCACCGAGACCGGCGCCCGGATGGCCGCCTCCCACACCGGCAAGCTGACCGGCGCCGACACCGTCGTGGACGCGGCCATGCGCCAGTTCGGCGTCATACGCGTGGACGGCCTCGACGAGCTCCAGGACACCGCGGCCCTGCTGGCCCGCGCCCGCACCCCGCAGGCCGACGGCGTCGTCGTCTATTCCATCTCGGGCGGCACCGGCGCCCACTTCTCCGACCTGGCCACCGAGGCGGGCCTGCACCTGCCCACCCTCTCCCAGGCCAAGCAGGACGAGCTCCACCAGTGGATCCCCGACTACCTGGGCGTGTCCAACCCCGTCGACAACGGCGGCCACCCGGTCGGCGACTGGCGCGGCCGCAAGATCATCGACGCGATCCTCGCCGACCCCGCCGTGGGCGTGCTGATCTGCCCGATCACCGGGCCCTTCCCGCCCATGAGCGACAAGCTCGCGCAGGACCTGGTGGACGCGGCGGAGCGGACGGACAAGCTGATCTGCGTGATCTGGGGCTCCCCCGTCGGCACCGAGGACGCCTACCGCTCCACCCTCCTCGGCTCCTCCCGCGTCGCGACCTTCCGCACCTTCGGCAACTGCATCACCGCCGTACGCGCCTACCTCGGCCACCACCGCTTCACCGCCGGCTACCGCTCCCCCTTCGACGACGCGCCCCGCACGCCGTCCCCCTCGTACCGCAAGGCGCAGGCGCTCATGCGCCCGGGCCAGCAGCTCAGCGAGCACGCGGCGAAGCAGCTCCTGCGCGCCTACGGCATCCGGGTGCCGCGCGAGCAGCTGGTGACGAGCGCGGCGGCGGCCGTCCGCGCGGCCGGCCTGGTCGGCTACCCCGTGGTGATGAAGGCCTCCGGCCCGCAGCTGGGCCACAAGACCGAACTGGGCCTGGTGAAGATCGGCCTGACCTCGGCCAGCCAGATCCGCGACGCCTACCGCGAGCTGACCGACATCGCCCGCTACGAGAACATCCCGCTGGACGGCATCCTGGTCTGCCAGATGGTCGAGCGGGGCGTCGAAATGGTCGTCGGCGTCACCCACGACGACCTCTTCGGTCCGACCGTCACCGTCGGCCTCGGCGGTGTCCTGGTGGAAGTCCTGCGCGACGCCGCCGTCCGCGTCCCGCCCTTCGGTGAGGACCAGGCCCGCGCCATGCTCACCGAACTGCGCGGCCACGCCCTCCTGGAGGGGGTCCGGGGGGCGCCCCCGGCGGACGTCGACGCGCTGGTCGAGGTCGTGCTGCGGATCCAGCGCATGGCGCTGGAACTCGGCGACGAGCTCGCGGAGCTCGACATCAACCCGCTGATGGTCCTCCCGCGCGGCCAGGGCGCGGTGGCACTGGACGCGCTGGCGATCTGCCGCTGACGCGGCCCGGGACACCTTTGACTGGAGCTCTTCCATGACCGACTCCCCCAAGACGGACACCACGGATACGACGCACACGACACACACGGCACACACGACGGGCACAGCGGATTCGTCCGGCACACCGGACAGGACCGGCACACCGGATGATTCCCTCGCCTCATTGATACGGCACACCACTGACAACGGGGTCTCGTGGATCACCCTCAACCGCCCCGAGGCCATGAACGCCCTCACCTGGGACCAGCGTGAGCGCATCATGGCGCTGCTGGCCGCCGCCTCCGCCGACCCCGCCGTGCGCGCGGTCGTCCTCACCGCGACCGGCAAGGGCTTCTGCGCGGGCGCCGACCTGCGCGGATCCCCGTCCGCCCCCGCAGCCCCTTCCGCCCCCTCCTCCCCCTCCTCCCCCTCCGAACGGATCGCCGGCGACGTGGCCCGCATGATCCGCCTCGGAGCCCAGCGCTTCATCACGTCCGTCATGGACTGCGAGAAGCCGGTCATCGCCGCCGTCAACGGCACGGCGGCCGGTATCGGCGCGCACCTGGCCTTCGCCTGCGACCTGGTCCTGGCCGCCGACAACGCGAAGTTCATCGAGGTCTTCGCGCGCCGCGGCCTGGTCCCGGACGGTGCCGGCGCCTACCTGCTGCCCCGGCTGATCGGCCCGCAGAAGGCGAAGGAGCTGATGTTCTTCGGCGACGCGCTGCCGGCCGCCGAGGCCGCCCGGATCGGCCTGGTCAACAAGGTCGTCCCGGCCGACGAGCTGCACGCCACGGCCAAGGAGTGGGCCGAACGCCTCGCCCAGGGCCCCACCCGCGCCCTGGCGCTGACCAAGCAGCTGGTCAACGCCTCCCTGGACAGCGACCGCGCGTCCGCGCTGGCGGCCGAGGCCGCCGCCCAGGAGATCAACATGACGACGGCGGACGCGAACGAGGGCGTGGCCAGCTTCGTAGAGCGGCGCACGCCCAAGTACCGCGGCCTCTAGAGGCCCTGGAACAGGCCCCGGCCGCACGAGGACGGACGCACCGGAACCCGCCCGCGGCCGAGGCGCGGGTCCCCGCCCCCTCAGCCCTGCGGGGGGCTCGGCTTCAGTACGGCGAACACCGCGCCCGCCGGGTCCGCCAGCCAGGCGATCCGACCGACGTCCGGCACGTCCGCCGACGGCATGAGCACGCTGCCGCCGCCCTTCGTCACGGACGCCTCCACCACGTCGGTGTCGGCGACCGCGAAGTACGGCACCCAGCGGGCGTCCCGGTGTCCCTCCTGCAGCGGTGCCACCCCGCCGAAGGAGCCGTCCTCCAGATCGCCCTCCGCGATGCTGAGCACCCGGTAGGTCATGCCGGGCGCCTCCATCTCCTGCGAGCGCCAGCCGAACACCCCGCCGTAGAAGCCGATCGCCTTCACCGGATCCTCGACGTGCAGTTCCACCCACACCAGCGTGTCGTCCTCGGACGCCGTCTCCAGCCCCTTGGTCTTCCCCGGCTGCCACACGGCGAACTGGGCGCCCTGCGGGTCGGTGAACTGCCCCATCCAGCCCTCGCCCATCACGTCCATGGGCTCGACGCGTACGGAGCCGCCGCCCGCGGCCACCTTGCGGGCGGTCTCCTGGATGTCGTCGGACGCGAAGTACGTCATCCAGGCCGACTGCGCCCCCTCCTCCATCAGCGGACCGAGCGCCCCCACCGTCCTGCCGCCCTTCCGGAAGAACCCGTAGCCGCCGGCCTCGGGCCCGGCGGAGACGAAGTCCCACCCGAAGACGGCGCCGTAGAAGGCGGCGGACGCGGCCGTGTCCGGGCTGCCGAGGTCGATCCAGTTGGGCGAACCGGTGCGGAAGTCTGTGCCGAGCATGCGTTCCTCCTGCGGATGCGGTGCGGCTGCGGTGCGGCTGCTGTGCGGCTGCTGTGCGGCTGCTGTGCGGTGCGGCTCTACGGAGTCCGGGGCCACGATGCCCACCCGTCCGGCCCCGTGACCGTACCGCCACCGCCCCGCGCCCGCAGGGAAGCCGGGATTCACCCGGACAGCCGGAGCGCGGACAGCGGGAGCGCGGGCAGCCGGGGGCGCGGACAGCCGGAGCGCGGACAGCCGGGGGCGCGGACAGCCGGGGCGCGGACGACCGCCGCCGGGCGGGGAGCCCGCACCCCTTCCCATCTGACGCACCGTCAGCTTCAATCGGTCTCGTGATGGGACACGCAGGGATGGCGGCCACCGTCGTCCGATATCTCCGGTCAGTCGGCTCCCCCACCGCGGCGGAGCCCGTCGAAATCCTCCCGCGCCCCGACCTGCGCGCCGTGGGCGAGGACGAGCGCCCGCCCGTCAGTCCGGCCGAGTTCCGGGCCGTGCTCGGCAACTTCGCCAGCGGGGTCACGGTCGTCACCGCGCCCGCCGCCGACGGCGAGGACGGACCGGCCGGCTTCGCCTGCCAGTCCTTCGCCTCGCTCTCCCTCGACCCGCCCCTGGTGACGTTCATGGTCGCCCGTACGTCCACCACCTGGCCGCGCATCGCGCGCGCCGGGGTGTTCTGCGTCAACATCCTGGGTGCCGAGCAGGGCGAGCTGTGCCGCTCGTTCGCGGTCAGCGGCGCCGACAAGTTCGCGGGGGTGGACCACACGCCGGCGCCCGTGACCGGCTCGCCGCGGCTGGACGCCGTACCGGCATGGATCGACTGCCGGATCCACGCCGTCCACACCGGCGGCGACCACCTGATCGTGGTCGGCCGGGTCGAGGCGATGGGCGCGGCCGGCGAGGGCGAGCCGCTGCTCTTCCACAAGGGCAGGTTCGGCCGCTTCGCCGACTGAGCCCCGTACGTACGACGGGCAGCAAGGGACCCGGGTGGCCGCACCGCCGCCACCCGGGTCCCTTGCGCGCCCGCACGCCATCGCCTCAGAACGTCAGCACGCCCCGCGCCACCCTCCCGTGGTGGGCGTCGTCGGCCGCCTTCGCGAAGTCCTCGACCGGATAGACCTCCGTCACCAGCTCGTCCAGGAGCAGCCGCCCCTGCCGGTACAGCTCGGCGTACAGGGCGATGTCGCGCTGCGGCCGCGCGGAGCCGTACCGGCAGCCCATGATCGTCTTGTCCAGGTACATCGACGAGACCAGGAACGACGCCTCCTCGGTGTGCCCGGGCACGCCCAGCAGCACCGCCTGCCCGTGCCGGTCGAGCAGGTCGATCGCCTGCCGGATCAACCGTACGTCGCCCACGCACTCGAAGGCGTGGTCCGCGCCCGTCGGCAGGATCTCCCTCACCGCCGCCGGCGCGTCCGCGACCGCCGAGGCGTCCACGAAGTGCGTGGCCCCGAACTGCCGGGCCACCGCCTCCTTCGCCGGGTTCGCGTCCACCGCGACGATGGTCGTCGCGCCCGCGATCCGCGCCCCCTGGAGCACGTTCAGCCCGATCCCGCCGGTGCCGATCACGACGACCGACTCGCCCCGGTCGACCCTGGCCCGGTTGAGGACCGCGCCCACCCCCGTCAGCACCCCGCACCCGATCAGCGCGGCCGAGGTCAGCGGGATGTCCGCCGGTATCCGCACCGCCTGCACGGCCTTGACGACGGTCCGTTCCGCGAAGGCGGAGTTGGACGCGAACTGGAACAGCGGCTTGCCGCCCCGCGAGAACGGCTGCCCCGGCATCCCGATCGCCTTGCGGCACATCGTCGGCCGCCCCCGGTCGCAGTCGGCGCACGCCCCGCAGTTCGCCAGCGTCGACAGCGCCACATGATCACCTGGCGCCACATGGGTCACGCCCGACCCGACGGCCTCCACGACCCCCGCGCCCTCGTGCCCCAGCACCACCGGCGGCGGGAACGGGATCGTCCCGTCGATCACCGACAGGTCGCTGTGGCACAGACCGGCCGCCGCGACCGCCACCAGCACCTCACCCGGCCCCGGGTCACGGATCTCCAGGTCGTCGACCACCTGGGCCTGCTTGCCGTCGAAGACGACGCCCCTCATCACCGCTCACCTTGGCTCTCTGGGTAGGCCGAGCACCCGCTCGGCGATGATGTTCCGCTGGATCTCGTCCGAGCCGCCGTAGATGGTGTCGGCCCGGGTGAACAGGAACAACCGCTGCGCCTCGTCGAGTGCGTACGGCTCCCCGGCCGTCCACGGCTGCGGCCCGGCCGAGGCCGCGGCCCCGCGTACCGCCACCGCCAGCTCCCCCAGCCGCCGGTGCCAGCCGCCCCACAGCAGCTTGGCCACACTGGGAGCGCCCGGATCGGCTCCGGCCGCATCCGGGGAACTCCCCAGGGTGCGCAGCGCGTTCCACCTCATGGTGCGCAGCTCCGCCCACTGCCGCACCAGCCGGTCCCGCAGCACGGGATCGCCGGACGACGCCCCCTG
Organism: Streptomyces sp. NPDC090022; assembly: GCF_044748145.1. NCBI lineage: Bacteria > Bacillati > Actinomycetota > Actinomycetes > Kitasatosporales > Streptomycetaceae > Streptomyces > Streptomyces sp. NPDC090022. The sequence goes on from NZ_JBIVFN010000015.1 coordinate 138,131, forward strand.
CCCGCCCCCGCCCGCGCCCGCGCCCGCGCCCGACACGTACGTCTCCAGTACGCGCTCCAGTTCCGCCGCGAAGCCGATCTGCTGGACCAGGGTCGACACCCCCCGCTCCAGCGCGAGCAGCCCCATGGCCACCTGCCAGCCGTTGCCCTCCCCGCCGACGACCTCCTCGGCCACGGCTCCGTCGAGGAACACCTCGTTGAACTCGCTCGTGCCCGACATCTGACGGATCGGCCGGACCTCGATCCGGCCCGGCTGGTCCATGGGCACCAGCAGGAACGACAGGCCCGCGTGCCGCCGCGAGCCGGGCTCCGTGCGGGCCAGGACGAAGCACCAGTCGGCCTCCTGGGCCAGCGAGGTCCAGATCTTCTGCCCGGACACCCGGTAGCCCGTGCCCTCCCGCACGGCCGCCGTCCGTACCCCGGCGAGGTCGGAGCCTGCGCCGGGTTCGCTGTACCCCTGGCACCACAGCTCCTCGCCGCGCGCGATCCCGGGCAGGAAGCGGTCGCGCTGCTCCTGGCTGCCGTACGCGATCAGGGTCGGGGCCAGCAGGTTCTCGCCGATGTGCCCGACCCGGCCGGGGGCGCGCACGCGCGCGTACTCCTCGGCCCACACCACCTGCTGGGTGAGCGTGGCCGCCCGCTGCCCGTACGCCCCCCGCCGCCCGGTGGCCGGATCGGTCCACCCGAGGCCGATCCAGCCGCCCCGCCCCAGCTCGCGCTCCCACTCCCGGCGCTCGGCCACCGCCTCGTGCTCGCTGCCCGGCCCGCCGAGCCCGGCCGCCTGCGCGTACGGCCCGACGAGGTGGCCGGTGAGCCACTCCCGGGCCCGCGCCCGGAACTCCTCGTCCTCGGCCCCGAAACCGAAGTCCACGGCCGGCCGTCCCTACGCGTTCGGGCGGTCCTTGGCGGCCGCCGCCTTCGCCATGGCCTCCAGCTGGGCCAGCATGGGCATCGGATCGGTGCCCACGGTGCCGGGCAGGAAGTCGGCGATCTTCTCGGGGGTCCAGGCGCCCTCGGCGTACCCGGCGCGCAGTTCGCGCGGCTGCGCCCACACCGCGATCTTGGGTCCGGCGATCGTGTACACCTGCCCGGTGATGCCCTCGCCGCGGGCCCGGTCGCTGAGCAGGTACGTCACCAGCGCCGCCACGTCCTCGGGCTCGCCGATCTCCTTGAGCTCCATGGGGACGTTCGCCGACATCCGGGTACGGGCGACCGGCGCGACGGCGTTGGCGGTGACGCCGTACTTGTGCAGGCCGAGCGCGGCGCTGCGGACGAGCGAGATGATCCCGCCCTTGGCGGCGGAGTAGTTGGCCTGGGCGACGCTGCCCTGGTGGTTGCCGCTGGTGAAGCCGACGAGCGTGCCGGAGCCCTGGCGGCGCATGACGGCGGAGGCGGCGCGGAAGACGGTGAAGGTGCCCTTGAGGTGGGTGGCGACGACGGGGTCCCACTCCTCCTCGGACATGTTGAAGAGCATCCGTTCGCGCAGGATGCCCGCCACGCACACGACGCCGTCGATCCGGCCGTACTCGGCGAGCGCGGTGTCGACGATCCGCTGGCCGCCCGCCATGGTCGAGATGTCGTCGGCGACGGCGACGGCCGTTCCGCCGGCCGCGGTGATCTCCTTCACGACGGCTTCGGCGACCTCGCTGGTGGGCTCGCCGCCCTCGATGCCGACCCCGTAGTCGTTGACGACGACCCGGGCGCCCTCGGCGGCGGCGGCGAGCGCGACGGCCCGGCCGATGCCGCGGCCCGCGCCGGTGACGGCGACGACCTTGCCTGCCAAGAAGTTCCCCACGTCCGGCCCCTTCCCGCGTTTTCTGACGGACCGTTAGATTCTATGGGCAGTCAGATACGCGAGCACAAGCCCCAGCGAGGAGCTGATGCGACCCATGTCCCTGCCCGCCGAGTTCCACGACATCGCCAAGCGCGTCAACAACTGGGGCCGCTGGGGAGCCGACGACGAGATCGGCACCCTGAACCTGATCACCGACGAGGTGGTACGGGCGGCCGCAGCCGGGATCCGCACCGGCCGGCGGGTCGCGCTGGCCCTGCCGCTGAAGGAGGACGGCGTCCAGGCGGGGCTGATCCCGGGACGGATCAACCCGCTGCACACGATGGTGCAGATCAACCAGGAGCTCTTCGGCCCGGGAACGGTGGCGTGCAGCGACGACGCGGTGACCATGGGCCTGCAGTGCGGCACCCACTGGGACGCCCTGACGCACGTCTCGCACTCGGGCAGGATCTACAACGGCCGCCCGGCGACGTCGATCGCCGCGCACACGGGCGCCCAGTTCAGCGGCATCGACAAGACGGGTCCGGTCGTCTCGCGCGGGGTGCTGCTGGACGTGGCGGCGACCAAGGGCGTGGACCGGCTGCCGGGCGACCACGCGGTGACACCGGAGGACCTGGCGGAGGCGGAGGAGTTCGGCCGGGTGACCGTGCGGGCCGGGGACATCGTGCTGGTCCGCACGGGCCAGATCCAGGTCTACCTGGCGGGCGACAAGCACGGGTACGGCTTCCCGTCACCGGGCCTGTCCGTCCGTACGCCGGAGTGGTTCCACGCGCGGGACGTGGCGGCGGTCGCGAACGACACCCTGACCTTCGAGATCTTCCCGCCGGAGCACGAGAACCTGTGGCTGCCGGTGCACGCGCTGGACCTGGTGGAGATGGGCATGCTCCAGGGCCAGAACTGGAACCTCGAAACCTTGTCCACAGCCTGTGGACAAGAGGGCCGCTACAGCTTCCTGCTCTCGGCCATGCCGGAACCCTTCGCTGGCGCCACGGGCACCCCGGTGGCCCCGGTGGCCATCTTCTGACGCCGCCGCGCGGGCGCGGGGCCGCCGGGCCGACTCCGGACGCCCCCTACCGGTCGGCGCCCGGGGCGCCCCCGTCCGCTGCCTCGGCGGCGGCCCGATCGAGGATCCGCCCGATCTCGGCCACGACCGCCCGCCCCTCCTCCGGGTCGGTGATGTGCGCCGCCCGCGCTTCGAGGTGCCGCAGGCGCGCGGCCAGGTCAGGGTGCCGCTCGATCGCGAGGTACAGCGCCCACTGGCGCCGCGCCCTGGCGACGGCCGCCGCCTGCTCGGCACCGATGGCCACTACGGCATCCGGTGCGAGCCGTACCACTGTTGCGGCGGTTGCCAGTGGTTCACCCGGCTCGCTCCCGGCAGTCGTCCACGTCACGGGGTGAGCCTGCCGGGGCTGGTCCGCCGGGGCAAGTCGGCGCGTGGCGCGCTCACGAGGGTGGCGCCACGCAGGCGCACCCGTGGCGCGGAACGTGCCCCGGCCCCCGGGCCGGGTCGACCCGGGGAAGGAGGCGGTGCTGCCGGATGCTCAGGCGAGGTCGTCGAACTCGCCTGCGGCGGCACCGTCGAGGAAGGCCCGGAGCTTCGCCCGAGTCGTCCTGATGATCACGCCCGGATCGTCGCTCTCTCGGATGAGGACCTCGCCGTCCTTCACCGCCACCTCCAGGCAGTTCCCGGTATCCGTGGACCTGGAGGACTTGCGCCACTCGATCTCCACTGTGCCCACCTTTCGCTCCTCTCGCACGCCGTACTTGTCGAACTGACCAGTTACCGCGCCGTCCAGGAACGCCTGGAGCCGGGCACGCGTGGTCTTGACGACCACGTCGGGGGCCTCACTCTCGCGCAGCCAGACCTCGTCGCCGTCCACCGCAGCGAGTTCGAGACAGTTACTGCCCTCCGCGTCCGTGCTGTACCGGGACTTCTCCCACTCGATACCCACCGCGCTCACGCCTCCGCCCTCCGGCAGCCGCGACGACCACTCGCCGGCTGCCTACCCCCGGCCCGCGGTGGTCACTCACGGGACCCGAGGCTGAACCACACCGCCTTGGCCGTCCCGTCGTCGAGCATCACCACGGACCAGTCGTCCGCGTACGCCCGCACGAGGTCCAGACCGCGCCCGCAGGTGTCGAACAGTCCACCCCCTCCGGCCGGCCACCGGTCAGGGGCGCTGTCATAGACGTAGACCGTCACTACATCGCCCTGGAGCAGGACCTCGACCCCGATTTCGGGTGTGGCGGTGTGCTGGTGGGCGTTCGTCACCACCTCCGAGGTGCACAGCCGGGCCCGTTCGACAAGCCTGTCCTGACCGGCGGCCCGCAGCACAAGGGTCACCCAGTCGCGGGCCAGCCGTGGGGTGTCGGCCCGGCTGGGGGCGACCAGTCGGTACGTCAGGGGTGGGGTTAAAGCGCTCATCGTCTTCACCGGTCTCGCTCTCCCAACGTGGTGCGGGGTCGGTGCGTCGCGCTGCCCGCTCGTGGCATTGGCTGCCCCGAGTCACGACGGAGCGGCTGCACTTCGGACTACCGGACATGCGGCGCCATGCGTTTGACTGTAGTGACTCGGTCACACACGTTGGGTGTCTTTCACCCAAAGGTGTCGACAGATGGACCCGGCGGCGCAGCGCGCGCCAAGATGAGGGCCGACAGGAGGGGTGGCACATGCCGTCGAGAAAAGCTCCAACCGCCCGGCAGCGCCGATTGGGCGCGGAGCTGCGCAAGATCCGCGAGCAGGCCGGGATTTCACTCACCGAGGCCGCCTCACAGCTGAGCACCGACCGCACGGGCATCAGCAATGTGGAGAGTGGGCGCTTCGGCGTCAGCAGTGAACGTATCCGCTCCTGGAGCGCGCGCTACGGCTGCCCGGACAGCGCCTACGTGGAGGCGCTCGCCGCCATGGCCGAGGAGCGGGGTCGCGGCTGGTGGGAGGAGTACCGCGACGACGTACCCGCCGGCATGCTCGATCTCTCCGAACTGGAGCACCACTGCGTCGCGCTGCGCACGTCGCAAATCATGCACATGCCTGGTCTCCTCCAGACCGAGGATTACGCACGGGCCGTTTTCGAGGAGACCGTTCCGCCCCTGCAGCCTGCCTACGTCCGCCGCCTGCTCTCGCTCCGGTTGCGACGGCGGGATGTCCTGGACCGCGAAACCCTGCTGGAATGCACGTTCCTCATCCATGAAACGGCCCTGCGCATGAGGTTCGGCGGACGCGAGGTGATGCAGGCGCAGCTCAACTACCTGCTCGAACAGTCGAAGCGGGACAACGTGACCGTGCGCGTGGTCCCCTTCGAGGCCGGCGGTCTGCCGGACGCGGGTAGCTCGACGCTGTACGCGTACGGCCCGGTGCCCCAGCTGGACACCGTGCAGATCGACACACCAACTGGCCCTACGCTTCTGGATGCGGAGACACGTCTCGTCAACTACCGCGCGGTGCTCGACCGGGTGGAGGAGCGGGCATACGACTCCGAACGGTCTCGCGAGTTCATTCGCGAGGTGGCGCAACAAGTGTGAAGGCGTGGGAACAGTGGAAATCAAGTGGCGCAAGTCCTCCAAGTCCACGGAAACCGGCAACTGCCTGGAAGTCGCGATGAAGGGCGGCGAGATCCTCATCCGGGAGAGCGACGACCCGGACGTGATCATCAGGACGACCCCGACGAAGCTTCGGGCCTTCATCGACGGAGCCGCCGCAGGCGAGTTTGACGACCTCACCTGAGCGGCGCGCGGCGCACTGCGGCCCCCTGACCCCAGCGGCCAGGGGGCCGAGCCATGTCGGATAACGCGTTTGAGCGCCCCTCCTCACTCGTTAGACGTCAAACGCTTGATACGGGCCAATAGCCACCGCTACGTTCACCTTGCGCCCGCTCATCATCGACGGCGCAACTCACCTCAACCCTGCGCCAGTTGAGGTGGGCATGGCCGTCCCCGCCCACCGCTCGTCACGGCGGACGGGGACGGCTCCACCGCACGGGGCCGGGAGGCAGACCCATGCGCACGACCACCACCCTCCGCACCGGGTACTGGTTCGAGGCCGTCTGTTATCGCGACGTCTATGACGACCGGCCGCGGCTCCTCCACCGGGCCATGCTCGACACCCCCGAGCAGGCCGTCCGGCTGGTCGGGAGCCAGATCCGGGCGGCCCGCCCCGTCCCGCTCACCGCCGCCGAGATCGAGCGTGCCCTCGCCTGGGCCGCCGCCGGGGGCCGGGTCGCCGCGCTCGCCGCCCTGCACCGGGGCGAGCCCGCCGGCTTCAGCATCGTCCTGCGCGACGGGCTCCGTCCCGAATGGCGTGTGGTGCCCGTCTCGTACGTCGATATTGCCGCGCCTGCGTGTCGGTCCCCCATGGAACTATGAGGTGTGCATGACGCGTCGTTGCGAACGCTGCGCGTCACGCGCACGTCCCCAGAACCCTCGGAGGAACCAGCAACATGTCCCAGTACGGTGCCGCCCCGCCGCCCCCGCCCATGCAGCAGCCGCCCATGATGCCGCAGCCGCCCGCACCCCGGCGCCGTTCGGGCAGCGCCATAGCCAGCGTCCTGGTCCTCGTCCTGGTGGTCGGCGGCATCTTCGGCCTCTCCCAGTGGATGAACAAGGACAAGAAGTCCTCGAACGCGTCGACGTCGTCCTCGGCGTCCTCCTCCCCGTCGAAGGCTGCGACGAAGCCGTCGGACAAGTCCAGCTCCGCCTCCGACCCCGAGAAGAACAGCCCCTGGAAGGTCGGCGAGTGCGGCGGTCCCGACCCCAAGGACCAGCCCGACGGCTACCGCAAGATCAGCTGCTCCGACTCCACGGCCACCTTCAAGGCCCTGGAGATCAAGGAAGCCAGCATCCTGGACAACGCCATCCAGTGCCCGGCCGGCACCGACCTGATCATCAAGGTCAGCGTCTCCTACGGTGGCAAGGGCACCGGCCTGCCCACCAACACCGTGTGCGGCCGGAACCTCGGCAACGACCACCCCGGTGACGCGGGCGCGGGCGGCGGTCAGCTCGTCAAGGGCGACTGCATCACCGAGACCGCGAAGGAGGTCGCCTGCGCCTCGGCCGGCAAGGGCTCGTACAAGGTCCTCGACCTCGTCAAGACCAAGGAAGAGTGCCCGAAGGGCACCACCGAGCCCATGAGGCTCACCATCCAGATCGGCCGCCCGTACGACGTGATCTGCGCCGCCGACGTGTAAGCGTCCGGCGCCCGGACGGCAGCCGTGGGAACGGCTGCCGTCCGGTCACACCCGGTCCCCGCGACGCGGGGCGAGCTCCGCGGCGGTCAGCGCGCGTCCCTTGCGGGCCGCCATCCGGGCGTTGTACGCGTCGAACAGCAGCCGCCGGTAGCCCGGCGGCCACCGGACGGCCACTCCCTCCACCTGCCCTCCCGGCAGGTACTCGCGGGCGATCCGGTTCAGCAGCCGCAGGCAGTGGTGCCCCTTGTACTGACCGCGGCACGGTTCCTGCTGGCACATGCTGACCAGCGTCCCGCCGGCCAGCAGGGCCTGCTGGCCGGCGGCCCGGCGGGTCCGCAGTTCGGCCCGCATGACGGGCGCCGCCTTCTCCTCGGCGTGTTCCTCGTCGTCGTAGTGCTTGGCGCCCAGAGCCATCGCGAGCAGATCGCCCTGGCACGAGAACGCCACCATGACGTTGTACATGCCCTGCCGGCAGACCTGAGTGATCATCTGGGAGCGGTCCCGGCGCAGCGCCTCCCCGTGGGGCGTGCGGTGCGCGTGCGCGATCCACCAGTTGACGTTCTCCCCCACCCCCTCCAAGGCCATCAGGTGCGCGATGTTCGCGTAGCCCTGGTAGTCGGGCACCACGCACTCCTGCCCCTGCGTACGGGGGCGCTCGACGGCGATCTGCCGGATGACGGCCCGCTCGATGGGCGGGGTCAGGGTGAGGGAGATCGGCCCCACCCAGGGGCCGGTACCGGTGGTCGCCCCGTCGAGGCCCTGCGGCACCGGCTGGGGCACCGCCACGGGAGGCGGCGGGAGGTTGGCCTCGCCGATCCGGCCCGGTGGCGGGTGGTACGGCATGCGGGGTGCCCCGGCGGCGCCGCTCAGCTGCTGCCAGTTCAGGTACAGCAAGTACCCCGCTCCGGCCACCGCCCCCGCTACCGCCACCGCGACGACGGCCCCGACGACGATCTCGCCGCCGACGACGGCGAGTACCAGCGCCGCGGCGCGGCCCGCGATCCCGGCCGAGCCGATCACCGAGACCACCTCGACCTGCGACAGCGCCAGGGCTCCGGCGGCCCCCGCACCGGCGAGGGAGGGCTCCAGACTCTGCCGCTGCACCAGCAGCCGGCCCACCGCACGGTTGCCGACGCGGGACTGGAGGGCGAGCAGCCGTGCCCGATCGGCCGGCGCCCCGGGGTCCGCCACGGCCTCGGCGGCCCGTCGCGTGTGGATCGCCGCCCCGCGGGACCGCCGGCGGGCGTCCTCGTCCTGCTCGTGTCCGTGCATGCCGCCCCTCCCGCGCCGCCCGCGCCGATCCTGCCGACTGCCTTGCTGGGTAGCCAGATCCGCGCGGGGGCGCACGGGGGCACTGACGCGTGCCCGAAAGGCTGGGACGGCCGACGAGCACGACCGCCGGGAATTCCGGTTCGGGACCAACAGCCGGTCGCCGATGGCGCATTCTGAGAGGCGGGCGACTGCTGGAGGGGGCGCGGTGCAGGGTAGGAGCGCACGGGCTGGATCGGTGGCGGCGGCGGTGGCCGCGCTGGTGGCCGGTGGCACGGGGGTGTTCACGAACTACGTCACGGCGAAGGTGCCGGCCTGGGCGGAGAACCCGTGGCTGGTGTGGACGGTCTTCGGTGTGATGGTGCTGGCCTCGGTCGCGTTGCAGGTGTGGAGTCGCCGGCTGGACGGCGGGGGCGCCGCTTCGGCGCGGCTGGTACCGGTCAGCCGGGTCGTGGCGGGGGTCATGGAGTCGCTCGCGGCCCCGCACACGGGTGGCCCTGTCCGCGGGCGGGAGGCGGACCTGGCCGAGCTACGACGCCTGCTGCGCCGCCCGCAGGGGCGGTTCGCGGTGCTGTGCGGTGCGGGCGGGCTCGGCAAGACGACCGTGGCCGCGTCGCTGGCGGAGCAGGCCCGGGCGGACGGCACGGCCGTGTTCTGGATCCGTTGGCGCGACGAGCAGCAGCTGGCCGAGCACATGGTGCGCATCGCGGTCGCGTGCGGCATGCCGGAGGAGCAGCTGGAGGCCGCGCGGGCCGGGCGGCTGAGCCTGCCCGACGCGGTGTGGGAGCAACTGGCCCAGGCGGGCCGCTGGCTGATCGTGCTGGACAACGTGGACGAGCCGGAGGCACTCGGGTCCGGCGGGGACCCGGTGGGCACGTACCGGGGGTGGATCCGCCCGGTCGGCAGCGGGCTGCTGCTGGTGACCAGCCGGAACACCGACAGCGGTACGTGGGGCGGCGCGGCGGTCCTGCGCCGCCTGACGCCCCTGGAAGGGCAGGCGGGCTCGCAGGTGCTGATGGACGGGGCCCCTGACGCGGGGACTGCCGAAGAGGCCCGGGCGCTGGCCGAGCGGCTCGGCGGACTGCCCCTGGCCCTGCACGCCGCCGGCCGCTACCTGGCCGCCGCGGGCAGCCGGTACCGGACGTACGCCACCTACATGGAGGCCCTGGACCGCGAACTGTCCAGCCTCCTGGGCGCCGAACACCCCCGGGCCGCCGATCCCGAGGTCGCGCGGGCCGTCGTACGCCACACCTGGGAGCTGTCCCTCGACCAGCTCACCGACGGCGGGAACACCCTGGCCCGGCCGGTCCTGCGGCTGCTGTCCCTGCTGGGAGCGGCGCCGGTACCGCTGTCGTTCGTCACCCCGGACCTGGTGACCGCCGCGACCGGCTCGGCGGCGAGCGAGGTCGCGGTGGAGGCCGCGGTCAACGGGCTGCACACGTACGGTCTGGTCGACGCCGTCGTCGGGGAAACCGGCGGCCCGGCCGGGCTGGTGGTGCTGCACCCCCTGGTCCGGGAGATCTCCGCGCTGGCCCTGTCAGGCGAGGTCGCGCACCCGGAGCACTGGCATGCGGCGCTCGCCGGCCAGCTGGGCCGGACCGTCCAGGACGTGACGGCTGCCGGACGCGCGGGCTGGGCGACCGCTCGCGTACTCGCCCCGCACGCACTGGCTGTCGCCGGACTCGACGGCTGCTGCGACGACCTGGCCGTCGCCAGCACCCTGAGCACTCTCGCCGACCACATGGACGAGGCGGGGCAGCCCATCGGCTATCACAGGCTTGCGCAAGAGGCGGAGTCCATTCGCAACCGCGTTCTCGGCCCGGTCCACCTCGACACCCTGGACAGCCGCAACAACCTCGCCAACGCGCTCTACGAACTGGGCCGGTACCAGGAAGCCGCCGACCTCCACCAGCAGACCCTCACCGACATCGTCCACATCCTCGGCCCCGACCACCCCCACGCACTGACCAGCAGCAACAACGTTGCCAACGTGCTCTATGAGCTGGGGCAGCACCAGGAGGCCGCCGACCTCCACCAGCAGACCCTCACCGACCGCACGCGCATCATCGGCCCCGACCACCCCGACACCCTCAGCAGCCGCAACAACCTCGCCATCGCGCTCTTTGAGCTGGAGCGGTACCAGGAAGCCGCCGACCTCCACCAGCAGACCCTCACCGACCGCACCCGCACCCTCGGCCCCGACCACCCCGACACCCTCAGCAGCCGCAACAACCTCGCCAACGTGTTCCACAAACTGGGGCAGTACCAGGAGGCCGCCGACCTCCACCAGCAGACCCTCACCGACCGCACTCACATCCTCGGCCCCGACCACCCCCACACACTGAGCAGCCGCAACAACGTAGCCAACATGCTCTCTGAGTTGGGGCAGTACCAGGAGGCCGCCGACCTCCACCAGCAGACCCTCACCGACCGCACCCGCACCCTCGGCCCCGACCACCCCGACACGCTGAACAGCCGCAACAACCTCGCCATCGCGCTCTATGAGCTGGAGCGGTACCAGGAATCCGCCGACCTCCACCAGCAAGCCCTCAACGACCGCACCCGCACCCTCGGCCCCGACCACCCCGACACCCTGGACAGCCGCCACAACCTCGCCAGCGCCCAGCAGGCGGCCCAGCGGCGCAGCGCGCCCCGGCCCCTCCGCCGCGCCTGGCGCCGCATCACGAGCCGCCCCGCCCCGTAACCCGGAACCCTGTAAACCGGCCCCCGTTCAGTGGGTGGCGGCGTACGTTCGTGCACGCCCCGAGCGCGGCACGGCAGCCGCCACCCCACGACCCGCACTCGTCAAGGCCGAACCCTTGGCGTCCCCTCGCGACGAATCGTCCACTCCAGGGTGATCAACGCATGACGGTCCGTCAACACCTCGTTAGAGGTACACGCGCGGTTCCCGCCCCGGGCCAGTTTTTTCGCAGACCTCGTCGGCGGCCTTGTGCGCGCGGTCGACCTCGCACCAGATCCGCTTGCCGGCACCCTCGCGCTGCCAGCCCCAGCGGTCCGCGAGGCCGACCACCAGTTCCAGTCCGCGCCCGCCCGTGTCCTCGCCGTCCGCGTGCCGCGGGGCCGGCGGGCGGTCGCTGGCGTCGGCGACCTCGACCCGGACCCCGGGGCCGCCGAACAGCATCCGCAGGACCGCCGGGCAGCCGGTGTGCACCACGGCGTTCGTGACCAGTTCCGAGATCAGCAGGACCAGCGTCTCGGCGAGTGGTTCGTCATCCCCTATGCCCGACCCCGCCAGCCGGGAGCGCGCCCACCGGCGGGCCCGGCCGACCTCCGCGGGGTCGGGACCTACCTCCAGCTGAACCTGAAGCACCTGCACCGCTCACACCATCCGAACCGGCTGACACTCCGCCTCGCGACAGGACGGAATCACGGACCGTGATCCCCTTGCGTAGCAGCATGGTTGACATACAGTCACGACAACAAGCGCTTCGGGCATATTCCATCGCGAAGGAGTAGGCGTGGTGCATACTGTGCGACGCACTCGCCGCTCAACCGCTCGCATCGGTGGAGCGTACCGTGACCCGCCCCCGACTCCGGTGCGTGAGCAAGCGGGCGAAGGACACGAACCGATATCAACTCTCCGTAATCGGACATGTACCCCTCCGTCTCAAGGGTCACACCCGTGAGTCCTCACACGACTCCTCCGACGAACCGATGAGGCCCTCGGCCAGCAGCTCCTCCGCTTCCGCCGCCCCCAGCCACTGACCGGCCCGCACCCAGGCCCGTTTCAGGTGCAGGTGCACGTCCGCCTCCCAGGTGAACCCCATCCCGCCGTGGACCTGGAGACAGTCCCGCGCGTTGCGTACGGCGGCCTCGTCGGCCAGCAGCTTCGCCGCCGCCACCTCGCCCGCGTCGCCGGTCACCGCCGCCGCGTACAGCGCCGTACGGGCCACCTCCGCCCGGACCAGCATCTGCGCGCACAGGTGCTTGACCGCCTGGAAGGCACCGATCGGCTGCCCGAACTGCTCGCGCCCGCGCGCGTGGTCGACCGCCAGCTCCACCGTCCGCAGTGCGCTGCCGAGCTGGAGCGCCGCCGTCAGCAGCGCCCCCGTGTCGCGGTACGGCGGCACACCGGCGTACGCCGACGCGGCCACGCTGTGCAGGGGTGTCAGCGGGTCCACCGGGCGGACCGGGTCGCCCGCCGGTACGGCTTCGGCGCCCAGGACCGCGTCCGCCTCGCCCAGGTACGCCACCAGCGGGCCGCCGAGGTCGAAGGCCGTCACCACGGCCGTCCCCTCCGCCGCCCCCGGGACCGTCCCGGCCGCCAGGTGCGTGGCCACCAGGGGGCCGGGCAGCAGGGCCCGCCCGGCCTCCTCGAAGACGAGGACGGCCTCGGGCAGACCGAGCCCCACACCCCCGGCGGACTCCGGCAGCCGCAGGGCGAAGAAGCCCGCCTCGCCCAGCTCACGCCACAGCGCCCGGTCGACCGCCGCGCCGGTGTCCACGGCCTTGCGCAGCGCCTCGCGCCCGTACCGCCCGGCCAGCAGTTCCCGTACGCCCGCGCGCAGGGCCCGCTGGTCCTCGCTCAGCCGGAAGTCCACGGCCGCCGTCACCTGCCCTTCGGGAGGCCGAGGATGCGCTCGGCCACGATGTTCTGCTGGATCTGCGAGGTGCCGGCCGCGATCGTGTAGGAGAGGGAGGAGAGCCGGTCCAGGGTCCATTCCTCGCCCAACGACAACGACAACGGTCCCAGCACCTCGGCGGCCGCGTCGAACAGCTCCTGCCGCGCGTGCGAGTAGCGCAGCTTGAAGACGGAACCGCCGATGCCCGGGACTCCGCCCGCCGCCTGCGCCTCGCTGACGTTCCACTGGGTGAGCCGCCACAGCGCGCCGAACTCCGCCGCCAGGCGGCCGAGCCGGCGGCGCAGTACGGGGTCGTCCCAGCGGCCGTTCTCCCGCGCCCGGCGGGCCAGCGCGTCCAGGACCCGCCGGCAGGCCACGACCTCGCCGACGAAGGCGGTGCCGCGCTCGAAGGACAGGGTCACCATGGTGACCCGCCAGCCGTCGTTCTCGGCGCCCACCCGGTTGGCGACCGGCACCCGCACCTCGTCGAGGAACATCTCGGCGAATTCGGTCGAGCCCGCGAGGGTACGCAGTGGGCGCACCGTGACCCCGGGCGCGTCCATCGGCATGGCCAGCCACGTGATGCCCCGGTGCTTGGGGGCGTCGGGGTCGGTGCGGACCAGCAGTTCGCACCAGTCGGCGACCTCCGCGTGCGAGGTCCAGATCTTGGAGCCGGTGACGACGTACGCGTCCCCGTCGCGCACCGCCCGCGTGCGCAGGGCGGCCAGGTCCGAGCCGGCGTCCGGCTCGCTGAAGCCCTGGCACCACACCTCGTCGCCGCGCAGGACGGGCGGCAGCCAGCGGGCGCGCTGCTCGGTTGTGCCCTCTGCGGCGATGGTCGGGCCGGCGTGCAGCAGGCCGACGAAGTTCGCGCCGACGTACGGGGCGCCCGCCCGTTCGGTCTCCTCCAGGAAGATCAGGGCCTGCGTGGGCGTGGCGCCGCGGCCGCCCGCGTCCACGGGCCAGTCCAGGCCGGCGTACCCGGCGTCGTAGAGCCGCCGCTGCCAGCCGAGGTCGTAGGCGCGCCGGCCCGGCCAGTCGTCCGGGGAGGGCGGGGCGGGCAGCGTGGGCAGCGTCTTCGCGAGCCAGGCGCGCAGCCGTGCCCGGAACTCCCGCTCCTCCTCGGTGCAGGTCAGGTCCACTGGCCCGCCCGGCGGCGGTCGCGGTCGAGGTCCAGGCCGAGCATGCGGATGGCGTTGCCGCGCATCAGCTTGTAGACCGTCTCCTCGTCGAGGCCCTCGACGTGGTCGAGGGCGACCTCCTTGGTGTGCGGGAAGGTGGAGTCGACGTGCGGGTAGTCGGTCTCGAAGGTGGCGTTGTCGCGGCCGACGACGTCGAGCGAGGCGATGCCGTGCTTGTCGCGGAAGAAGCAGCAGTACATCTGCCGGTAGTAGTACGTGGAGGGCGGCTCGGGGATCAGGTCGCGGACCCCGCCCCAGGCGCGGTGCTCCTCCCACACGTCGTCGGCGCGCTCCAGCGCGTACGGGATCCAGCCCATCTGGCCCTCGCTGTAGGCCAGCTTCAGCGTCGGGAACTTCACCAGCACCCCGCTGAAGAGGAAGTCCATCATCGAGGCCATCGCGTTGTTGAAGCTGAGCGAGGCCTGGACGGCGGGCGGGGCGTCGGGGGAGGCGGCAGGCATCTGGGAGCTGGACCCGATGTGCATGTTGACGACCGTGCCGGTCTCCTGGCAGACGGCGAAGAACGGGTCCCAGTAACCGGAGTGGATGGACGGCAGCCCGAGGTAGGTGGGGATCTCGGAGAAGGTGACGGCCCTGACCCCGCGGGCCGCGTTGCGGCGGATCTCGGCGACCGCGAGGTCGATGTCCCACAGCGGGATGATGCACAGCGGGATCAGCCGGCCGCCGCTGTCGCCGCACCACTCCTCGACCATCCAGTCGTTGTACGCGCGCACGCAGGCGAGCGCGACCTCCTTGTCGTGGGCCTCGGCGAAGGTCTGGCCGCAGAAGCGCGGGAAGGTCGGGAAGCAGAGTGAGGCCTCGACGTGGTTGAGGTCCATGTCCTTGAGGCGCTCGGCGGGGTCCCAGCAGCCGCGGCGCATCTCGGCGCGGGTGATGCCCTCCAGGGTCATGTCGTCGCGGTCGAAGCCGACGGCGGCGATGTTGCGCTTGTACGGGAACTTCAGGTCCTCGTAGATCCACCAGTCGGTGGGCGGGCCGTCGGGGTCCATGGTGATCACGTACTTGCCGCCGGTGTACGCGAGCTCGCCGATGCCGGCGGTCAGCGGCTGGGGGCCCCGGTCCCGGTACTTGGCGGGGAGCCAGGTCGAGAAGAGATGGGCGGGCTCGATCACGTGGTCGTCGACGCTGATGATCCGAGGCAGTTCCATGGGGTCCCCTCACCGTGTCCGGGCGCTGCCGTCCGCGCACCGGCAATCTGATGGATCGTCAGAAATAAGCTAGCCCCGCCACCCCTGGACCGACAAGCGGCAGCGCCCTACGCTTCCCAGTCGATCTGACACAACGTCAGACATTGGTCGCGTCGGACGCTCCGGAGGTCAGGCCATGACGGACACCGCACACGAGCTGGCCCAGGCCCCCACCCTGTGGGAACTGGTCGCCCGCCGGGCAGCCCTCACCCCGCACACCCCCGCCCTCATCGAGGCGGACACCGACCGCGTGATCACCTTCGGCCGGCTGCGCGAGCGCGCCGAGGCCGTCGCGGCCGGCCTCTTCGCCCGGGGCGTGCGGCCCGGCACGGTCGTCGCCTGGCAGCTGCCCACCCGGATCGAGACGGTGCTGCTCTCGCTCGCCCTCGCCCGCCTCGGCGCCGTCCAGTCCCCCGTCATCCCGTTCTACCGCGACCGCGAGGTCGGCTTCGCGCTGCGCGAGTCCAAGGCCGAGTTCTTCGCCGTACCCGGGCAGTGGCGCGGCTTCGACCACCGCGCGATGGCCGAGCGGCTCGGCGCCCGCGGCGTCTTCGAGGCGTACGCGGACACGGACCTGCCGGAGGGCGATCCCGGGCTGCTGCCCCCGCCGCCCGCCTCCGGCACCGACGTACGGTGGATCTACTGGACCTCCGGCACCACCTCCGACCCCAAGGGCGTCCTGCACACCGACCGCTCGCTCCTGGCGGGCGGCTCGTGCCTCGCGCACGCCCTGCGCCTGACCTCCGCCGACGTCGGCTCGATCGCCTTCCCGTACGCGCACATCGGCGGGCCCGACTACCTGGTGATGCTGCTGCTGTACGGCTTCCCGGCGGTCCTGTTCGAGAAGTTCGCGATGCCCGGCGCGGTGGCCGGCTACCGCCGCCACGGGGTCACCGTCGCCGGCGGCTCGACCGCCTTCTACTCGCTCTTCCTCACCGAGCAGCGCAAGGACCCCGGCGAGCCGCTGATCCCCACCCTGCGGCTGCTGGCGGGCGGCGGCGCCCCCAAACCGCCGGAGATCTACCACGCGGTGGTGCGCGAGCTGGGCTGCAAGCTCACCCACGGCTACGGCATGACCGAAGTCCCCATGATCACCATGGGTTCGCCCGACGACACCGACGAAAACCTCGCCACCACCGAGGGCCGGCCGCCCGCCGGGATGTCCATACGGATCACCGGTCCCGACGGCTCGGTGCTGCCCGCCGGTACCGACGGCGAGGTCCGGCTGCGCGGCGAGGCCGTCTGCCGGGGCTACCTCGACCCCGCGCAGACGGCGGAGGTGTTCGACGCCGACGGCTACCTGATCACCGGCGACCTCGGGCACCTCACCGCGAGCGGCCACCTGGTCCTCACCGGCCGCAGCAAGGACGTGATCATCCGCAAGGGCGAGAACATCTCCGCCAAGGAGATCGAGGACCTCCTGCACCAGCTGCCCGGCGTCGGCGACGCCGCCGTCATCGGCCTGCCCGACCCCGAGCGCGGCGAACGCGTCTGCGCGGTCGTCGAGCAGCCGCCGGGGGCCGCGCCGCTGGACCTGGCCGCAGTCACGGCGTACCTGCGCGGGGCGGGCCTGGCCACGCACAAGCTGCCCGAGCAGCTGGAGCTGGTGGAGGCCCTCCCCCGCAACGACGCCCTGCGCAAGGTGCTCAAGTACAAGCTGCGCGAGCGCTACGCCCGCCCCTGACCCCGCCCGCCGGCCGCCGGTCGCCGGCCCGGCCGCCGCCACCAGCCCCGGACGCCGCCACCGCCCCGGTCGCCGCCTCCCGCGTCCCCTCCTACGCTGTGAGGAGCGGCCTCGGGGACGTGAGGTGCGGAGGTGGTCCGCGATGGGCGCTCTGGGCAGGTTCCGGGGGATCTCCGCGGCGGCGGCCGCCTCCCTGCTGCTGGCCGCGCTGTGCGCCGGGCCCGCCCCGGCCGCCGCGCCGCCGGGGCGGCCGGACCTCGACCCGGCCACCGTGCAGCGCCTCGACGACGCGCTCGCCGCGGCCATGGAGCGGGGCGGCTTCCCCGGCATGAACGTCGGCCTGTGGATCGACGGCGGCGGCTCCTACCAGCGCTCCCTCGGCGTCTCCGACCAGGCCACCGGCGCCCCCATGAAGGCCGACCTGTTCCACCGGATCGGCAGCGTCACCAAGACCTTCACCGTCACCGCGGTCCTGCAGCTCGTCGACGAGGGCCGGATCGGCCTCGACGACCCGATCGCGCGGTACGTCGACGGCGTGCCGGGCGGGGAGCGGATCACCGTACGGCAGCTGGCCGGCATGCGCAGCGGGCTCTACGACTACACCCTCGACCCCACGTGGATGGCCGAGGTCCGCGCGAACCCGCAGCGCGTCTACACCCCGCGCCAGCTGCTGGACATCGCCTTCGCGCACCCCGCGCAGTTCCCGCCGGGCACCAAGTGGATGTACAGCAACACCAATACGGTGCTGCTCGGCCTCCTGATCGAGAAGGTGGGCGGGCAGCCGCTGGCCGCGTTCCTGCGGGAGCACGTCTTCGATGCGCTGCACCTGAACGACACGTCCCTGCCCAAGGACGGCGCCATGCCCACCCCGTACGCCCACGGCTACACGGACTTCAGCCCCAGCGGCAAGCCGGTCGACTCCTCGCTGTGGAACCCCTCCTGGGCGTGGGCCGCCGGCGCGGTGATCTCCGACCTCGACGACCTGCGCGCCTGGGTGCCGGCGCTCGCCGACGGCAGGCTCCTGGAACCCGCCACCCAGGCCCAGCGCATGCGGATGACGCCCACCGGGCACCCCGGGCTCGGCTACGGCCTGGGGATCCTCTCCCTGAACGGCTGGGTCGGGCACAACGGCGACATCCCCGGCTACGAGACCCTGGCGATCCGCCTGCCCGCCGAGCGGACCACCCTCGTCGTGCTCATCAACTCCGACATCGACAACGGCACGGGCAGCCTGAGTTCGCTGATCGGCAAAACGGTCACCGAGATCGTGACCCCGCGGCACCCCTTCGCGCCGCCGTCCGCGGCCCAGCCCAACCAGCCGAACCAGCCCGGCGTGACGCCGAGCCCGTCCGGCGGGTAGCCCGGCGGGGCGGGCGACCGGCCGCCCGCCCGGCCCGTACCGGTCCCGCGGACCGGCCGCCCTACGCGTCCGGTGCCTCGACCCCGCAGTAGCCGGCGAACGCGGCCAGGATCTCCTCCTCCGAGATCCGGCCGTCCCCGTCGGCGTCCAGGGCGCGCGCGATCTGCTCGGCACCCTCGGCGGCGGTGCCCAGCACCCGCAGCACCCGGGCCACCGCCTCCGGCGTGGAGCCCTCGGGGCTGCCGCCCGACGCGACCGCGATGACCGCGTGCAGGAACGGCCGCGCGATCTCGGCGAACCGGTCCGGGCTGTCCCGCAGCCGCTTGGCGGCGCCCGTGATGAACTCCTCGCGGGTCACCCGCTGGTCGCCGTCCACGTCGGCGATGCCGGCCATGCCCTGCCAGAAGGCCTCGGCCCCGTTGAAGACGGCCTGCCCCTGGTCGGAGCGTGCGGTGGTGCCGAATTCGGCCAGCACCGCCCTGGCGGCCGCGCTGAAGTCCTCCCGGTCGATATATCCGTTGCCGTCCTGGTCGAAGGTGGCGAATCGGGCGGCGATCTTGCGCTCGTACTGTGCGCTGTCCATATTCGGCGTTCCGCCTTCACATGTGCGGTGGGGTTCAGTTCAAGACAGGCGGAAGCGTAAGGCCTCGGTGGCCTGCGCGTTAAGGAAAGCCGGCAAGGAGGTGGCCGCATCGAACCCGCGCACGAGGAGCGCGGTGCGGCGCACGAGCTGTAGCACGCAGGCCCCCCTTCCAGGGGGACCTTCTCCCAAAACGGGCGCGAACCGCACGGTGCCCACTACATTCGGAGGGTCGACACACGGCTGGGGGCAGTATGCCGAAGGACGTACCACCGCGCTGGGACCGCCGCATGCAGCAACGTCTGGCACGCGGCGAGGCCGCCGCACTCGGGGAGCTGTACGACCGGTTCGCGTCGCTCGTGCACAGCCTGGCGCACCGCGTGCTCGGTGACGAGAAAGCGGCGGACCGGATCACCCGTGAGGTGTTCGGCTACATCTGGGAGAACCCGGACGCGTACGACCCCAAGCAGGGATCGATGCGTTCCTGGGTGGCCCGGATCACCCAGGGCCAGGCCGTGGCCCGGCTGCGCCAGGCCGAACTGGGCCGCGGTTCGCGCGAGGAGCTGGAGCGGAAGGTGGCCAGCGCCAACGCCGCCGCCCGCGCGGACTTCATCGTCACGTCCATGCCGGCGCCGCTGCGGGCCGCGCTGGAACTGGCGTACTTCAAGCGCCGCGACTACCGGCAGGCCGCCGCCGACCTCCAGATCACCGAGGACGAGGCGCGCCGGCGGCTGCGCCTGGGACTCCAGCTGCTGTCGACCGCCAACGTCCTCCCGGAGGACACCGCCCCGCCCGGATACGGAAGTTCCCGATGAACGGCCCCGCCGAGTCTGCCGACGACGGATACCAGCTGCCGGGCCCCGCCCGGATACCGGGTCCACGGGCCGCGGCGGACGACTTCGCCACCCTGCCCGCGGTGACGCCGATCGGGCCGCCCTCGCACGACGTGCTGAAGTCGCTGCTGGGCGCGTGGGCGCTGTCGGCGTGCTCGCCGGAGGAGACGCACGCGGTGGAGGAGCACCTCACCGAGTGCGCGCCCTGCGCGGAGGAGGCGCTGCGGCTGCGCGACGCGGTGGGCCTGCTGCACCCCGAGGAGAGCCTGGACCTCAAGCCCATGCTGCGGTCACGGGTGCTGGAGGACTGCCTGGGCAAGCGTCCGGCGCGGATCCCCGTGCCGGTCTGGGCGACGCCGTACGACACGGAGACGGCGCGGCTGGACGCGCTGCTGCGGGACTTCGGGGACTCGGAGTGGCACACGCCGGTCCGGCTGAAGTGGTTCCAGGAGGACCGGCGGACCTCGCGGCGGACGACGGTGGCCGGGGTCATCGGGCATCTGCTGACGGTGGACGCGCTGGTCGCGACCGCGCTGGGGCTGACCGATCCGCTGGGCGCGCCGGCACCGGCCGATCCCACGGCCCGCACGGAGGAGTTCTGGTCCTCCTCGCCGTACCCGACCACCCGCCAGGTCCGGGAACCCTGGCGGGAACAGGGGCACACCCTGGTGCGTACGGTCTCCTTCGCGGGCCGCGGCGTCGCCGACCTCACGGTGGACTACGGGGATTCCTCGCTGCCGCTGGGGGACGCGTTCCTGGAACGGGCCTTCGAGTGCTGGGTGCACGCCTCCGACATCGCGGAGGCGGTGGACTACCCGTACGAACCGCCGGCCGGCGCGCACCTGCACGGGATGATCGACCTGGCGGCCCGGCTGCTGCCCGGTGCGCTGGCCGACCGCCGCCGGGGCGGGCTGGCCGGCCCGCCCCAGGACCTGGTGGCGGCGGGCAAGCCGGGCCGGACGCTGCACCTGGAGATCGAGGGCGCGGGCGGCGGTTCCTGGGACATCGCGCTGGATTCGCCGGCGGCGGCGACCTCGGCGGACCGCACGGTCGCGGAGATCGCGATGGACACCATCGAGTTCTGCCAGCTCGCGGCCGGGCACATCGCCCCGGACGAGGCGGCGGCCGGCCAGCGCGGCGACCGCGAGGCCATCCGCGACGTCCTCTTCGCGGCGGCTTCCCTCAGCCGGCTGTAGCAACGCCTCGGGGGCGCCACGCACGCGGCGCCCCCGAGGTGTGCTCAGGCGAAGACGACCGTGCGGGAGCCGTTCAGCAGGACGCGGTGCTCGCTGTGCCACTTCACCGCGCGCGCCAGCGCCTGGCACTCGACGTCACGGCCGATGGCGACCAGCTGGTCGGGCGTGACCTCGTGGCCCACGCGCTCGACCTCCTGCTCGATGATCGGGCCCTCGTCGAGGTCGGCGGTCACGTAGTGGGCGGTCGCGCCGATCAGCTTCACGCCGCGCGCGTGCGCCTGGTGGTACGGCTTGGCACCCTTGAAGCTCGGCAGGAACGAGTGGTGGATGTTGATGATGCGCCCGCTCAGCTCCTTGCACAGCGCGTCCGAGAGGACCTGCATGTAGCGGGCCAGGACGACGAGCTCGACGTTCTCGGAGCGGACCAGCTCCAGCAGCTGCGCCTCGGCCTCGGCCTTGTTCTCCCGCGTCACCGGAATGTGGTGGAAGGGGATGTCGTACGAGCCGACCAGCTCGGCGAAGTCGGTGTGGTTGGAGACGACGGCCGCGATCTCCACCGGCAGCGCGCCGATGCGCGAGCGGAAGAGCAGGTCGTTGAGGCAGTGCCCGAACTTGGAGACCATCAGGACGATCCGCATCCGCTCGTCGGAGCGGTGGATCTGCCAGTCCATCCGGAACGAGTCGCCGATCGCCGCGAAGCTCGCCCGCAGTTTCTCCACCGTCACCGGCGCCTCGGCCGAGAAGTGGACCCGCATGAAGAAGAGTCCGGTGTCGTGGTCGCCGAACTGGCGGCTGTCCTCGATGTTGCACCCGGTCATGAACAGGTAGCTCGACACGGCGTGCACGATGCCCTGCTTGTCGGGGCACGACAGGGTCAGGACGTACTGCTCGGACTGCGGGGGGCGCTGGTGGTGCGGCTGGTGCGGCTGGTGCGGGTCATCGCTCATGGCACCACACCTTTTCACACCGTGCGGGTCAGGATTCGCAGTACTTCCAGCGACCTCGGGTACGCGTCCGGGTCGTCCCCGTCCGCCGCGGCCAGCCGTACGTGCGCCTCGCGCGCCGCGCGGACCGCCTCGGGCCAGCCGTGGTGTTCCAGGTACGCGGCGACGGGTGCGTCGGGGCCCACCTGGTGCAGGATGCGCAGCACGCGCAGGACGGCGACGTCGACCAGCGCGGCCTCCTGAGAGTCCCGGAAGATCGTCCCGACGTACTTCTCGGCGGACCAGCTGTCGAGCCAGGTGTCCTCGACCAGCCGGTACACGGCGTCGGTCACGTCACCGTAGCCCTCGAGACCGGCCAGCCAGGTCTCCTCCTGGAAGGCGGGATCGGAAAGCATGTGCAGGGCCGAGCGCACGTTGCTGCGCCAGCGCCACCACGGCATGTCGTTGAGCGGCATGCCGCCCATGGTGGAGGAGCGGCGGCCGGGTCGGGAAGAGTTCTTGGAAGCTTGGACGAATGTCACGCTTTCGATCGTACGTTCCGCCCATACGGGATCTTGAGGCGCCCGGAGTTCACCCTCCCGTCACTCGTCGTTGCCTACCGCTCACTGCCCCGTTACCCGTGGGGAGGAAGTGTGCATAGCCATGACTGACATGCGACGCATGGCGAAATACCGCTCCCTCCTGGCTTTGGCGCTCGGTGCGTGTCTCGCCACCGGATGCGGCGCACTCCCAGGTGGCGGTGGGGGTGCGCAGCAGACGCTCACGGTCATGACGTTCGCACCCCAGGACACCAAAGCCACCAATATGGCCGGAATGCCCGCCATGGCCAAGGCCTACGAGCGGTGGATCAACGGCAAGGGCGGCATCAACGGCCGCAAGCTGCGCGTCCTGACCTGCAACGAGCACAACACCCCCGCCGGCGCCGGCGACTGCGCCCGCAAGGCCATCGCCGAGAAGGCGGTCGCCGTGATCGGCTCCTACAGCCAGCACGGCCGCGCCTTCATGTCCCCCCTGGAGGCCGCGGGCATCCCCTTCATCGGCGGCTACGGCATCTCCTCCGAAGAGTTCCAGTCCACCCTGTCCTTCCCCGTCAACGGCGGCCAGCCCGCCCTGCTGGCCGGCGCCGGCCACCAGCTCGCCCGCTCCTGCGAGCAGGTGGCCCTGGTCCGCCCCGACACCCTCGCGGGCGACTCGATGCCGATCCTGCTCAACGCCGGCCTGCGGGCCGGCAGGCAGCAGGAGGCCTCCGACATCCGGGCCGCCGAGGACGCGAGCGACTACGGCCCGCAGGCCCGCGAGGCGCTCGTCGACGCCGCCCGCGGCAAGGACACCACCAAGGGCTGCGTCACGGCCGTGCTCGGCGCCCGCACCGAGACCTTCTTCGACTCCTACCGCCGCGTGGAGACCAAGCAGAAGAAGCCGCAGCTCGCCTCGGTCCTCGGCAGTGTCAGCCAGGCCCTGATCGACCGCACCGGCGGCAAGGAGAGCCCCTTCGAGGGCGCGTACGTCACCGGCTGGTACCCGGTGGCCAGCGACCCGCTGTGGGCCCCGATGCGCCAGGTCATCGCCGATCACGCCTTCGGCGACGACGAGGTGGACCCGAGCGACGCCGGGACGCAGACCACGTGGATCGCGTACTCCGTCTTCACGGAGATCGTGAAGACGCTCGGCGACGCGGACACCATCGGCGCGCGCGACGTCGCCCGCGCGCTGAGCCGGTCGGAGGGCGTCCCGACCGGCGGCCTCACCCCGGACCTGAAGTGGCGCTTCCAGGACCTGCGCGCGGTCAGCGGCTACCCGCGGATCGTCAACGGGCGGGTCAGCTTCCAGGTGGTGCAGTCGGGCCGGCTGGTCGCGCAGGCGGGCGAGGGCACGATGGACATGACGCAGACGCTGGAGGGCGCGCCCGGCTCGAACTGACGTCGCGCGCACCGGGTCAGAGCTGCGACGTGGCCCGTTTCGTCAGGCCGTACTGGCCCGCGATGCGGTTCCACAGGGTCGCCGCCGACTCCTTCGCGCGGGTCGCCTCGGCGCTGGACTTGTTGCCGTCGTTCGCATGCGACGAGGACCTGGCACGGCCGTCCTTGCAGTCCTTCTTGTCACCGGCGAGCTCGTCCGCCCACGCCGCGTAGTGCTTGTCCGCGGCCGCCGAGGACTGCCAGGCCTTGGTGAGGGCGGCGGCCAGCCTGGCGTGGTCGGGCAGCTTGTCGATCTTCAGCTCCTGGAGCCGGGTGACCAGCCCCTCGCGCTGGCGGGCCGCGTCGCGCAGGTCCTTGGCCGCGGTGTCGAGGTTGTCGCAGCCCTTGATGTCGTCGACGGCGTCGATCACCGTGGCCCGGCTGTCGTTGCTGTCGGCGAGCAGCTTGTCCAGCTGCACGGCCTGGGCGCGCGCCGGGTCCACCGGCGCCTCGGCGGCTGCCGACGGCGGCTGGGACCCGGTCGGGCTCGGCACGGAGGCGACCGCCACCGGGTCGTTGCTCTTCGGCTTGACGTCGCCGCCGAGCAGCGCGCCGACGCCGAGCCCGGTCAGCGCCAGGCCGAACACGGCGGCCGCGATGATCGCGGGCGACACCCGGCGGGCGGGCTCCTCGAGGGGCGGCGGGGCCTGACGGCGCGGTCCGGCGGCGGGCGCGTACTGCTGGTGCGGGTGCGGGTGCTGAGGGGGCTGCTGGTGCTGCCCCGGGTACGGGCGCGGCGGCCCGCCCCGTGGTGTGTGCGGCCGTACCGTCTCCTGGATGGGCGGCAGCACCTGGGTGTGCCCCTGCTCCTCGGCGTGGAACGGGCCGTCCGTGACCGGCGGGATGAACTGGGTGGCCGCCTCGTCGGCCCCCGGACCGGGCGCCGCCGGGACGGGCGGGATGTACTGCGTCGCGGCCTCCATCGGGCCGGGCGCGGCCGGGACCGGCGGGATGTACTGCGTCGCCGCCTCCATCGGGCCGGGCGCGGCCGGGACCGGCGGGATGTACTGCGTCGCCGCCTCGGGCAGCGGCGTACGGTCTCCGCCGGATGGCGCCGGGACGTGCCCCCAGTCGGGCGCGCCCGGCCCCTCGTACCCCGGCGCGAGCACGTGCCCCGGCCCGAGCGCATGCCCCGGGGCCGGCGCCACGGCGGGCGGCGGGCCCCACGGGTCCGCGGCCGGCGGGGCGTCCGCGTACGCGGGGGGCTCCACCGGGTGGCGCTGATCGCCCCCTTGTCCGCCTTGTCCGCTCTGCGTCACCGGGACTCCTTCTCCGACTGCACCCGAACCTACGGGACCGTCGGGTCACGCTACCCGGTCACTCACCGTTCGCGGCAGGCCGTCCACAGCCCGCGGGGCCAGATGCGATTTATGCCACGCGTGCCTCCACCCGGGCCGTGAATTCCCGTACGGCGGCTTCCTCCCGGTACGGCGCGACCCGCTGGCGGAAGTCGTCGAGGTACTCCGCGCCCCGGTTCGAGCGCAGCGAACCCAGCAGCTCGGCCGCCTTCGTCGCCGTGTGGCAGGCCTGCTCGACCTCGCGCTGCTGCACCTGCGCGGCCGCGAGCAGCAGCATCCCGATCGCTCGTCTGCGGGCCTTGGTCTCGGGCAGCGCCCGCAGCGCCTCCTGCGCCCGCCGCCCGGCCGCGTCCGCCTGGCCGAGGTCACGGTGACAGTGGGCGAGCTCGTCGGCCAGGTACGCCTCGTCGAAGTGCCGGATCCACGCCGGGTCGTCGCCGGACTCCGGCTCGGCCCGCTCCAGCGCGGTGACCGCCCGCGCGGACAGTACGGACGTCGCCCGGGCGTCCCCCAGCAGCGCGTGGCCACGGGCCTCGGCGGCGTAGAACATGGCCTCCGCGCGCGGGGTGACCTGCCCGCGGGTGCCCTCCTGCGCCGCCCGCGCCAGCTGCGCGATCTCCCGCGGGTTGCCGAGCTCGGCCGCCAGGTGGCTCATCGACGCGGCCAGCACATACCCGCCGTACGCGCGGTCGCCCGCCGCCTGGGCCAGCCGCAGCGCCTGGATGTAGTAGCGCTGGGCCAGCCCCGGCTGGCCGGTGTCCACGGCCATGTAGCCGGCGAGTTCGGTCAGCCGCGCCACCGCCGCGAACAGCGCCCGCCCCACCGGTTCCCGGTAGGACCCGCCGATCAGGCCCGACACCACGCTGTTGAGGTAGTGGACGACCACGGGCCGCACGTGCCCGCTGCCGAACCGGTGGTCAAGGTCGACGAGCGCCTCCGTCGTCGCCCGTACCGCGTCCACGTCGGACATGCCCACGCGCGAGCCACCCGAGCGGGCCACCGCCGCGTCCGCCCCGCTGATCAGCCAGTCGCGGCTGGGTTCGACCAGCGCGGACGCGGCCACGCTGGAGCCGGACAGGAAGTCGCGGCGGCCCACGTCGCTGCGCCACAGCTCGCAGACCTGCTCGATGGCGCCGATGACGGTCGGGGAGAACTGCAGGCCCACGCCCGAGGCGAGGTTCTTGCCGTTGGCCATGCCGATCTCGTCGATGGTGACGGTACGGCCCAGTTTGCGGCCCAGGGCCTCGGCGATGATCCCGGGGGCCCGGCCGCGCGGCTGCTGACCGCGCAGCCAGCGGGCCACGGACGTCTTGTCGTAGCGGAGATCGAGACCGTGCTCGGCGCCGGTCACGTTCACACGGCGGGCGAGCCCGGCGTTGGAGCACCCGGCTTCCTGGATGAGCGCCTGCAACCGTTCGTTCGGCTGACGGGCGACGAGAGGCCTGGCTGCCATGAAAACCCCCTGTGGCCGCGGGTGATCGTTCGAATGATCACTTCCCGGCTGATTGGCGGAGAATCTTCCGCTCTGCGACTTGTCGCTACCCAGACCCGGCTCCCCGTCCTCCCGCGCGCCCCCGCCCGTGCACCGATGCGCCCCGCGTGCAGGATCGATGCTCCGCCCACCGGCCGGTTTACGCCCGTAACCCGTGGTGACGGCGGGAGTTGTGAAGGACGTGGAAGAGACCATCGGAGTCACGGAGACCGCGCCCATCCCCAAGCAGCGCGGCGAGCAGCTGCTGGACCATGCCGTGCGGTACGCGGAAGAGCGGCACTGGGACGTGTTCCCCGGCACCTCGCTGGAGCCCGCGGACGGCCGGGAGCTGTGCTCCTGCGGCGGCGGCGAGGCCTGCGTGACGCCCGGCGCGCACCCGGCGGTGAAGGACTGGGCGGCGCAGGCCACCGGCAGCGCCGTCCAGGTCCGGCGGATGTGGTCCAAGAACCCCGGCGCCTCGATCCTGCTGCCCACCGGGCGGACCTTCGACGCGATCGACGTCCCGGAGTCCGCCGGCTTCCTCGCGCTGGCCCGCCTGGAGCGCATGGCGGTCACCCTCGGTCCGGTGACCCTGACCCCGCACCGGCGGATGCTCTTCTTCGTCCTGCCGGGCGCCGGCGCCAAGGTGCCGGACCTGGTGCGCAAGCTGGGCTGGCCGCCGGCCTCGCTGGACCTGGTCGCCCGCGGCGAGGGCGAGTACGTCGCGGCGCCGCCGACCCGGTACGGGGTCAGCGGCTCGGTGCAGTGGGCCCGCCGCCCCACGCCCGCCAACCGCTGGCTGCCGGACACCGAGGAGCTGATCGACGCGCTGGCGTACGCCTGCGGCCGCGAGGCGGCGGCGGCGCGCGCCCGCGGCCGGGCGTGAGGCGGCGCCCGGCCGACATGCATGACATTCGTAACTGACGCTGCCTGTGCCTTCGCTCCTATGGTGAGAACGACCAACGGGGACGAAGTGAAAGGCAACACCCATGGCCGACCAGGCACACAGGGCAGGCGACGGGACCGCGTCCGCCGCGCCCGCCGTACGGATAGAAGGTCTGTGGAAGCGCTTCGGCGAGCAGATCGCCGTCGCGGGCATCGACCTGGAGATCCCGGCGGGCCGGTTCATCGGCCTGGTCGGCCCCAACGGGGCCGGTAAGACGACGACGTTGTCGATGATCACGGGGCTGCTGCGCCCGGACCAGGGCCGGGTGGAGGTCGCCGGGCACGACGTGTGGCGCGACCCGGCCGAGGTGAAGTCCCGGATCGGCGTGCTGCCCGAGGGCCTGCGCCTCTTCGAGCGGCTGTCCGGGCGGGAACTGCTCGGCTACATGGGCCGGCTGCGAGGGCTGCCGGGCGACGAGGTCGACAAGCGGGCCACCCAGCTGCTGGACGTCCTGGACCTGGCGGGCTCGCAGCACAAGCTGGTCGTCGACTACTCCACGGGCATGCGCAAGAAGATCGGCCTGGCGGCCGCGCTGCTGCACAACCCCGAGGTGCTGTTCCTGGACGAGCCGTTCGAGGGCGTGGACCCCGTCTCGGCGCAGACGATCCGCGGGGTGCTGGAGCGCTACACCGCCTCCGGCGCGACGGTCGTCTTCTCCTCCCACGTGATGGAGCTCGTCGAGTCGGTGTGCGACTGGGTGGCCGTGATGGCCGCCGGCCGGATCCGGGCCGCGGGCCCGCTGGCCGACGTACGGGGCGAGGCGGGCTCGCTGCAGAGCGCCTTCCTCGAACTCGTCGGTGCGAACGGCCGCGACGCGGGCGCCGCCCTGGACTGGCTGGGCGGCGGGCGATGAGCGCGGTCACGGCCGTCACCCCGGGCTCCGCGGCGACGGCGGCGGCCGCGCCGTCACTGACGTCGGTCTTCGTCGGCCTGAAGCTGGCGCTGCTGCGCAACGGACTGCGCGGATCCTCCAAGCGCAAGGCCGCGTTCATCGGCTCCTTCGTCTTCGCGATGCTCTGCGCGGCGGCGCTGTTGCTGCTGCTCACCCTGCTGCGCGGACACGTGCACGCCGGCACGGTGACCGTGCTCCTGACCGGGATCCTGGCGCTGGCCTGGGCGTTCATGCCGCTGTTCTTCGCGGCCGGTGACGACACGCTCGACCCCTCGCGACTGGTGATGCTGCCGCTGCGGCCGCGGCCGCTGGTGCGGGCGCTGCTGGTGTCCTCGCTGGTGGGCATCGGGCCCCTGTTCACCGTCTGCCTGGCCATCGGCTCGGTGGTGGCGGTGGCTCAGGGCCCGGCGGGCTGGGCGGCCGGCGTGGTCGCCGTACCGCTGGTGCTGCTGGTGTGCGTGGCGCTGGCGCGGGCGGTGGCCACCGCCAACGTGCGGCTGCTGACCAGCCGCAAGGGGCGCGACCTGGCGCTGCTCAGCGGTCTGCTGATCGCGGTGGGCGCGCAGCTGGTCAACTTCGGCGCCCAGCGCCTGACCCAGGCCGGCGGCCTGACCTCGCTGGAACCGGTCGAGGCCGTCGTACGGTGGCTGCCGCCCGCGACCGCGGTCGGCATGGTCGACTCGGTGGCCGCCGGCGCGTACGGGCGGGCGGCGGCGCAGCTGCTGCTGACGCTGGCCGCGCTGGCGGGGCTGGTGTGGGCGTGGGAGCGCAGCCTGACCCGGCTGATGGTCAGCCCGGACGGCTCCACGATCGCCGCGGCCGGCCCCGTCAAGGAGCACGCCCCGGGCGGCGGGCTGTGGCGGCTGCTGCCGGGGGGCCGCACGGGCACCGCGATGCAGCGCAGCCTGCGGTACGTGGTGCGCGACCCGAAGACCAAGTCCGCGTGGGTCACGGCGCTCGCCATCGGGGTGATCGTGCCGGTCTTCAACGCCCTCCAGGGCACCGGGTCGGTCTACCTGGCGTGCTTCGGCGCGGGCATGCTCGGCGTGCAGATGTACAACCAGTTCGGCCAGGACTACTCGGCGTTCTGGATGATCGCGCAGACCATCTCGACCCCGCGGGACGCGTACGTCGAACTCCGGGCGCGGGCGGCCGCGCTGGCCCTGGTGACGGTCCCGTACTCGGTGGTCGTCACGGTGGTCACGGCCTGGCTGGTGGACAACTGGGCGGCCCTGCCGCAGGCGCTGGGGCTCACGCTGGCGCTGCTGGGCGCGATGCTGTGCACGGGCGCGCTGACGTCGGCCCACTACCCGTACTCGATCCCGTCGGAGGGCGCCTTCAAGAACGTCGTCCCGGGCCAGGCCGGCCTCGCCTGGACCGGCATCTTCGGCGGCATGGTCGCGGCGGCCCTGCTGTGCGCCCCCCTGATCGGCGTGACGATCTGGCTCCACATGGCGGGCCACGAGTCCCTGCTGTGGCTGCTGCTGCCGGCGGGCGTGGCCTGGGGCGCGCTGGCGACCTGGGCGGGCCTGCGGCTGTCGGCGCCGGTGGTGGCGCGGAAGCTGCCGGAGATCCTGCAGGCGGTGAGCAAGGGGTAGGCGGGGACGCGCGGCTCGTGCGGGGTGGGTCGCGCGTCTCGTGCTGGGTGGGCGAGGGCTGTACGGGGTGTCCCGTCAGCCCTCGCCGCCGTTGCGGGCCGGGCGGGCCGGGTGGGCCGGGTGGGCCGGGAACGACCGGCGGTAGTCCGTCGGGGAGACGCCCACCTGCTTCAGGAAGTGGTGGCGGAGGTTGTTCGCCGTGCCCAGGCCGCTGAGTTCGCCCACCTTCTCCACCGGCAGACCGGTCGACTCCAGCAGCGCCTGCGCCCGGGCCAGCCGCTGGTTCAGCAGCCACTGCAGCGGTGTCGTGCCCGTGGCCGCCTGGAGGCGGCGGTAGAAGGTGCGCGGGCTCATCGAGGCCCGGCGGGCCAGGTCGTCGACCGAGAGCGGTTCGTCCAGGCGGGCGCGGGCCCACTCCAGGACGGGGCCCAGCCCTTCGTCGTCCGTCGCCGGGACGGAGAGGTCGATGAACTGCGCCTGCCCGCCCTTGCGGTGGGCCGGGACGACCATCCGGCGGGCGAGCTGGTTGGCCACGTGCGCGCCGAGGTCGCGCCGGACCAGGTGCAGGCACAGGTCCAGGCCCGCCGTCAGGCCGGCGCTGGTGAGGACGTCGCCGTCGTCGACGTACAGGACGGAGTCGTCGACCCGCACCTTCGGGTAGCGGGCGGCCAGTTGGGCCGTGTGCATCCAGTGCGCGGTGGCCCGGCGGCCGTCGAGGACGCCGGCCTCGGCGAGCGCGAAGGCGCCCGTGCAGAGGGAGACCATGCGCGCCCCGGCGTCCCGGGCGTCCCGCAGGGCCGCGATCAGCTTCGGCGGCAGCGGTACGCCGTCCTCGACACAGGCGTCGGGGACGGACGGGACGATGACGGTGTCCGCGCCCGCCAGGTCCTCGAGGCCGTAGGGGGTGCGCACCGCGAGCCCGGACGCCCCGGCCGGGCCCGCGCCCTCGTCCGTACCGCACAGCCGCAGGTCGTACCAGGGATCGGCCAGGTCGGGCTGGGGCTTGCCGAAGACGGTCAGCGGGATGCTCGCCTCGTACAGGTCCCACGACGGGAAGGGGATGTCGTTCGGGATCACCACGGCGACGGAACCGGCCGGGCCGGCGGAACCAGCAGCACTCATCCTCCCGAGGCTACCCCGGCGCCATCACCCCTGGCCGTGGCAGGAATTGGGCGGCTCGCGGCACTGCCGTCACTGTCCGGGTCCGGCTCCCGCTGCGAGCGTGGTCCCGTCGCAGGAGACCGTCCGAGGAGCTGAGCATGACCACCCTTCCCACCCCCGCCGCCACTGCCGCCGCCACGCCCGCCCCCGCCCCCTCCCCCGCGCCCGTGACCGTCATCGGGCTGGGCTCGATGGGGTCGGCGCTGGCCGCCGCACTGCTGGGCGCCGGGCACGCCGTGACCGTCTGGAACCGGTCCGCGGACAAGGCGCGCGAACTGGTCGGGCGGGGCGCCCGGCTCGCGCCCTCGCCGGCCCAGGCCGTCGCGTCGAGCCCGCTGACGGTCGTCTGCGTGCTCGACTACGAGGTGATGTACGCGCTGTTCGGCGACGACGACCTGACCGGGCGGACCCTGGTCAACCTCTGCTCCGGCTCGCCGGAGCAGGCGCGCGAGGCGGCCGGCTGGGCGGCGGCGCGCGGGGCGGCGTACCTCGACGGGGCGATCATGACGACGCCGCCGGGCGTCGGGAGCGCGGAGATGATGTTCCTCTACAGCGGGTCCCGGGAGGTGTTCGAGACCTGGGCGCCCGTCCTGCGGGTCCTCGGCGACCCGCTGTACCTCGGCGCCGACCAGGGCATGGCCTCCCTCTACGACGCGGCGCTGCTGGGCCTGATGTGGGCCGCCCTGACCGGATGGCTGCACGGCACCGCCCTGGTCGGGTCCGAGAAGGCGACGGCGGCCGATTTCACGGCGATCGCGGTGCGCTGGCTGGGCGCGGTGTCGGGGTTCATGACGACGTACGCGGGCCAGGTGGACGCCGGGCACTACCCGGGGGACGACGCCACCGTCGACGTGCAGATCGCCGCGATCGACCACCTGCTGCACGCGGCCGGGGCGCGCGGCCTGGACAACGCGCTGCCCGAGCTGCTGAAGGCGACCATGCAGCGGGCGAAGGCGGCCGGGCACGGCGCGAGCAGCTACGCGGGCGTGATCGAGGTCCTGCGGGCGCCGGGGCGGTGAACACGGGCCCGGGCGGGGCGCGGTGAGCCCATCGGCGGCGGGCGGTGAGCCCGCGGGTGGGCTCACCGCGCGCCGCCGGCCGGGCCCGGGCTCGGGGCCGGGGAGGTCGGGCGGGGCCGGTCAGGGCTCCGCCAGGACTCCGTCCAGGAAGGGTTCCAGGGCTGCCCGCCAGGCGGCCGGCTGGTCGTAGTGGAGGTAGTGGCCGGCGTCGGGGATCTCCGCGTACTGGCCGGCCGGGAGGACCCGGACCATCTCCTGGGCCTCCGCGCGGCCGAGTTCGCCGTCGAGGCCGCGGACGACCAGCGTGGGGCAGCGGACCTGGGCGAGTTCCTCCCAGTGGGCGTCGTGGACCCAGGTCTCGCGGGCGGTGAGCATCTGGGAGCGGGAGAAGAGGGGCCGCCAGCCGTCATGGGCCCGGTGCATGACCTCGGCGAAGAACTCGCCGCGGCCGGGGTCGGGGCGTTCGACCCACGGGTCGTCCTCGCCGAACCAGCGGCGGGCGGCGTCCTGGGTGGGGAAGGGCAGGGGCCAGCGGCGGAACCAGTCCTCCCACTGGCGCTGTGAGGCGGCGCCGAGGGCGGAGGCGCGCATGTCGCAGATGACGAGGGCCCGGACGAGGTCGGGGCGGCGGGCGGCGAGCTGCCAGGCGGTGAGCGCGCCCATGGAGTGGCCGACGACCGTGACGGGCGCCAGGCCCAGCTGCTCGACGGTGGCCTCGGCGTCGGCGACGAAGGCCTCACGGGTGTACGGGCCGTGCTCGGGCGCCTCGCTCTGGCCGTGGCCGCGCTGGTCGAGGGCGACGACGCGGTGGCGGCCGGCGAGCCAGCGGGCGGTGCCGGCCCAGTGGAAGGCGCGGCCCATCAGCCCGTGGAGTAACAGCACCGCGGGGCGGTCCGGTTCGGGAACGGAAGCCGGACCGTGAGCCGGACGGGGACGGTGAGCCGGACCGGGGACGGAGGACGGGCCGGGGGCGGCGGACGGATCCCGGCCGGGAGCGTCCGTGTCCCACTCGGCGGCGGCAGGTTCGCGGAACTCCCACGCGGCCAGGCGCACGCCGTCGGTCCCTGTCACATCGAAGCGCTGTACCACCGCAGATGCACCCCCTTCGCTCCCGGCCAGACTATCGAACCCGCATTCGAAAACGGCCTTCCCGCCGCCAACACCGCTCTTTCGAGTGACCTTGCTCAAGGATTGGCCGCCGCTGCCGAGGGGAGATTCCCCACGGGAGGCGGGCCGCTCGGGGAAGACGGTCCGAGGGGATTGACCCTGGGAGCTCGGGGCTCCGGGTCAGCAAGGGGAGGACCGGTCCCGGCGCCGTGAGGCGCCGGGACCATCCCTACCCAGGAACAGGAATCCGACGCTCAGCCCTTGGCGACGAAGACGTGCGAGGCGATCTCCGCCTCCAGCTCGGCGGCCTCGCCGCCGCTGCCGACCAGGACACCGCCCGGCGACTCCGTCACGCTCACCACGGCGCCGGGCTGCACGCCCGCCCGCCGCAGCGTGTACATCAGCTGCGCGTCCGTCTGGATCGGCTCGCCGATCCGGCGTACGACCACGGTCTTGCCCTCGGTGCCCGGGTCCAGCTCCGAGAGGCTCACCATGCTGTCGTCGAGGAACGGGTCGGCCTCCGCCTTCTCGCCCAGCTCCTCCAGCCCCGGGATGGGGTTCCCGTAAGGCGATTCCGTCGGGTGGCGCAGCAGCTCCAGGACGCGCCGCTCCACCGCCTCGCTCATCACGTGCTCCCAGCGGCAGGCCTCGGCGTGCACCTGCTCCCACTCGAGCCCGATGACGTCCACCAGGAGACACTCCGCCAGGCGGTGCTTGCGCATCACGCGCGTGGCCAGCCGCCGGCCCTCCTCGGTGAGCTCGAGGTGACGGTCGCTGGCGACGGCCACCAGGCCGTCCCGCTCCATGCGCGCCACCGTCTGGCTCACCGTCGGACCGCTCTGGTCGAGCCGCTCGGCGATCCGGGCGCGCATGGGGACCACACCTTCCTCCTCCAGCTCAAGGATGGTGCGGAGATACATCTCCGTGGTATCGATCAGTCCGGACATTCGTGCCCCTCGGATATCGTGCGCTGGCCCTGCCCCAATTCTGACGCATCGGGCCGACAACCGTCCCGTCCCTGGCGTCAGCGGGCCGTCGCGACGCGGATTGACGCCCGTATTGACACGTCCTTGGTCCAGACCGCACGGTGAGCGGCGGACACGGACGCACCCCATCACTGGAAGGGCCCTCGGCGTATGAGCGAGAGCAAGCTGGCCGGTCAGTTCTTCGACGCCGCCATCGGTCTGCTGCAGCGCGTCCGTGACGAGGAGGCCTCGGGCATCGCCGAGGCCGGCACGGTCGTCGCGGACGCCGTCGCGGCCGGGAACCGGCTCTTCGCCTTCGGCGCCGGGCACTCCTCGCTGCCCGCCCAGGACGTGGTCTACCGGGCCGGCGGGCTCGCGCTGATGAACTTCCTCGCCGTGCCCGGCACCGCCGGCATCGACGTCATGCCCGCGACCCTGGGCAGCGCGCTGGAGCGGGTGGACGGTCTGGCGGGCGCGGTCCTCGACTCCAGCCCGGCCGCCGCGGGCGACGTCCTGGTGGTCATCTCGCTGTCGGGGCGCAACGCGCTGCCCGTGGAGATGGCCATGAACGCCCGCGCGCTGGGCCTGAAGGTCATCGGTGTCACGTCGGTGGCGTACGCGACGGAGACCAGGTCCCGGCACGTGTCGGGGACCTTCCTCAAGGACCACTGCGACATCGTGCTGGACAGCAAGATCGCGGTCGGCGACGCGGAGCTGAGCCTGGACGGCATCGACGCGCCGTTCGCCCCCGCCTCCACCGTGGTGACCAGCGCGATCATGCAGGCGGTGATGGCCGCGGCGGCCGGCGAGCTGCTCGCGCGCGGCGTGGAGCCGCCGCTGCTGCGCTCGGGCAACGTGGACGGCGGCCACGAGTGGAACGGCCGCGTGATGAAGGAGTACGGCGACCGGATCTTCTTCCGCCACTGACCGCCCGGCCGGCTTCCGGGTCAGTCCGGCGGGCCGTCCTGCGGCTTCCGGCCGGCCGTCGTAGCGGCCAGGTCCACGTCCTCCGCGACGCGGGAGGCCACCTCCTCCGCGTACGCCGCGTCCGCCCGGTCGAAGGCCGGGCGGGACGGGCCGCGGACGAAGGTCAGCACGCCCAGCGTCCGGCCCCGGCTGCGCAGCACCGTGCACAGCGCGTGCACCGCGCCCTCGGGCCACTGGCGGGCCCTCGCCCATCCGTCGGCCGCCTCGCCGCGCGGCGCGCCGGCCCGTACGGAGCCGATCCGGTCCAGCGCCTGGAGCGCCGGGTGCGCGGGCGCGTACCGCACCGGGATGGCGCCCGGCCCGGGCAGCAGCGGCACCGGTCCCGCCGACCCGGACGGCGACACCGCCGACCGCACCAGCCGGCCCTCGCCCACCACCACGTCGATCAGCGCGTGGTCGGCGAAGCCGGCCAGCGCGAAGTCCAGCCGGACCGCCGCCGCCTCCGCCGGGTCCTCGCACTCGGCGGCCGCCCGCCCGGCCCGGTAGAGCTGGTTCGACCGGAACCGCAGCTGCGCGGTGTCCAGCTCGGCCTGGCGCGCCTCGGTGATGTCCTGGAACAGCCAGCCCACCCCGAGCGGCACCGGTTCCTCCGCCAGCGGCGAGGCCAGCCGCAGGAACCCGCACCGCCAGCACCGCCGGCGCACCTTCTCCGGGCCCGCCGCTGCCGGGCTCACCCCTGCTGAGCTCACCCCTCCCGGGCCCGCCCCTCCCGGGCCCGCTCCTTCCGGCGCCGCCTCCTCCGGGGTGCGCACCGACACCCACAGCTCCATCGGCGCGGGTGGCGCGCCCTCGGCCAGGACGTGCGACAGCGCGCCCTCCAGCTCCTCCGCGCCCTGGGCCAGCAGATCCCCCAGCGGCCGCCCGAGCAGCGCGGTGCGCCCCGAGCCGAAGGCCCGTGCGGCGTGCTGGTTGACCACGGCCGGGCGCAGGTCCACGTCCACGAGGACGACCCCCCAGGACGCGTCGTCCATAAGGGCCTCGCTCAGCGCGATGGAGCGTTCCAGGTCGATCTGGGCGTGCACCTCGCTGAAGGCGCAGTAGACCCCGGCGGGCTTCCCGTCGGCCCCCGGCACCCCGGCCGACTGGGTGCGGACGAGGACCCGCCCGCCGTCCTTGGTGACCAGGGCGAACTCGTGGACCTGGCGGCCCGGAACGTCCTGGGCGGCCATCAGCCGGTCGGCCACGTCCTGGGCGTCGGCGGCCCGCGCGGCCCAGCCCGCGAACCCGCGCCGCCCGACGGCCTCGGCGGCCGACCAGCCCAGGATCCGCTCCGCCTCCCGGTTCCAGTGCGTGATCACGCCGTCGGCGTCGAACGCGCACAGCGCCGCGTCCATGCCGTCCAGAAGCGCGGCCAGCAGATCCTCGGTGGTCTCACTACGTCCGGAAGCACTCACCTGGCACCCCCTGCAGGTGTTCGCGTGTGCGGCACGTCAGATCATTGAACTGGAACGTGACGCAGCCCACACCGCATTCCCCCGATTCCCCCAGAATAAATCGCTTGAGGGTCCCGTGAGCGGCTCCTAGGGTGGGCTGTACACGAGAAGGGAGGTGGTTCCGGAAATGTATGACTACCGGACGCGTGAGGTGACTGCGGGCTAGCGCTCGCTGTCGCACGCACCCAGTGCGGTCGGCTCCGTCGCCGGCCAATCCCAAGCAGTCACCCGACCCGCGCGCTCGCCGGTACGTCCGGCCGGCTCCTCTCACTGCAGGAGAGGAACCCGAGCGCGCGGGTCGCCTGCGTTCCCGGGGCCTTCCGCCTTTCGCCTTCCGCTTCCGTCAGGGGCAGAGCCGCTCGACGCGCCACACGCCGCCCTCGCGGACGTACTTCAGCCGGTCGTGCAGCCGGTTCTCGTGCCCCTGCCAGAACTCGACCTCCTCCGGTACGACGCGCAGCCCGCCCCACTCCGGCGGGACCGGGACCTTCTCGTCCTCCGGGTAGCGCTCGGCGAGCTCGGCGTAGCGCCGGTCCAGCTCCGCGCGCGAGGCGATGACCTGCGACTGGTCGCTGGCCCAGGCGCCCAGCTGGGAGCCGTGCGGGCGGGACCGGAAGTAGGCCGCGGTCTCGTCCCGGCCGACCCGCGCGGCGGTGCCGGTCACGATGACCTGGCGGGCGATGGGGTGCCAGGGGAAGAGCAGGGCGACGTACGGGTTCTCCGCGATCTCCCGGCCCTTGCGCGAGGCGTAGTTGGTGTAGAAGACGAAGCCGCGCTCGTCGAACTGCTTGAGCAGCACGGTGCGGGAGCTGGGGCGGCCGTCCGGGGTCGCCGTCGAGACGACCATGGCGTTCGGCTCGAAGATGTGCGAGAGGGAGGCCTGCCGGAACCAGGAGGCGAACTGCGTCATGGGATCCGCGGCGAGGCTGTCCTCGGTGACGATCTCCGAGCGGTACTGCTTGCGCATGATGGCGGGATCAAGGTCGTGGGCGGTCACCCGGCCATCCTGCCCCAGCACCACCCCCGGAGTGCCGCTGGGGGTGTGCCGTATGTCACGCTTCCGCACATCAAGCGGAACGGACAAAATCTTGGGGCCGGTCCGCTGGTCCCCGTGCGGGTGACCATCGGCCGTGCCGGGCATCAACGGGGATGACCGCGCCGGACCGCGAATCACGCCGGGAGCCGCGCGTGTTCGCACTATCTGAGGAGCCGCCTGATGTCCGACTTCGTACCCGGGCTCGAAGGGGTCGTCGCGTTCGAGACCGAGATCGCCGAACCCGACAAGGAGGGCGGAGCCCTCCGCTACCGCGGGGTCGACATCGAAGACCTCGTCGGCAACGTCTCCTTCGGCAACGTCTGGGGCCTGCTGGTCGACGGTGCCTTCAATCCGGGCCTGCCCGCCGCCGAGCCCTTCCCGATCCCCGTGCACTCCGGTGACATCCGCGTCGACGTGCAGTCGGCGCTCGCGATGCTCGCCCCGGTGTGGGGGCTGAAACCGCTGCTGGACATCGACGAGCGGACCGCCCGCGACGACCTGGCGCGGGCCGCGGTCATGGCCCTGTCGTACGTCGCCCAGTCCGCGCGCGGCCAGGGCCTGCCCATGGTGCCCCAGCGGGAGATCGACAAGGCCGACTCCGTCGTCGAGCGGTTCATGATCCGCTGGCGGGGCGAGCCGGACCCGCGCCACGTCAAGGCCGTCGACGCGTACTGGACCTCGGCCGCCGAGCACGGCATGAACGCCTCCACCTTCACCGCGCGCGTGATCGCCTCCACCGGCGCGGACGTCGCGGCGGCGCTGTCCGGCGCCGTGGGTGCCATGTCGGGCCCGCTGCACGGCGGTGCGCCCTCGCGCGTCCTCGGCATGATCGAGGAGATCGAGCGCACCGGCGACGCCGTCGCGTACGTGAAGAAGGCCCTGGACAAGGGCGAGCGGCTGATGGGCTTCGGCCACCGCGTCTACCGCGCCGAGGATCCGCGCGCCCGGGTGCTGCGCCGTACGGCCAAGGAGCTGGACGCGCCGCGCTACGAGGTGGCGGCGGCGCTGGAGAAGGCCGCGCTGGAGGAGCTGCACGCCCGCCGTCCCGACCGGGTGCTGGCGACGAACGTGGAGTTCTGGGCGGCGATCATGCTGGACTTCGCGGAGGTCCCGGCGCACATGTTCACGTCCATGTTCACCTGCGCCCGTACCGCCGGCTGGTCGGCGCACATCCTGGAGCAGAAGCGCACCGGCCGCCTGGTGCGCCCCTCGGCCCGCTACATCGGCCCGGGCAAGCGCAACCCGCAGGACATCGAGGGCTACGCCGACATCGCGCGCTGACCGCGCCCCACGCCCGGACGGCTGTACGGCCGTCCGGGCGCGGTCCCGTCGGGGTCCGTCCGCTCAGGGACCGAGCGTGGCGTCGATGATCCGGGACCACTGGGCGACGACCCGGGCGCGGCGGGCGGTGTCGTCGGTGAGGACGTTGGCCAGGCCCAGGCCGCGGGCCATGTCGAGCAGGCCCTGGACGGTCTCGCGGACGCCGGGGACGGATTCGTCGGCACCGAGGAGTTCGACGGCGATCCGGTGGGTCTCGCGGCCGACGCGGGCCTCCAGTTCGGTGACCCGGGGCCGCAGCTGCTCCTCGTTGGAGGCGGCCACCCACAGCTGGAGGGCGGCGCGGAAGAGGGAGCCGGTGTAGAGGTCGACGAGGGCCTCGACGGCATCGGAGCGGTCGGTGGCCGGGCCGGCGTGGAAGAGCTCGCGCAGGGCGGCGGAGCGTTCCTCGGCGACGTACTCGACGGCGGCGGTGAAGAGGTCCTCGCGGGTCGGGAAGTGGTACTGGGCGGCGCCGCGCGAGACCCCGGCGCGTTCGGCGACGACGGAGACCGTGGAGCCGGCCCAGCCCTGTTCGGCCAGGCAGGAGACGGCGGCCTCCAGCAGGTGGCGGCGGGTGACGCGGCTGCGAGCCTGCTTGGGTCCGGTCACCGCGCCCATGACGGGTCCCGGCGCTCGAAGCGGGCCGTGATGCCCTCGCGGGCCTCCTCGGAGGCGAACAGGCGCGCGGACAGCTCCGTCAGCTCCGCGCCGTCGCGGCCGAGGGCCTCCCGTACGGGTGCCGTGACCAGCCGCTTGGTCGCGGCCAGGGCCTGCGGCGCGGCCCTGCGCAGGCCGTCGAGGACACCGTCGAGGGCCTGGTCGACGTCCTCGGCGTGCAGGGTGAGCAGGCCGATGCGGGCGGCCTCGGCGGCGCCGAAGGCCTCCGCGGTCAGGAAGTAGCGGGCGGCGGCCCGGGGGTCGAGGCGGGGCAGCAGCGGGGCGGAGATGACGGCCGGGGCCAGCCCCAGGTGGGTCTCGGTGAACGCGTACGTGGAGGCGGGGCCGGCCGCCGCGATGTCGCAGACGCCGAGCAGCCCCAGGCCGCCGGCACGGACGTGGCCGGTGACGCGGGCGACGACCGGCTTGGGCAGCTCGGCGATCTCGTGGAGCAGGGCCAGGAAGTCCGCCGGGGCACACGGCGACTTCAGGTCGGCGCCCGCGCAGAAGGTGGACCCGGCGTGGGTCAGGACGAGCGCCCGTACCGCCGGGTCCGCGCCGGCCGCGGCCAGGGCCGCGCGCAGCTCGCCGACGAGGGCCTCGGAGAGTGCGTTGCGGTTGGCCGGCGAGTCGAGCGTGAGCGTGGTGATGCCGCGGGCGTGCGCGGATCCGACGATCGGGTTCATGCCGTCCCTTCTTGCTGGTGCTCAGTAGGACTTGGGGAGGCCCAGGGTCTGGTGCGAGACGAAGTTGAGGATCATCTCGCGGCTGACGGGGGCGATCCGCGCCACGCGGGAGGCGGTGATCAGGGCCCCCAGCCCGTACTCGCGGGTGAGGCCGTTGCCCCCCAGCGTGTGGACGGCCTGGTCCACCGCCTTCACACAGGCCTCGCCGGCAGCGTACTTGGCCATGTTCGCGGCCTCGCCCGCGCCCATGTCGTCGCCGCTGTCGTAGAGATGGGCGGCCTTCTGCATCATCAGGCGGGCCAGTTCCAGCTCGATGTGGGCCTGGGCGAGCGGGTGGGCGATGGCCTGGTGGGCGCCGATGGGCTCCTTCCACACCTGGCGGGAGGTGGCGTACTCGACGGCCCGGGCGAGGGCGTAGCGGCCCATGCCGATGGCGAAGGCGGCGGTCATGATGCGCTCGGGGTTGAGCCCGGCGAACAGCTGGAGCAGACCGGCGTCCTCGTCGCCCACCAACGCGTCGGCGGGCAGCCGTACGTCGTCCAGGACCAGTTCGAACTGCTTCTCGGCGGCCTGGAGCTCCATGTCGATGACCGAGCGCGAGAAGCCGGGGGCGTCGCGCGGGACGATGAACAGGCAGGGCTTGAGGCGTCCGGTGCGAGCGTCCTCGGCACGGCCCACGATCAGCGTGGCGTCGGCGATGTCGACGCCGGAGATGAACACCTTGCGGCCGCTGAGCACCCACTCCTCGCCGTCGCGGCGGGCGGTGGTGGTGATGCGGTGGGAGTTGGATCCGGCGTCGGGCTCGGTGATGCCGAAGGCCATGGTGCGGCTGCCGTCGGCCAGACCCGGCAGCCAGGCCCGCTTCTGCGCCTCGGTACCGAAGCGGGCGATGACCGTGCCGCAGATGGCGGGCGAGACGACCAGCATCAGCAGCGGGGAGCCGGCGGCGCCCAGCTCTTCGAGGACGATGGACAGTTCGGCGATGCCGCCGCCTCCGCCGCCGTACTCCTCGGGCAGGTTGACGCCGAGGTAGCCGAGCTTGGCGGCGTCGGCCCACAGTTCGTCGGGGTGGCGGCCCTCGCGGGCGACCCGGGCCAGGTAGTCGCGCCCGTAGCGCTGCCCGAGGGCGGCGACGGCGCTGCGCAGGGCGGTGTGCTCTGCGGTTTCGAGGACGGGGCTCATGGGTGCGGTTCCTCCTGGACTACGGCGAGCAGGGCGCCGACCTCGACCTGATGGCCGGGGGCGGCGTGGAGCGCGGTGAGCGTGCCGGAGGCAGGGGCGAGGATGCGGTGCTCCATCTTCATGGCCTCCAGCCAGAGCAGGGGCTGGCCGGCGGTGACGGCGGCGCCGGGGGCGAGGCCCTCGGCGACGCGGACGACCGTGCCGGGCATGGGGGCGAGCAGTGAGCCGGGCTCGGTGCGGTCCTGGGGGTCGGCGAACCGCGGCAGCCGGGTCAGGGTGTACGAGCCCAGCGCCGAATCGACGTACAGCTCAGGCTTGTTCGAATTTCGTTTCACGTGGAACACGCGCTGGACCCCGTCCAGCTCGAGGGCCACGCGGTCGGCGGTGACGGTGCGGACCCGGACGCCGTCGTGCCCCTCGGGCTCCAGCCCGGCGCGGGTGTGGCGGTAGCGGATCTCGTACGTCGTGTCGCCGGTGCGGTAGGAGCGGATCTGCGGCTGCGAGGGCACGTTGCGCCAGCCGCCGAGGCGGGCGGTGAGCGGGGCGCGGGGGGACGGGACGGTGTCGGCGAGGGCGGCCGCGAGGGCGGCGAGGCGGGCACCGGGTCGGCCGTCGGCGTCACCGCCGGGGGTGGCGGTGAGCGTGGCGAGGTGGCGGTCGTAGAAGCCGGTGTCGAGGCGGGCGGCGGCGAACTCCGGGTGGCGCAGGGACGCCACGAGGAGCTCGCGGTTGGTGGTCAGGCCGTGGATCCGGGCCCGGGACAGGGCGTGGGCCAGGGCCCGGACGGCCTCGGCACGGGTGGGCGCGTGCACGATGACCTTGGCGA
The DNA here is from genome assembly GCF_044748145.1 of Streptomyces sp. NPDC090022. Classification (NCBI taxonomy): domain Bacteria; kingdom Bacillati; phylum Actinomycetota; class Actinomycetes; order Kitasatosporales; family Streptomycetaceae; genus Streptomyces; species Streptomyces sp. NPDC090022. Next base: position 180,485 of record NZ_JBIVFN010000015.1, read on the forward strand.
GCATCGGGTCGTAGTGCACGCCGACGGTGTCACCGTCGGCGAAGCCGGTGTCGACGCGGACGCTGCCGGTGCCTGCCCCCGTGCCGGTGCCGGCTCCGGGGATGTCGAGGGTGTGCAGGACGCCGGTCTGCGGGCGCCAGTCCTGGGCGGGGTCCTCGGCGTACAGGCGGGCCTCGACGGCGTGGCCGCCGGGTGCGGGCGGGGCCGGGGGAAGCGGCTCGCCCTGGGCGACGCGCAGCTGGAGGGCGACCAGGTCCAGGCCGAACACGGCCTCGGTGACGGGGTGTTCCACCTGGAGACGGGTGTTCATCTCCAGGAAGTACGGCCGGCCGTCGGCGGTGACGAGGAACTCGACGGTGCCGGCCCCCCGGTAGGACACGGCGCGGGCGGCGGCCACGGCCGCCTCGTGGAGGGTGGCGCGCAGTTCCTCGGACAGGCCGGGGGCGGGGGCCTCCTCGATGACCTTCTGGTGGCGCCGTTGCAGGGAGCAGTCGCGGGTGCCCAGCGCCCAGACGGTCCCGTGGGCGTCGGCGAGGATCTGCACCTCGACGTGCCGGCCGCGTTCGACGTACGGCTCCGCGAACACCTCGCCGTCGCCGAAGGCCGAGCGGGCCTCGGCGGCGGCCGCGGCCAGCTCGTCCCCGACGGCGTCCAGGTCCCGTACGACGCGCATGCCGCGGCCACCGCCGCCCGCGGCGGCCTTGAGCAGCAGGGGCAGGTCGGCGGCGGTGGCGGTGGCCGGGTCGACGGGGTCGAGCAGCGGCACGCCGGCGGCGCGCATCAGCTCCTTGGCGCGGGTCTTGGACGCCATCGCCTCGATCGCCTCGGGCGGCGGGCCGACCCACGTCAGCCCGGCGGCCACCACCTCGCGGGCGAAGTCGGCGTTCTCGGAGAGAAATCCGTACCCGGGGTGCACGGCGTCAGCGCCGGCGGCCAGGGCCGCCTTGATGACCAGGTCACCGCGCAGGTACGTCTCGGCGGGCGCCGCCCCGGGCAGCCGGACGGCCGCGTCGGCCTCGCGCACGTGCAGGGCGTCGGCGTCGGGGTCGGAGTGGACGGCGACGGTGTCCAGGCCCAGGGCGCGGGCGGTCCGGAAGACCCGGACGGCGATCTCGCCCCGGTTGGCGACGAGGAGGGAGGTCAGGGGGGTCGGGGGCTGGGGGTTCTGGTTCATGGGCGGGCTCACATCCGGAAGACGCCGAAGCCGCCACGGGCGCCCTCGACGGGGGCGTTGTGGACGGCCGACAGGCACAGGCCGAGGATGGTGCGGGTGTCACGCGGGTCGATGACCCCGTCGTCGTAGAGCCGCCCGGACAGGAACAGCGGCAGCGACTCGGACTCGATCTGCGCCTCGACGAACGCACGCATCCCGGCGTCCTGCTCCTCGTCGTACGGCTGCCCCTTGGCGGCGGCGGACTGCCGGGCCACGATCGACAGCACGCCGGCGAGCTGCTGCGGGCCCATGACGGCGGACTTGGCGCTGGGCCAGGCGAACAGGAAGCGGGGGTCGTAGGCCCGGCCGCACATGCCGTAGTGGCCGGCGCCGTAGGAGGCCCCGATCAGCACGGACAGGTGCGGGACGCGGGAGTTGGACACCGCGTTGATCATCATCGCGCCGTGCTTGATGATGCCGCCCTGCTCGTACTCCTTGCCGACCATGTAGCCGGTGGTGTTGTGGAGGAAGAGCAGCGGGACGTCCCGCTGGTTGGCGAGCTGGATGAACTGGGCCGCCTTCTGCGACTCGGCGCTGAACAGCACGCCCTGGGCGTTGGCGAGGATGCCGACCGGATAGCCGTGCAGGCTCGCCCAGCCCGTCACCAGGCTGGTCCCGTACAGCGGCTTGAACTCGTCGAAGTCGGAGGCGTCGACGAGCCGGGCGACGACCTCGCGCGGGTCGAAGGGGGTGCGCAGGTCGGCGGGCACGATGCCGAGGAGCTCCTCCGGGTCGTACAGGGGCTCCGGCGCCGGCCCGGGATCCGGCTGCGCCTTGCGGTGGTTGAGACGGGCGACGACCCGGCGGGCCTGCCGGATCGCGTCCTCCTCGTCGACGGCGTAGTAGTCGGCGAGCCCGGACGTACGGGCGTGCATGTCGGCGCCGCCGAGGGACTCGTCGTCGCTCTCCTCGCCCGTGGCCATCTTCACCAGGGGCGGGCCGCCGAGGAACACCTTGGAGCGGTTCTTGATCATGATGGTGTGGTCGGACATCCCGGGGATGTACGCGCCGCCGGCGGTGGAGTTGCCGAAGACGACGGCGACGGTGGGGATGCCGGCGGCGGAGAGCCGGGTGAGGTCGCGGAAGATCGCGCCCCCGGGGATGAAGATCTCCTTCTGGGAGGGGAGATCGGCACCGCCGGACTCGACGAGGCTGATGCACGGCAGCCGGTTCGCGTACGCGATCTCGTTGGCCCGCAGGGCCTTCTTCAGCGTCCACGGGTTGGAGGCGCCGCCGCGTACGGTCGGGTCGTTGGCGGTGATCAGGCACTCGACCCCTGACACGGTGCCGATGCCGGTGACCATCGAGGCGCCGACGGGGTAGTCGCTGCCCCAGGCGGCGAGCGGGGACAGCTCCAGGAACGGCGTGTCGGCGTCCAGCAGCAGCTCGACGCGCTCACGGGCCAGCAGCTTGCCGCGGGTGCGGTGGCGCTCGGTGTACTTGGGCCCGCCCCCGGCCAGCGCCTTGGCGTGCTCGGCGTCGAGCGCCGCGAGCCGCTCCAGGGCGGCCTCGCGGTGGGCGACGTGATCGGGGTCGCGGGGGTCGAGGGCGGTGGTGAGGCGGGTCATGGGCCGACCTCCGGCTGGGGCGGGGAGCTGATGAGGTGGGTGGGGATGTCGACGTGACGCGCGCGGAGCCATTCGCCGAGGGCCTTGGCCTGCGGGTCGAAGCGGTGGCCGGAGGCGACGCCGTCGCCGAGGAGGCCGGTGACCGTGAAGTTCAGGGCCTGGAGGTTCGGGAGGGCGGTGCGGGTCACGGTGAGGCCGCGGGTCTCGGGGAGGAGGCGCTGGAAGGTCTCGACGGTGAGGGTCTGCTCCAGCCAGGCGTAGGCGGCGGTGGGGGTGGCGGTGGCCTGGTCGGGGTCCGGGTCGATCCAGACGCCGACGTTGGCGTCACCGCCCTTGTCGCCGGAGCGGGCGCCGATCAGGTGGCCCAGGGGGGCGCGGGTGGTGGGGACCGGGGGGTTGGGGGGCGGTGCGTCGGCGGCCGGGGGCCCTGCGGGCGGCTTCTCCCCCACCCCGCCCCTTCCCGGTACCGGGGCTCCGCCCCGGACCCCGGTCTCGGGGGCTCCGCCCCCCAACCCCCGCGCCTCAAACGCCGGCGGGGCTGATTGGGCGGGCGGGGCTGGAACGGTAGGCGGGGTGGGTACGCGGGTGCCGTCTGGGAGGACTGCCACGTGGGGGACGGCCTCGGTCGGGATCGTGGAGGCCGTGAAGACGCCGTACGGCTGGGCCGCCGCCGGCGGGGCCGTGACGTGGAAGCCCGGGTAGCTGGCCAGGGCCAGCTCGATCGCCGCGCCCGTCAGGGCCCGCCCGACCCGGTCCGGGGACGGGTCCCGGACCACCAGCCGCAGCAACGCGCCGGCCGTCTCCTGCGTGTCCGCGTCCGCGTGGTCGGTCCGGGCCAGCGTCCACCGCACCCCCGCGATCCCCTCCAGCGCCTCCGCGAGCTGCGCGCGGACCAGGTCCGCCTTGGCCTCGATGTCCAGGCCGGTGAGGACGAACGTCACCTCGTTGCGGTAGCCGCCGATGCGGGTGACGCCCACCTTGAGGGTGCCGGGCGGCGCCTCGCCGCGCACCCCGTGGATCCGCACCCGGTCCGGTCCGGCGCTCTCCAGGCGGACCGTGTCGAGGCGGGCCGTGACGTCCGGGCCCAGGTACCGGGCGCCCTGGGTCTCGTACAGCAGCTGCGCCGTGACCGTGCCGACGGTCACCGCGCCGCCCGTACCCGGGTGCTTGGTGATCACCGAGGAGCCGTCCTCCGCGATCTCCGCCAGCGGGAAGCCGGGGCGGCGTACGTCGTGGCGCCCGAAGAACGCGTAGTTGCCGCCGGTGGCCTGCGTCCCGCACTCCAGGACGTGCCCGGCCACCACCGCCCCCGCGAGCCGGTCGTGGTCGTCCGGCGCCCAGTCGAACCACCAGGCGGCCGGCCCGGTCACCAGCGCGGCGTCCGTCACCCGGCCGGTGACGACCACGTCCGCGCCGGCCCGCAGGCAGGCCGTGATCCCGGCGCCGCCCAGGTAGGCGTTGGCGGTCAGCGCGCCGTCGGCGTACGGCATGAGGTCGTCGCCCTCGACGTGCGCGACGGTCGTGGGCAGGCCCAGCTTCTGCGCAAGCGTCCGGATCGCGTCCGCGAGCCCGGCCGGGTTGAGGCCGCCCGCGTTCGTGACGATCCGCACGTCCTTCTCGTGCGCGAGCCCGAGCCCCTCCTCCAGCTGGCCCAGGAAGGTCTTGGCGTAGCCGAGACCGGGGTTCTTCAGCCGGTCGCGGCCCAGGATCAGCATGGTCAGCTCGGCCAGGTAGTCCCCGGTGAGGACGTCCAGCGGCCCGCCGGCCAGCATCTCGCGCACCGCCTCGAACCGGTCCCCGTAGAACCCGGACGCGTTGCCGATGCGCAGCGCCCGCCGGGTCACGACGCCGCCCCGGGCGCCCGCCCCGGCCCCGCCGGACCGGCGAAGGCCTGCGCGATGTCCAGCCAGCGGTCGGCGTCGGGCCCGGCCGCCCGGACGCCGAGGTCGGCCCGGTGCGCCCGCTGGGTCACGAGCAGGCAGAAATCGAGCGCCGGCCCGGTGACCCGCTGGCGCGCGTCGGGCGGCCCGTAGGCCCACAGCCGTACGTCGTCCCCCTCGGCGAAGGTGAGCTCGACGCGGAACTCCTCGGTGGGGGCGGGCAGCCCGCGCACGGCGAAGGCGTAGTCGCGCGCCCGTACGCCGATCCGCGCCACATGACGCAGGCGGGCCGTCGGGACCCGCCGCACACCGAGCGCGTCGGCGACGTCCTGGCCGTGCGCCCAGGTCTCCATCAGGCGGGCGCTGGCCATGGAGGCCGCCTTCATCGGCGGGCCGTACCAGGGGAAACGGGTGTCGGGCGAAGCGGCGGCGAGCGCCGCGTCGAGGGAGTCCCGACCGGTCCGCCACAGCGCCAGCAGCTCGGCCGGCGGCAGGACCGCCCCCTCGTCGGCGCCGTCGTCCACGAACGAGTCGGGTGCGGCGAGCGCTTCGGCGACCATCGCCCCGAAGCCCTCGGCATCGGTGACCGCCAGCAGGGCGGCACGGTCGGTCCACGCGAGGTGCGCGATCTGGTGGGCGACGGTCCAGCCGGGCGCGGGGGTGTCCTTGGCCCACGCGGCGGGTGGCAGCTCCCGGACCAGCAGGTCGAGCTCGTGGCCTTCGGCCCGGAGATCGGCGAGAACGGCGGCGGCGGCAGACGGTTCGGACACGGTGTGCTCTCCTCGGGGACCCCGGGACACGACGGCGTGAGGAGAGACTGGCAGCGCCCAAGAAAACAAGCAAGCGTGCTTGCATGGTTTTTTCCGGCGGACCAACGAGTTCCCGCCAGCCGCCAACCGGGTTCCACGGAGCTGGACTTGCCCCCTCCCCGTTGGGCGTTGGAGGGGTTCCGGGGTCATCCCGTCAGCCCTCACTGTCCTTCCGTGCCGGGCCGGCCCGCCAAGAGCGCTCCTTCGTCGCGTCGCTTCGCGATTCCGCTTCGCTCCACTCCTGACAGGCCGTCCCGTCCCGGAAAGACAAGGACTGTCGGGACGCCCCCGAAAGAACGGGAGGTCGGCACTCCACCAAAGCGAAGGGTTCCAAGGCCCACCCAGTGGCCCGGCCAGTCCGGTTCGCCGCACGCCAGGTGCAGAAACCGCCCCGTGGCGAGCAGGCGCGCCCGATCGCTACGCGCTCCTGCGGATGGGCGCCTGCGGCCCGGCTTGGGGCCGGAAGCTTCTCCAGGGCCCCAGGGAGCCTCCCGGGGCCGGAAGTTGCGAGAGATGGGCACTGGCGGGAGGTCATCTGATCCACTTCTCCCGGGAGTCTCTCCAGAGCCCGCAGAATGATCGGATTGCCCCACTATGGTGGTCACTCCCAGGCGTGCACTCCCACTGACTGCCCGCCGGGTATCACCAGAGGGGGATCAGACGCCTGAGAGAGCAGCGAGCAGCAATCCGAGGCGGCCTATGTCCCGCCACAGGCGGGCCGCACCCGCTATGCCGACAGGAGCGCGTAGCGATCGGGCGCGCCTGCTCGCCCGGGTCGGCTTCCGCAGCCTGGGGGGAGGGGGGCCTGCCTGCCCGACCCTGGGTCGGCCCTTGGAACCCCCGGGCATGGAAAGGCTGCCCCCTCCCGTTCCTTCGGGGGCTTCCCGACAGTCCTTGTCTTTCCGGGGCGGCCTGGCCTGTCAGGAGTGGAGCGAAGCGGAATCGCGCAGCGACGCGACGAAGGAGCGCTCTTGACAGGTCAGGTCGCCCCGGAAGGACCCTGAGGACTGACGGGCAGCCCCTGTACCCTTCTACTCCACTGGCCCGGCAAGGCCGAGGAAGGCGGACCAAGCGGCCGGGGTGAGAGCCAGCTGGGGTCCGGTCGGGTTCTTGGAGTCACGGACGTGGATGGTCGAGGGGCAGGCGGCCACCTCTACGCAGTTGCCGCCCTCACCGCTGCTGTACGTCGACTTCCGCCACTGGTACGCGACTTCGACGCAGTTGCCGCCCTCACCGTCGCTGTAGCTGCTCTTGTACCAGGACAGTTCTGTCGTGTTCATCTCTCTCCCAGCATCTTCTCGATCAGAGCAATGGACTCGTGGGGCGTGAGCGCCTGTGCCCGGATGATCCCATAGCGCTCGCTGTAGACACGCACCTGTTCGGGGTCGGTGATCAAGTTGGCTTGCCCGTAGATCTCCGTGTAGGCCACTTCCTGGCGCCCCTTGGGGCGCAGCAGAGTGAACGGGGCGTCGAGGCTGGGGTGTTCCTCTGCGTCAAGCGGCATGATCTGGAGGTGTACCGTCCGGCGCGAGCCGACCTCGACGAGGCGGCGGAGCTGTTCGCGGTGGACCTCGCGGCCGCCGAGAGGGCGGTGCAGCATCGCCTCCTCCAGGACGAAGCTGAAGGTCGGAGCCGGCCAGCGGTCCAGGATCACCTGGCGGGCCAGGCGGTCCGCCACCCGCTTCTCGATGGTTTCCTCGTCCAGCATCGGCCGACGGTGGCGGAAGAGGGCCCGCGCGTAGGCCTCGGTCTGGAGCAGGCCCGGGATGGCCTGGACCTCGTAGTAGTGCAGCGCCACCGACTCGGCCTCGGCGGTGGCGAACCGGCGGAACCAGTCCGGATGCCGCGTTCCATCGCGCTGATCAGGTCCTGGCCGACGTGGGTGAGAGCGGCCAGTTCCTTCTGCTGGAGGCCCGCGCGTTCGCGCAGGACTTTGATCATCTTGCCCAGGGCCCGGAAGAGGTAGGCGGTGCCGTCGACCTCCACGGGGCGTTCCGGCTGTTCTTCGCGGTCTGACAGGTCGCTCATCGGCTGAACCGTCCTCGTACGTACCGTGCGTACACGCAGATGCGGGCAGCC
>NZ_JBIVFN010000016.1:0-176611 GCF_044748145.1 Streptomyces sp. NPDC090022
CCGTCTCCCCGGCCCATTCCCCCTGCATGCCAACAAGACTGGCCCCAGCTCCACCGAGCCGGGGCCAGAACAGCAGATTTTCAGCAGCCTTCTAGAAGCTAGAGTCGGGTCTAGATCAAGAGCTGTGTGACGGGAGTCGCTCGTGGACCTGAGCATCGGCGAAGTGGCGGAGCGCAGCGGGCTGAGCGTGCACGCGCTGCGGTTCTACGAGCGGGAGGGCCTGTTCGCCAATCCCGTGCGCCGCCTGTCCAACGGCCGCCGGATCTACCACGAGGAAGACCTGGAGTGGCTGGCCATCTGCACCAAGCTGCGCTCCTCCGGCATGTCACTGGCGATGATCCGGCAGTACATCGAGCTGGTCCGCGGCGGCCCGGGCAACGAACTCGAGCGGCTGGAGCTGCTGCGCCGCCACGAGAGCCACGTGGAGACGCAGATCCGGGAACTGCAGGAGGCCTTGGACGTGATGCGGTTCAAGGTGAGGCTCTACGAGGAGCACGTCGCCCGCGGTGAGGCCGACCAGCTCTGGAACCCGTCCCACCCGGACGCGGCCCGGGCCCGCACGCACCAGGAGTGCCGACCGCCACAGGGCGCCTGATCGTCCGCACGGGTCCGCACGGGTCCGCACGGGTACCGGGGCGATCAGGACCCGGTACCTGCACGCGGGCCGGCAGGATCACCAGCCTCGGTGCTGCCCGATCGCGTCGGCGGCAGACCGGGCGAAGCCCGCCACGTTGTGCGGACAGCGCCAGTGGGACCCCGGGTGGGGATCCGCACCCGTTTCGTCGAGGTCTGCCCAGGTGTAGTCGGATTCCCCGGCCAGCAGCGACAGCACCACCTCGAAGGACTCCAGGTGCGTGTCCAGGTCGTTGTCGCACGGATGGCCCGAGTGAGGACACGCGACCTGCCCGAGGGCAGGGTCCGCGGCAGCGGCCGACAGCGCCGCCACCACCCGCCGTGCCGCCTCGGGCTCCGCGTCGTACGACGCATGCGCGTACGTCCACACCAGGCCGAACGTGTAGAACGCCGACGCGTCCGGATCGCGCGTTCGGGCGGCACGCGCCCCGTCGAGCCGCTCCACGCACTGCAGCAGCGTCTCGTCGTGTTCCCCGAGGAAGTACCCCTGGTAGATCGACTCCCAGTCCTGTATCACTTCGTCTGCATCACTGATCATGATCTCAGGAGACGTCCGGCCGGAGGCGCCGGTTCCCGGCGCCGCGCCCTCCGGCGCGTGGCCACGGCCACGGCTACGGCTGGTAAGGGGTGGGGCACGGGGCGGTCGACTGGGTCATCGCCCAGCCGTCCCCGGACACACGGACGCTCGTGGGCACGGGGGATGACTCCGTGGGTGCGGGCGATGCCACAGGGGACGACTCCGTGGGGGCGGGCGATGCCACGGGCGCGCCGCTCCCCGCCGCGTCGGCGTTCGCGGGCGGCGTGCCGCTCGGGTTCGCCGCGTGCGCCACGGTGCACGCCACCTGCAGCATGGCCCGCTGGCTGAGAGGAGCGACACCCTTGGGGAGCTTGACGGAGACCCCGGTGCCGCTGTCGGCCACCACGGTCGGGGCGGCGCTCAGGCGAGGCAGCTGTGTGGTGGCCGTCATGGCCTCGCTGGCCGTCGGCCCGCTGAACAGCTGATCCACGACGTTTCCGAGATCCCCAGGACCGTTGATCCTGCGGGGGTACGCCACCACATCGCCGTTGTTCCAGAAGTAGAGGTGGACGGCGAACGGGGCCGGAGGCGTCGGCCCGGGCGCCGGCATGCCGCTCGCCGGCTCGCCGGCCTGGATGACGTCGGACGGCGGGACCCCGCACGCCGTCAGCGCGAGTGTGAGCGCGGCCGCGACCCCGGACAGCAGCACCCTGGTGCGCGAGCCGCTCACCGGGCACCCGCGGTGGAGCCGTCGGCGGGAGCGGCGATGTCGCGGTGCAGGGGCAGTTCGACGGTGAACGCCGCTCCGCCCCCGGGCAGGTTCGCGGCGCTGATGTGCCCTCCGTGCAGGTGTACGTTCTCCGCCGCGATGGCCAGGCCCAGTCCGCTGCTCTCGCTCCTGGCCCGTGCCGTGCTCGCCTTGTAGAAGCGCTCGAAGATGTGCGGCAGGGAGCCCTCGGCGATACCCGTCCCGTTGTCGGTCACCTCGATGACCGCCCACACCGCACCCGCTTCTTCCTCCCTCACGCTCATGCTCAGCCGTACCGGCGGGGCGCCGTGCCGCAGCGCGTTGCCGACCAGGTTGGCGATCACCACGTCGAGCCGGCGCGGGTCGACGCGGGCCCGGAGCACTCCCGGCCGGGGGAGCTGGGTCTCCACCTCGTCCTGCCAGCCCCGCGCCGTGAGCGTGCGGTGCACGAACTCGGCCAAGTCGATCTCGTCGAGACTGAGTTCGGCCGCTCCCGCGTCGAAGCGGGAGATCTCCATCAGGTCGTTCACCAGCCCGCTCAGCCGGCTGGTGCCCGCGCTGATGAGCTGAAGCGCCTCGCCCGCATCCCGGTTCAGGTGCGGGACGTTCGCGTCCAGGACGTCGGTGACCGCAGACATCGCCGCCAGCGGCGTCCGCAGTTCGTGCGAGACGTCCGCGACGAAGCGGCGCGCCTGGGCCTCCAGGCGGCGCAACTCCGCGACCGACACCTCCAGGGCGGCGGCCGTGTGGTTGAAGGACCGTGAGAGGTCGGCGAGTTCGTCGGAGCCGTTGACGGCCAGCCGGACGTCGAGGTGACCGTCGGCCATCCGATGCGTCGCCTGCTGCAACGCCCGTACGGGGCGCAGTACGCCGCGGGCCGCCAGCAGGGCCAGGAGCACGGCCAGGCCCAGCGCCACCAAGGTGGCGTCCTTGATGGCGCTGACGATGGCGTCCACGTAGGCCTGCTCGGTGTCCTGGGGCTCCACCAGGTACATCACCATCCCCGAGAGCCGGGGCTTCGAGCCGTCGCTGCTGTCGTACGTGACGGGCATCCCGACGACGAGATAGGGGCGCCCGCCCGCGTTCACCCGCTGGAACACCGCGGCGCGCTCGGTCTCCACGGACCGGCGCAGCTCCGGGCTGATCCTGTCGAAGCCGTCGGGGCCGGGCGCGGAGGCGCGGAGGCCGCCGTACGTGGCCATCACCCGCCGTCCGGGGGACTGGTTGGTGTGGAAGACCTGGTTCGCCGCCCTCTGCAGGTGGTCCTCGGTCGGCGAGGGGGGAATGCCGACGACCGCGGCATTGACGCTGTTGCGGAACTGCCGGATGACGGAGTCCTGGCTCTGCTGCAGCACTCCCGTGCGCGCCTCCCGGAAGGCGACCGCTCCGGTGCTGAGCGCGCCGGCCATGGTCAGCAGGACGAAGGCCACCACCAGGCGGGGGCGCAGGCCTCGCAGCGCGAGCGGGACCTTCGCCCGGATCGCCCGGCGCAAGCCCGCCGGTTCGGGGGCGGGCGTGGCCGCGGCGGTCGCGCGCCGGCGTCCCGTGATGAGTCCCCGGCCGTTCACGGGGAACCGAAGCGGTAGCCGAAGCCGCGTACGGTCTGGATGTACCAGGGGTCCCCGCCCAGCTCGCCGAGCTTGCCGCGCAGGCGCTTCACACAGGCGTCCACGAGCCGTACGTCGCCGTTGTAGCCGTGCTCCCAGACGGCTTCCAGCAACTGCTGGCGGCTGAAGACCTGTCCGGGCGAGGCCGACAGGGTCAGCAGCAGCCGGAGCTCGGACGGGGCGAGCGCGACGGGTTCGCCGCGGTGGGTCACGACGAGCCCCGCCCGGTCGATGACCAGCTCGCCGTGCGACTCCGCCCTGGGACGGACGGAATCGGGGACCGACGCGTCCTGCCGGCGCAGCACGGCGCGTATCCGTGCGTCGAGGACCCTGGCCTGCACCGGCTTGACCACGTAGTCGTCCGCGCCGGCCTCGAGCCCCACGACCACGTCGATGTCATCGCCCTTGGCGGTCACCATGATGATCGGGACCTGGTCGCGTTCCCTGATCCGCCGGCACACGTCGAGACCGGACATGCCGGGCAGCATGAGGTCGAGCACGACGACGTCCGGGTGGTAGGGGAGGAGCCGTTCCAGCCCCTCTTCACCCGTTCCGGCGGTGAGGACGTCATGCCCCTGGTGACGCAGCCCCAGCTGGATGGCCTGACGGACATCAGGGTCGTCTTCGACAATGAGGACTCTTGGCACCTCGCCAGTCTAAGCAGCTCGCCTCGGGGCTCCGACCTGCGAGAAGGCTCTTCTCGGCAGCTGTTACAGAAGGGTCATACCGGCGCGGACGGAGAGCTTCCGCGAAGCGGCCGGCCGATCATCCGTTACCGTTTCGTGACTATCCCATCTCATGGTGATCATCTGTGTCGGCGAGCTTCGGTTGCCATGAATGCGGCACGACAGCAGGAACGCGCATCGGCCACGGGCAACACCCCGGCTTCCCGCCGCGGTGGCCGTCACCGGGGGGCCTCGGGCAGACGCGGCCGCCCACGCCGCCGGGGCCGGACGTACGTGGCCGGCGGGGCGGTGGCGGCCGGCCTGCTGGGCTCGGCCGCGTTCCTCCTGGACGAGACGCCGACCGGCGCACCGCAGATGCGGGCCGAGGCGCCCGCCACACCCGTCTCGTCCGGCGCGCCCGCCACACCCGTCCCGGCCCCGACGCCCACTCCGACACCGAAGCCCACCGAGATCGCCGTCCCGGCGAAGGGTGCGGGCACGTTCGTCACCGCGCAGGCCGGCGGCGCGAAGGTCGGTCAGGGCCAACGGCCGCTGCGGTACGTGGTGCAGGTCGAGACCGGCCTCGACATCTCGCCGACCCGGGCGGCCGACGAGATCGCCGCGATACTCGCCGCGCCCAGGGGCTGGACCCGGAACCCGGCCCACGCGTTCCAGCTCGTGAGCGAGGGGCAGCCCCATGACCTCACCGTGCAGATCGCGACACCGGGTACGGCGGACGCACTGTGCTGGGCGGGCATCCAGCAGGACACCGAAGGCGAGTACAACTGCGAGGTCCCCGGCGGCGTGGTGGTCAACCTCAAGCGCTGGGTCAAGGGCTCGCCCACCTTCGACGGGCCGATCCAGGACTACCGGGCCCTGATCATCAACCATGAGATGGGGCACCTCCTGGGCCACGCGCACGCGACCTGCGCGGGCCCCGGCAAGCCGGCTCCCGTGATGATGCAGCAGATCAAGGGGCTGCACGGCTGCGTCGCCAACGCCTGGCCCTACGACAAGGAGGGTGCCTTCATCACCGGGCCGAGCGTCCAGTGACCTGGCGGAATCCAGCAACGAGCGGGGCTCACGTCAGCAGGCGCAGCGATGTCGCCGCGATGCCCAGTCGTACGCTCTGGCCCCACGTCAGCTGCAGGGCGTCGGCCTCCATCCCGTCGCCGAAGACCACGATCCGGTCCGACTCCACGGTCAGCCGCAGCCGCTGCTCCCGCTCCAACTGGCCGGCGACCCGGGAGGTTCCGGTCGCGGGCGACGGCCAGGCCTCGCGTACGAACCACAGGAGCCGGCGGTCGCGCGGCGCGGGCAGGGATGCGGTGCCGCCGCGCTCCAACCACAGGGAGCGCAGCCAGCCGGTGGCCCCGGTGCCGGTACCGACGAGGACCCCGGAGGACGCCTGGGCCTCGCCGGGGCCGCTCTCGCCGTCGGGGCCCAGGCGGTAGCGGGCCGTCTGGTGGCCGGGCGCGCCCAGGTAGATCTCGTTCAGCGCGAGGAGGCGCTGGGTGTCGTCGGCGACCGCCTCGACCATGGTCAGGTCCTCCGTCCGTCCCCCGGCGGTCGCGGCACGCAGGAGGGCGGCCGTATCGGCGCAGCGGTGACGGACCAGGATTCCGGGGTTGCGTCCCGGGTCGGTGTCGATGCCGACCACCGGCTGCCCGGTGAGGTACTTCGCGGTGTTGGCGACCAGACCGTCCTGCCCGACCACGACCACCACGTCCTCCGGCGCGAACAGGAAGCGGTCCAGGCCCGCCCGCTCCACCTGGGAGCGGCGCCAGGTGAGGGGCACTGCCGCTGCCACCTCCCGCAGCGCCTGCCGGGTGCGGGTGTGGCGGTCGGCCACCTCGCCGATCGAGCGGCCCCGGCTGGAGAGGAAGAACGCGGCCTGTCCGTGTGTCCCGTGCCGGTCGATCAGTTCCTCGTACTCGGTCCTGCGGTGCACGAGCACCGCTCGCGGGGCCAGGCTCACGCGTCCGCCCCGGAATCGGGACGCCCGAGCCTGCTGAGGAGGCCGGTGAGGACGTCCGGGGTGAGCGTGATGCTCTCCACGCGCGGCAGGTTCTCCGCCAGCCGGGTCGCCGCCAGGGCGTACAGCGTGCCCGGGCCGGTCTCGCCGTGCACCTGCAGCCAGGCGGCCTGGGCCTCGGCGCGTGCCGAGCCCGTCTCGCGTGCCGCCTCGGCGTCCGCGCGGGCCAGTGCCACCTTGCGGGCCGCCTCGGCCTCGGTCCGTACGCTGTCGGCCGCGGCCTTCTCCTCGGCCTCCCGACGGGAGTTGACGCCGCGCTGTTCGACCAGCTGCTCCTCGCGCCGGGCCAGTTCGATCTGGCTGGCCAGCTCGTTCTCGGCGATCGCACGCTCGCGCTCGACGGCGACGGCCCGCCGTTCGTACGTGGCCCGGTCCGCCTCCTGCTGGATCTGTTCGCGGGCCGGTGTGCGCAGGGCGCGCTCCACCTCGGCCTCGGGCCGGATCGCGACGACGCGCACGGTCACCACGTCGATGCCGGTGGCCGGGAGCCTGGGCTCGGCGGCGAGACCGGCGGCGACGCTCTGGCGTACCGAGGCGACGCCGTCCACCAGGGCGACGGCCAGCGGGGTCCGGGCCAGCACGTCCAGCGTGTGCTGCTGCGCGGTCTCGGTGAGCAGGGTGGAGATCTGCTCCAGGGGCGCGCCGCGCCAGCTGCCGGTGTCCGGGTCGACGGAGAAGTCGAGCCGGTCCGCCGCCGCGGCCGGGTCGCTGATCCGGTAGGTGACGGTGGCCTGCACGGTGACGTCCTGGAAGTCGGCCGTACGGGCGTGGAAGGCCATGGCCAGCTCCCGGTCGTCGACGGGTACTTCGGACAGCGCCGCCGAAAGCGACCGGTACCAGAAGCTGAGCCCTCGTCCGTCATGGACGAGCCGGCCGCGCCGGTGGTGGCGGATGTGGGTGGTGGGCGCGGATCGCAGATGACGCCAGCCGAAGCGCCGGGTGATGTCGGCCATGGCGAGCCTCCTTAATTTCGTCAGCATGACGATAATGGTGCGGCATCGATATCGTCAAGAGGACGAAAAGGAGTGGGGGCTCGCGCACGGCCGTACGGCGTCAGTGGTGCGACGGGCCTTCGAAGGTGCGCAGGCGGCGGGCCTCGAGGACCGTGGCGAGGGCGTAGGCGCCACCGCCCGCGGCAGCCAGCGCCCAGGAGAGGCCGGGGGCTTCGAGGGAGAGCACGGCGGCGGAGGTCGGCGCGAGCCAGATGCGAGACCGTAGTGCAGCACATTGCGGCGTACGGCGCCTTCGGCCCGGTGGAGCAGGCCGACGATGATGCCGGATCCGGCGGGCCACAGGGACGGACTGGAGTTCCGGCGCGTCGAATACGGAGGTCAGGCCGGTGATCGCGACGGCCAGGGCCGTGCAGGCGGCGACCCACGCGGTGCCCAGCAGTGTGCCGGAGAGGGCCTCCGGCGCGGCGGCCCCGCGCTGGGCCCGCAGCGCGGCAACGGTGGCCAGGGCGAGCGTGGGGAACTCGACGGGGAGGTCGTCGATGATCCGCTCGTCGACGGTGGCGGCGGTCAGGTCGATGGTCCAGCGCCGGGTGGAGGAGCGGGAGACGGGTTCGGTGCCGCGGCCGGGGGCGCCGGTCCACCAGTTCCAGGAGAGGTGGAAGCCTTCGCGGTCGACGGTGGGGCCTTCCAGGACGATGCGGCCCAGGCCGTCCTCGTACGCGTCAGGGCGCCGGGGACGTCGGCCTCAGCGGCCGGGAGTTCGTCATGGCACCCTCGGTCTTCTGCGGCAGCACCCCGCAGCTCCTCGCCCGCCGCCACGGCCCCCACGTGCTGCTGATCTACCCCGCTGTCCGTGACCTGGCCACGGCCGCCGTCCTGTGGAGCACCACGGCAGACGCGCGCCATGCGCACATCTCACTCGCCAGCGCCGGCGAACACGCCGCCGTACTCCGCCGGGCCGGCCTCCTCGCCCTCACCCGCACCGGCAAGAACACGCCCATCACACCCTCACCCCCGCCGGCCACACCCTCCTCGACGCCGCCTCGATCACCACCCGGCCATCACCCGGCCATCACCCGGGCGCGGCGCCGACGGCTGAGACGCGCACGCGTCGCCGAGGCCCCTCACCCCCTCGGTCGCTGCCCTCCGGAGCGGGCGGCTCCGTGCGTGCGGAAGGTACGGCGATACGTGTCGGGCGGGACACCGACGGTCCGGTGGAAATGCCGGCGGAGCGTGGTGGCGGTGCCCATGCCCGTGCTGGTGGCGATGGCCTCGACGGTCGCGTCGGTGCCCTCCAGGAGTTCCTGTGCGCGGCGGATGCGCTGGATGTGGAGCCACTGCAGAGGAGTGGTGCCGGTGACGGTCTTGAAGTGCCGCGTCAGATGGCGGGAGCTCATCCGGGCCTGCCGGGCGAGGTCCTCGACGGTGAGGGGTGCGTCGAGGCGGGCCAGGACCCAGGGCAGGAGCTCGGCCAGGGGGTGGTTGCCGGGCGCGGGCACGGGCGTACGGACGAACTGGGCCTGGCCACCGTCACGGTGGGGTGGGACGACCAGCCGCCGGGCGATGGTGTTGGCGACCGCCGTCCCGTGATCCAGCCGGACCAGATGCAGGCACAGGTCCATCGCCGCCGCCTTGCCCGCGGAGGTCAGGACGCTGCGGTTGTCCACGTACAGGACATCGGGATCGACGGTGACGCGGGGGTGGCGGCGGGCGAGTTCACCGGTGTGGGCCCAGTGGGTCGTGGCGCGCCGGCCGTCCAGAAGTCCGGCGGCCGCCAGCACGAACGCACCCGTGCACAGGGACACCACGCGCGCCCCGGCGTCATGGGCCGCGCGTACCGCGTCGACGAGTTCGCCCGGCGGGTCACGATCGACGTCGGCCCAGCCCGGCACGATGACGGTGTCCGCACGCGCCAGTCCGTCGAGCCCCTCGTCCGGCTGCAGCCGGAACCTGTCCACCGTCACCGGTCCCGGCCCGCACACCGAGAACCGGTACCAGGGATCCACCAGATGAGTCAGGTCCGAGCCGAAGACCTCGCAGGCCAGGGACAACTCGAAGTGGAGCATGCCGTCGGTGACGGCCAACGCGACGCTTCGCATGTCGGGAACTGTACGCCCTGTGTCGTTTCGGACACTCGTGGGGCGGGCCGGTCGCGGCGAGGATGAGGCCTGTCACAGCGCACCGGCCCGCCGGAAGGAAGCAGGCGGAGCCAGCGCGGCAGACACCCCACCCCACACCACACGCGTACGAGGCAGAGGAGCGGTTTCGTGAACGGCACGGCGCACGGCAAGGTCGCGGTCTACGGCGCGTACGGACACACGGGGAGGTTCGTGGTGGCCGAGCTGGCCGCCCGCGGCTACCGGCCGCTCCTCTCCGGCCGCGACACCGCGAAGGTGACCGCCCTGGCCGAGGAGACCGGGCACGAGGCCCGCCCGGCTTCGGTCGACGACGCGGCCGCGCTCGACCGGGCGCTGGCCGGTACCACCGCGGTGATCAACTGCGCGGGCCCGTTCGCCTCGACCACCGGTCCGGTCATCGACGCGGCCCTGCGCGCCGGCATCCCGTACCTCGACGTGGCCGCCGAACTGGAGGCCAACCTCGACACGTTCGCCCACTACGCCGACCGGGCGCGCGAGGCGGAGGCGATCGTCGTCCCGGCGATGGCGTTCTTCGGCGGCCTGGGCGATCTGCTGGTCACGGCCGCGATGGGGGACTGGACCCACGCCGACGAGGCCCACATCGCCTACGGCCTGAGCGACTGGCACCCCACCGCCGGCACCCGCCTGTCCGGAGCGGTCTCCCGCGAACGGCGCGGCGCCCACCGCCTGCGCTACAGCGGCGGCGCCTGGCAGCGCCGTACCGACACCCCGCCCACCGTCGAGTGGCCCTTCCCGGCCCCGATGGGTCCCCGCCCGGTCGTCACCGAATTCACCATGGCCGATGTCGTCACCGTCACGGGCCACCTGTCGATCCGTGACGTCCACACCCACATGGCGCTCGGCGCCGCCCAGGACATCGCCTCGTCCGCCACCCCCGCCCCCGCCCCCGCCGACGAGCTCGGCCGCTCCGGCCAGACCTTCCTGGTCGACGCGATCGTCCGCGCCGGCGGCGTCGAGCGCCGCGCCGTCGCCGAGGGCCGCGACATCTACGCCGTCACCGCGCCCCTGGTCGTCGAGGCCCTCGACCGCGTCCTGACCGGACGGATCCGCACCACCGGCGTCGCCGCCGCCGGCCGCATCTTCGACGCCGCCGATTTCCTGAGGGCCCTCGCCCCCCACATCACGCTCGGCGCAGGGGAGACCACACCATGACGGACGAACCAGATGAGCCAGATGAGCCAGATGAGCCAGATGAAGCACATGAACCGGACGAACCCCGGCCGCCGACCGCGGCCGTCCTGACCGGAGTACGGAAGCGGGGGCCGTCCGGTACGGGGTCAGCCGCGGGTGACTCGGGCCCACTTCTGGGAAGCGGAGCCGTTGCAGAGCTGGGCGTACGCCTGCTCCTGGTTGCCGCCGAGGCAGAACGCCTGGTTCCGGGTGCCGTCGTGCAGGCCGCGCAGGGACATGTTGTTGAAGGTGCCGCCCACACGGTCGATGGTCGTGAACTGGCTGTCGAAGAACACGTCGTTTCGCGCGCAGCGCCTGCTCTTCGGTGTTCCGCGAAGAGTTGATCACGAGCCGGTCCACCGGAGCGGCGTCCACCGATTACCGGAACCTTACGTTTCCGGTCACGTCACCGACCGTCTCGACCAGCCGCGTGGGTGGCACCCGATAGGCTTCCTCGCGTGGAACCTCTCGAGGGTGAGTACGGGCCGAGTCCGGCGCAGTGGGTGCGCGAGCAGGTCGAGCTGTACGAGAGTTCGGGCGGCACGCGGGGAACGACGCTCTGGGACACGGGCCTGCCCGTCGTCATTCTCACGACGCGCGGGGCGAAGAGCGGCAAGATCCGCAAGGTCCCGTTGATGCGCGTGGAGCACGAGGGGCGGTACGCGGCCGTGGCGTCGAAGGGCGGCTTCCCGCGTCACCCGGTCTGGTACTTCAACGTCACGTCCGACCCGCAGGTGGTGCTCCAGGACGGGCCCGTACGCCGGGACATGACGGCCCGTGAGGTCACCGGCGACGAGAGGACCGAGTGGTGGGAGCGCGCCGTCGCCGCGTATCCGCCGTACGCCGAGTACCAGCAGCAGACCGACCGGGTGATCCCCGTCTTCGTGCTGGAGCCGACGCACTCGCCCTGAGGCACTCCCGCCGCTGTGCCGGTGTGAGTGCGCCGGTCAGGTGTAGTACGTGTCGAGCGAGCCGATCCAGAGCGCCGACAGCGGCAGAACGGACAGCTGGACGACCGCCGTGGTCCAGCACCGTCCAAGAGCCGCCGCACACGCACTCGTCCAGGCCGCTGTAAGGAGCAGGCCGACCGCGGCAGCCTGGTATCCCTGCCCGTCGGGATCCATCATGCCGGGGTAGCCCATCCACTCCTCGGTGAAGATGCCGTCCGCGCCGAACACCACGACCCCCGACACCAGCCACAGGTCGGCCAGCAACACGGCGACGGCGAGCGCCCTGTCGAAGCGGAGGTACGCGGAGGTCGGGAGCAGCAGCCGGGCGAGCCGATGCCCGTGGTCCCGTAGCCACGGCTGCCGCCGACTGCGCCAGAGCACCGAGGAGGCGTACCCGAGCCCGGCGAGGGTCATGGCCCAGCCGGTCAGGAGGAACAGCCCGAAGAACAAGATCACCATGCCCCACCAGATGCCCCCACCCGTGGAACGGTTCCTTCCGCCCGTGACGAGTGACGTATGCGGCTCGCCAACCGGTGGCGCCGAGCGCCTTGTCGGTCCCCGACCCGAGGCCCTGTCCATCGTCACCCACACGTTCCCAGGGGCCGGTCACCTGGGATGATGTGCCTGCGCCCACCTACCGGAACAACCCGAACCCCGCGGTGCAGTACGGCATGTGGGAATCGCTGGCCCTGGTCCACCGGCCGATCGGTGTGCTTCCACCGCCGTTGCAGGCATACGCCGACCGGCTGGTGCTGGAGGTGGAGCAGAGCTGGGAAGACCTGGGCCGGGTGGACGTGGCCACCTTCCGCCTCGGTGGGCGCTGGTTCGTCCTGAGCCAGTTCACCGATGGCCCCGAATGGGGCGTCACCGTGTGGCTCGACCGCCGGCACTGCGACGACGAGGCCGGCCTGGCCCTGCTCGTGCGGACCCTGGGCATCCCGGGCGACCGCGTACGTGACATCTCCCACTCCCCGCATCCCGCGGTCCAGCACGAGCTGAACCCCCCACCCCGCCCCGAAGCCACCCGGCCCGCCTCACGCTGGTCACGCTTCCTCCCGCCGCGCAGGAGGCGACCGGGCGCCGGCGGAGGCTCGGTGGTGTCCGTGCCATGACCGCTCTCGACACGCTCGTCCGCCTCTGCCCGCCGCCCGCCGATCCGCCGCCCGCGGTGGACTGGACGCGAGCCGATCGGTCTCCTCAGCTCCTTCTCCGTCCCGGAGCCCAACGGCGCTCCCTCATCTCTGCCTTCCAGACGACGAGGCGCTGCGCGTGCCTGTCCGCGAGAGCGCGGATCTCGTCCGCGTGGTCGCCTCGGGCGGCGTCACTGTCCCACAGGACCCGCAGCGCGCTGTCACGGGCAGCGGCGCGTACCGCGGGCAACGGGTCGTCCACCAGCCGCAGCGCCGTGACCAGGGCCGCCGGTTCGAAGGAACGTCCCAGCAGTTCCATCGCGAGGACCCGCCGCTCCGCGGCCTCGCCCGGTGCCGCGAGGGCGACGAGCCGCTCCTCCGGGATCCGGCTCCGCCGGCTCCGCAGAGCGGCGCGCGCAGCCCGGGAAGCCTCCTTCGCCGGGTCGGACAGGAACGGCAGGGCCTCCTCCCAGCCGAGGGCGTGCCGGTGGGCGAGGTGGGTCAGGGCCGTGCCCCGCACCCACCCGTTCGCATGGCCGAGCAGCGCACGCATGACCGCGGGATCGTCACGCAGGCCCCGCAGGACGACCGCCACGACGCGCGGGTCGGGATCGGCGGCGTACCGGGCCAGTGCCCCGGCGTCCAGGACGCCCAGCCGTCGCAGTCCGCCGACCGCCCGGGCCCGTACGGCCCCGTCGGCGTGCCGGGTCAGCATGTCGAGCAGCGGGCCGTCGCAGGGGTCCCGGTACTGGGCCAGGCCGCTCACCGCGGCAGGCGTCACCGTTTCCGGGTCGGCGCACCACGCCCGGTACCGGGCGTGCGGATCCCCGCCGGCCGCGCGCAGTTCGCGGCAGGCCAGGCCGCGCACCGAGGAGGAGGGGTCGATGAGGTACGGCACAAGACGCTCGGAGCGTCCGCCTGCCCTCAGCCGTCCCACGGCCCAGCCGCGCACGACGCTGTCGGGCGAGTCGAGCAGCCGGTCCAGGACCGCACCCGCGCCCCTCGGCTCCGGGACCGCATCCGCGCCCGGCAGCTCCGGGACCGGATCCGCACCCGTCGGCTCCAAGACCGGCTCCACGCCCATCGGCTCCACGCCCATCGGCTCCAGGACCACCCGGGCGGCGAGCCGGCGGACGTTCCGGTCGTGGTGCCCGACGGCGAGACCGGCCAGGTCGTCGGTGGACGGCAGCCGCACGGAGAGCGCGTACCTGAGGGCCCAGATCCGCACCTCGGCCTTCTCGCACCTGGCCAGGAAGTCGAGGAAACGTTTCTGCGCCGCCGTGTCCCGCCCGGCCGCGAGCGCGCCGCGGATCGCCTCGAAGCGCTCCCGGCCCGACCGGTCAGCCGTCAGGGCGATCCGGTACAGGGCGTCCGCGTCCAGCAACCCGGCCTCCGCCCCGGCCCGTATTCCGGCCATCCTGGCGTCGGCCTCCTGCCGTCCTTCACCGGCCAGCAGTTCCCGTACCGCCGCCTCCCGGACGCCGCCCGTCCGCGCGAGCACCGCGTCGCGCGCCCAGCGTCCATGCCTGCGGACGCCGGCGCGCAGCGCCAGAGCGACCAGGGAACGCGCGGATTCGTCGCCGACCGCGGCGAAGGCCGCTGCGAAGACCTCGCGGGCCCGCCCCCGTACCCGCTCGTCGTTGTCCGCGCAGCGCAACAGGAGCAGCGGCAGCGGCGCCGCCGCGCCACCCGCGTCCAGCGCCGCCGCCCGGACCCGTGGGTCGGCGTGGCACAGGCACAGCGCGAGCTCGGACTCGGTCGGCGGGCTTGCCCAGGACGGGGCGTCCCCATCCCAGTAGGGGACGGTGCCCCAGTCCGCGATCTCACGCTGGTCGAACCAATGGAAGCCGACCCGGAGGCTCGACGAGACCTTCCACCCGGCCACGCGGTCCCATGTCCCGTAGTGGACATCCATGTCGAGCCGTACCCAGTCCCCGGCCAGTCCGGCCCCCACGGCCGCGGCCACGCTCTTCCCGTGCAGCAGCCGTTCACCCCCGCTGAGGAACTGGGTGGGCAGCAGCAATCCATTCGCCATGAGCGGCACTGTAGCCCGCCCCACCCCCCTCCACCTGGGAATATCCGCCGTGGGCGCAGCACGCCGAGGTACGGCGCGGCGGGGAACCGTACGAGGACTGTGCCCGCGCGATCGGCATCGAAGTCCGGCTGTGCCGACGGACGACCGGTCCGTTGGTGAGCTGCCAGGTGGCCGATAGCGTGTGGGCATGGCAATGACAAGGAAGCGGCGGGTCCTGTACCGGCAGGGCACCGGGTTCTGGCGGATGACGGCGAAGTGGGTTCTGGTCTTCGGGGCCCTGTACCTGCTGGACGGCGGGCTGCTCCGGTCCTGGGGCGACGCTCTGGTGGTACCGGTGATCGGGATCCTGCTCTGGGTGCCGTTCGGGATCGGTGTCGTCTGGTACCCGAAGAAGGACCAGCGGATCCTGCTGGCGACGTCTGAACTGCGCGTGCGGCGCAAGCGGCTACCGATGGAGGAGGTGAACCTGCTGCACGTGGCTCGGCTGTGGCTGGAGGGGCGGTCCACGGCGGACGACCAGCCGGTGCGGGAATGGCCGCGGTTCGACCGGGTGGTGTGGGTGCCGCTGCGGGACGGCCGGGCGTTCGGCGTGGAGTTCCGCGACCCGGCGGCGTTCGCCGAGGTCTTCGGCGCCTTCGCGGTGGCGGCGTGCGGCGGGCCGGACATCGTCCGCGCGAGGGCCGCGACGGAGACCTACCCGGAACCGCGCCCGATACGGCCCCGGCCCCGCCCCGCCGACGGCGCGTCCTTGCCGGACGTTCTGGACATCTTCGGCTGAGAGCCGGGAAACGCACGGCAAGAGGCGGCGGGCTCGGCGGCGTTCTCGGCGGCGTTCTCGGCGGCGGACGACCGGCGACAGCTCCCGCGTCGACGACGAGGCCGGGGACCCCGCGGGACTCACGCTCCACGGTCGGCGTACCGGGCGGTGATTCCGGCGGCGCGCGCCAGTACGTCCGCGGTCCGCGACCCCGCCTCGACGGCGTGGCCGGCGGTGCTGGGCAGGCAGCGGTCGTGCTCGGGGACGAACTCGGTCATGATGACGCCGGCGTGATCGGTCGCGACCTCGTCGAGCGACACCGGCCAGCCGTGCTCCTCGAGAGCCGCGCGCAGCTCGCGTGAACGCTCGACGTCCACCACCGGATCGGCGGTGCCGTGCACCAACCACACCCGAGGGGACGGCAGCAGGTCGCCGCCCCGGCGGAGGTCGTCGATCGGGACGGTGCCGGTCGTCGGTGCCACCGACCCGTACGCACCGGCGATTCCCACCACGGCCCGCGGCCTCCAGCCGTCGAACGCGGCGGGGTTCAGGGCGGCGCCCACCGCGGCCTTGCCCCCCAGCGACCAGCCGGCGAGCGCGATCCGTTCGGGATCCCCGCCGAAGTCGGCCACGTTCCGCCGTACGAAGTCGGCCGACTCCCTCAGGTGCGTCCGCCCGCTGTCCGGAGCGTCGGGCCGCCAGTCCGGGACCAGGACGACGACGCCCAGACCCGCCGCGGCGCGGGCTACGGGCGCGAGGACGTCCCGTTCGTCGGGACCCCGGCCGTGCCACAGCAGTACCGCCGGCACGGGTTCCGAAGCCCCCGCGGGCTGGTAGACGTCCAGGACCTGCCCGCTCGCCCCGTACGTGATCCCCGTCCTGACGACGACCTCGACCGCCACCGCGAAACCCCCCCATTCGTCCGTCACGATCAACGTCACGCTACCAACGCGCGTCGGCCGCGCTCACCTCGGCGGCGCGCACCGCCGGGGGAGCGTCACGGTTCCGGGCCGGTGCTCGAAGGTGTCCATGACCAGCCACTCGTCGAGCTCGGGGTCGTAGAGGTTCTGGACACCGAACTGCAGCACCTGCCAGAAGGTGCCCCGGTCGCGCTCGTCGACGTAGATGTCGCCGAGCGCGAGCGGCAGACGCGGGTAGTTGCCGGGGGGCAGCTCCGGGACGACCACGCCCACCCTCCAGTGGTTCACCCGCCGCGGCGTGCGAGTGCCCCGCAGGGTCTCCGGCCCGACGAACCGGGCCTCCTCGAACGCCTGGTTCAGTGCTTCCAGGTTGAAGCCCGGGATGCGTGAGCAGGGATGCTCGTTCAGACCCGGCCATTTGTACGTCAGTGTGTAGAGCGTGTCGCGGTAGATCAGGTTGGTGAACCAGATCGGGTGCTGCGGGCCCCCCGCGATCATCTGGCTGTCGCCGTCCCTGCCCTCCCAGGTGAACGGCACCGTGATCCCCAGGTCCCGGACGATCCACTTGCCCTTGCCGCGGAAGTCGCGGGGGAGGCGGGGCGGAGGCGGCGTCGAGGAGGCGTCCTGCCGCGCGGCCACCGTCCCCAACGGCGGCGCGGTCCCGGCCCGGGGCTCGGTCCAGGCCGGGGGAGAAGCTGCCAGGACGAGGGCGACCACTGCGGCGAGAGCGGCCGATGTGGCCGTCCGACGTGTGCCATTCCCACCCATGGTCGTTCCCAGCTTTCGCGGCAGGCGCCGTCACGGCGCGGTGAACGAGGACGGCGATTCCGGGACACCGTCACGGAATCAGTGATTCCGATTCTGGCAGCTACGGAGCTCGCAGTCGTGGTGCCGTCACCGTGAGTCCGGCCCGGGTGGTGAGGGGAGCGCGCGCAGGCGTACCGCATGGTCGGCATCGGCTGAGGCGTAGGCGGCCGGGCTATCATCCGGCGGAGGGCCGGCCGGCGGAGAGGAAGCACCTTCATGTCCGGGAGCGAGGCGTCGGGCGGGCAGCTCGACGAGCTCGCCGCGTTCGCACTGGCGCACGCGGGTGACGCGCTGACGGACGAGGGCGGCGCAGGCCCTGGCGCCGGCGCGGTGTTGCTGTTCGCCGACGACCTCGAGGACCGGTACCTGTACACCTTCGCGGATCCCGGCGAGGTCCACGAGCATCTGGCCGACCCGGCGCACGGTTACCTCCGGTGCGCGGTGGCCTGGCGGCCCGGCCCGCACGTCGTGGCTGTTCAGGCCCAGGAGATCGGGACCAGTACGTCCTTCGTGCTGACCCGGCGCTGCGCACCGGACGGTCCGGCCGACGGCGTGGTACGCACCGAAGGGACGCGGTCGATACTGCCGCCGCCGGGACAGCCGGCGAGCACGACGACGGAACCGGGCGATCCGCCGGAACTGGCGGACCTGGAGGACGGGCTCGAGCGGGCCGTCGACTCGGGGAAGGGACTGGCGGAGGCGGAGGACCGGCTGCGGAGGTGGCTGGTCCGTGCGGGCGAGGGCGACTGGCGGGCAGTCGAAAGGTGGTTGCGCAGTCGCTTCCCGGCCGGGGACGAACACGACACGCTGGACGGCGCACTACCGGAAGCAGCCCCGGGCGGGGCCGGTACGGCCGGACGCTACGTGATCGTCTTTCCGGAGGACGACACCGCGACCGGCCCGGTCGCCGCTCTGGCCACCTGGGACAGGATCGCGCGGCAGGCCCGCGAGATCCTGGGGCCGACGGTCGCCCCGGCGGACGGAACGGCGGTCGTCCATCCGGCCAGCGGCCTGCGCCTCGCCCTGGACCTGGGGTCGGGCCGCTACGAGCTGGGGCTGC
This sequence comes from Streptomyces sp. NPDC090022, assembly GCF_044748145.1. Lineage (NCBI taxonomy): Bacteria > Bacillati > Actinomycetota > Actinomycetes > Kitasatosporales > Streptomycetaceae > Streptomyces > Streptomyces sp. NPDC090022. Next base: position 18,147 of record NZ_JBIVFN010000016.1, read on the forward strand.
CCCTGCCCGGCAACGACACCGCCCCGGCGACAGCGGCGTTGGAGCAGCTCTACCACCTGGCGCTGACCGTCCAGTTGGAGACCGGCCGCCGAGCCGTCGACCCACAGCTCGGACGGTACGTGGACCAGCTCTGCGGGACGACATGGGCACGCCGCTTCGCTCTGGCCACCCGAGCCATCCGCCCTCGCCGGCCGGGACCCTAGCGTCTGCGCGATCCCGGCCCGCGCCCGGCGGATCGACGACGCCCCGCCCGTGGCGCCCGGCCACGTGGTGACCCCTGCCCCTGCCCAAGAGGGCAATGACCCACTGCCGACTGCCGACTGCCGACTGCCGACTGCCGACGCCGCCTGCCGACTTCCCACGCACCGGCCCGCCTTGACCCGGGTCGTCGCCGCCGGAATCACGGACGCGGGCTGGGACGAGGGGCTCGCCGCGGCGGCGCAGGGCCGCGCGGTGCTGGTCCTGACGGAGGGCGTCCTCATGTAGCTCGCCTCTGCTGGGCCGACAGGCACGTCCCCGCGGGATGCTCGCGGGGCCACAGGCCGACGCATCGGACGGGATGACGGCCGGGCGGGGCGACAGGGGCTCCGCTACGCCGCTGTGACCACGGGTCGCCGCGTGGCCCTGGCGTGCTGCATGGCCGTCAGATCAGCAGCGTCGTGGCCGCGTCACGCCAGGCCTCGGGAGTCTCGGCACGGCTGGAGGACGTGCTCGCGTACCACCCGAGGAGCCGGGACAGGATGAAGGTGCCCCATCAGAGGTTCACCAGGGTCAACGAGAGCCGCCGGGCACCGCCGCCCGGCGCGAACACGTCGGTGTTCGTGCGTACCCGGTGGAACCAGACGATGAAGACGATGCCCGTCACCACCAGGGCCTGCCCCTGGAACATCCCGGCCAGACGGTTCAGCCTGTCGCCGCGGTCCCCCTGCGCCATACCTGTTTCCGCTGGCCACGGTGGAAACGGATGATCGGCTACAGGTTCAGCACGACATCCTCATCGCCGACCGCGATGGCGGCCCCGACACCTCCCGCCTCCCCGCAGGCCGGCGGTACGTCGAGCAGGCCCGACCGAGCGGCAGGGATGGTCAACGGCGCCTGTCGCCAAGCCCCTTGACCGGGCCGCGGACCGAGCGCGCGGCCATGTCGGGGCGAATCGCCTCCCATATCGCATTGTCCAATTTTGTCATCACATTGCCCATCGTTTAACGTGTTTCCAGGCGCAGGAAATGCCGCGCCTGGAACTGCGGGAGGTGATCAGCGTGCCTGGTGGAAGTAGTCACAAGGCGTACACGCCGCCGATCCCGCTTGACGCACCGCAGTAGCGGCCCTGTTGCGCCACGGCACGATGCCTCCCCGGCGCGCCTCCGGTTTCCGCGAGCACTGACGGTCCGTCGCCCCCCGGCGTGAGCCGCCCGCCGTCGCGGTCGCTACGCCACTCCATTCCGCCCGAAGCCGTATCGGCGTGCCCCGGCGCATCCAGCCGTCCAGCGGCGACCGGGCCGCGGCCGTCGACGCGTGCCGTTTCGCCGATCTCCGCAACGAACACGTCTCCCGCACGTTTACCGCCCCAGCACGTCCACCAGCCGCCGAACGGCAACGGGTGCGCACCGAGTGCCGCCCAGGACGCGCCTTTCACAGGAGAAATCCATGACCAACGCCGCCATGTCCGCGAACCACGACGACACCTTGATGCCCGTCGAGACGGTGGCCGAGCACGTCGAGAAGGTGAATCTGCTCCGTGAGATCAACGCGGAGCTCCGTGAACTGAACAAGGAAATGGAAGACATCCGGGAGATCACCGAGGACCAGCTGACGGTCACCGTGGAGACCCGGCGGGTGAGCGCCTGGACGGCGATCGCGGTGGTGCCCGGCGCCCTCGCGTCGATCTACGGTTCCAACTTCGAGCACATGCCCGAGCTCCAGTTCAAGTACGGCTGGCCGATCTTCCTCGCCGTGCTGGCGTCCACCGCGGTGGCCACCTACGTCACCGTCAAGCGCAAGGGCTGGCTGTAAGCCGGACACCGAACCCAGGAAGGACGATCCGTATGTCGGAGAAATCCCCGCAGCCCAGCTTGGCCGGGCTCAGCGCCAAGGAACTCGAGGCGTGCTCGAACCAGGAACTGCGCGACTTCCTCCAGGGGGTCCGCCGGTGCCGCCGCGAAATGGTCCTGCTCCACGCGAAGTCGGTGGACCTCTGCGTGGGGACGGGAGTGGCGCGGCGCGTGACCTCGTGGCTCGTGGTGTTCATGGTGCCCACGCTGCTGGGCGGCATCTACGCCGCGAACTTCCACCAGCCGGAGATCGCATTCGTGTGGGCTTGGCCGGCCTTCCTCGCCGTGGTCGTGGCTTCGGGTGTCGCGATGTACGCCCACTTGCGCCGCAGGGGCTGTCTCTAGCGCCACGTGACAGGACATCGCCGACTCCACGGCGTACGCCGGTGCGGTGCAACCGGGCCCGCGGCCTCGGCGGCCGAATCGGGTTCGTCGGGCGGTGCCCCCTGAAAGCTGTCCGACCTCCGGATGACCCGATCGAGATCAAAGTATGACGTAACGGGCATCCTGTGGCAGGCATGCTGGCTTCACTGGAGGTCGCCCGACCGGCGAACCCCGAGGATGCCCCCCACGAGGAAAGAACGATGAACGCACAGCTTGCACACCAGATGACACATGCCGCCACGAGCGAGAAGGCGATCGGATTCGTCGCCATGGGCGGGGTCGTGGCCGTGGGTATCGCCTATGCGGTGCTGTTCGTCGCGGCTCTGGTCAGCATCGCCGGGTCCCGCCTTTCCGGAGGGCTGAAGCTGGGCTGGATCGTTTTCGCCTGCGTGGCCCCCTTCCTCGGGAGCCTGATCTGGTTCCTCGTCGGGCGCCGTGACGCCCGGCGGCGGCCGGAAAGGCTTTGATCCCCAGCGACAGGCGTTCCCACGTGCGGCCCCAGCGCTCCTGGAGCCGTAGGCGGACGGGCATGACAGCCAGCCCCGGCCGAACACCACCGTCCGACCTTCGACGGGCCCGCACGGCACCGGTTCGCGGATGCCGTGCGGGCCCGTCACTGCCCCCTGTGACCGGGGGCCTTCCGGGTCTTCACCCCGCCGACGACGAGCGCCAGCCCCAGGGCGACGAGGCCGAGATAAGCGGCGGACGGAAGGTCGACGACCTTGTGTATCCAGCCCCACTCCGTACCGAAGAAGGTCTGCGAAGCGAAGCTGACAAGCCCCTGGGCTCCTACGACGTAGCCGATGCTTTCGACGGTGTATCCGATGGTTGTTCGCACGGATCGATCTTCTCGCGGCTGTGCCGCGGGACGGTCCTTCCCAGGGCCGAGAACCCAGTAGGCCAAAGGGTGCAGTGGCTCGCGGAGAGCAATGACCGATGTACATGGCCGGTCGTCTGCGGGGTCACCGTACGCTCCACGCGCTGATGGTGGCGAGTGGGATCCGGAAAGACTCGCCCAGTGCGGTGGGAAGGCAGCTGTTCGCTCTGCCGAAGCGGCTGACCCGAGCGCTCGCCGAAGCGAGTTCCGGCGAACTCGAAGAGCTCGTCGGCCGCTGGCATACGCGGCTCCGCTCTGAGGACGGTGACGACCGCTGCTGCGGCTTGCCCGCGCGGTCGGTCGAGACGAGGTCATGCTGGCCGTGGAGGGGGGCCTTGGCGCCCGGACGCGAACTCCGGGCAGACACCCTGGTGGCCGCGTTCGCGGCCGACTGACCCCTGCGCGGGGCAAGCAGCCGGTGCCGGCACCGGACCGTGTTGTCGGTGGCGCCTGGGACGCTGGCCGGATGAATGGCGATGAGCAGCTGCTGCGCGGCCGGGTCTACGGCCGCGACCACGACGACCCCGACCCCGGCCCACTCCCGCACCGGTCCTATGCCGTACTCATGGGCGGTCCGCTGGACGGGCTGCTGCTGGATATCACGGGCTTGCGGTCGGAGGAGGTCGACGACGGCGCCGCGCTGTCGACCGAGCTCGGGCGCTTCCCCGGCGGCCGCTCGCTCTACGACCCTCACCCCGGCGGTTTCCGCGCACCGGGCCCCGGCATCGTGTGCCGCTTCTACTGGTCCGGCGACACGCCTTGACCGCAGCCTTCGCCTTCGGCAGCCACTGGAACTCAGGTCACCGCCGATGAGGGCGCCGAGGACTGATGACCACACCGTTGTCGTGCGTCTGCGGCGCCGCGGGTCTTCCCACGACGAACGGGGGCCGGATGACCGCCCGCAACCCGTGTGGCGCCGCGGCGGTCCGGTTTCCGTCCGCCCTTGCCCGCCTCACTCGTTCGTCGCCTCCCGGGAGCGGCGGGCGTCACGTCCGACCGTAACGGTCGTGATGGTAGGCCTTGTTGGCTATCCGCCACTCACCCTCCACACACATCAGGAGGAAGACGTCGGTGAAGGTGTCCGGCCCGTGCGCGAGCGTCATCGTCGCCGTGGCGACGGTGCCGTGGACATCGAGGGTGTCCATGCGGCGGGAGCGGGTCGCTTCGTCCGGCGCGGGCCGGCCGGGGAAGAGGGCGCAGTACTCCTCCAGGCCCCACGAGACGAACGCGCCGTCGCGGATCCCTTCGACGCGGGCACTGGGCAGGAACGCGGCACGGAAGTGGGCGGGGTCGCCGGTGGCGTGCCCGCGGACGTAGGCGCGCAGCGGCGCGAGTGCGGCGTCCTGCGCAGCGGGAACCGTGGCCGCGACGACGAAGTCCGCGTCGCCGACGGCCGGCGCGTCGGCCAGGGCGCGGACGCCGGCCAGGGCGCGGACGTCGGCCAAGGCGCCGCCGCCGGCACTGCGCAGCGGCGTCGTGGAAGCGGCTCCGAGCAGGTCCATGTCCTTGGCCAGCGCGCGCAGCGTGAACTCGGCCGGGGCTGTGGTCGCCGCCCGGCTGCCGAGGAAGTGGCGTTTGCGGACCACCAGCCCGCCCAGCGTGCCGAGTTCGAGGACATCGAGCACCTGCTCCCGGGGCAGGCCCAAGGCGTCGCCCTGCCGTAGCGAGTCGCGCAGGGCGAGGACGCCACCGGCCAGGCTGTGGTTGGCGACCAGCTTCAGCGCGGCGGCGGTCGAGGCGTTCTCGACCGGGCGCACGGTGCCCAGTACCTCCAGTACCGGTCGGACGCGGCCGAGCGTGCCGTGGTCCGCGGCGGCGAGTATCTGCAACGTGCCGGCCTCGGCGGCCGGTACGGAGCCGAGCAGGGCAGCGTGGACGTAGGCCGGACCGACGCGCCCCGCCAGCGTCGCCGCCTCGTCGGGGCCGATGGTGCTGGTGTTCACCAGGATCGCGCCGGAACGCAACTCGGCACGGATCTCGTCGAGGACGCACCGGCATGCGGTGCCATCGAACAGGGCCATCAGCACGATTTCGGCGCCCGCCACCGCCTGCGCCGGATCGCCGACGGACGTGACGCCACGCGCCGGCCGCCCCGAGCGAGTCCAGCCGGTGACCTTGAAACCGTGATCGGCCAGGCGGGCCGCGATCGCGCCGCCCATGCGTCCCAACCCCAGGACGGCGACCTTGTGAGGTGCGGAATTCATGAGCCCCAGCCTGCGGCCCCGACAGGCATGCGACAAGCGCAGATTCGGCAGCCCACCCATGCTCGACACGCATACCTCTCGGGCATACTGACGCCATGGACCTCACGGTGTGGCGGACGTTCGTGACCGTGTGCCGGCTCGGGTCGCTGTCGGCGGCCGCGGCCGAGCTGAACCACACGCAGTCGGCGGTCTCCCGGCAGATCGCCGGACTGGAACGGCAGTTGGGCGTACACCTGCTGGAGCGCCGCGCACGGGGCGTGCGAACGACAGCGCCCGGTGAGGTGTTCCGGCGTCACGCGCTGGCGACGCTCGACGAAGCCGAACGCGCCCTGCGCGCCGTACGCGAGGCCCAGGACGGAGACGGAGCGGACGGCAGGCCGCTGGCCGTCGGCGCGACACCGTCCCTCGCCGCGGGGATCGTCCCGGAGGCCGTGAGGCGTCTGCTGGAGGAGACCGGCCCGCGCCGCTGGAGCCTGCGGCCGGGCCTGACCGGATCCCTGTACGAACAGGTGCTCGCGGGCCGACTGGACGTGGCCGTCGTCACCGACGCACCGCCAGGCCTGCCCGACGACCCGCGGATCGAGCGACGGTTCCTCGGGCTGGACGAGATGGTCGTCGTCCTGCCCGCGGGCCATCCGCAGGCCGGCCACGGCCGGGTGCACATCGAGACGCTGGCCGACCAGACCTGGGTGGAGGACAACGACGGCTCGGCGGCCCTCCTGCGCCGGCACGCCGCCCGCGCCGGGTTCAGCCCCCGTATCGACCTCGCGGCGGCGGACCTGCCCGGCAAGCTGGCCCTGGTGGCGACCGGCCACGCCATCGCCCTGGTCCCCGGGGTGCTCGGGTGCGCGCTACGGACGGACGTCACCACGACGGCGCTCGTCGACGCCCCGACCCGTGGCATCTACGCGATCACACCCCGCCGCGACCCCCACCCCGGCGCGGCACCCCTGATCGACCGGCTCGCCACCGCGTGCGCGGCCCTCGGCCCACGCCCGGCCCGCACGGCGGCCGCGGCCGACTGACACCCGCGCAGAGGTGGTGCCCAGAGCGTCTTACCAGCCGTTCTGCAGAGGGCGGGAGCGTAGACGGCCCCGCTGGGGGTGGTGGCCCGGGTGGGCGGCCGCAGTGGCGAGTGGCGCGGATCGTACGGTCCCTCCGGTGGGCGGCGGGCTCTTTCCCGCAGGGCCCTGAAGCGGGAACAGAGGACGCTGCCGCTGCGCATTCCAGCGATGGACCGGCCCGCACGCATGACGCGATACCGCCTGTCCGACAGCGTGGCCGATTCTGAAGTCACGGTGTTGCCGCGGAGTTGGCACGGAGACATGATCACTCGTCATCCAAGCCGATTCCGATTCGGTGGTCGGCATGCGATGCGCCCACCCCTTCCATGACATACGAAGGGGCGGCAGATTCTCGCCCTGACCGAATGGCGCCCGTGCCCGCCATCTCGGTTCCGTCACAAAGGAGTTGCGAACTCATGCATAAACGTCGGGTCTCTCTCGCCCTCACCACGGTGGGCGCGGTCATGTGCACCACCGCGCTCATGCCATCGGTCAGTGCGGCCGCCGGCCATGACGATGGACGGAAGGAGGATTCGTACGCCGAGAGGCACGCCCTGACGGTGGACGACGTCAGGCACATCAACGCACTGAACGAAAGGGCCTTGGACCTGGGCCTCCCCGGCAGGCCCCCGGGCGGATTACCGCCGGGCGCCGTCGAGTCCCTCAGGCCCTCCGCCTCGGCCGACGACCGGGTGACCCCTCCGGCCGAGCCCCTCGACAGGATGCCTGACGCGTACCGGGCCTACGGAGGCAGGGCCACCACGGACGTCGGCAACTACATACGCAAGTGGCAGCAGTCCTACAGCCACCGCGACGGCAAGGCGCGGCAGATGACCGCAGCGCAGCGGGAACAGCTGTCCTACGGTTGTGTCGGAATCACCTGGGTCAACTCGGGGATCTACCCGACGAACAAACTGGCATTCGCTTCGTTCGACGAGAACAAATACAACAGCGACCTGAGGAACAGCAGCCCCCGGCCCGGAGAGACGCGGGCCGAATTCGAAGGACGCATCGCGAAGGGAAGCTTCGACGAGACGAAGGGCTTCAAACGAGCCCGCGATGTGGCGTCCGTCATGAACAAGGCCCTGGAGAATTCCCACGACGTGGGGGCCTATGTGAACAACCTCAAGGCGGAGCTCGCCAAGAGCAACGACCCGCTGCTTCACGAGGACGGCCGCTCGGCCTTCTACGCGGCTCTCAGCAGCACGCCGTCCTTCAGGGACCGTGACGGCGGGAACTACGACCCGTCCAGGATGAAGGCGGTCGTCCACTCGAAGCACTTCTGGAGCGGGCAGGATCCGCGGAGCTCCTCCGACAAGCGCAAGTTCGGCGACCCGGACGCCTTCCGCCCGGCCCAGGGAACAGGCCTGGTCGACATGTCGGGGGACAGGAACGTGTCGCGCAGCCCCGCCAACCCGGGCGAAGGGTATGTCAACTTCGACTACGGCTGGTTCGGCGATCAGACGGAGCCGGATCCCAGGAAGACGGTATGGACCCACGCCAACCACTACCACTCGCCTGATGGCGGCATGGGCCCGATGAAGGTGTACGAGAGCACCTTCCCGAACTGGTCAGCCGGGTACGCCGACTTCGACCGCGGAGCCTACGTGATCACGTTCATACCGAAGAACTGGAACACCGCCCCTGCCAAGGTGAAGCAGGGCTGGCCGTAACAGTCACGGACGGCAGCCCGTCCCCAGGACGGACGGACGGACGGACGGACGAACGAACGGACGGCCGGCCGGCCGCGGGCCTGGGCACTGTCGGGATCAGCCAGCTCGCGGCGGCCAGGGTTACGCCTCCTCCGACATCCCGCAGCACGTCCTTCCGGTGTGCCGGAGAGAGTTCGGTGGACCAGGTCACCCCGTTGTCCAGGGGGTTGATCATTCCACGCTGCCGATTCGGGCGGCTCGGGTCAGCTGGCCCATGCCTTGGTCTCAGAGTCACTCACCCGCCTGGGGGAGGGAGATCGTTCCGGCGGCCGACGCCACCCGCCGCGGTCGATGCGACGTTCAGAACATGACCAGTGCTGAACGGATGACAAGGGCGCTCTGGAGCGCCTGGTGGCAGCGATGGCCGAGGTGGGTGGCCCGGGCAACGATGCTGTGGGCGGTGCTGTACGCCGGCTTCGCCCTGGCCTGCACGCTGAACCGGATTCCCTTGCTTCCGCACGGCGGTGACCCAGGAACCTCCGGGCTGGGTTGGGCGGTCGTGGCGGTGGGTGTGCTGGGGGCGTTGGTCAGCGCAGCGGTGGTGCTGTACGGGCTGCTGCCACCGTTGCGGGTGCTGCTCTGGGTGGTGTGCGGGCTGGCAGGGCTCATCGCGTTCAGCCTGCTGATGGATGTGATCTCGCTGATGCTCGGTCAGGGAGTGGACAGCCGGGCCTCCGCTGTGAACAAGGCCCTCGCGGCAGTCGGAGCGGTCCTGCTCGCGGCCACGGCCCGGTCCGATCGCCTGCCCGCCGGTACCGCCGTACCAGCGCCGTCCGCCGCACCGCAACCCCTCCAACGCGCCGCCTGGGCAGGGACGCTGGCCTTTGCCCCGTACGCGGCGATGAAGCTGGTCTGGGCATCCGGCGGGACGTTCGCGGGGATCACCGGTGAGGAGAAACTCGCGGTCTCGGAGCGCAACGGTGCCTCGGGGATCTTCCTCACCCTGGAGTCCTGGGGCCTGGACCCCACCGCGCTGCTGGCCGTGCTCGGTGTCTTCCTGCTCTGGGGCCTGGTCCGCCCGTGGGGGCAGGTCTTCCCGCGCTGGACACTGTTCCTGCGCGGGCGCCGGGTGCCGCGCTGGCTCCCGCTCACCCCGGCTCTCCTCGGCGCCGCCACGCTCGCCCCGTACGGCGTCGCGGGCCTCGGATACCTGTCCCTGGTCACGTCCGGCGTGGTGACGATGCGGCGCGGCGACTTCCACTCCTCGGGCGACGCGCTGCTGGTCGCCTGGACAGGGATGCTCGCCTTCGCCGTGTACGGCATCGCCTTGAGCATGGCGGCCCGCTCGTACTGGCTTCGGACGCGTCCCACCTGCCCAGGGGTGTCACCACGGAGTGGCTGTCAGAGCCGGACCCGCTGACTCGAGCTCGTGACGCATCCGCGAAGCGTCACGGCGCCGTCCGGGACGTCGCACGGGGGTGTAGCCGGTGACAGCGGCCGGGGGTGTCCTCACGAACTACCTCAGATACAGCTCCATTGTGTCCTTCGGGGCGCCGGCGCCGAACCCGTGCCGGCTCTGGGGCAAGGGACCACCCCTCGCGGACCAGCCGTCGGACTCCGGGTCGTAGACGGTCACGTCGCCGAATGCGGCTCCACCGGCACCACACTCGCCGCCGGCGTAGACGACTCCCGTGGGGGAGCGTTCGAGCAGGGAGGTACCGAGGTCGGCCTCCAGCTGCTTGATCGCCCGGCTGAGGGGAGGCTGGCTCATGCACAGCCGGGCGGCGGCCCGGCCGAAGTGGAGTTCCTCGGCCACGGCCACGACATACCGAAGGGTGCGCAGCTCCATGGCCATTGACGACCCATACGGCATCCGCCCTGACCCGAGCCTGCCTGCGGCGCGTGAGCCGGCCGGCGGTCCCCGACGTCGAGGCCCGGACCGGAGCCGGTCTCTGGACCCCGACGCGAGTACGCCCCGAGTCCACCCGCCTGCCTCCGGCGGACTCCCCAGCCCGGCACCGAGCAGTGTGCTCCGCGGGGCGGCAGGCGTCACTGCTGGTCGCGGCCGCCGAGGTCACGCGGGATGGATGGGTGTCACGTTTCGCTCCGGCTGCTGGAGCGTGTCTCCTTGAGAGCGACCGGCCTGGACGGCCGGACCTTTCCGACGCCATGACCGGAACAGGAGCAACCGTTGCTTCTCTACGCCCAGACTCCCGCCCGGCGGAACCGCCAGATCCTCGCTGACCTGATCGCGCTGCTCCTGATCGGCGCCGCGGTGTGGTTCGCCCTGGCCGTGCACGACGCGATCATGATGCTGGCCGAGCCGGGGCGGAAGGTGGAGAGCGCCGGCGACAGCCTGGCCGCCGCGCTCAATGACGCCGGGGAGACGGCCTCACGCGTGCCGCTCGTCGGCGACCAGCTGAAGACTCCGTTCCGGTCCGCCGCCGACGCCGGCAGCGGACTCGCCGATGCCGGCCAGTCGCTACAGGACATCGTCGGCCAGGCGGCGTTCCTGGCCGCGCTCGGCCTGATCGTCGTCCCCGTGACCTTCGTACTCCTCCTGTGGCTCCCCCTCCGCCTGCGCTGGATCCGTCGCAGCGCCACCATCCGGCGCCTCCGCGACCTCCCCGGAGGTGCCGACCTGCTCGCCCTGCGCGCCCTCACCGGACCGCCGGGGGACCTCGCCGCCCTCCCCGCCCCGCCGGACGGCCTCGCGGATGCCTGGCGTCGCGGGGATCGGCAGGTCATCTCTGCCCTGTCCGAGATCGCCCTCCGCCGAGCGGGCCTGCGGCCCTGAAAGGTCGTGCCTTCTGGGGGGCGTCTGTGCGATCTGGGCGGGACCGAGCTGCCAGTCGTCGGGCAGTCGCAGGACGGTTGGCGGCCCTTCAAGGAGAGGTTCTGACGGGCACGTGTGGAGCTGGTCCTGTCGGAGGCGCTGTTCAGCGAGGAGCGGCTCGACAAGGCGTGTGAATTGCGCCTGATGTCGCGGATGCGCTTCCGCGGCTCTTCGAGCGGGTCGGAGCAGGGGTCGAGCCGGGCACTGATTCTGGCCAACCTCAGCAAAGTGTGCGGTTGTTGTGATCGGGCTGTGTAGTTTCGAGCCGATCCGACAGGAGTCATTTGCCCCTGGGTCATGCACTCCACGTCCTGGCGGCCATGTCGGCCTCTCCCTCACCTTCTTCTCGTGGACGGGAATCGTAATGAGCACCCCGAGCACCGGAACAGCTGCCACCACAACAGCGACCACCCCGGCGAGCACGACGGCGCCGACGACTACGGCCTCTACGACTACGGCCTCGACGAGTACGTCGCCCAAGTTCGAAGTGGACAAGGCGATGCTCGACGGCCCGACGCCGAAGGACCTGCTCCCCACCACCGGCAACTATCCGGTGGAGATCGTCCGGTACCGCTCGGTGGTGCTCACCGACATACCCGGGGCGAAACCGGCGCGCAAACTGACCGGTGCCATCGACCTGGGCGAGGAGAACCTGCCGTTCTACGACCGCCCGGCCGAAGGCATGATCGTCACGACCGAGCAGAGCTGGTCGGCCCAGGGCGTCACGCTCGGCCGGCTGCTGCACAGCCTCGCGCTCGCGCCCGGCGAGAGCACCAGGGTCGCGGTCGTCGACTGGCAGCGCTCCACCAAGGCCACCGGCACCGAGTCGACTGCCGAGGCCGACACGCTGTCCAGCACCACCGACCAGAGCCGGTCGATCAGCGAGGTCGCGAACGCGATCGCCCGCGAGGAGCAGTTCGGTACGTCCCAGGCGTTCCAGACGAGCAAGTCGTCCAGCTCCGGCGGCAGCATCGGGGTCTCGTTCTTCGGCATGGGCGGCGGCGGTTCCTGGGGCGAGTCGTCGAACACGGGCTTCGCGACCGCGGTGTCGCGCTCCACGGGCGTGCGGTCGGTCGCGGACGAGGCGACGCAGCGCATCAGCGCGCGGACCCAGCAGCTCGCGACCGCGGCCCGCAGCCGGAACATGACGGTCGTGCGCGAGACGACGCAGTCGGAGAAGGACCAGGTCGTCACCCGGGTCGTCACCAACTACAACCACATGCACGCGATGTCGGTGCAGTACTACGAGGTCGTCCAGGTCTACAACGTGACGACCAGGCCGACCAGGCTGGAACGCTGCCTGTTCATCCCGCTGCAGGAGCTCACCTTCAACTACGCCAGCCTGCAACGGTACAAGGAGGTTCTGGCGTCGGTGGCGCCGGCGGACTGGGCTGCGAAGATCCGGGCCGCGAACCCCTTCGACACCACCACGCGCAAGCTGGACGCGTGCTCCGCACCGGAGGCGCCGCAGGCCCAGGCCTTCGACGGGGTGGATCTGGCCGACATCGCCGCCTCGGCCATGGGCGCGTACGGGGTGCGCAAGTACGACGGCAGCCCCGTCCGCTTCGATCCGGTGGGCCGGCAGTGGAACCCTCTGCCCACCACCGGGCTGGACAGTGGCCTGAGCCGCATAGCACCGGGCAAGGACACCCTCTGGGCGCTCAGGGCCGACAACACGCTCGTGCAGTTCGACGGGACGACCTGGCGGGCCGAGTCCCAGAACAAGCAGGGACTGGCCCTCACCTGCGGCCCGGACGGCGTGCTCTACCTCGTCGCCACGGACAGCAAGCTCTGGCAGCGCGCCGTGAACGGCACGTGGACCGACCTGAACGTCGAGGCCGACGACGTTGCCATCAGCGGCAAGGACAAGATCTGGTACTGCCGGCTGGGGAAGCTCTACGAGCGCAGCGGCACCGGCTGGCTGGAACGGCCCGGTTCGGGCGTGCAGCGTCTGTCCGCCACCCCCGACGGCGCGCTCTGGGCCGTCATCAAAGCCACCGACACCATAGCCCTCGTGCTGGAGCCCGGTGCGGCGAACTTCAGCCTTCCCACGAACGGCCTCAGGGGTATGACCGGGGTGGCGGAAGTCGTCTCGTCCGCCAGCGGGGACCTTTGGGTGCTGACGAACGGCGGCATGCTGCTCCGGTACCTCTCCGCGGCGCGCGAGACACCGATCCCCTTCGACGTCCCGCCGAAGGCCGACTCCTCCTTCGCGTCGAAGATCGACGTCTGGTACGATGAGGCCGGGATCCGCAGCATCCAGGTGGTCTTCCCGGGGCACACCTTCCGCTGCGGCGACACCGGCGGCTCCGGCGTGCAGCGGCAGGCGTCCTACACGTTCGGAGGCGCCGACAAGCTGATCTCCGTCGAAGCCTGGTCCGGTACGGCCGCCCGCGGCAGCCTCGCCGGGCTGCGCCTGACGATGACCTCGGGCGTGGCCAACTTCGGGATCGCCGCGACCACCACCGCCGCCCCCGACCTGACCGAGGACGCCGGCGGCGCCTCGGCCATCTGTGGGCTGTTCGGTTCGACGGTGAAGGCCGGCAGCCGCACGTACGTCGCATCGCTCGGCTTCTACGTGCGCGGCGGGAACGTGTCGCAGGTGGTTCTGGACCACCTGAACGACAACCGCCGGCACTACAGCCAGGCCGTCTGGGCCAACGCCGACGAGCTGACGCTCAGCCGCATCCTCGCCAACTACTCGTACACACCGGCGGGTTCGAGCGCCGCGCCGGTCCTGCTCGGCACCCTTCTGGACCCGAAGCCGATCGCCGCCACCGGCAACTACCTCGGTTTCCGATGGAACTTCAGCAGCGAGCAGGAACGCGACGCTTGGACCAACTCGCGCAAGGCGGCCGACAACACGTTCGGGACGCCGGTGACCAACACGATCGCCATCGCCACGAAGGGCGTCTTCGCCGAGGCCGTACTCGGCCGGGCCAACTCGGCCGAGAAGATCGACCTCACCCGCTTCTGGAACTGGAAGGACTCGCCCATCCAGATCACGCCGGCCGACATCGCGCCGGTGTCCACCGCGTCGCGTGCGCAGAACCTCGACACCACGGTGGCCGGCCTGGGCGCCACCCAGGCGAAGTTCACGCCGGTGGCGGCTATGCCCGACCCGACCGCTCTCCAGGCGGCGCAGGCCATCGCCACCGCGAACCTGTTCCGCGACATGAGCGGCCTCAACACCATGAGTCAGGTGCTCACCAAGGGCATCGAGGCCGCCGCCGGCAACGACAAGGACGCCGGGGACCGCGCCCAGGCAGCCATGAAGACCGCCACCGAACACCTGCAGAAGATGGCCCAGATCGCAGTCGACGCCGCCGGCAAGGCGGCACCGCTCGTGACCGGCGGCGGCAGCAACCTGAGCGCCCTCGGCGGCATGCTGAACCAGGGTGGGAAGGCCGGTTCGGACACCAAGTCCGAGGCGTCGTCCGACGGCGAGTCCGCAGCGAAAGCCTGATCACCGCACGGTTCGGGCCCCAGGGGTCCTGGGGCCCGGCCGAACTCGCCGGACCGGCCGCGGGGGGCGGCCAGGCCATGGGCCAGGGCCAGCCCAGCCCTTGTAGATCGCGGCGAGCTGGCCGGCCCGGGTCGTCGCGGAGGCGTAAGCGACCCGAGCTGGTTCTGGAGCAACCTCTGTGGCGCGGCTACGGACAGTCAGATCCTCGGAGCCGGCCGATGGCGATATGGGTGGCTGCGGAGATGCGGTGAGGGGAGTTCCAGAGCAGGGTTGTCCAGTCCGGCGGTCATGTGGTCGAGCCATCGCTCGTACCAGGCGAGGAAGTCGTCGGCCGATGAGACATCGGGTCCCCAGCCCCCGTCGCTGTTGCCGGTCACGACGCGGCCGGTAAGGGGGCCCGTGAGGCCCACGACGCAGACGTCCGTACACCCCATCGCGATGACGTGGAGGAACAGGTCGCCTTCCTTCCCGACGCCCGCCACCTCGAATCCACGCGGGGCACCGGCACCCAGGCTGGGCTGCATGACAAGAACGGTGCACTTCCTCAGCGGCATGAGGCCGTAGAAGGGGCCCGCTCCCGAGCCGCCGACATGCTGGAGGAACTGCCGGTACGGACCGGGTAGAGCGATGGCGCGCTCGAACTCGAACGCTGCGATCCGAGGTTCGGACAGCCGTGGCCCGAGGCGGAACTGATATCGACGAGTCCGAGACGGAGCAGTCACCTGATCGGCCGGACAGCTCCTAGATCGCGAAGGCTCACCCTGGCGATGCTGAGGTTGGCCGAGACGTCAGGAAACCACTGAGCAGCAATGCCTGGACCCCCACGCCGGTGAAGCGAAGCTCGCTGACATACGTGGCATGCGCGTACTCGCCGGTCGCGTCGAGCGTGACTCGGATGGCGTCCCAGGCTCCGTGCTCGCTTTGGCGTTGTACGCACGCCCCGCGACCCACCTCAGGTACTCCGTCAGGGGGTTGAGAGGTTGACTCAAATGGCAAGTTTCGCAGGCTGCTTGTAGCAGGTCAGGCGGCGGCTACGGCCGGGCCCCGGCTCGTTCAGTCGTTGCGGACCAGGTACGGGATCTTGAGGCCGTGAGCAGCCCATGGCAGGCTCGTGCCGCATGATCGATGAATTCGCGAAAGGCAGCCTGCACGGGAGACTGCGGCGGGACCGCGAGGCGCTGCTCTGGAAACTCGACGGCTTGTCCGAATACGACGCCCGCCGACCGTTGACGGCGACCGGGACCAACCTCCTCGGCCTGGTCAAACACGTGGCCACCGTCGAGGCCAGGTACTTCGGTGAGGTCTTCGAGCGCCCTTCCCCGGAGCCGCTGCCCCGGTGGCAGGACTCCGACGGCAGCGATCTGTGGGCGACCGGGGACGAGACGCGCGATCAGATCGTCGGGTTCTACCGGCGCACGTGGGAGCACTCGGACACGACGATCAACGAGCTTCCGCTCGACGCCCCCGGCCATGTGCCGTGGTGGCCGGAGCCTTATCCCAACACGAACCTGTTCGCCGTCATGGTCCATGTCCTCGGCGAGTCCATCCGGCATGCCGGGCACGCCGACATCCTGCGCGAGGGCGTTGACGGCCGGACCGGGGTACGCGCCGAGAACGAGCAGCAGATCGACGAGGAAGCCCGTGCGGCCTACTGCGCGAAGATCGAGCAGGCTGCCAGGTCGGCCGCACCCATCACGACCTGAAGGGCGTTTCCTCCTGCCCTGGGTGTTCGGCAAGTCGCGCGGCGTCAGCGCAAATTGGGGTCACGCACGGAGGCGTTTGAGGATCAGGTCGTGGAGTGCGATGCGTGTGGACGGGCGCTGCGGCGGTGGCCGGTGCAGCCGGCTGAGCGGGTGTCATCGATGACCGTTGGCCGCAGGACATGAGGGGCGAGGACGCGCGGGTCAGCGTGGCCCCACGCCGACTCTCGGGTGAGCCTGCGGCTCAGGAGGGCGATCACCGCGAGGCCGATCACCTTGCCCGTGATTGCGGAGCCGGCGGACGGCGGGAGCACCATCCGATCGACACCGGTATCCGCCGCTGGTGCTTCTTGGCGACCTATGGCTCATGGCCGCCTACCGGTCCTGCGGCACGTCGAGCATGACCGGTCCGACCCCGGTCACGACGGACTTCGAACAGGTGTCGTTGCGGGTGTTGCCCGACCCGCTCTCCTCGCCGGCTGATCAGCCGGTCGCCCAAGACGCCCGGCACGCCGACGGGCTGCACTGCCTCGACAGACTCAGCCGAGACGATCACCGCTGCGGTACAGACCGGAGTGGCCGCCGATCGTCAGGTCGGCGCGGCCGTTGACTGACCGTGTGCCTCAGCTGGAAGTCAATTCCGGGGCCCCGTCGAGTGGAACGACGTCGGGAAGCCCGCTGGGAACTGTGGGCCGTGCGGCTGCCTGTTCCGCGCGGCGGTAGTACCCGGGCGCGCTGCCGAACTGGCGCTTGAAGGCGTGGGCGAAGGCGTACTCCGAGCCGTAGCCGACGCGGCCGGCGACTGAATGGAGCGGGGCGTCCGTGGTGCGGAGGAGGCGGGCGGCGGTGGTCAGGCGCCACCAGGTGAGGTACGCGAGCGGGGGCCGGCCGACGAGGGCGGTGAAGCGGCGGGCGAACGCGGCACGGGAGAGGCCGGCATGGTCGGCGAGCGACTGGACGGTCCAGGCATGGTGCGGTGCGCGATGGACGGCGTCCAGGGCGCGGCGTACGACAGGGTCGGCGAGCGCGGCGGCCCAGCCGCTGGTATGGCCCTCGGATGGGCGGAGCTCGGCCCAGGCCCGGAGGGCGAACAGCAGGAGCATGCCGAGGAGAGCCGGGACGGCGGCGTCCGTGCCCGGCCGGGGCGAGTCCAGTTCGCCGCGCAGGAGGTCGACGGCGGCGCGGAGGTCGGGGTGTCGTTTCCTGTCCTCCGCGGCCGTACGCGACGTCCCCGGCCGGGGTCCCGAGTCCCCCGGTCGCCCGGACGCCCGTCTCGAAGCGCTGATCGCGGCCTCCGGCGCCCCCCACACCTTCCTCCGCCCGCACGGCTTCATCTCGAACACACTGCGCTGGGCCGAGGCCGTCCGCAGTACGGGCGTGGTCCGCGCTTTCGGCGGCGAAGCCTGTCTGAATCTGATCGACGAGCGCGACATCGCCGCCGTCGCCGTGCACGCCCTCATCGAGGACGGACACGACGGCCGTGCCTACGACCTCACCGGCCCGTCCTCGCCCAGTCAGTCCGAGCAGCTCCGCACCCTCGCCGACGTCCTCGGCCGCCCTCTTCGATGGCACGAACTTCCGCGCCCCACCGCCCGCGCCGAGATGCTCGCTGCCGGCTGGCCGAACGCGGTCGCCGACGGCGCCCTCCGGTTCATGGCCGACCACATCGGCCGGCCGGAGCAGGTCACGGACACGGTCCTGAGGGTCACGGGACGTCCGCCGCGTTCCTTCCGTGACTGGCTCGCGGACCACGCGGTGCTTTTCCGCGAGTGAGAAGCGGCATGGCCGATTCGTTCTCCTCCTGGCTCGCGAGAGGCAAGCAGACCTCAGACCGGGGAACTGCCCGAGCGGCTCCGGGGACCGGGTGCGCACAGGGTGGGGAGTTTCAGCGACTCCGGACCCCGCTGTACTACGCCTCACCTGGCGGGGCCGACCGCTCCCGCATTTCAGCCGGCTTCAGTCGGCCAGGTGAGCGTCCTCGATGTTCCGGCAGAACCGGCGGTCTCGCTCGGCCAGCTGTCGGCGCGGACCAGCTGAGCGCAGGACGACGTCCAGGGCCCGGTCAGGATCCGCGGCATAGCAATTGCTGAACCACGCCATGTTCGCTTCGACCACCGCCCAGTGGCCGGCCGCGCCGTGCTCAGGTGTGGTCAGGAGTCCGATGTCCACCACCACCGCACTGGGCAAGCCATCGCCGCTCGTGGTCAGGAGATCGCCCGCGAATCCCAGGACGGCGTCTTCGTAGCGGTGCCCGTCCAGCGGCTCGGCGTCGAGACGGCCGAAGGTGGCGTACTGCGAACCCGTGCGGACCTCGCCGTCCAGGACGTACAGCCGAAATTCCGCCGCCCAGGTCACCACGTCGCTGATCTGCACCGGCACGTCCAGCGACAGCTCCGGCCCGCTCGGGAGGCAACGACCGCCGGCGTAGACCGCGGCCGGGAAGCTCTTGTCACTGGGCGGCTTGACGAAGGCCGGGCGGGACAGCCGGCGCGCCTCGCCCAGGGTCGCCATGGTGATGCACCGTCCGGTGTACTCGTACGGCAATGTGGCCAGCCAGTCGTCAGATGGCTGCAAGAGTGCGACCTCAAGGGCATCCACGACGCGTGCCGCGAAAGCGGGTCCGCCATAGTAGTGGCCACCATGCCTGCCCATGGCGGTGCCCGCACCGCCGTGGGCAGGAAGTACTTCCACATCCATGCCCCGCCGAAGCGCCGACGTCGAGAGCAGTTCGGATGTCGTGGTGTATTGCGGCGCCAACGCCAGGAATCCGTGATCCGTCACGATCACTGACGATGCCACCGATTCGGCCGAACAGTCCACAGGGTTCGGGCGCCCATACCAGAGAAGTTCTTCACCCGCCGCACCTGCGCGCGACGGTGTCCCCGGCGACGGACGTTCCCGGCAAGGCGAAGGCGTACGACGAGAAGGGCGGCGCTTTCGCCCAGAACTCCTCCCTTTTTGTTGGCGACCTCCTGCGTCGGCGGGGCATCGACGAAGGGCGATACGGACTCACCCGACAACCTCCGTGCGGCAACCAGCTGCTGGACATCTGGACCAAGTGACGCACCGATTGGTCAACAAAGGGTAAAGAATCCCTGCTCGGTGCCGGACTTGGCGGGCGGTCAGCGTCCGGCATCCGGATCGCGGCTTCCGCTCCCTCCGTTTCGACCACCACAACACCGGCATGCTGTCGGTGGACGCGGCGACCGGGGCGGTCGAGCACCGCCGCATGACCCCGTTCGGCGTACCGCGCGGCACCCAGTCCGCCAAGTGGGCCGGCACCAAGGGCTTCGTCGGCGGCACCATCGACGCCACTGGCCTGACCCACATCGGCGCCCGCGAGTACGACCCCACCACCGGCCGTTTCGTCAGCGTGGACCCGATGCTGGAGGCAGAGCGCCCCCGGACGCGGCGTCCGCCTCTACAAGGACATCAAGGAGGGCAGGTCCCACATCCAGGTCACACCTGGAAAGCAGACCTGCTACTACGCCATGGGCACGGGCGGCTGCTCCACGGGCAAGCCCCAGTACGAGCTGGTCAACGGCCCGGCCGCACCGGTGAAGGTGAAGGAGCGGGAAAAGGCCTGTACCGGCGGCTACTCCGGCGGTTATCCCGCCTGCCCGGAATGCATGAAGGACCAGGGCAACCCGGAGGTCGTGAAGGAGCTGCTGATCCTCGGCTGCTGGTTCATCCCGGTCCTCGGGTCGGGCTGCGACGCCTATGACGTGAAGCGCGCGGCGGACGAGGACGACAAGGTCGGCGTCGCGGCCGGAATCACCGCGTTCCTCCCGCTCGGTGACTTCCTCAAGCTGCCCAAGTCACTCGACAGGATCGCCGACGCGGCCAAGACCACCTGTAAGTGCTTCCTGGCCGGCACGAAGGTGCTGATGGTCGACGAGTCGACGAGGAACATCGAGGACGTCGAGGTCGGCGACACGGTCCTGGCCACCGACCCGGAAACGGGGGAGACCGCTCCGCAGAAGGTCACCCGCCTCATCGAGACGGAGGACGACAAGCACTTCAACGAGCTGTCGATCGCCACGCACTCGGGCATCGAAAAGCTGACGGCGACCCACGAGCACCCCTTCTGGTCCCCGTCGGAGAACGAATCAAGAGATCGATTCGAGCTTCGACCTGATCCTCGAACGATCCGAAGCCAAGTGATCTGGGAACGCCGCCGAGTGGCCCCACCGTAGTCCGGTGGGGCCACTCGGCATTGGCGGGCCGCTTCCCCGGCGTGGCTGGGCGGAGGGCCGAGGCGCCTCGACGAGAAGGGTTGAACATGTTCAATTCTTCTGTCAGGCTACCGGTCAAGCGTCCGAGGTCAATGCCCTTACCCACGCTTGCTGTTACGTCGTTCTCACCTGTGCTCATGGGGGTTTCATGTCCATCCAGGCCCCGCCGCCCGGCCCGCTGCCGCCCCGACGCGTCAACCCGGGGCCTCCGCCTCCGCCTCCGCCCAGGCCGGAGGGGAGCCGCGTAGTGCAGGCCTTCGCATGGTCCTGCCTCGGCGGCATCGCCTTCATCGTGCTGGTCATCTTGCTGATCCTTTTCACCGGTCATTGGATCTGAACGGCTACCTGCCATCGGGTCACCCTGGAAGGGGTTCAGCAGCCCGCAGGATGTACTGCGGCAGGTAGGGGGACTCCACGCGGATGGCCCAGCCGCGGCGGCGGGCGTGGCAGGCCAGGGCGAGGACGTCGAGGTCGACGGAGACATCCGGGCCGTCGGCACGGTCGGCGACCGCGTAGTAGGCGCGGTGGGCCTCGAGCGCGTCGGCCAGGGCGAGGTTGAAGCTCTCCTCGTCACCCTCCACCAGCTGCGACAGCAGCACGGCGGGCGGCATCGCGAAGCCCCGGTCCTTGGCCTTCTCGGCTTCCTGCAGCGCCCGCTGCGCGGCCGCTTCGGGCTCGGCGCCCTTCAGGTAGGCGTGGAGGGCTTCGCGGTACGCGGTGAACGCGGAGCCGTCCGGCCGGACGAAGGTGGGGCCGGTGAGAACCAGCGGGGCCAGGTCCTCGCGTACGCCGGTGATCAGGGCGAAGTCAACAGCCGTCTGCCAGTTCGCGGCATCGATTCCTGCGACAGCCTAGACGCGGGATCCGACAAGCCGGAGCGGGGCCGGAGCGGGGCCGGGCCGCGGCCGGTCTCGGTCTCGGTCTCGAGGCGGTCGTCGACGCCGAGCTGGTGGTCCGGCACAACGGCAGCCTGGACGTGGCTCAGGCCTTGTGGGCTTCTTCCCACGCTGCGCGGATGTGGGCCGGGACGCGTCCGCGCAGGGGGACGTCGTAGCCGTTGGCGCGTGCCCATGCACGGAGTGCGGCGGTGTCGATGGGGGGCTGGTCCTGGAAGGGCTGCGGTTTCACCAGGACGGGCTGGGAGGGGGTGAAGCCGGGTGTCCGGTCGGTGAGGCCGCGGGGGAACAGGGGCACGCGGGTCTGTCCGGACAGGACAGTGGTGAGGAAGGCGGTCAGGTTCCCGTCGAAGGTGTACCAGCCGGGGCCGCGGGCTTCGTTGACGGCGACGCGCCAGTGGTCGGGGTCGTCGGCGGGGTCGGTGACCCAGAAGAGGTACTCGCCGTTGTCGGTGGAGCCGATCGCGAACAACGTGTCGGGGTCGTGCGGAACCGGAATGAGGCCCCGGCGAGCCTGTTCGCGCAGCTGCCCGCGGATACGGGCGGGCATCGGGCCGGTCAGGTTGACGTACTCGGTGACGCCGTGAGGGTGGAAGACGGCGAGGTAGTCGTTGAACCGGCCCGGTCCGTAGGTGTCGGCGAGCAGCTTGTAGTCGGTGGGGAGCGCCATGGCGAGGGCTGCTTCCACCGGCTCCCAGCGGATGCTTATGGGGGTGCCCGGTGGCGCGCACAGACGGGTCAGGGCGTTGATGTCGGTCACCGGATTCCTCGTCGGCGTCGGTCCTGCTGGGCTGCGTGGTCGGGGTTGGCGAAGTCCGTGTCCATACGGAAGCCGTCGGTGCCGTCGGCCTGCATGAAGACGTGCGAGGGAACCGAGTCCGGCAGGTCGTCGGTGTAGTCGAGGTAGACGCTGTACTGGACGGTCTGTCCCGCGACGTTGTTGGCGGGGTCACCGGCCACGGCGTTGTAGATCATCTGTTCCAGGTCGCGCATGTGGGGCGAGTTCGTCGGGTTCTGGGTGAGCGTGAACAGGTTGTCCGGATGATCGCCGGTGCCACCCAGCATACGGGCGAGCATGTGGGCGCGGGCCTGGTTGTGGTCGGTGCCGTGCACGAACCCGGGCGGGCGGATGCTGTTGTTGGCGTGGGTGCCCTCGTCGAGCATGTCCAACGTGATGGTGGCGTGCATCTCGTAGGGGCGGCCGTGCTCGTCGCGTTTGAAGACGACCTTGCCGCCCCAGGTGTGGTCGCGGGAACAGCCGGCCAGCCCGAGCGGATCGCTGAGGACGAACGGGTTGGGGACGTAGGCGTACGGGTTGGTCGACGGCGCCAGTCCCAGGGGGTCGGGGCTGATGTAGCGGCCGGTGTGGGGGTCGTAGTAGCGGTGGAGGTTGTAGTGGAGCCCGGTCTCGGCGTCGAAGCTCTGCCCGGGGTGGCGCCGGCGCGTCCGCAGCCCCACTGCTCGTTCGGAGCGGACTCAATGGCCGTCCAGTGCTCGCCCGCTCGCCGTCGCCGGTGAGGGCGAAGTCGAATCAGCCGAAGACCGCCGTCCGCCGCACACGGCTGGCGAACACCTGCCGGCCCACCACGGTCATCCGCACGTCGCCGGTCTTGGGTACCTCGGCCTGGAACATGTGGGGCATGCCGACAGGGAGTCGTCGAAGGTGGAGGGGGTGTCGGGCCCGTATGAGCGTACGGCCATCCCCGGACGTCGTCCCGCCCGCCGTTCAGTGAGCAGCAGCTCCGGTTCCTGGCCCGCCCCCGCCACCTGTAGCCGCCGCCCGCTCCTCCGCGTCGGCCAGCCAGAAGTAGACCGGCGGCATGACGAGCTCGATCACGGTCAGCGCGATCTGGAACCCGTGCGGCCAGCCGTGCACGGCGAGCGAGATCAGCCGGCCCACGCCGCCGAGCAGGAGGACACCGGCCAGCCAGCGCACCGCCCGCGCCGGGATCGGGTGCTGGCGCGCCGCCCACAGCCAGGCCAGGCCGTAGCCGGTGAAGGCGGCGCCCATGAACCGGCCCCAGCTGTCGACGGTCGCCCCCGCGGAGGTGGCCCCGGGCAGCGCGGCGTTGCCGAGCGCCACGTGGAGCAGGCCGATCGCCACGCAGGCCCAGCCCGTCACCTGCGTGAGTACGCGCAGAACCCTGGCCACAGTTCCCTCCAAGCCGCCACGGAGCACCGCTAGTTGACGTGCGTCTACTACGGTCCCGCGCTAGTAGACGCATGTCAACTAGACTTCGGTCATGCCGCCTCCCCGCCGCCGACTCACCCCCGCCGACCGCCGCGCCCAGCTCCTGGCGGTCGGCGCCCGGCTGTTCGCCGCGCACCCGTACGACGAGGTGCTGATGGAGGAGGTCGCCGTGGCGGCCGGTGTCTCCCGGGCCCTGCTCTACCGTCACTTCCCGAGCAAGCACGCCCTCTTCGCGGCCGTCTACCGGCAGGCGGCCTGCCAGCTGCTCGCCGAGACCCGGCTGGACCCCGCCGACTCCCTGGTGGAGCAGCTGATCCAGGGCATGGACGTGCACCTCGACTACTTCGTGGCGAACCGCAACGCCGTGCTCGCCGCGAACCGCGTCCTCGCAGGCGACCCGGTGATCCAGACGATCATGACGAACGAACTGGACGCGCTCCGCGCACGGCTGCTGGCCGTCCTCCCGCTCGCGGACGACGACGCCCGCGAGGCGGTGTCCGGCGTACTGAGGAGCTGGCTGGTCTTCGTCCAGGTCCTGTGCGTCGACTGGCTCACCCGTGAGACCTGCACCCGCACCGAACTCCGCGACGTCTGCGTCGGTGCCATCCTCGGCGCCCTGCGCCCCCTCCTGCCCGAGGACCCCGCCCCGGACTGGCCCCGGACTGGCCTCGGAGTGGCCCCGGCGGGCAACGACGGGTAACGGGCGTGGCAGCCGGGGCCGAAGACAGCGCGGCGGCGCCGTAGGGCCGCGGCGCAGACCCTGAGATGTGACCGCCTGCCAGGCTGCAGACCGAGCTCGACGACGACGTGACGTCCCTCATCCAGAAGCTCGCCGGTAGCCATGAAGGCCGAGGCTGCGGAGTTCTGGGAGCGGGCGCAGGAACTGCCCGGCCGCGGGGAAGAAGAGCGCCGGCATGTGGGGCTTACCACCTCATAGGTCAGGGGGAGGTCACACGGGACGGCAGGACGTGCAGACGTGTCCGTCGACGGCGGCCGCCAGGTCGCGGGCCGTTGCCCGTACGACGGATCCTCGTCGTCGACCAGTGTCCCAGGGGCATTCTCCTTCCGCAGGGCGGCAAGCTCTTCCCGCTCTGCGGTGGTGAGCATGTCGCCTCGCTCGCCGGCGTCGGCCTCGGCCTGCCGGATCCAGTTGCGCAGGGCCTCGTGGTGCACGCCGAGCTCCTCGGCCATACGGCGGATCACGGGCTTCGGCTCGGCCGTCCGGTACATCCGTACCGCACGCTCACGCAACTCAGCGGGTACTTCCTCGGTGCAGGCATCGACTGGTCTCCTCTCATGAGACCCATCTGACCCTCTGTCACCCATCCCCGCATCTCGGGGGAACCTCAGGGCGTGCTCAGTCGTGGACGTGCTGTGAGGGCACGCGGGACGGCAGCGGGTAGTGCCATGTGCCCAGCCGCGCTACGAGGGTCCGACGGGCCAGGGTCGAGGGTGCCCCGTTGCGTCACTGCCTCGGCCAGATGCAGAGCGAACTCGACCTCGCCGGCGACGGCATCAGTCCTCACTCGGTGCGTGCCGGCCCGGGCCGCCTGAACCGCGTCCTCAGCGGCGAGGAAGGCAAGGAGCGATACGACACAGCGGCTGATGCCGTCTGTGGTGCGGAGTGGCTCCCGTGCACCGCATGGCGTGTGCGGCTCTCACTTGGGCGCTTCTTCTGTGGCTGAGTCTCACACGATGGGACTGGCTGCCGAGAGATACGAACTCACCCTTGCCGCGACCATCTGGACGGCGGACGATCCGGTCAGAGCGTGCCTGCCATCAGGCCGGCTCGGCCGGAGGCGCCAATCCATTCGCATGGGATTTCCCCAGCCAGGTACGGTCCGCGCATGACGAGGACCACGCCGGCCAGACCGGTGTCCGTGGAGGCCGTGTTTCCGGAACTGGCGGCCCACCGGGGCCGGACGACCCGCCTGCACCCCAGGCCAGGGCGGCCCGGCATGCACGACAGCCATGTCGGCGGGCCGATGCTGTGGCCGGACGGTGAACCCTGGCCGCTCTGCCACGAGCCGCACCAGCGCGAAACCGAGGGGTACAGGCCGCAAGAGATACGCAGCGCCCGGGCCGCGGACACATGGCCGCCGAGCCGGCCGTGGCCCGACGCCGGCCCCCCTGGAAACGACAGACCAGTGCCCTTCGTGGGGCTCGCCCAGTTCTTCGACCGGGACGTACCCGGGCTGGCTGCCGGGCCCGACGATGCGGACCTCGTACAGATCTTCCGGTGCCCGTTCGCCCACGGTCCCCACCTGGAGCGCCGCTACCACCTGCGGTGGCGGCAGGCCGCAGAGACCGAGCGCGCGGAACGCTTCCTCGCCACCCCGCCCGAAGTACCCATGCTCCGATGGGAACACGAACTTCCCGAGCCCTGTGTCCTGCACCCCGAAGAGGTGGACACCTATCCCTGGGCAGAGGACGACACGCTCCCCGCCTCGCTGATCGCCCTCATCGACACCTGGGACGACGCGCAGGCAGCGGAACACGGCTGCGACGCCCCCAGCTACCAGGGCGACTTGTCGATCCCGCCCGGCTGGCGGGTCGGCGGCTTTCCGAGCTGGGCGTCGACGGGCCCGACGGCCGTCGACTGCGCGTCCTGCGCGACCCCGATGCGGCTACTGCTGACCGCCGGGGGCTGCGAGATGGACGCCGGCTCGCACAGCTGGGTGCCCCTGGAGGACCGCGGCCCGTCCCTGCGGGGGAAAGCCTCGATCCGGGGCGGTGTGTCCGTTTCCCAACCCACTCGGCTCCGCTTCGGCCGGGACCTGGACCTGCACGTATTCACCTGCCCGGCCAACCCCGGACATCCTCCTCAGTGGGTGCTCGCTTAGATCCGGTCGTTCCCATGGACCGGCGACAACCGCTTCTGCGTGTGACCTGCGTAGCCGGCGGGAGCCGTCGTGCCTGCCGTGGTCCGGTGCGTACGACGGCCCGCACCCGTGCGTGGTCAGGCCGGTATGGGTACGTCCCAGCGCTGGTTCGCCTGACCGTGGCAGTCGCCGACTGCCTGCGCCGGGGCGTTGGGCTCGCCGTTGCGTACGTCGAGACAGTGCAGTTCCGCCCGGTTGCGCAGCGTGCGGCCGTGCCAGCACCAGAGCTGGTTGCCCGTGCCGCGGCAGGCCTGCACCTCGACGTTGTCGCCGTTGGAGGCCAGGCATTTGCCATGGAGGCCACTGTGGATCTCGAAATCGCCGGCCCGGGAGAGCGCGGTCGGGGGGAAGGACGGGCCGCTGTTCGCGGCGGGGGAGGCCCGCGCGGCGGTGAGCAACGGCAGAACGGTCAGGGTCAGCGCGGGAGGAGCCCGCATCCAGTTTTTGATCACGTACACGGGTGTAGCGGAAGGGGCTGGGGAACCAGCACCTTCGCACGCCCTGCTCACCCGACCGCGTCAGCCGGTTCACCGGGGAAACGAAACTGCGCGCACGCGTGCGGCGCCAGGTCCCGGCGGGGCTCATCGGCGGGCCTTCGGGTGACGGCCCTGGAGGAGGTCGACGGGGACGTGGGCTCGGGGGAGGGGACGGGGTGGGGACTGGGCGGGGTGGCCCGTGCCCCACTGCTGTTCCTGGGCGATCGTGCGGTGGGCTGCCGCGTCCAGGGTGGCGCGGGGTACGGGGGTGCCGCGTGGTGGGCAGGGTGCCTGCGCGGCCAGCCCTGCCGTCACGCTCTCCCAGTCGTAGAGGTCCTCGACCGCCGTCGGCCCGGACAGGTCCGGCAACCCCGCGGTGTGCGACAGAACGTGCCGCACCAGCACGTTCTCCTTACCGGCCGCGGCGAACTCGGGCCAGTAGGCGGCGACCGGCGCAGACAGGTCGAGCTCCCCTCGGTCGGCAAGGATCAGCGCGCACAGGGCGGTCATGTTCTTGGTCGTCGAGTTCACCCCGGTGAGGGTGTCGCGCCCCCAGCTGACGGAGCGGTCCGCATCGGCGTACCCGCCCCAGATATCGACCACCGGCTCGCCGTCGACGTACACGGCCGCCGAGGCACCCACGTCGTCCTTGTCGAGCAAGGCCGCCAGGGCCGCCCGGACTGCCTCGAACCGCGGCTCGCAGAACCCCTTGACGTCAGTCATGGGCGTAAGCCTCATGCGACGCCAGGGTTTCGTGCCCGACAATTCCCGCACCGGTTCTGTCGGGCGGAGCGCGATCGGATCTCTCCCGCGGCTGTTGTGCCGGGTGGGCGTTCCTGTGTGGAGATGCAGGAAGAAAGGACGGATACGCGTGCTGGAGCGGCTGAACCAAGCGCTGGACCACCTCGAGGCCTGCCTCGGCCGGGAGGTCGACATCGCCGAGGTCGCCCGGATCGCCGCGGTGTCGGAGTACCACTTCCGGCGGCTGTTCTCCGCGCTCGCCGGGATGCCGCTGCCGGTCTACGTGCGGCGGCGAGGCATGACGCTCGCCGGTGCCGAGGTGCTGGCCGGAGAGCTGACGCTGCTCGATGTCGCGGTGCGGTTCGGGTACGGCTCGGGCGAGGCGTTCGCCCGGGCATTCCGTTCGGTGCACGGCATCGGGCCGGGAGAGGCCCGGCGCACGGGTGCGGTGCTCACGGCGCAGCCGCGCATGTCCTTCCGTGTCGTCGTCGAAGGGAGTACGACCATGCACTACCGGATCGTGCAGAAGGAGTCGTTCCGGGTCGTCGGCAGGAAGGCCCGGCTCCCGCTCGTGCACGAGGGGGTCAACGCGGCCGCCGCGGCGCATGTGGACAGCCTGGAGGAGCAGGCGATCGTGCGGATGAAGGAACTGGCCGGCCAGGAGCCGGACGGGATCCTGTCGGCGGTGGTGTACCTGACCGACAGCCGGGAAGAGGGCGCCGAGGCGGACTACTGGGTCGGCGTGGTGACCAGTCCCGGGGTCGCCGCCGAGGAGCTCGACGCCCTCGACGTACCGGCCGGGACCTGGGCGGTCTTCGACAACCACGGGCCCTATCCGAGCGCCCTCCAGGAGCTGTGGCGAGACGTGTTCACGCAGTGGTTCCCCTCGAACCCGTACACGAGCCGGACAGGTCCCGAGCTCCTGCGGACGCAGCCGGTGGAGATCGGCGCCGAGACCGACTCTCAGCTGTGGATCCCGCCGGCTGGAGCGACGACCTGCTCGGCTTCATCACCGACACCGACACCGGCTACGTCAATCGGCCCCTCTACGCCCTGCCCGTCCCGCACACCTGGCCCCACACCCCGGGCGTCACCCTCGTCGGCGACGCCGCCCACCTGATGTCCCCGTTCTCCGGCACGGGTGCCAACCTCGCCCTGCGCGACGGCGCCGACCTCGCCTCCGCCCTCATCGAGCACCCCACCACCGACGACGCGATCACCGCTTACGAGAACATCCTCCTGCCCCGCTCCAGCGAAGCCGCCGAAGGAGCGGCCGAAGGCATCGACAGCGCCTTCGCCCCCGACAGCGCCACCCAGACCCTGGCCCACATGACCCAGAACCACTGACCACCACCAGGGAGAGCAGGGGCACCACCCCCTACGCGCCCGAGGGTGTTTCCCGGGCGGCCGCCCATGAAACGGCCACCAAGCCCGCACCGTGATCGATCTCAGCGCCCACCACGGTTCCATTCATCCCCGAGGCAGGGCACGGACGCATCGGTCCGACGGGCGGACCGCCGCGAAGGTTTTCGTCAGGCGCCGCTCCAGACCGCGGCGTCCGTGCCCCACAGGCCCGGCGGGCGTGCCCAGTTCACCGGGCCTCCCTCGTACGACACCGGCGGCAGCGCGTGCCGCAGCCGGCCCATGGGGCTGTCGGTCTCGGTCAGCCGGCGACCGGCGTCGAAGCCCGTATCCTCGCCCGGAGCGGGGGCCAGGCCGTGGACCAGCCAGTGCGCGGTCTGCGCCAGGGCCAGACGGACCAGCCGGGTGCCGCCCGTGCGGTGCTGCTCGGTGAGCGCCCGCAGCACCCCGGCCGCCAGCAGATAGCCGGTGCCGTGGTCGAGCGCCTGGGCGGGCAGGGCGCCGGGCGAGTCCGGCGAGCCCTCCAGTTCGGCGATGCCGGTGGCCACTTGGACCAGGCTGTCGAAGCCGCGCCGCTCGTGCCACGGCCCGTAACGGCCCCACGCGGACAGCTGGGCGATCACGAGACCCGGACGGCGCCCGGCGAGCGCCTCGGGCGTCAGCCCGAACCGGTCCAGCGCGCCCGGCCGGTAACCGGTGACCACCACGTGCGCCTCGTCGAGCAGCTCCTCGAAGACCCGGCGGCCGGTGGCGTCACCCAGGTCCAGGGTGGTCGAGCGTTTCCCGATCCCCGTGTCGTTGTGGGCTTCCTGACTCTCCGGCAGCTGTGGGGCGTCGATCCGCAGCACGTCCGCCCCGAGCAGCGCCAGCGTTCGGGTGGCGACCGGCCCGGCGAGCACCCGGGTCAGATCCAGGACGCGCAGCCCTGCGCACGGCAGCGCGGCGGCACCGAGCACCCGGTTCGGGGCGTCGTCGACGCGCGCCGTCGTCAGCAGCGGCTGCTCCGCGACCAGGACCCCCTGCTCGCTCTTGGCCCACTCCTCGGGGCCGCGTGCCGCGACGGCCAGACCGCCCGCCGCGTACACGGTCTCCTCCACCTCCAGCGCGGTACGCCCCGCGATCGCCCCGGCCACCGCGTCCACCGCCTCCTCGCCGGCGTCCCCCGGCACCCCGAGAGCGGCGAGCAATCGGGCCCGATGGTGCGGGTAATTGGCGTGCGTACGGACCCATCCATCGGCCGCCCGCCAGAACCGGGACAGCGGCGCGAAGGTCGACCACGCCTGCCCGTCGACCCGCATCAGCCGGTCGCTGAGGAACGCCGTCGCGACCGACTCGTCGTCGATCCGCACCCGGGGCACGGGCCGCCCCGTGCGTACCGAAGTGAGCTCGGCGGCCGCCAGCGAGCACACCGCGACGGTGGCCCTCGCCAGCTCCATGACGGGCAGCCGCGCCGGCAGTCCTCCGGACGGACCGCCGTAGGACACCCGGTCGAGCAGAGAAGAATCGGCACCCAGTGCCGCCCAAGCCTGCGACGTACCTGCGAAGATTGGAGAGCTCACCCCTACACTATGGCACTGAGTGCCACCTGGGGGAAGGGTACCGGGCGCCACGCACCCGGGACCTGGCTTGACCCCGAACCGGAAACTTCCGTCGCACGCGCGGCTGGGGGGGGGGAACGGTCCGCCGGGAGGACGGCATCAAACGCGCAATGTCTGCGGAATGGTCCATCGGCGGCAGCATCAGCATCAGCCTCCGCCACCGCTCCCCGTCCTTGCCCAATTCCGCACACGTGACATCGAGGTCACTCCACGCAACAGCGGCCCGCCCACCCCGCAGGGCGTGGGCGTAGGCGGCAGGCTTCCCATCCACGGTCCAGGCGGCCGTGCTCCCCGGGCCTTGCACCCTGACTTCCCCCGACCTCAGTGGGTGGCCAGCCAGCCGATCCCGGCGGCCGTGAGCACCCCCGCAGTGGTCATCGCAGCAACTCGCCAGTGCCGCAGTGCGGAGGCGATGAGTGCTGCGGTGAGCAACACGGCGGCCGTGCCCACCAGGCCCCGCAACGCGCCGTTGCTGTACCCCAACCCGCCCCCCTGGTCTGCCAACCACGCCAGCCACACCAGCCTCATGGCTCCCCCCTCCGTGATCTTGAACATCGTAGACGGGTGTGATCAACACACCGTCGCGATCGAGCGAGAGGGATCCGAGAAGTGGGCCGCCGGTTCCGTACCTGCGTATGCGGTACGAGAACACGCGGACCGGTGGAGGCAGCGTGGGGCCGTCCCGTGGGTTCACCACGCACGACGTCCTGCTGAAGGAGCTCGGGCTCCTCGACGGCGCCTCGGGGGGTTTCGTGGAGTTCGAGAACTCCCACGGCGAGATGTGGAACGTCGAGTGGAACGGTTCCTGGTCGGTGAACGACGCACCCCAGGACGCACCGCCCTTCGGGCTGAAGGGCGGATCCGGACGGGTATCACCGCTGTCACCTGGTCGCGCGGACTGACACCAGCCGCGTGCACCCGCCGCGATCTGCCGCCTGAGCCGGGCCACGACGGGTGGAGCCTGGCCGGGCGGGCGGGAGCTACTGGAGACGTGTCGCAGTCCGGATGAGGTCGGCGACGGCTCTGGACCGGCTGTGCGGTGGCCAGGCGATCACGGTGGTGACTGTCGGCGCGTCCAGCACGGGCACGGCGGCGAGGTCACTGTGCAGTTGGGCCCGGCACGACTCCGGTGAGACCGCACAGGCACGGCCGAGCGCGACGAGCTGCAACAACTGCGCATGGTCGCGGACCTGCGGGCCGGGGCCGGGCGGGTAAGTGCCGTCGGGGTCGGGCCAGCGCGGGAGGGGCAGGCCCGGCAGCCCGGTGATGTCGGCCATGTGCACATGGGCCCGAGCGGTGAGCGGATGCCCGGCCGGCAGGACCGCAACCTGACTCTCCGTGCTGAGCTCTTCGGTGTGGAATCCGGCCGTCGAGTCGAACGGCCGGTGCAGCAGCGCCACGTCGGCCCGGCCCTCGCGCAGGAGTCGCTCCTGCTCGGCCGGACCGCACAGGATGACGTCGACGGGGACCGCGCCGGGTTCGGCGGCGTACGCCTCCAGCAGTCTCGCCAGCAGTTCCCTGGACGCGCTGGCCTTCGTGACCAGGACCAGGCCGGGGCGGCCGGTCACGGCAAGGGCGGCGCGGCGGGTCCGACGCTCGGCGGCCTCGACCGCTTCGAGAGCCGCCCGGCCCTCGACCAACAGCACCGAGCCGGCCTCGGTCAGCGTGACAGTGCGACTGGTGCGATCCAACAGCACTGCCCCGAGCCGGCGTTCGAGCCGCTGGATCGCCCGTGACAACGGTGGCTGGGCGATCCCGAGCCGACGCGCGGCACGCCCGAAGTGCAGCTCTTCAGCGACAGCGACGAAATACCGCAGTTCCCGGGTCTCCATCCGGCCACGCTATCCCGGATCAATACCCTGACGGTATCGCTGTGCACCCGATTGGTCTTGGACGCCCGCCGAGGCCCGAAGGCAGCATCGTCCCTATGACTGAACGGACGATCGCGCTGGTCACCGGCGCGAACAAGGGAATCGGCTACGAGATCGCCGCAGGCCTGGGCACCCTCGGCTGGAGCGTCGGCGTCGGCGCCCGCGACGACCAGCGCCGAAGCGCCGCGGTGGAGAGACTGCGCACCGCCGGCATCGACGCGTTCGCCGTACCGCTGGACGTGACCGACGACGCGAGCGCGACCGCCGCCGCACGGCTGATCGACGAACAGGCCGGACGCCTCGACGTGCTCGTCAACAACGCCGCCATCGCAGGCGACATGCCACAGGAGCCCACCCGGATCGACCCCGCCACCATCCACACGGTCGTGGACACCAACGTGATCGGCGTCATCCGCGTCACCAACGCGATGCTGCCGCTGCTGCGCCGCTCCGCCGCACCACGGATCGTGAACATCTCCAGCATCGTCGGCTCCCTCACCAGGCAGTCAGGACCCGCCGCCGAGCAGACGGCAGGTCCGGTGTCCGCGGCGTACGCGCCGTCGAAGACGTTCCTGAACGCCGTCACCCTCCAGTACGCCCGGGAGCTGAGCGGCACGGACATCCTGATCAACACCGGCTGCCCCGGCTACGTCGCCACCGACCTCAACGGCTTCCGCGGCGTGCGCACCCCCGAACAGGGCGCGGCGATCGCCATCAAACTCGCGACCCTGCCCGACGACGGCCCCACCGGACAGTTCTTCGACGACGCCGGCGTAGTGCCCTGGTGATGTGCACGGCGGCCATCACCCGCCAGGCTGATGCCGCTGCGCCCGCGCATCTCGAACAGAGCCGTGGTGGCCGTCCCTGCCAACGCTCCGGTGCCCGGGGCAACGCCCCGCACCGCTACCGGCTCCGACAACCGTGACCCGGGGATCCGCATCGCAAGACCTCACTGCTGTTCACCAATCCTCCGACCTGCCGAATCTCCATGCGCTCGGTGACAACTGGGCCCAAAACTCGGAGCAGGTGGCAACAGGGTCGACCATCTGGTGACAAGTAGCGCGACCGCTGCGCCACCGAAACCCAGGTCGGTAGTGCGACTTGAACGCGATCCACCGGTCGGCCTCCACCCTGGCCCGGCTCAGTCCGAGCACCCGCGCGACGGCGGCCTTGAGGTTGTCGGAGCGGACCTTGCTCCGAGGGATACCGCCCAGCGTCCGCAGCGCGTGGACGTGCCCTTCGAAGAACGCCTCCTGCCCGCAGGACGCGAACACGCGATGGACGGCCTTGCCCGAATACGACAGGCGGAAGGAGAACAGGTAGCAGGTCACCAACTCGCCGGCGAGGCGGATCGTCACGTCGCCGAAGTCGACCTCCGCCTCGTGACCGGCTGTTTCCCACGCGGGTGCCCCCCGGCCCCGGCCGATCCCGGTCGGTCAGCACCTCGCCCACGCGGCCGCCGTACGCAGTACGGTGCCTCGGCCCCGGTCCGGGACGGTCCACAAGGCCTGTCCCCGGATGCCCCAGCGCTTCAGGAGGGCGTTCGCGGCCAGGAAGCCCGTCGTGGCCGCCCGTTCCATCAGTGCGACCGGGAGGCCGGTGCGGACGCAGTCGCCGGCCACCACAAGGCCGGGGTCGGAGGTGTGGACGGTGGGGCGGTCGGCGTAGCCGCCCACGGGGAACAGCGGGCAGTCCTGCCGCCATTCGTGGCGGGCGTCGACGACGACGGCGCCGCGGGTCTCCGGGTACACGCGGTGGAGCTGCTCGACGAGGTGCCGTTGCTGGGCGGTGCGTGCGGCGTGCGGGTCCACCGCGTAGGCGTGGAGTTCGACGACGGATCCCTCGGTGCGTGCCGCCCAGCGGGCGGACTCGTCCTCCCAGCGGTCCAGGACGCTGATGTTGTCGAGGCCGCCGAATCCGCTGGTGCCGAGGAAGCCGGGTCGGTGGGGAGCGACGGGCCGGTCCAGCCACAGCCGCGTCACCAGAAAGGGCGGGGCGGGTTGCAGGCGCGCCGCGCGCTGCCGCCAGGCGGGGTCGCCCAGCCGCTCCGAGCGGGCGGCCAAAGAGCTCAGTCCGGTGGCGTCCAGGGCGAGGACCACGGCGTCGTACCTGTGCTCGTCGTCCTGCCCGCCGACTTCGAACCCGCCGCCGGGGACCGGTGCGACGTGTTCGACGGGACTGCTGGTCCGCACGCGGGCGCCGTGCCGGTCCAGGTATCCGGCCAGGGGGTCCCACAGCGCCGCCGGATAGGGCGAGCGGGGAACGTCGAACAGCAGGCCCTCGGCGGAGCCGAGGAAGTAGATGTGGAACATCAGGGCCATCTCGGCCGCCGACAGCTGTCGCGGGTCGGCGAAGAAGCTCCGGGAGAACACCTCGAACGCCAGATGGCGGGCGTGCGGCGGGAAGCGGATGGCCTCCAGGAAGTCGTGGGCGCTGGTGTCGTCGAGGCGGTGGTACACGTCGGGGACGCGGACGTCGAGCAGCGGCAGGGCGCGGAGCGGATCCATGGCGGGCAGGTCCCGCATCCGGAAGGAGGGGCTGAGCGCCGCGAAGGCGAGAGCACTCCACGGTGGGGTGCGGGGCACGCGCCGGAAGCTGTCGCGCAGCCCGTCGGCGTGCAGCAGCGGATAGTCGGGCATTCCGGACAGACGTTCCAAGGTGGGATCGGTTCGCCGCAGCAGGCCCCGCAGGTTGTAGTACTGCCGGAAGAATGCGTGGAAGCCACGGCTCATCGTCACCGCGCTGCCGTCGCGCAGCCGGGTCGGCCAGCCGCCCGCCCGGCCGCCCAGGTACGGCTCGCGCTCGTACACCGTCACCGCCACTCCGCGTTCGGCCAGTGCGGTGGCGGCGGCGAGGCCGGCGATCCCCCCGCCGACCACGGCGACCGTGTGCCGGCCGGTGGCGTACCGGGTCCCTGGGTGGGCGGGCAGGATACGGGCGCGCCGGTCCCGTCCGCGGCGCGCGGCGGACCGGGGGTGCGCGGGCCGGGTCATCGGGGACCCTGTGCGCGCGAGGCCACGAAGGTGTGGGTGATGCCCGTCTGCCAGCCCGGCAGGGGCAGGGCGCGGACCCGCTCGAAGCCCGCCCCGCGGATCCGGCCGACGAAGCGGTCGGTCCGGTCGAAGTGGACGACGCTGTGCCACAGGTGCCGGTACAACGGCCCGTCGCCCAGCAGGGCCGCAGCCGGCTGGACGATGCCGCGGCACACCAGCGTCCACACCGCCCGGTCGGTGCGGCGGCCGCTGAGGCTGTACTCGTGGACGCCGAGCCGTCCGCCCGGTCGGAGCACGGTGCGGACGGTGCGCAGGACGGCGTCGGGGTCGGAGAGGTTGCGGAAGAGGTAGGCGGCGAACACCGCGTCGAACGGCCCGTCGACGCCCGCGTCCGCCAGGTGCTCGGCGGGCGCGTGGACGAAGCGCACGCGGTCCGCCCAGGGCTTGACGGCGGCTCGGGCCAGCATGCCCGCCGAGGCGTCCACGGCCGTGATCCCGGCACCCGGAAGGACGGTGCGGATGGCGGCGGTGGAAGCTCCGGTGCCGCAGCCGAGGTCCAGCACGCGGAGCCCCTCCCCGTGGCCCGGTAGGCCGAGGCGGCGCACCGAGCGACGCAGGTGCGCGTGGTAGCCGGGGTTCGCGGCCACCAGGGCGTCGTAACTGCGGGACGCGTGGTCGAACGCGGCGGCGAGGTCCTCGTCGCGCAGCAGGGTCATACGGTCTCCAGAACTGTTGGCGGGGGAGGGGGTCAGGTGGAGGCACGGCGGGGCAGGCAGGGCAGCTCGACGGCCGAGCGGAGCATGGGGCCGGCCGGGGCGTGCCGGCCGACTGCGAGGTCCTCGAACAGGTTCGTGCGTCCGTCGAGGAAGCGCAGCAGCCGGGTCGCCGGCACCCGGGTGAACAGTCGGCAGAACAGGTCCGGGCCGTCGACGCGGCCGCTGGCCAGGGCGCGCAGC
The DNA here is from genome assembly GCF_044748145.1 of Streptomyces sp. NPDC090022. Classification (NCBI taxonomy): domain Bacteria; kingdom Bacillati; phylum Actinomycetota; class Actinomycetes; order Kitasatosporales; family Streptomycetaceae; genus Streptomyces; species Streptomyces sp. NPDC090022. The sequence goes on from NZ_JBIVFN010000016.1 coordinate 54,582, forward strand.
AGGACGGCGTCCATCGCCCGGGCCCGTACGGAGTGCGCGGCCGGGGGCTCCGGGCGGCGGCCCTGACGCAGGGCGGCGGCCACGGCGCGGGTCTGGCGCTGGAGCCCGGCGAAGGTGTATCCCGTGGACGGGCGGGTCGCACCGCCGGCGGCACCGATCCGGAACACCGACGTGCCGACCCGCCGTTGCAGGGGAGCGTCCGTCATGGGGATCACGCCGGTCTCGGTCGCGACGATCTCCATGTCGCCGAGGGCCAGGACGTCCTCGGCGTAGTGCCGCAGTGCCGTCTCGTAGCCGCTCGCCGTCAGGACGCGCGGGGAGAACTCCGTGTACTCCACGAGGGCTTCGTGGGGGCTGGTGGGCAGGACGTAGCCGAAGGAGAGTCCGGAGGTGGGCTGGGGTGTCCGGAAGTCCATCAGGTCGGCGGTCCCGGGGTCGAACGCCGGGCGGGCGGTGCGGACGAACCAGCCGTGGAAGTGCTGCAGCAGGGTGGTGCGTGCGGCCGGGAGGCTTCCGAGGGGGCGGGAGTCGAACACCCAGCGTGCGTGCAGGGCGCGGGCCGGGCCGCCGGGTGGGGTCATCAGCACCACGGCGCCGGCGGGGGTCTCCTCGACGCTGTCGGCCGTCGCCTCGAGGCGCCGGACGTTGGGGCTGCGGGCGAGGTTCCGGGTGACCAGCGATTCGAAGTCGTCGGAGCGGATCATCTTGTACCGCAGCGGCGCGATGTCCGCGTCGACCGCGGGGCCGGCGGCCGGCCGCACGCGCAGGTGCTCCCATCGGGCTCGCACCGCGGCATCGAAGCGGCCGCGGCCCGGCTCCCAGAAGCACCAGGTGCGCGGGCCCGGGCGCTTCGGGCCGGGCGGAGCGTCGATGAGGACCACGGAGGGAGTCAGGGCCCCGGGAACGTGTCCGCTGAGCCGGTGGACCAGCGACAGCCCGGAGGCTCCCGCTCCGATGACCGCCACGTCCGCCTTCAGCACGGCTGCCGCCTCCGTTCCCGGTCCGCCCGCGTACGTGCAGGAGTTCCCGCCCCGGCACGCTCCCGGATGCAGGTTTCTGCCGCGCTCACCTGATCAGGCGCGTCCGCACGGTGGCATTCCCGCGCGTTCGGGTATTCGCCCCGAACCGCATCCGTATCACGGGAAGGGACCGAAGGCACACATGACGAGCCAGCGACACCGCATGACGAGCGAGCGACACCACGCCGAGAGGAACCGGGATGCGCCGAACCCAGGCCAAGGACCATTCCGCGGCTGCACCGCGGTCCACGCCCGGCCTGTTCCCGGCGCCGGTGCAGCCCGAAGCCGTCGATGCCGACGTACCCGGCGCGATCGGGCACGCCTTGGAGCAGGTGCTCGAGGACCGTCTCTCCCGAGCCGTCGTCCTCGACGCACGCTTCGCCGATGAACTGGCCCAACGTGTGGCGCGCTTCACGCGTGAGGGAGGCAAACGCACCCGCTCCCAGCTCCTGTGGTGGGCGATGCGCGCCTGCGGCGGGAACGACTCGCACACAGCCGTGGCCGCCCTGCGTATCGGCGCAGCGCTCGAACTGCTCCAGACCTGCGCCCTGGTCCACGACGACGTGATGGACGGATCGGCACTGCGCCGCGGCCGTCCGGCACTCCACGCCGATGTGCGGGACCGGTACGAGGACGCCGCGACATCGGAGCGCGCGGCCCGCTTCGGGGAAGCGACCGCGGTACTGGCCGGCGACCTGGCGCTCGCATGGGCGGACGACGTGGTGGCGGAAACGGCCCTCGATCCGCGGACGGCGACCGCCGTGCGCGAGGTCTGGAGCGACATGCGCACCGAAATGGTGGCGGGCCAGTTCCTCGACCTCCAGGGCCAGCTCACCGGGTCACGTTCCCCCTCACAGGCGCTGCGCACCGCCCACCTCAAGAGTGCCCTGTACTCGGTCCAGCGGCCGCTGGCGCTGGGCGCGACGGTGGCGGGCGCCGACGGCCGCACGACGCGAGCGCTGTGTTCGGCGGGGCGCTGTGTGGGCATGGCCTTCCAGCTGCGCGACGACCTCGACGACGTCTTCGGTGACCCCCGCCACACCGGCAAGAGCTGCGGAGGGGACATCCGTGACGGAAAACCGACCTACCTGGCTGCGCTCGCGCTGGCGCGCGCCGAGGCAACCGCCGACCGGCCGGCTCTGACGGTACTCGAGCAGGCCCTCGGGAAGCAGGATCTGACCCCCGCCGACCTCGATCGGGTACGGGAGGTTCTGGTACGGACCCGTGTCCGGGCGGAGGTCGAAGCGAAGATCGAGTGCCTGTCGGCCCAGGGGCTGCGCCACTTCGACGGTGCCCTGCTCGACCCGGACGCCGCCGGCCGACTGCGCGCTCTCCTGGCCGCGGCGGCGGCTCCGCGCGCAGCACAGGGCCCACCGGCCCGTTCCCATCCCGTGTCCCCGATGGATGCGGACGCCTGTGGTGCGCCGGAGCACCGGCGGTGACCCGTACCGTGAGCGGCCGCACGGACCACGTCGTCGTCGTCGGGGCGGGCCTGGCCGGACTGGCGACGGCCTTGCACCTGCTGGGCGCGGGGCGCCGTGTCACCGTCGTCGAAAGGGACGTCCTTCCCGGCGGCCGGTCAGGACGCCTCTCCCTGAGCGGCTACCGGGTCGACACCGGCCCCACGGTGCTGACCATGCCCGACATCGCCGACGAAGCCTTCGCGGCGGTCGGCGACAGCCTGCACCGACGCGTCGACCTCTTTCCGCTGGACCCGGCCTACCGGGCGTCGTTCGCGGACGGCAGCACCCTGGACGTGCACACCGACGGCGAGGCGATGGCTGCCGCGGTCGAGCAGTTCGCCGGAGCCGGTGAGGCGGCGGGCTACCGACGGCTGCGCACCTGGCTGGAGCAGATCTACCGGGCGCAGATGCGCCGTTTCATCGACGCGAATTTCGACTCTCCCCTGGACCTGCTGACCGGCGACCTCGCGCGGCTCGCGGCGCTCGGCGGCTTCGGGCGGCTGGACCGGCGCATCGGTGCCTTCCTCAAGGACGAGCGGCTCCAGAGGGTCTTCTCCTTCCAGGCCCTGTACGCGGGCGTGCCGCCGGCCCGGGCCCTCGCCGCCTACGCCGTCATCGCCTACATGGACACCGTCGCCGGGGTCTACTTCCCGCGCGGCGGCATGCACGCCCTGCCGCAGGCCATGGCGGACGCAGCCGCCGACGCGGGCGCGGAGCTGCGGTTCGGTGAGCCCGTGACGCGGCTGGAGCGCCTCGGCCAACGGATCTCCGCCGTTGTCACCGCGAAGGACCGCATTCCCTGTGATGCGGTCGTCCTCACCGCGGACCTGCCGCTGAGTTACGGGCTCCTGGGACGCCGGCCCCGTAGGCCGCTCCGACTGCGGCACTCTCCCTCAGCCGTCGTACTGCACGCGGGCACGGACCGTACCTGGCCTCAGCTGGCCCACCACACGATCTCGTTCGGCGCCGCCTGGCGGACCACGTTCGACGAACTCATCCGGCACGGAAAGCTGATGAGCGATCCGTCCCTGCTCATCACGAGGCCCACGGCCACCGACCCCACCCTCGCCCCACCGGGCCGGCACCTGCACTACATCCTCGCTCCCTGCCCCAACACCGACGTCGGCCCCGCGGGCGCCGCCTGGGGCGAACTCGGCCCGCGCTACCGGACCGACCTCCTGCGGGAGCTGGAACAGCGGGGCCTTCACGGCATCGAGGCGGCCATCGAGGAAGAGTGCCTCGTCACCCCCGCGGACTGGCTCGGCCAAGGACACGCCGCCGGCACCCCCTTCTCGGCGGCCCACACGTTCCTCCAGACGGGGCCCTTCCGGCCCCGCAACCTGGTCCGGGGCACGGACAACGCCGTCCTTGCAGGCTGCGGCACCACCCCCGGCGTGGGCGTGCCGACGGCCCTGGTGTCCGGGAAGCTGGCGGCGGCCCGGATCACGGGCGGCCCCCGCCGCCCCTCCTCCCGCACCGAGGGAGCAGCCCGATGACCTGTCCCGGTCCCCGATCCGGGCGCGAACTCGACGCCGCGGGCATCACCGACCCGGTGCTGCGGGCCGCGTACGGCCGCTGCCGCGAACTCAACGCCGCGCACGGGAAGACGTACTTCCTGGCCACCCGGCTGCTGCCGATCGAACGCAGGCCCGCCGTGCACGCGCTGTACGGGTTCGCCCGCTGGGCCGACGACATCGTCGACGCGACCGGTGCCGATGCCGGTGCCGATGCCGACGATGCGGACGACGGCCCGCGCGGTGCCAGGCTGGCCGCTCTGCAGCAACGTCTGGACGAGGGGCTGCGGCACGGGGACCGAGGCGAACCGGTGGTGGCGGCTCTCGCCGACACCGCACACCGCTACGCGATCGATCACCGCCACTTCCAGGACTTCATGACCGCCATGCGGTCCGACCTGGTCGTCACGGACTACCCCACCTATGCCGACCTGCGCGGCTACATGCACGGCTCGGCCGCGGTGATCGGCCTGCAGATGCTGCCGGTGCTGGGCACGGTGGTGCCCAGGGAGGAGGCCGAGCCGTACGCCGCGGCCCTCGGGGTCGCGTTCCAGCTCACCAACTTCCTGCGGGACGTCGGCGAGGACCTCGACCGCGGCCGCGTGTACCTGCCGGCCGACCTGCTGGCCGGACACGGCGTCGGGCGGGACCTGCTCCACTGGTGCCGCAGCACGGGCCGCCAGGACCGCCGCGTGCTGGGCGCGCTGCGCGAGTTCGAAGCCCTCACCCGCGGCGTCTACCGCGAAGCGCGGCCCGGCCTCGCCCTGCTCGACCCGCTCGCCCGGCCCTGCATCCGTACCGCGTTCGTCTTGTACGGGAGCATCCTGAACGCCGTCGCGTCGGACGGTTACGCTGTGCTGCACCGCCGCTCCGTGGTCCCGCGTCGCAGACGCGCGGCGGTCGCGGCGGTCGCGCTCGCCCGGCTGACCGCGGTCAGGCTGCGCCACCGACGGCGTGCCGCGCCGATGCCCACTCCTGCCCCTGCCCCTGCCCCGGCGCCGCCCGCCGACCCGACCGCAGACCCGGACCGGCCGGTCCCCGAGGAGGCCGTGTGAATCCCGAACCGTCGGCACCGCGAGCCCGGCTGCCCCTTTCGCTGCGCCGCAGGCCGGTCCCATGGGACCGGCAGCAGCCGACCTGGCGCGACGCCAAGCCGAGCCTGATCACGGAAGCACTGAAGCGGGCGCAGGCCCGGCCGTCGGGGAACTGGTACGTCGTGGGGGCTTCCTCGGCCCTGGGCAGCGACCGTCCCGTGGCCCGCACCGTGGCAGACCGTGAGGTCGTACTCTGGCGCGGCACCGACGGCACACTCCACGCCGGCCCCGGTATCTGCCCCCACCTCGGCGCCCCTCTCGCGGACAGCCCGGTCCGGCGCGGGACCCTGGTCTGCCATTGGCACGGGCTCGCCCTCGACGGGACCTCGTTCGCGGGCTGGGAGCCGCTGCCGGCCTTCGACGACGGGGTCCTCCTGTGGGTGCGGCTCGACGAGGCCGGCGGGGAGGAGCCCCTGGCCGAGCCCGTCGTGCCGGTCCGGCCGGCTCCGGCCGGCGGGGTGAGCGCCGTGTACGAGGGCACGGGGCTCTGCGAACCCGAGGACGTCGTGGCCAACCGTCTGGATCCGTGGCACGGGGCCTGGTTCCACCCGTACTCGTTCGTCGACCTCACGGTCGTCGGCTCACCCGGCGGGGACGACGCAGAGGACCGTTTCACCGTCGACGTCTCCTTCAAGCTGGCCGGGCGCCTGGTCGTACCGGTACGAGCCGTCTTCACCGCTCCCGGTCCGCGCACCGTCGTCATGCGCATCACCGAGGGGGAAGGCGCGGGATCGGTGGTGGAGACGCATGCGACCCCCCTCGGGCCGGACGAGCTCGGCCGCCCGCGGACGGCGGTGACCGAGGCCGTGGTGGCCGCCTCCGACCGCCCGGGCTTCGCGGTCGCCCGCTGGGCCGCGCCGGTCCTCCGCCCGGCGATGCGCCATGCGGCGGCCCGGCTGTGGCGGGACGACCTGGCGTACGCCGAGCGCCGCTGGCACCTGCGCTCCACGGGCCGCTTCCCCGGCTGACCCGGCCGGCCGGTCGTCGCTCGTCGGCGCCCTAGGCTCCCGCCGGGGGCGGGCTGCCGGCAGGGAGATCGTCCTCCCGAGGGAAGAGGGGCTCCACGCCCGTCATCTGCAGTAGGCGCCTGAGCTGCGGGGCCGGGTTCGCCAGGTGGATCGCCGCGTCGGCCTCGACCGCGTCCAGCCGTGCGCCGAGGAGCGCGTCGAGTCCCGAGGAGTCGCAAAAGGTGACCTGGCTGCAGTCGGCGACGATGCGGTCCGCCCCGGACGCGCCGACGAGAGCGAGAGCGTCGGTGAGGGCGCGCCTGAGCGCGGGCGCGGTGGCGACGTCGATCTCGCCGACGGGCCGGACGGCGACCGCGCCGCCGACGAGCTCGACGACGGGCCGCGTGGCGTTGTCCTGATCGCGATGGGGTCGCTCGGTCACGGCGGTACCTCCTCGGCGTGCGCGACAGCTTCAGGCGTTGCGCTGGTCGTTGCTGTCCTGGCGGAGCTGGTCGGTGTGGCGGGTCATGGCGTCGATGCGGTCGGCCAGTTCGGTGTCGTCGGGTCCGAGGTGGGGCCGGGTACCGGCCAGGGGGCCGACCAGGCGGGCGGCGTCGTCGTCAGCGAGGGCCAGGCTGAGCTCGCCGACGGGTCCCTCGGCGTCGGCGGGAAGGCCGGTGAGGGAGGTGACCTGTCCCGCGAGGCGCCGCAGGTCGGCCGCGTTGTCGCGGGCCCAGGCGGTGACGGTGCGGTCGGCGGCCCGCGAGTCGCGGGTGGCCTGGACGCGCTGTTCGCCCGTACTTCCCGCGGCACCGGGGCGCAGCCGGAGGTAGCGGCGTTCGGCGGCCTGGCGGCTGGCGACCCCGAGCGGCCCGGCGAGCTCAGCCCAGCTGGCGCCCTGGCCACGGGCCGTCTCGATCAGGACGCTCTCCCAGCCGGCGAGCTGCTCGCGGACCTCGCGGAGCATCAGCAGCGCGGCCAGGGCCCGCTGAGGGCCGACGCCCCCGGTCTCCGCTGCCCCGGGGATCCGGGGCTGATGCGCCTCCTGGACCGCGCGGCGGATGGTCTCGAGTGCTGCGGCGGCCTCGCCGGCGCGGACCGGTGAGGTGGGGGGAGAGGTCTCTTTCACGGCGCCTCCACGGCATTGTCATCCATCGGGTGACATCTTGCTTGTCATCATCCCGATGACATGCTACAACGGAGACACGTTGAAGCGCATTGGCTCGGCAGTGTCTGCCGCAATCAACTGGAGGTGTTTCGCGATGTTGATGCGCACCGACCCGTTCCGCGAGATGGACCGGATCGTTCAGCAGCTCTCGGGTACGGCCGGGACCTGGTCGAAGCCGTCCGTGATGCCGATGGACGCCTACCGTGAGGGCGACACGTACGTGATCGCGTTCGACCTTCCGGGGGTGAGCACCGAGGCGATCGACATCGACGTCGAGCGGAACATGCTGACCGTCAAGGCCGAACGCCGCCCCGCCGCCAAGGGCGACACCGCGCAGATGGAGCTCTCCGAGCGTCCCCTCGGTGTCTTCTCCCGCCAGCTCGTGCTGGCCGACACCCTGGACACCGAACGGATCGAAGCCGACTACGACGCGGGCGTGCTGACCCTGCGGATCCCGATCGCCGAACGCGCCAAGCCGCGCAAGATCGCCATCGGCGGCGAGTCCCACCGCAAGCAGATCTCCGGCTGAGCGCCCGCCCACCAGCAACGGCGGACGGACCCGCCCCCGGGCGCCCCCTCCGGCATCCGTCCGCCCCGCTCCCCGCCCCTTTCACCCCTGCCCGCCCCCGGAGGTGACGTGAGATGTCCATGCGCCGGGAAGCGTTCCTGGAGCACGTCCAGGAACGCGGGGAGTACCGGACCCGGGAAGAAGCCGAACGCGTGGCCCGAGTCGTCCTGGCCCTGCTGGGCGCACATTTGGTCGGCACCGTGCGGGCCGAGCTCGCCGCCCGCCTCCCCGAGGCCTACGCCCTGATCCTCCTCAACCCCCTGCAGGCCGCCGAACCGCTCTCCCCCGAACGCTTCGTCCGGGCGACCGCGGCCTGGATCGAAGGCGCCACCGAGAAGACGGCCCTGTGGGACATCGGCGCGGTCCTGTCCACCGTGGCCGCAGCGGCCGGAGACGTCCTCATCCGTGAAGCCCTGCTCCAGCTCCCGCCCGGCTACGACCTCCTCTTCGGGCACCCCCAGCCCACCTGACCGGCAAGTCCACCTGACCGCCACCGGCCCATGGCCGGACCCTCCGCACAGAAAGGCAACCGCAGCCGTGTACGACCAGCCTCGAGCGAACGCCTCCCAGCCGGCCATGACGTTCGACCAGATGCTGGAACGCGTGCGCTACGAAGGCGCCTACCCCACCCGCGAACGCGCCGCCGAAGCCGTCCGCCAGGTCCTGTCCGCTCTCGGCCGCCAGCTCACCGGCGACGAACGCGTCGACCTCGCCCAGGTGCTGCCCGTCGAAGCCGCCGTCACCCTGACCGCCCAGATCCCCGCCACCGAACACCTCACCGGCTGGGGCTTCGTCAAGGACCTGGCCGCCCGCACCGGTGTGAGCCCGGCTGTCGCCCGCTGGGACACCGGCGCCGTACTCGCCGTCATCACCCGCCTCACCGGCCCCGACCTCCTCGCCAGAATCCTCGGTCAGCTCCCCGACGACTACGCCCTCCTCTTCGGCCAGGCCCAGCTGCGCCGTCCCGAGCCTGCCGCCGCCTGACGGGGGCTCGGCCCACGGGCACATACGAAACGGGTCCGGGACCGCTGCTGCGGCCCCGGACCCGTCGTGTGAGGCGGAGTCTCAGTGCTTGAAGGTGTCCTTGATCTTCTCCTTGGCCTGGCGGGCGTTGCCCTTGGCCTGCTCGATCTTCGCTTCGGCCTTCTGCTCACCAGACACAGCTGATCACTGCCTGCTCCGTGGAAAGGTCCTACAGCGCTGCGTATGACCGCTTGGCCCCTTACTGAACGAAGGGGCGCGCCATCGCGTGACCCCGTGGCCGGCGGGCCCGACGGTGTCAGGCCGGCTGCGTCAGCACTTGGCCGGCGTGGGGCAGTTCCTGGATGTGGGCGGCTGTCCCTTCCAGCGGCAGAAGAGGGCGCACAGGGCAGGCAGCCGGGGTGTGGTCGTGGTCGACCTTCCAGGTGGGCAGGGATGCGGCACCGCCTTGGGTGGAGACGGCGTAGAGGGTGCCGGAGCAGCCTTGACACACCAGCGAAGCGTGGATCACAAGAGGGCCCTTCCGTCGGTGCCGACTCGGCGCGCTCCCATGATCGGCCTCACGTCATCAAAACGATTCTCCTGCTCCGTGGACACCACGGTGCGGGGTGTCCAGACGATCTTTGCTCTGCCTGCTCCCTGGACAAGGCCGGAGACGACAGGGAGCGGCCCCTCGCTCCAGCTCGCCGCCTCGACCGCCCAAGGGGGCGGCATCTCGAGCTTCATGGCCCTCCTCTCGCCCCGGGCCCGCACCTCGGCTCGCCGATCGCGGGACGGCTGGGGGCGGGTAGGCGGAGACGGTGATGGTCCTGGCCTCGGGATGGGCCGGGACCGGCTCAGGGCCGGTCGCCTGGGCTTCAACGGGGTCGGCTCATCGTGGCAACGCCGCCGGGGGCGTGGGTGACCTGGGTGGTGCGGGCGAGGCGGTTGACCATGGGCCGGCCGAAGCCGCCGGTCCCGCCGTTCAGATCGGGGGTACGCATGCGCGGTGCCTGCGGGCTCGGGTCGTGCACGGCCACCTCGATGCTGTCCGGGTGGGCGGTCGGCTCCAGGGCGCAGGTGCCGCCGGCATGGCGCAGGGCGTTGGTGACGCGCTCGCGCAGCCACCCCTCCAGGGCGTCGGCGCCGCGGCCCGGGAGTACATCGATGCGTTCGCCGGTTTCGGCATCGATCAGGACGGTCGCGTAGCGGTGGCGGCGCTTGAGCGCGAAGTCGTCGACGCCGAGGACGCGCGGCACCCGCACCACGGACAAGGGCAGGCGGGCCAGCAGCCGCAGGGCGGTCGAGCGGGATATCGCCGCAGCCAGGACACGGGAGGGGCGGGCGCCCGCCCGGCCCGCTGACTCCTCCACCACAGAGCCGGGCTGGTCGGCGAGCCGGCATGTCCGCCGCTGGTAGCGTTCGATCAGGCCTGGGACCTGTTCACGGAACGTCTGCCGGGGGCAGCCCAGGACCGGGCAGACCAGGCGCCGGACCTGCACCGACACCACGACGCGCCTGCCGTCCGCCGGCACGTCCGCGATCGTACGTCGGTGGATGCCGTGCACCCGCCCCGTCGGCTGCCCGCACACCGGGCACTGCCCGGGCTCGTCCCGCGTCCGGGCCCGCACCCGGATGAGCTCGCCCTCGTCCGCCACATCCTCGACGACGAGCGGAGCAAGTCCCGAAAACACCACGTCCACAAGGGCGTTGACATGCTCCAGGCAGCGTCAACGACGGCCATCACTCTTCGTTACCGCCGATTACGGGACAGAGCCGTTCGAATGACAGACCCGCAGACAGCGGGGGCGTCGCGGCCGCGGGGGCGAGCCCCGGCCAGACCGGGGCCGCCATCCCGCACGCGGCCCTGGATCGAGGCCCCGGTCAAGTCCCCGCCCCGGGCTGCCCAGCAACCACGCCAGCGGCGTGGAGACGATCGCCACGACCATCAGCGTGTTCCTCCATTCGTGCAGCGTCGAGTGCCCCCTGTGCCTGCCCGGCGCCCGGCCGGCTGGGCACGCCGCTTGACTCGTGGTCGCCTTCGAAGACAGGCGCCAGGCGACAGGGAACGCAGGGCAGGCGGAGCACGCGAGGCGCCTACCGGTGCGCGCCAGCAGCTCGCGCGCCCCCACCTCACCCGGACACGGGCGCCTGTCCGCCGGGACGGGAGCGGGGTGTGCAGAGGACTGCGGACAGCCGTGCAGCCGACTTCGGAAACTGACAGCCGAACCCCCGCCGACCCCGGATTCGTTCGCAGAACCCTTTCTCACTCAGAAGCGGGACAGACCCTTCTGAGACTTGCATGATGCGAAATCCGGACTCATGACGGACCTCAACAGCCCTCCCCGTCCGACCGGTCGGACGCCGACGAGGTCGAACAGCACGCCTGCCCGAAGTGCGACGCCCAGCCCGGCTCGCCGTGCCGCTCGCGCGGCGGAGCGGTCGCCTCCGCCTACCACACCCGCCGCTTCACGGAGGTGCCCCGGCTGAAGAAGGCGCTGCGGGTGCCGACCCCGGCCGACCGCGGCCCGGGCCGGCCGTGGCGCCCAGGCACCCCGCCGCCGGCGGCGTCGCTCGACCCAGACCTGCCGAGCGCGGACATCCGCATCGGATACGCGCGGTGCTCGACGCTCGGGCAGGAACTCGACTCCCAGCTCGACGCGCTCGCGGGGCACGGCATCCCCCGCGACAAGATCTTCACGCCAAGCGCGAGGCGTACCCCGAAGCCGTCGAGGCCGCACATGCCGACTTCGCCGCCATGAACAGCGGAGCGGTCCCCGAGCCCCGCACTCAAAGGGAGGCCCTGAAATCACACTGAGCTACTTGTCCCCTCGCCGTAGCCATACGAGAACAGGGTCCGGACGGTGTGCCGATGCCCGGGAGAGATACGCGAATCGCCCGATATGTCCTGTTAGTCTTCGATCGGGTGCCCTCACTGCATCGACCGAACAGGGAAGGAAGCTCGTGTTCAGGGTGGCAGGAGTCGAAGCGGGTCAGCGCCGCCTGAACGGTCCGCAGACCACGGGCCGCGAGTACCGCAATCTGTCGGAGCCGGTGCACGGCATGCGGTGCGACCGGGACGTCACCGTGGGGATGCGCGACGGTATCGAGTTGCTGGCCGACGTGCATCGACCGGACAGCGACGGGCGATTTCCCGTACTGATCGCGGCGTCACCGTACCCGCGCCAGATCCAGGACCTGGGCGCGCCGATGGGCTTCATCGAGGCCGGTGCGTCCGATTTCTGGGTGCCGCGCGGCTACGTGCACGTGATCGCCAACCTCCGGGGGACGGGGGGATCCGGGGGGACGTTCGGGTTCTTCGACGCTCAGGAGCGTCGCGACCTGCATGACCTGGTCGAGTGGGCTGCGGAGCAGCCGTGGTGCGACGGCAAGGTCGGAATGATCGGCATCAGCTACTTCGCCATGGCCCAGCTGGAGGCGGCCGTCGAGCGCCCCGCGCACCTGCGGGCGATCTTCCCGGTGGCTGTCACTACCGACCTGTACGAAGCGGCGATGCACCACGGGCTGTTCAGTTCCGGCTTCGTGACGCCGTTTCTCGCCATGGTGGGGCTCACCTCGGCTCGCAGCGACCGGTTCTGGCGCAACCGGCTGATCGATGCGGCCCGAGACGTTCTGCGTACGGGGCCGCTGCACAAGAAGTTCGCCACGATGAACGGCGAGTCGTCGGTCACGCTCCTGCGTGCCGCGCTCAAGCTCCACCACGACCCGCACCCGTGGGACGACTTGTGGCGCGCCATGGCGGTCGAGCACCCGCTGCGTGACGCGTGGTGGGACGAACGAAACCTCCTGCCGCTCCTTGACCGTGTCGAGGTCCCCACCTATCTCGGCTGCGACTGGCAGAACGTCCCGCTCCACCTCCCCTCCACGTTCCCCGCCATGCGGGCGCTGACCGGTGCTCCGGTCGTCCGGGTCGCGATGCTGGGCGAGTTCGGACTCACATGGCCGTGGGAGAGCCTCCACGTCGAGGCACTCGCCTGGTTCGACCACTGGCTGAAGGACCACGACACGGGCATCCTCGACGGCCCCGCGATCCGGTACTGGATGCCCGGCGCCGACGAGTGGCGCACAAGCGACACCTGGCCCCCCGAGACCAGTGAGCAACGCGAATGGAGCCTGCGTGACGACGGCACGCTCGGCGACGAACAGGACAGTCCGGGCGAGCGGGCGCTCATGGTGCTCGGCGCGGGGCTCGGTCGGTCGTGGTCGAGCGACGCCGACCCTCCCACCCAGCTGGCATGGACCAGCGAGCCGCTGACCGAGACGCTCGACGCCGCCGGGGATTTCGAGGTCGAGCTCCACGCCGCCGCCACCGCCACCGACACGGCATGGGTCGTCACCCTCCAGGACGTGGCGCCCGACGACACCGCTGTCGACGTCACCGCCGGATGGCTCCGGGCCAGTCTGCGCCGGACCGATCCTGACGCCGACTCGGCCAGGCCGCCAAGACTCCCCTGCCGTGAACCCGAGATCGTCGTCCCGGGTTCGGTCACCGCTTATCGGATCCCGCTCGTCACCAACGCCCGGAGGTTCACCACCGGGCATCGCATCCGGCTCGTGGTCACCAGCGATGACCAGGACCAGAGCACCCCGGCCATCATGGGGTTCCGCCACGCGCCCGTCGGCACGAGCAGCCGCAACACCGTGCGTTCTTCGTCGAGGCTCGTGCTGTCCGTGGCCGGGCAGCCCGACCGGGGCACCCCGGAAGCGGACGTGAACTCGTGAAGGATGAGCCTGATGAGAACGCCGGCTCCGACGGCCCGGGCAGCCTCGACCTCGAGCAGGCCCTGACCATCCTCGCCTGGAGCGATCCCGCACTGACCGAAAACCCCGGCGCGGCGCCGGCCCGGCTCGGCATCGACGTACCGCCCGCCCTGCGGTTCGACGTGAGGGTCCAGCGTCCGGACACGCTGTACCTCGTCATCCCGCCCGTGTCCTCCCAAGAAGACGGCGGCGAGAACGTCGTGAACCAGATGGACTTGTGGCGCAGCGGCGACCAGTTCGTATGGATCCTGCCGCAGGACGCGAAGACGGCACTGCTGGAGATGCGCGAGCAGTACCGCAATCGTGGCGGCGGGGACGGCCGATGAGCGGTGCCGATCGTTTCACCGAGCACTACCGGCTGCTCAGCACCGACCCGGCGATGAGGGCAGCGCTGCTGGCCGACCCCAAGGCGGCGCTCGCCGCCTACTTCGGCTCCGTCGTCGACGGCGCGTACCGCATCGAGGTCATCGAGCAACGGGCGGACACGATCACCGCGGTCGTCCCTGCTCCCCCCGAGCCGGGTGTCGCCGCGGCCGCCCGACTGGCCGACGTGTCCGGACGGATCTACGACATGCTGCACAGCAGCGGCATCGGCGGCTACCTGATCCCCGACGAGGCACTCACCTGGGTGCTGCGGGACATGCGAGCGCTCTGGGCGGGAGGGGATGCCGCCGATGACGCCGACAGTTCCACCCCGGGTCGCTGATCGTGCCGAGCGCGCACTGTGCTCCGTACTGTGGGAGAGGAAGGTGGCGTGAAGGTACGCGACGCGTTTTTCGAGGTGCTCCGGAGTCACGGCATCACCACCGTCTTCGGCAATCCCGGCTCGAACGAGCTGCCGCTGCTGCGTGACTTCCCCGACGACTTCCGCTACGTCCTCGCCCTGCACGAGGGCGCGGCGATCGCCATGGCGGACGGCTATGCCCTGGCGACCGGCAGGCCCTCATTGGTCAACCTGCACGCCGCGGCCGGCACCGGCAACGCCATGGGGAACTTGACCAACACCCAGTCCGGCCACGTCCCCGTGGTCGTCACCTCCGGACAGCAGGCCCGACGCTACACCGCCCTGAACGCGCTCCTCACCAACGTCGACGCCACGGCACTGGCCGACCCGCTGGTGAAATGGAGCTGCGAACCCCTGCGCCCCGAGGACGTACCCCAGGCGCTCTCCCAGGGCATCCTGCTGGCAGGATCCGCCCCCGCCGGCCCCGTCTACCTCTCGCTGCCCCTGGACGACTGGGACCACCAGGCGGATCCCGGCGCGCTGAAGCACCTCAAGGCCCGCACCGTGCAAGGCGATCCGGTCGTCTCCGAACCCACCCTCGACCTCCTGCGCCGCCGGCTCACCGGCGCGGCCAACCCGGTCATGGTCGTCGGGCCCGGCATCGACGACGCCACCGGATGGGACGGAGCCTGTCGGCTCGCCGACCGGCTCGCCCTTCCCGTGTGCGTGGCGCCGAGCCCGTCCCGCTGCCCGTTTCCCACCCGGCACCCCGGCTATCGCGGTGTCCTGCCCTCGGACATCCCCGGGGTCGCACGCCACTTCGACGGACACGATCTCGTGGTCGCCTTCGGTGCGGCGATCTTCCGCTATCACGCGTTCGAGGAGGGCGACTACCTGCCTCCGGGCACCGAGCTGTGGGCCGTGACCTCGGACCCCGGCGAGGCCACCCGAGCACCGTTCGGCCAGATCCTGGTCGGCAACCCTTCCGACGCCCTGGCCCGCCTCGCCGAGACCGTCCCCGCCCGCCACCGACCGCCGCCACCACAACTCGAACGAACCAGCCGCCTGAACGAGGCCGGCCCGGCATTCAGCGCGGAGGCGATCGTCGACGCCCTCGACGCGGCCAAGGACGAGAGCACCGTTCTCGCCCACGAATGGACGTCGGTCGACACCACCTGGGACCGCTTCGACATCTCACGACCGGGCAGCTTGTACTTTCCGGCGTCCGGAGGCCTTGGCTGGGGCCTGCCAGCGGCCATCGGCCTCCAGCTGGGCGATCCCTCGCGCCGCGTACTGGCCATGCTCGGTGACGGCGCCCTGCATTACACCGTGAGTGCGCTGTGGACGGCAGCCCGATACCGCGTCCCCGTGGTCTTCGTCGTCGCCCGCAACGGCGAGTACGGGGCGCTCAAGAAATTCACCCAGGTCATGCAGGCACCCGGCGTGCCGGGCCTCGAACTGCCCGGCATCGACATCACCGGTATCGCCTCGGCATACGGCATTTCCGCCACCCGCGTCGACACACTCGCCGGACTGACAGCGGCGGTGACAGCCGCGCTGGCCACGGACGAACCACACCTGATCGAGGTACCCCAGCAGCCGCTGACCGCCAGCTGATCGGCAGCCGGACCCGAACGGCCCCGCCGCCGTTGAACCCGGCGTGGCCCCGGGCTGTCGGGCCGGCACCGTGGTTGGGCCCCGGTCTTCGACGTCCTTAAGGTTGATCACCCCAGAGTCTCCTGCCGAAGATCCGGCATGCGCCGGGCCGAACTTCTTCAGGATCTCGGTGGCCTGTTCAGCAAGCTCTCCGTCTGGAGCGGTCAGCACGACGCACGGCCGCGTCCAGGGCCTCGGGACTCACCAGCGGCGGCCTGCCGGCGGGCACGCCTCCGGCAGGGTGGGAGCGATCCGCCGCGACGATCAACCGAAGGGAACGACGATGGCGTACGAGGACCGTACGTACCACGGCATCCAGGGAGCCGGCAGCAACGAGGACGGATGGCAGCCCGCCCGGCTCTTGGCCGAGAAGCCCGAGTTCGGACCCACCCAGCGCGAGAACGTGAAGGTGCTGCGGGAACTGCCCGAGCCGGAAGACGGCGGCGGCTTCGACTGGGGCTACGACGGCACCGGCACCAGCCACACCGCCGCCGCACGCCTCGCCGATGCCCTCGACCTCGGCGACCCGGCCGCATGCGGCATCGCCTTCATCGCCCATCCCGAGGACCAGATCCTCATCCAACTCCGCGAAGACTTCTGCGACGACGTCCTGTCCCAGCTCTGCGACGAGTGGCGGCTCCGCCGAGGCGTCACCCTGCGCTGGTCCCGCGCCTGGTACCTCCAGCACGGCATCACCGACCTCCCCACGCGTACAGACACCGACACCTGAAAGACACGCACCGCACACGCGGACCCCGGCCAGACCCTCGCCCAGGGCGACGCCACCCCCGCGACGACCTCGGGAAGCCTCATCAACCGCCGTGACCGGGTCCTGCTCGCGCAGCGGTGTGAAGTCGACGTCGAGCTCTGTCTCGTACGCCGCGGGCTGCACGCCGAGCTCGTGCGTGCTGTACTCGCCGAACCGCTGGATGTGCTCGGTCGAGTACGGGGAGATGCGGGCCAGGTCCTCGGGGCCGATCGCTCAGCCCTCCTCGCCAGGTGGCGAGTAGCGCTGAGCAGTCATGGTGACCTGCTGTGATGCGTGCAGGTCCCCTTCAGAGGCAGAAGGAGGCCAGGGTGTTGCTCGTACTCGCACCGCGGACCGGCAGTTTCTCTCCCCACGGGCAGAGCCGGCTGTAGTCGCTGGGGTCGTCCTGGCTGACCGCGAAGGCGCAGATGGGGACCGTCTTGGACGGGTTGGCGTTGGCGTTGGCGATGATCCACTTGCCGACGGCGGCGGGGGCGGCCCCCGGGCCCTGGCCCTCCAGCAGGTACGCGGGTGCCCAGGACGTGTCCTCGGTGAGCTTCCTGGCCTCCGGGTCCCAGCGGACGCGCATGAGGGTCTTGGTCCCGGAGAGGTAGGCGTAGATCTTGCCCTTGTACGTCGTCACGATCGTACGGGCGACGATGGCCTGGCTCAGCTTGATCTCGTCGACGACCGCGAGGGAGAGCGGGTCGAGAACCGCGATGGTCGTCTTCGGGTTGGCGTCGGGGGCGCCCGGGCAGGCGCCCAGCGCGAAGTTGCCGTAGGTGCGGCAGCCGGGGACGCGGTTCTGGGTCTTGATCAGGATGTGGCCCTGCGCGTCGGGCGTGATGTGGAGCCCGTCGAAGTTGGCGTCCGTCTGCGGCCCGTCGAGCATCGGCACCTCCTCGTGCGCGAGGATCGCGCCCGAGGTGGGGTCGAGACGGTAGACGTGCGGGCCGTACGCCGCGTAGACGCCGTCCTTGCCCACGAGCATGCTCGGGGCCGGGTTCCACTGGCCGTTGACGTTGATGTTCAGCAGTGGCTGGCGCCAGATCTCCTTGCCGGTCGAGGGGTTGAACTTCGATACGTACGCGCCGGGCGGGTACACCTCCAGCCCGCTGCTCCCGGCGATCAGGTAGGCGTCGTAGGGTCCTCCGAAGGTGACGAAGACGATGCCGCCGGGATAGTTGGTCTCGGACTTGTACCGGAGGACCTGGTTGGGCCCGTTGGAATCGCCGGTCCACGTGGCACAGGGGTGGACGCCGCTGTGGATCGCGTCGGTGTGCTCGGGGGATCCGATCACCGGCGGGTAGTTCACCATGTTGTTGGCCGGGTCGGCCGCGTACTTCTTCATGCACGCGACCTCTGTGGGGATCGCGTTCAGGTCGCCGACGAGCGGGCCGGTGTTGGCGAGCGGGCTCTCGGCGAACCCGCTGAGGCTGTTCTTGACCTGCGGGGTCGCTCCCTTCAGCAGCGGCAGGACGATGAGCACCGCGAGCACCACCAGGGCGACGACCACTTCCAGGAGCGGCTTGAGGACGCGCCAGGTCCCGTGCAGGAACCGATTCACTTGCCTGCTCCTTCCACCGTCGGACCCGCCGGCTCCGGCCCCACGCCCGCCCGTGTCCTTGCCTGGTGGCGTTCCCCGAAGACGAGGACGAGGCTTGCGAGCAGGACCCATACGACGAACGCGGCCCACCAGGACCACAGCCCCAGGACGCCGGTGGCGGGGTTGAGGACGCTCACCCAGAAGGGGCTGATGAACGCGAGCACCGACAGCACCGCGGCGATCAGCGCGAGCCATCCCAGCCACCGGCCCATCACCCCGGTGTGCAGGATGACCTTGGCCACGGCGAAGAAGAACAGCGAGAGCACGCCGCCGCCGAGCGCGAACAGCACCGCCGAGCCGGTGAAGAAGGCCGGGACGGCATCGGCCTGCGCCGGGCTCGTCGTCAGCAGGACCGAGTACGTCAGCGCAAGGCCCACCAGCATCAGCGCCGACCCGGCACCTGCCGCGACCAGCGCGACCGCCGAGCCCCGTGCCGTCTCACCCTCGGCTTCCCTCAGCACCTTCCACAGCGGCCCCAGGAACCACAGGAACAACGCGATCCCCAAGGTGTTGAACAGCACCTGGAGCCTGACCGCGTTCCTCACCGGCCGCAGGGCCCCGGCCGGGGCCGCGACGCTGGACGTGTGCCCGGAGACCGGCCGCGCCCGGCTCTCCTGCCGCCGGGCCGAGGAAATCTTCGAGGGGAGCACCCGGCTGCTGGCCAACCCCCTCGCCTCACCCGGGGACGCCGAGGACCTGGACGGCTGGACTCCGCGCCAGCTCCGCCACAGCGCCCTCACACACGACGCTGAAGACGGCGCCTCCACCCCGATGCTGCTCGCGCGGTCCCGGCGCGCCTCCGTCCGCTCCCTGGAGCGATACGCCCGCCCCAGCGTCGACGCGGTCGCCCGGCACGTCACCCAGCGCGACCCCGCGGCCCGCCGAAGGTGAACCGGACCACCTCATCAGGGCTCAAGATCATTCCCTGGCCCCTTTTGGGCTCGTCCCGGCGATCCCCCTGCAAGGGGGCGCCCAGGTCCCACGGTCGGCGAGCGCGCGCCGGTCAGTGCACGCCGTGGCAGTTCGGATCGGTACGGGCCGACCCCCTCAGCTCGACGGAGCGGTCCGTCGGCGGCGCGTCCTGCCACTGCGCACGGCGGGCCTGGAGCCCGACCACGTCCGAGGCCAGGTCCGGCAGGTCGTCGCGCAGCTGCGACGCCCACTGATCCGTCAGAGCCCTGCCGTTCACGTACAGCTCGCCATCCACTCCGCCGACCGCGACCAGGACCCCGCGCTGCGAGGGGATCACCGTCGCCCGCACCTCGTTGGCCACAGCGACTGACATGTCCCGTGGCAGACGACACCGAGTTCGACCCTCGGGTCGCGGGCCGGTGATCCGCGAACCGCGGCGTCATCGCCGTTCGAGTTCGATTACCTCATCACTGGATACGCGAAAATCTATGCTGGCTGGAGTAGACATCGGGTGGTGGTCTGGTTATGGTTTCTCTCGTAGCCAAGGAAGTCAGCAGAACCCGGTAGAGACGAACCACCGGGCAGCAGCATCCGCAGTTGGCAGGACGGTGCGGTGGCGGAGTTTCGGAGCCAGGGTCTTTGCAGGACGGCGACGGGACTGGCGACCGGACCGGGTGGCCCGCAGTGATCAGGGGCCGCCGTGAGCAGTACCGCAGTTGACGCAGTACCCAGCAGCGAAGGTCAGTGAGCAGTACCTCGGTGAAGGCGTCGGCTGCGGACGCGCGCACCGGGAGGTTCGGCAGTGGGGTTCCAAGCCGGAGCAGATGCAGGACGGGCGACGGGGCCGGCTGCCGAAGGGCGGTGCTGTCACAGGCCGCTGGGCAGTACGCAGTACCAGCAGATGGTGTAGCAGTTCCTTCGGGGCCCTGGTGTCACACGACACCAGGGCCCCTCAAGCGTGTTCCACAGAGAGGTGCAATGACAGCCGACGACAGCTTCGGCCGTCTCGATGACGAGGACTACCCCGCCTACACCATGGGCCGGGCCGCCGAGATGCTCGGCACCACCCAGGCCTTCCTGCGAGCCATCGGCGAAGCCCGCCTGATCACCCCGCTCCGCTCCGCGGGCGGTCACCGCCGCTACTCCCGCTACCAACTGCGCATCGCAGCCCGGGCCCGGGAACTCGTCGACCACGGGACCCCGATCGAGGCCGCCTGCCGCATCATCATCCTCGAAGACCAGCTCGAAGAAGCCCAGCGCATCAACGCCGAATACCGCCGCGCCGCCGAATCATCCGCTCCACCGGCCTCGGGCTGAGACAGCGAAGACCGGCAGCTGCCCAAAGCTTCGCGGCCGGCGCAGGCACGTACCGCCCGGGACACCTCTGCGTCCCGGGCAACGTCGTCTCCACCGTGGTCAGCCCCACCCGCAGCCCGGCTGTCAGCCGGTGCTGCGGCGGCCTCTCCCTGCTGGGTGCGGGCCGGTGCCGGCCCGGACCGGGCCTGCTGGACCACGGCCGGGCGGATCCGTCCCTGGCGCTGGAAGGACACGGCCCCTTACGCGGCCGGGGTGAGTTCGGATCGGTCGAACAGTAGGGCCCAGCCGGTGGGCAGCTGGTGCAGGATGCGGGTGATCAGGTCGGAGCCTGCGTAGGCGGAGACGGCCGCGAAGACGGAACCGGTGTCCCACCGGGTGGTGGCCAGGGAGGCGTCGGAGCGGGCGGCAAGGTCTTTGACGAAGGCCCATCCGGTCAGCGGCTGCGTGTCGGGGATCTGCGTGGTGAGGGCACGTGCGGCCTCCAGGGGCAGGCAGGCGGCCAGGTCGACGCGCTCGTCGCCGGTCAGCTGACGTCCCAGCCCTGCCAGGACCAGGCGGACGGTGCCCTTTCGTGGAGCCGAGGTGGAGCGGTGCCGGTGTGCGGCACCGCTGGTCAGGTGGGCTGGGGGCGGCCGAAGAGCAGGTCGTAGCCGGCCGGGAGCTGGAGCAGGATCTGGCCCAGCAGGTCCTCGCCGGCGGCGTCGGCGGCGGTGGACAGCACGGCGCTGACGTCCCAGGCCGCGGTCTGCTCGGTGGCGCCCTCGATCCAGGCGGCGGTGGCGCGGACGAACCGCTCCGGGGGCAGTGGCTCGGCGCTCTGCAGCGGGTTGAGCAGGATCAGGGCGAATTCCTCGGGCAGGCGTGCCGCCAGCTGGGCGCGGACGCCGCCGACCAGGTGTGCGCCGAGGAGGGCGAGCACCACACGGGCCGCGCGCTCGGCTTCCTCCGGAGTGTCGTACTCGCCGCGTTCCTTGACGTGGCCGAGGAACGCTTCGCGTCGCAGAGTCATCTCGGCTGGCCCCCTTCTTCGTCGGTCCGTCCGAGAGGGGTGCAGAGGGGCGGGGTGAGGGGGAGATCAGGCCCTCCCCTCCGCACCCGTCCGGCCGGTGTCAGCCGGAGATCTCCTTGCGGTCGGACCCGACGCCGATGGAGATCTTGCGGGGCTTGGCACGCTCGGCGATCGGGATGCGCAAGGTGAGCACGCCCGCGTCGTAGTCGGCCTGGATGTGCTCGGTGTCGAGGGTGTCGGCGAGCACGATCTGGCGGGAGAAGGCGCCCAGCGGCCGCTCGGACAGCTCCATCTGCACGTCGTCGGCCTTCGCCACCGGCCGCCGCTCGGCCTTGACGGTGAGCATGTTCCGCTCGACGTCGATGTCGATCGCGTCCGCGGTGACGCCCGGAACGTCGAAGGCCACCACGTACTCGTCGCCCTCGCGGTAGGCGTCCATCGGCATGGCCGACGGCTTCGACCAGGTGCCCGGGTCCATCAGCTGCTGCGCCAGCCGGTCCAGCTCACGGAAGGGGTCGGTGCGCATCAACATCGTGAAAACACCTCCAGCAGGTTCAGGCAGTTGCTGCCAATGCGCCTCACTTCACTGACACTGTTGTAACATGTCATCCACTGGATGACAAACATGATGTCATCGACCCGATGACCGTCCGAGGGAGGTGCCCGTGACCGCAGCCGACCGGCCGTCCACGACCAGTTCCGACGCCCACAGCCCGGCGTCCTTCGTCGCCGCCGCGGCGGCCCTTGCCGCCATAGACGACGCGCTGCGCGAAGCCCAGCACGAGACTCCCGACGCCGCCGGGCCCGGTCCCGAGCAGGCGCTGGCCTCCCTCATGCTGCTGCGGCAGGTGCGCGAGCAGCTCGCCGGCTGGGAGACCGGTCTGATCGAAACCGCCCGCGACGCGGGCGCCAGCTGGGCCGACCTCGCCGGCCCCCTCGGCGTCGCCAGCCGCCAAGCCGCCGAACGCCGCTACCTGCGCGGCCGCCCCGGCGCCGTAGGCACCACCGGCGAGCAGCGCGTGACGGCCACCCGCCAGGCCAGGGCCGCCGAACGCGCCACCGCCACCTGGGCCCGCGCCCACGCCGCCGACCTGCGCCGCCTCGCCGGACAGATCACCGCGCTCACCCACCTCGGGCCCGAAGCGCGCTCGGCCCAGGCCGCCCTGCATGCCACGCTCGGTGCCGCCGACGCCGCCGAGCTCATCGCGCCCCTGGCCGGCATGCGCCCCTACCTCGATGCCCGCCACACCGGCCTCGTCGCATCCCTGGACGCCCTCGAAGGCCGGCGTACGACGACAGCCGCTGACGATGACTGACACCCACCACCGTTCATGACGTATCCACAGAAAGAGACCCACATGGGCAGCAGTGTCGAGACACTGGAATTCCAGGCCGAGACCCGCCAGTTGCTCCGGCTGGTGATTCACTCGATCTACTCGAACAAGGACATCTTCCTGCGCGAGCTGATCTCGAACGCCTCCGACGCCTTGGACAAGCTGCGGCTGGAATCGCTGACCGACTCCGGCCTCGCCGGGATCGACGCCACCGACCTGCACATCTGGTTGGAGGTCGACAAGGACGCCCGCACACTGACCGTCCGTGACAACGGGATCGGCATGACCCGGGACGATCTCGTGGAGCTGATCGGCACGATCGCCAAGTCCGGCACCGCCGGCCTGCTGGAGAAGATCAAGGAGACCAAGGACGCTGCCACCGCCGAGAGCCTGATCGGGCAGTTCGGCGTCGGCTTCTACTCGGCGTTCATGGTCGCCGACAAGGTCACCGTGCGCACCCGGCGGGCCGGCACCGACTCCGGCACCCGGTGGGAGTCCGACGGCGAGGGCACCTACGACCTCCAGGCCGTCGACGGCCTGCCCGTGGGCACCTCGGTCACCCTGCACCTCAAGCCCGCCGACAGCGAGGACGGGCTCGCCGACTACCTCTCCGAACCGAAGATCCGCCAGATCGTCAAGCGGTACTCGGACTTCATCCGCTGGCCGATCCGGATGGCCACCGAGCGCACCGACGTCGACGCCGCGGGCGAGGGCGTGACCACCCGCGACATCGACACGCTGAACTCGATGAAGGCGCTGTGGGCCCGGCCGCGCAGCGAGGTGACCGAGGACGAGTACAACGAGTTCTACCAGCAGATCAGCCACGACTGGCTGGCACCGGCCGAGACGATCCATATGCGCGCCGAAGGCACCTTCGAGTACGAGGCGCTGCTGTTCATCCCCTCGCAGGCACCCTTCGACCTGTTCTCCCGCGAGACCAAGCCCGGCGTGCAGCTGTATGTCAAGCGGGTGTTCATCATGGACGGCTGCGAAGCGCTCATGCCCGACTACCTGCGTTTCGTCAAGGGCGTCGTGGACGCCCACGACCTGTCGCTGAACGTCTCCCGCGAGATCCTCCAGCACGACCGACAGATCAGCGGCGTACGCCGGCGCCTGGTCAAGAAGGTCCTCGGCGCCCTCAAGGACATGCAGTCCAAGGATGCCGAGCGCTACGCGAAGGTATGGGCCCAGTTCGGCCGGGCGCTGAAGGAAGGCCTGGTCGAGGACCCGGACAACACCGAGGCCCTGCTGGAGCTGGTGTCGGTCGCCTCCACACACGACCCGGAGAAGACCACCACGCTGCGCGAGTACGTCGAGCGCATGAAGGACGGCCAGGACACCATCTACTACCTGACCGGCGAGACCCGCGCGATGGTGGAGAACTCCCCGCACATGGAAGCCTTCGCCGCCAAGGGGTACGAGGTGGTGATCCTCACCGACCCCATCGACGAAGTGTGGGTGGACCGGGTCCCGGCCTTCGACGGCCACCGCCTGCAGTCCATCGCCAAGGGCCAGGTCGATCTCGACGAGTCCGCCGACGGCGACCAGGAGACCGACGCCGAGAAGGCCCAGCGCGAGCAGGACTTCGCCGCCCTGCTGCCGTGGCTGACCACCACCCTGTCCGAGCAGGTCAAGCAGGTCCGCCTGTCGTCACGCCTGACGACCTCGGCGGCCTGCATCGTCGGCGACGCCCACGACGTGACGCCGACCCTGGAGAAGATGTACCGGGCGATGGGACAGCAGATGCCCCCGGTCAAGCGGATCCTGGAACTCAACCCCGTGCACCCGCTCATCACCGCCCTGCGCACGGCACACGACGCGGACGCCGACGACCCCGCGCTGGCGGAGACCGCCGAGCTGATATACGGCAGCGCGCTGCTCGCCGAAGGCGGCGACCTGCCCGACCCGGCCCGCTTCACCCGGCTGCTCACCGACCGCCTGACCCGCGCTCTGTGACCACGGGTGCGGCCCGGCACAGCCGAAACGCCGGGCCGCACCCACCCGGACCTCGCCCACCCTCCACCCCCGCGTATCCGCGCACGGGGCACCGTCGTCCGTCGCCTGTCGTCCGTCGCCCGTCAGCTGGTGCGGGTCCGCTCGGGCAGCAGGTTCATCAGCGCCCACATCGTGATGAGTGTGCCGACGACGTGCCGGCTCCCCATATCCCGCCAGACCGGCGACGGCGAGCCCGGGCTGGCGAGGCAGACGGCCCACCGCCGCGGGCGGAGCGGCGGGCACGCTGACGCCGGCGGCGACCCGACCCGGCAGGGCCGATGGAAACCCGGGTCGGCCACGGTCAAGCGCGAGTACCTCGACCGCGCCCAGTCCAGGTCCCAGAACCCCTGGCACCAGGTCCAGGCGGCGCGGGGGAGGACCGCCCGGCCGGACGACCTGTAGCTCAGGCCGCGCAGGCAGGCATCAGGGGCGGGCCCGCGTGGTGACTACGCCGGTTCCAGTACGACGGCCGGCAGGGTTCCTTCGACAATCGGGGCCTTCGGCAGCGAGAGGCCGAAGAACCGCTCCACGACCCCCAGCGCGATGCGGTGGGCCTCCCCGCGTTCCCTGTCATGGTCGGGCAGGCCTGCGGCGGTCAGCAGATCCTGCAGGCGAGTAGCTGTCGCAGGGTCTCCGTCGACCCCGTCGTAGCCCCACGAAGCATCCAGGTGCAGATTGCACGCGCTCAGCAGGCGGCCGTCGTGGGCGTACGCGAACTGCGGCGGCACCGGCTTGCCGTTCTCCTCCTCGTACTCCACGAGGCAGACGTGCGCACCACCGCGCGAGACCGCCTCCACCGAGTCGAACTCGTCCTGCCAGCCTCCGTACGCCACCGCGTAGACCCAGTCGCCCGCGTGGCCGAGGCGCAGGCCGATGCCGTCGTAGACGCTCCCGAAGGTGTCGTCCAGGAGCTCCTCGAGGGAGCCGCCGGTGTGCTCCCCGACCGCCACCGCCGTGCACCGCTCGCCGCCTCTAAGGTTTTCCGCGAGGCGGTCGGCGAGTTCTTCCGGAGTGAGTCCTCGGGCCAGGACCACGTGGTAGCCGCCGAACGTAATGGACTGGGGAGCGGCAAGCCAGGCTATTCCGTCTGTCATGGTGGCCATCCTCGCCTGTCCCTCTGACAACAGGGGACCTGGCCGCGAAATCCAGCAACCACTGGAAGCCCGCGTTGCAGCGCGGTCGCCGCCCGCGCGTGCCTTCGGGGCATATGTGAGAGCGGTCCCACGTTCGCACGCGCGGTTGGACGGCCGTCTCTGAACTTCGATCGAGTGTCTGCATCCTTCCGACGCCCTGCCGCCCGCGCCTTTCTGGACCGGCAGGGCGGTTCGCTGTCGGTCAGCTCCGGCGGGCGCTCCGGACGATCCGGTCGATGACGGCTGCGGCCCGCTCCGGGTCTTCCTCCAGCCACGTGCCGAGGTGGTCCTGGGCGGCCTGTCCGACGCAGTCGCGTACTTCGGCGTTGCCCAGCACGTCCCACGTGGAGCCCTCGAACTCGGGACGGTCCAGCTTCACCGACACGACCGCCGTCAGGCCCTCGCCGATCCGCTCCGCGCCAAAGTCGGGGTCCGTAGCTCTCAGCAGTCTCTCCTCCCGCGCGTACGCGGTGACCGCGGCCGTCATTCCGTCGCGGAAGCCCACCACGTGCGTGCCGTCGACGGTGGGCCGACTTGAACTCCGCGGTTCCGAAGATGTCGGCGTCGGGCCAGAAGGCAAGGGTGGTCCCGCTTCGGGTCGCCGTCCGGCCTCCGGCTCCCGCCCCGGCCCGCATGTGGGTGAGCAGGGCTTCGAGCCCGGGATCGCCGACCGCCCCCGGCTCGTCGAGGGGAACGCCCGGCCCGTCGTCGGCGACACACACGCCGCCGTCGGGCGTCAGAGTGACGTCAACGCAACCGGCGCGGCCGGCCAGAACCTCATTCACCGCCCGGTCCGCGACCTCGAACACCGTGTGACCGACCTCGGGGAACAGCGGTACAGCGGTTAACACCAAGCCGATGTTCATGGGCTCGGTGCAGGTCGGGAGCGGGTCTACCTCAGCTCGGCGGTCGGGTGGGGCTGGGCCTGGAGCCGTTCGCGTAGCTCGATCTCCTCGGCGGTGAGTGGCTCTCCCGGCCGGCGCAGGCGGACGGGCTTGGGCCGCATCGGCACGCCGTCGTCTGGCGCGGCGGCCTCGGCTTCCGCGAGGGCTCGGTACAACGAGGCGACGGAGGGGTGCTTGCCCGCGTTCTTCCCGGTCCTGATGGTCAGCTTCTTGGCGATCCCGGGGACGGGGAGGCCCTTGCCCTTCAGGGCGACGGCGAAGGTGAGCATGTTGTCGTCGATGACCTTCGGGCGGCCGCCGTGGTTGCCCTTGGACGCAGCGATGACCTGGCCTTCAAGGCTCTTCTCCCGGACGTAGTTGCGGCTCGATCTGCCCGGCGACGGCGAGGACGGCGAAGAACATGGCGCCCATGCCGTTGGGGTCGTAGATCCCAGTGAGGGGCCCGGTGAGGAGTTCGAGCTGGATGCCGCAGGCCTGGAGCGAGGCGGACAGCGTCATCAGCTCGGCCGCGTTCCTGGCCAGGCGCTTGAGTTCGTGCACGGTGAGGATGACCGGGTCTCGGGGGCGGCCTCCTTGAACTGGTGGGCCAGCGCGAGCGCCTTCGCCAGTTCGGGCCGGACCTTGACGCGGGTGCTGATCTGCTCCTTGAAGACCGTGTGGCACTCCGCGGGTGGACGGGACCACTTCTGAACTCCGATCGCGCGTCTTGACTTCCGACGCCCTGCCGGTCCCGGCCTTCTGGACCGGCAGGGCGGCTTGCTGTTGGTCAGGTCCGGCGGACACCCTGGAGGATCCGGTCGATGACGGCTGCGGCCCGCTCCGGGTCCTCCTTCAGCCACCTGCCGTGGTGGTCCTGGACGGCCTGTCCGACGCAGTCGCGTGCTTCGGTGTTCTCCAGCACGCCCCACGTGGAGCCCGAGAACTCGGGACGGTCCAGCTTCACCGACACGACCCGTTGTCACTGCCCCGTGCCAGAATCTCCCCAGGTCGGTGGTGTTGATGCCGTCCCGGATGCGGTCCACCGCCGTACCCGGGGCAGCCGGGTGCCCGGGCCGGGGCCACCCACCAGGGGCGGCACGTCACGAAGGGGTGCAGATGGATACCGACGACGTCGCGGAGGCATGGCGCCCGGCCACATCGCTGCCACGGCTGCGAGAACTGGCGGCGCAGGCTCCGGGGCCGGCCAGGATCGTGGCGTCCCGGATAGGTCTGCCGGCCGAGCTGGCCGAGGAGCTGGCCGTACGGGCCCTCGAGAGCGGCCCCGACTGGCTCGGGGTACTGCGCGCGCTGGCCGCCCACCCGGCCACCTCCGCCGAACGGCTCGCCGAGCTCGCCGCCCACCCGGAGGAATCGGTGCGCCAGGTAGCAGCGGTGCACCGGGCGACCCCCAAACCAGCCCTCAAGGCGCTGGCCCGGGACGGATCGGCGACGGTGCGCAGGGCGCTGGCAGGGCGCGAGAAACTGCCGCGCAAGGTGACCGATCTGCTGACCGGGGACGCCTGCGCAGAAGTTCGCCTGACCATGACCCGGCGGGTCGGCGCCCGTCCGGAGCATCTACGGGCCCTGGCCACCGACCCGGACGCCCGGGTCCGCCGGGTGGTGGCCGCACTCGGCCACGCCGGCGACACGGACCTCACCGACCCGGACCCCGAAGTGCGCCGCACCGCCGTTCACAAGCGCGCCGCACCAGAACTCACCCCGTGGCTGGACGCTTTGGCGCAGGACTCGGACACCCGGGTCCGGGAACTGATCGCCCAGCAGTACCGGAACCGCACACCGGCCGTGCTGGCCCGGCTCGCGGCGGACCCCGAACCGTGCGTCCGGGCCGCCACGGCCGCCAACGCCTTCACCCCCGTCCGGCACCTCACCGAACTGGCCGGGGACCCGACCCTGGCCGTGCTCGGCGCGATCAGCCAGAACCCGACGGCCCCGCCCGAGACGCTCGCCCGGCTGGTCGAAACGATCACGCGCTCGTTCGGCGGCGGTGCGAGCACCCTCCCCGGGCAGGAGGAGGACCTTCAGCGCCTGGTGTACGCGGCACTGGAACACCCCGCGATCCCGCCCGAATCACTGCGCGCGCTCCATGCACTGGACCTGTGGCCGTACTTCCACCCCGGCAACGCCATGGACCAGCCGAACTGGCCCGCGGACCTGATGGTCGAGTTCGGGCTGACGTACTGCGCGAGCACGGTGTCGGGCAAAGCCGAACGCAAAAGCTTCGCGGAGATCGACGAAGCCCGCCATAGCGAGCCGTCGGAAGACGTGCTCGCCGCCATGGTCCGCAGCCCGATCTACTACCTGCGCCGTGCTGTCGCCAACCGCCACACCCCGCCGGCGGCGCTGGCCGCGTTCGTCCGTGACCCCGCCCGCGCCGAGGACACCAGCCAACTCGACGCGGTCGCCAAGAACCCGGCGACCCCGCTCGAGATCCTGCTGACCTGGGCCGAGGCGGGCGTGCGCCACTACGACATGCTGAAGAACCCCGCCCTGCCCGAGCCCGTGCTCACCGCCATCGCCGCGTGCCCGGACACCTCGTACGCCACCCAGGCCCGCCAGCTGCTGGAAGTCCGCAAGCTCCGGGCCGGAACGGAGACCCCGTGCTGACCATGTCCACCTGGCGCGCCCGGTTCGACCGGCTCTCCGACACCTCCGCGGTGGTCGAGCGGCTGGGCTCCCAGACGAACATGGCCGACTACCTCCGGGACACGAGCATCGGGTGGTACCACCACCAGGGCGATCTGGTGGTTCCGGAGGACCTCGGTCTCGACGTCGCGCTGGTCGTCGACGGCGACCTGATCGTGCACGGATTCCTGGACGACTACGTCTGTGACATCGGCATGCTGGTGGTACTCGGCGACCTGGTGGTGCGCGACCTGGTCTCCTGGGGATCGCTGTACGTCGCGGGCGACCTGCGGGCCGAGGGCATCGTCTACGGCTACTACAACGACTTCACCTTCGAGGTGGAGGGTCAGGTCCATGCCAGGGCGCTCGTGCTGTCCGACAAGTCCGCCTCCTACCACACCGGCGAGCTGGAAGTGGAGGTCGAGTCCTACCACCCGCCCAAGGAGCAACTCCGCGCAGCCCGCGAGATCCTCGTCCCGCAGGTGTACGACGGCGGTGTGAAGCGGGCCAAGCAGGGCCTGCCACCGAAGCTCCGCCGCCCGAGCTACCAACGGGTCTGCCGCCGGCTGCGGGAGGGCAAGCCACTGTTCCGCACCGTGTAGGACGACCGCCTGCGCCCGCACACCGGCCCTCCGGATCTTGCCGGGCACGCGCCGCCCGGCACCGCACCTCGCGGCGTTGTCGGAGCACCCGCGTACCTCCAGTACACGCGCGCTCCTCCGCCCGGGGTCCCTCCCAGCGGTAGCTGGGGAGATGCACGGCACCGGACAACGCGCGCCCGGCCACAAGATCCGAAAGGGACGGTCCAGCCGCCCGTGATCACCGGCCAGTTGCATCGGATGCGAACTCGCGACGGTCTGCGATGCAGCGTCGACAGATGCCCGGATTCCCCTGCGTGGCCTGGGCGATTGAGGCCCTGAAGCGGCATGCGACGTTTGCGGGTTGTGGCACCTGAACACCAGCCGAGTCACTCGTATGGCTGGCTGGCCTGCGGATCGGCGGCTGACTCGCATCGGATGCGGTTTTCTCGCACCGAATGCGAGTGACGGAGGGTGGCGGAATGGTGGGGTTCAGCGGGTCGGTGCCGGGGGCGGCGAGGCTGCATCTGGTCGAACGAGTCTTCGCAGCGATGCTGACCGGCTTCGCCAACCAGCAGCTGGCCCGGAATCTGGCTCGCACGACCGCGGAGGGCCGGGAGAACACGCTGTAGGCGTTCGCCGCCTACATGAACGCCTTTCCGTGGCACTGGACGCCGGCGATGGTCGACGAGTGGCTCGGTGATCTGCGCTCTCTGCGAGAGTTGAAGCGTTCGACGATCCGCTCGTACTCCGAGGCGGTGCGGGCGTTCTGCCACTTCATCACTGACCCTCTCTACGAGTGGACAGCGACCTGTCAGGAGCGGTTCGGCACCCATCCGGTCCAGGTGGTGCACGAGTGGAACACCGCGGTGCACGTTCAGGACGATGAGGCGGACGCGATGAAGCGCGCGTTCACCAAGGCCGAGTTGCACGGCTTCTTCGCGCACTGCGACGACGAGGTCGAGAGGATCCGGGCCTTCGGCCGCAATCCGTACGGCGCCGAGTTCGGCGAGTACGGCCGGTGCCTGGTCCGCTTCGGCAAGGCCAAGAAGGGTTCGCCGCCCAAGCGCCGCGGGGTGCTGACTGTCTTCGACTGGACCCCGGACGTCCTGGACGAGTGGTTCACCGAGGTCCGCCCGCTGTTCGGTAACGACAACAACCCGGCAGCCTGGCCCTCCGAGCGGGGCCTGCGGATCGTGCAGGAGCAGGTCGGTCACGAGCACGCCAGCACCACCTCGCTCTACACCTGTGTGTCCTCGGACTTCCGCACCCGCACGCTGTGGCGGCATCTGGACTCCACCATCGCCGCCGCCCTCCAGACCCAGACCGGGAGGCAAGCATGAAACGCAAGGTCGGATACACCTGGCGGCTGCGCGAGGTCATGGCCCAGCACCAGATCTTCACGGCCACCGAACTGGTGCCGCTGCTGCGCGAACGCGGCATCGACCTGTCCGCCTCCCAGGTCCACCGCCTGGTCTCCGGCACACCGGAACGCCTGTCGTTGCAGGTCATGGCCGCGCTCTGCGACATCCTGTCCTGCACCCCGGCCGACCTGGTGGCCACCACCGCCGAGAACGCCGGCGTCCGCAAGACCGCCACCGGCGACCTGCCCACCCCGCCCGCGAACGTTGCGAAGCTCCGCCCCCGCGCCGCCCGCATCTTGCCCGACGCATGACCCGCCCCTACGCCACCGACGAGCAGTACGAACGCTGGTACATGGCGCAGTGCTGCCGCTGCGGCCGCCACAGGCCTTGCCGGACGGATACGTCTGCCGGACCTGTTCGGACCGCGCCGTCCGGACACGGGGCACCTGCCCGGGATGCGGCCAGGATCGCGCCCTCCCCGGACTCCGCCCTGGTGACGGAGCACCGATCTGCACCGCCTGCGCCTGCTTCTCCCAGACCTTCGACTGCTCACGCTGCGGTTTCGAGGGCAAGGTCCTGGGCGGACGGCTGTGTGAACGCTGCACCCTCACCGACCGCCTCACCGCACTCCTGGACGACGGCGCCGACCGCATCCGACCCACGCTGGTCCCGCTGTTCGACCTGCTGGTGGCCATGGACAAGCCCAGAAGCGGCCTGGCCTGGTGAGAGATGCGCCGTGACCAGCCGGGCAGCGCCTCGCAGCTGTTGCGGCGGCTCGGCCTCGGCGAGATCCCGCCGACCCACGACGCGTTCCACAGACTCCAGCCCTGGCGGGCTGCCGCTCACCTGACCGATACCGAGGAACCGGTGCGACTCCGCGTCGCCGGAGTCATCGTGCTCCTCTACGCGCAGCCCGTGAGCCGCATCGTCCGGCTCAGCATCGACGACGTCATCCGCGACGGCGACGTCGTGCTGCTACGGCTGGGGGAGCCGGCCTCGCCCGTCCCTGATCCGGTCGCCGCCCTGCTGCTGGAGCACACCGCGAACCGCGACAACATGAACACCGCCACCAACCCCGCGTCCCGCTGGCTCTTCCCCGGCCGCCGGGCAGGGCAGCCAGCCCGCCCCGACCATCTGCCCGCGCTCTTGAACGAGGTCGGGGTCCCGGCCGCCGCCGCCCGCGGCGCCGCCCTCCGCCAGCAACTCCTCGAACTGCCCGGCCCCGTTGTCGCGGACGTCCTCGGCTACCACGACAAGACCACCAGCCGCCTCGTCAGAGAAACCGGCAGCGGGTCATGGAGCCGGTACGCACCTGGGGATCACACACGGTCACCATCTGGCTGGGTTCCCCGCGGGGCCGGCGACAGCTGAGAACGAGCCGACCACAATCAGACCCACGTCGATGCAGCCGCTGGCCAGGCGCACCCTCGGTTGCACAAAACCGGTCGCCATAGACAGCCACCGGCGCGATGCTGTCACGATGCCTGCAGAGACCGCTTACCACGACGAAGTCGGCGATTACTTCGCGAAGAACGCCGACAGCAGCCCCTACAACGCGTACACCGACCGGCCTGCGATGCTCGCACTCGCAGGGAATGTTGCCGGGCTGAAGATTCTCGATGTCGGCTGCGGGGCCGGGCACTACGCCGCCGAACTCCTCGCGGGTGGTGCCGAGGTAGTCGGAATCGACGGCAGCGCGACTCTGCTGAATCACGCGCGGGAGCGAGTGGGTGACCGGGCCGAACTGCGCATGCATGACGCGGAGAAGCCGCTGGACTTCATCGACGACGCGTCGTTCGACGGAGTCGTGTGCGCATTGATGCTCCACCACATCGGCAACCGGCCACGTCTCCTCAGCGACCTACGACGCGTCCTGCGTCCTGGAGGGTGGCTGCTGGTCTCGACGACCCACCCGACGGCTGACTGGCGGAAATTCGGTGGCTCGTACTACGCCGAGGACTGGGTTGACCTCCCCCTCGCCGGGGGGCCGTTGGCAGTCCACTACCAGCGCATGCCGCTGGAAACGTTCCTGAACGAGCTGCTGGCCGCCGGATTCATACTGGAAAGACTCATCGAGCCGCGCCCGACGCCCGGCCTGCGAGAACTCGACGAAACGGCCTACAACAGGCTCCACCAGACTCCGTGCTTCCTTGCTGTCAGGCTCCTGCGGCCCTGACAGCGCGCAATCCCTGCCTCCCGGCGAGCGCGCACAGTCACTGCCCCGTCTCCCAAGCCCCAGAACTGGCAACATTTGAATACGCGAGCCCACCAGTACCGAGGCCGGTGACGCAGGCCGTGTTCACTTGTCGAGCCGATGTACATTCCGGGCCGCTTCCGAACGGCGTCCCACCCCTCCAAGACCTGGATGGTGCTGGCGTCGTACCTGGTGGCCTCCTCGCTCACGATGTCCCCTCCGATGGTGTCCAGCGAGCTCCCCAGGCTAGGGCTTGTCCGGCGGATCTTGTGACCGTCGTGGCTTCGGGTCGTTGGCATGAGCATGGGGCGGGGAGATTCAACGCATGCGGAGTGGGCCCGGCTGGAGCCGCATCTGCCGAAGTCCGCGCAGCGCGGCGGCCGGTGGTCCGGCCCCCGGTCTTCGACCGGGAGGACTACAAGGCCCGCCACGCGGTCGAGTGCGGGATCAGCCGCCTCAAGCAGCACCGGGCTGTCGCGACCCGCCATGACAAGCTCGCCGTCCGGTTCGAGGCGGCCGTCCAGATCGCGGCGATCCATCAGTGGCTGTGAACCGGCGGCCTGCCGATACGGCCGTGCCATGCTGATCACGGCATTGGGCAGCACATCTTCGGGGAGGGCTTCGGTGGCCGCCAGGTACTACTGCGCCGACAGCGAGAACGGTGACCACGTCGACGACCCGTCCGAGGACGCGCTGTTCATGCTGATCGGCGACCTGAACGACTCGGACAACACGTTCGTCGTGATCCAGCCGGACCAGGACGACCCCGTCTGGTTTGCCTCCGTCGCCGTCCTGGACGAGGGCGGATACGAGGTCGTCCGCCGCGACACCGCCCGCCGCGAACACGACGTGACCGTCGAGACCAGCAACGGCCGCATCGCGGGCGACCTCACCAAGTGGCTGGCCGCCCGCGCTACCTAAAACACGGCCTAGTCGCCGGTCGTGCCGTCGAGCATCTCGCGCAGGATGTCCAGGTGGCCGTTGTGGCGAGCCGTCTCCTCGGTGAGGTGGAGGAGGATCCAGCGCAGGTCGACATGGAGACCGTCGCGGACGGCTCGCTGGGCCTGCTTGTCCAGGCCGTTCCCGGCGACCAGTTCGCGGTAGCGGGCGCTCTGTTCGGCGTATTCGTCGAGCAACTGCGTGAGCGGGAAGTCGACGGCGATGCGCATCTCGCGGTCGGGGTCCTCCTCGGTCCAGGGGCCCCGGTCTTCCTCGCCGAGGAAGACCACCTGGAACCAGTAGTACTCGACCCAGCGGAGGTGGTTGATCACTCCGCTCATGGTCATCAGCGGTGAGCCCGGCAGGAGCGCCTTGCGGGCGTTCTCCGCCGAGACGCCATCGCACTTGGCGCGGGCGGTGTCACGTGCGTAGTCGAGAAACGTGGTGAGCTGGGTGCGCTCGTCCCACGCGGGCGGCGTGTCGTCGATTCTTGTCATCGCGCTAAGCGTCCCCGATCACCGCGACCGATGTCGAGGTATTTAGACGTCATCTCATTTGGTGAGTCTGTGCGACGATTCATCGGCCAGTAGAGAGCCACGAGCCGGGGCAAGGGCCGATGGAATACGTCAATCTCGATGCGCAGGTCGGCGACCCGTCAGGAGTCTTGGACCCGGGTCGCTACCTGGAGCACCTGCCCTCGATCTCTGGGGATCTGCCACCGGGGGCCCGGTCCTTCGCCACTGACACGGACCACTACAACTTCCACGGCAGGCGATGTGTGAAGGACCTGACGCTTCATGCCGTCCGGGGTGTCGGCGGTGAGGAGACGGAGGTCGAGTTCCACCACAACTGCTGGAAGCATGATCGAGACCTGGTCATCCGCTACGTAGGCGTCTCCAGCTTCGTCATCGACCCCACCGACGAGGGCCGAGGGACGGACCTGGTGGCTGTGATTCTCGCGCCATCGCGGCCTCAGGGTGGTGGTCGGCGTCGGCACGGCGACCGGGAGGTCCTGGCGGCGATCGAATGACGTGCCCGGCCCGCCCCCAGTCCGCGGGGGCTGACGTGCGGGGCGAAGCGCTCGCGGACCCGGGGCAGGGTCAGGTCGTAGGCGAGGGGCGCGCCGGCGAACCACACCGGGCGCTGCTCGCGGTGCAGCGCAGTCGCCGGGCAGCGCGACCGCATAGCCGACCAGGGTGCCGTCGCCGCGGCGCTCGCGCACGCGCAGGCCGGCGTCGCGGAGCCGGTCGAGGAAATCGGTGTCGTCGTGGGCGAGGACGGCGGCGGTGCGGATGGTGCGCTGCAGCATCTCGCGGGCGGTCTCGTCCAGGCCCCGGAGGGCGGCTTTCTCGGCTTCGCCGGTGAGCGGGCGGTGGCGCGCGGTCCGGTCCAGGAGTGACATCGGGGTCAGGCCCCAGCCGGCCTCGAAGGCGCGCGCGGCGGTGTGCATCGCGGGGAGGTCGCCGCGCAGCCGGGGGTGGCAGCCGTTCTGCCGGGCCAACGTGGCGAGGGTGTGGATGTGGTCGTCCGCGTGTCGTACGGCGATCCACCGGCAGGCCTGCTCATCACCGTGTCCGGCGGTCCCGCGGCGTGCACCATGGCGGCGGCGACCTCCGCCCAGTCGGCGTCCGACAGGGTCGGTCGTCGGCGGGGTTGCGGACCGCCACGTGCCACACGTGCTCCGCCGACCGTACGCCGCGCAGCGCTTCGACGGGGGCGTTCAACAGCAGCGCGAGATCCGCGCGCGTGATGCGGGCCGGGCTCCGGGCACGGCAGATCCGGATCCCAGGACGCGATCAGGTGCGGGTCGGTGTACCCGTCACGCTCGCCGGGACCGAAGAGGCAGGCGAGGAGATCGAGTGCCGACCCGCCCGGCGCCTTCTTCGGCATCACGACCTGGGGCGTCTCTCCCGCATCATCGCGCACGTCGCCGCATCCATCCGGGCCACCGCGTCGTTCAGGGCCTCCTCCACCACGGCCGCGACCACATCCGGATCGGCACCCACGACGGCCGCGACCGCGTCCGGCAGGACCTCAACCGGCCCGCCCGCAGCCACACCCGGCCCGCCCGCGACCGCCGCCGACAGGCCCGAACCGGGCGTCCCTCGTAACCGCGGCCGGCTGCATTACGCGGCCCCGGCTCAAGCGGGCGCTGGCAATTCCTTGGCCGGCGGCGTGTCGGATGCATCCGGTGACCGCATGGGAGACGAAAGAGAGGGCAGACGCCAGGGAACAACCTGGGTCCGCGTTCGTCATCCGGACGCCCAGTTCACCGAGTCCACCAGGAGTAGACTGTGGCAACTTCTGCGACGCCGCCGGTGCGCCAGCGCGGGGCGAGGAGCCTTTGGACTCTTTTGTTCTTCCTCGCCGTGAGTTACGGGGTTGCGGCTCTCGGCGCCTTCGCCTCCGCCGATGCGGGCATGATCTACGAGGCCTTGGACCGGCCTGCGTGGGCTCCTCCCGCATGGCTCTTCGGGCCCGTTTGGACCGCCCTCTACGCCACCGTCGGCATCGCCGCGTGGCTGGTTTGGCGCCACCCCGACCGCCACCGGGTCCGAACAGCACTGGTCTGGTGGTCCCTCCAGCTCGCGCTCAACCTCGCCTGGACCCCCTTGTTCTTCGCAGCCCGCCAGTACGGACTTGCACTGCTGGACATCCTGCTTCTCCTGGCCGCGCTCAGCACGACCGTCGTCCACTTCCGGCGGCTCAGCCTCCCTGCAGCACTGCTCCTTGTCCCCTACCTGTTGTGGGTGGCCTTCGCGAGCGCCCTCAACGCGTCCATCTGGCACCTCAACCCATGAGCCTCCACGCCACTCCCTGCCCACGGCAGCGTGACAGCCCTGCCCTTCTCCGGTCCGGCAACGAACGTGCTGCCCAAGCTAGAACCGCTACGCAGCAAGCTGGTCAGACTCGTCGATCGCGGCTGGCTGCGGAAACTGCCCGACGGCCGCTTCACCACCCGCCTATGAGCAGTGACGCAGCCGCCTGGGTGGCTCTGTTCCACGAGAACGGGTTCTGATTCTGACAGCGCCGGTGCTGGGGTGTAGCTGCCGGGGGCGCTCGGTGACCGGGGCTCTCGGGCGTCTAAGGTCGCGTCCATGACGAGGACCACGCCCGCGCGCCCTCTCGATGTCGAGGCGCTCTTCCCAGAACTGGCCGCCTTTCGGGGGACGACGACGCGGCTCCATCCGCGGCCGGGCAAACCAGACCTTTCGGCCAGTTCCGTGGGCGGTCCTCTGTTGTGGCCGACGGTCGAGCCGTGGCCGGTGTGCGGCGAGGCCCACGCCCGTGGGCGTGGGCGACGACCTGCCGACATCCGCGGCTATCGGCAGGTTCTGGCTTCCGCGTGGGCCCGCGAGCAGGCTCCCGGCCCGACGGACGAGGAACGGGAGCTCCTCAGCGAGTTGCACCGGGAGCACCGGATCCCCGGGGCATCCGAGACCGACCCGCTGCCAATGATCGGCCTCGCGCAGCTGTACCGGCGGGATGTGCCCGACCTGCCGACGGGGCCAGGGGACTGCGATCTGCTTCAAGTGTTCTGGTGTCCCTTCAACGCGCAGGGCCCGGGCCGGCATGACCTGGAGCTGCACCTGCGCCGGCGGCGGTCGTGGGAGGTCGGCGAGGTGCTGACCGCGGCGCCGCAGCCGCTGGTCGTCGGGTCCGATGGCTTCGTGCCCGAGCCGTGTGTGCTGTACCCGGAGCAGGTGGTCACCTACCCATTTGCCGGCCTTCTGCCCGAGGAACTGTGCGCCCGGATCGACGCCTGGGAGGAAGCCCTTGAGGAGGAAGCCGAGCGGTCGGCGGACGAAAGCACGCCAGAGCCGCTCGGCTACCAGTACGACCTGTCCATCCCGCCCGGCTGGCGCGTGGGTGGCTTCGCCTCCTGGCACGCGACCGACCCGTATCCCATGGATTGTCTGACCTGCGCGACACCGATGCACCTGCTGCTGACCATCGACAGCTCGGAGTGGGACGGCGGCAGCGGCAGCTGGAAACCGCTGGAGGACCAGAACCAGCCCACTCACCGTTGTGCCACTCCCACGGAAGTCACTGTGGGCCGCTGGGGTGAGCTCAACGTATTCGCCTGTCCCAACGAGCCCGGGCATCCGCACCGCTGGTGCATCCAGTAGCTTGTCGTGCCCCCGGGGAAGCGCGGCGAGCGTAACCGCGGTACCCCCGGCGGCCGTTGGAATTGTGTGACGAATACCGAACAGCGCGCCGAGGACACCTGCTCGCTTGTCTACCAGTGCCGTCTGCCTCTGTCCACGCGCACCGTCAACCACCTCGCCGATCTGCTCAGGCGCCATCTGAAGGCGATTCGGTCCAGGTGGCGGATCCTGCCGCCGGGGAAGATTGCGGTGATCGTCCTGGCCGTACTGCGCCACGATCAGCGCCTGGCCGACATGGCTGGCGGCAACGACGTGTCCGAGTCCACCGTCCGCCGCTGGCGCGACGAGCTGATCGGACTGCTCGCCGCCCAGGCGCCGCGCCTGGACCGTGCCCTGAGGAAGGTCGCCGAGCAGGGCGGGGAGGTGGTTCTGATCGACGGCACCCTCATCCGCACCCAGCGTCGAACCGGGCGGGCCGACCGGCGGAACCATTCCGGCAAGCACCGCCGCCATGGCCTGCACTTCCTCGCCCTGACCGACGAGAAGGGCCGCCTGATCTTGATATCCGCCGCCCGGCCCGGCCGCACCCACGACAACACCGCCGCCCGCCACGACCACATCCTGGCCCACCTGCGCGCCGCCGACCTCGGGGCGTTGGCCGACCTCGGCTTCCGCGGCCTGGACAACGACATCCTCGATCCCGTGATCGTCACCGGCTACACCGCCAGCCGCACCCACAAGCTCACTCCGGGCCAGAAAGACGCCAACCGAGTCCTTGCCGTCGGACGGGCGCCGGTCGAGCACGGTTTCGCCCACCTCAAGAACTGGCGGATCCTCACCAAGCTCCGCACCGACCCCGCCCGCGCCACCCAACTCCTGCGCGCCCTGCTCGTCCTGACGAACCTCGAAATCAACCGCTGACGGATGATCTTCTCCGCAGACACCCGCCCACGACCAGGGTGAGCACCCCGAGCAGCGGTCACACCAGCCCTTTGACCTGCGACTTCAAGTTGGCGAAGGCTCACGCTGGTCCACGCCATCGGCCTGGCCCGCGACGCCATCGACACAGACGCGCTCCTCCAGGACGTGCGCCGCGCCACCCAGGGCATGAAGCCCTTCACCCTGACCTTCGACCGCCCCTCCATCGGGACCGTCGCCGTCGAGATCAGCGGATGGCCCGGCAAGCCCTTCACCGCGCTCGTGGACATCGTGACCGCGGCGATGGACCGCACCGGCGCAGCCTCCAAGGCCGGCCCGAGCCGCTACCCCCACATCTCCCTCGGCTACACCTCCACCGGCGCCGAGGAACTCAACGCGGCCACCCTCAAGACCGCCCTGGCCTCGATCGATCAGCCCCTGTCCGGGACCGTCCTCGCCGACCGCCTCCACCTCGTCGAGCAGTGGCACGACGGTGGGCGCATCATGTGGACCCCGGTCGCCGTGGTACCCCTCGGCGAGGCATCGTGAGCGCGTTTCCCGGGCCGCGCCCGATCACCGGGGACCGAGTCGAGCTGGCCGCTGACACGATGACGGCCACCTTCACCGGCACCATCACCGTGCGCGGCATCTACCGCGACGGCCAGGGCTTCGCGGAGCTGACCCTGCCGACGGCCGAACCTCAGCAGTGGCGCGACCTGGAGCACGCCACTCGGCACTGGTACACCCTGTACCGCGGAGACGGCGAGCTCTACAGATCGCCGATGCTCACGCTCGTCAGCCTCCACGGCGGCGCCGACGGGGCGATCGTGCTGATGGGCAAGCCGTAGGGCGGCATGCCGTTGCCGGACTCGCTCCTGGACGAGCGAGAACGGCATGTGTCACGGGGCCGGGTGTCGCCCGGCCTTTGTGGGAGCCGTGGGCTGGGCAAGCCCGAGGGGACCCTGGGCAAGCCCGGCCGCATGACGGGCTTGCCCAGGGCCTGGGGCCCCGGGCGGGTCAGCGTCGGTGGCGCCAGTGCTGGTGGACCTTGAGGACTTCGTAACTCCATGCGGTGTCCGGGCGGGTGCCGGCCGGGGCCGCCCAGCCGAGTTGTTCGGCGACGGCCGGGAAGCGGGGGTGCATCTGGCGGTCTCCGACGGTGACGAGCGCGGACAGGAGCGGTTCTCCCTTCCGCCCGTCTTCGTCGACGAGCCACAGAAGTACGCACTGGTCGTCGGCGTGCAGGCGGGGCAGGCCAGGCAGGCGTTTGTGGATCTGGGGCCAGGTGACGGTGGCGCCGGCCCTGGCGGTCTGTTCCAGCAGCGGCCGCAACTCGGTCGCGATCTCCCACAACTGTCCGGTCTCCAGGAGCGCCGGCTCTTGCCTGCGCGGCGTGCGGGCCTTCACGACCGGTGTCCCGACCGGCGACGGGGCCGGGGCCGGAACCGGGGTCGGCACCGATACCGGGACGGGTGGTACGGAGGAACGCCGGGGTGCAGGAGACGAAGACGGCTTCCGGCGTGGAGACCGGACGACGGGTTCACCGGCCCGTGCGGCGTCCGGCAGTACACGGGGCGCGGCAGAGACTGGCCGGGCCTGTGACGGTACGGACGGTGGGGGAGCCGCGGCGGCCTGGCGGCGTTCTTCCTCCTGCCACCGGCGCGAGCCCAGCATCTCCTTGAGGTCTTTCAGCTGGGCCCGCTGCTCGCGGGTCTCGCTCGGCGGGGCTCCGGCGGCCTGCTGCCACGCGAGGGCGTACAGGTCGGCGGCGACCGCGACCGCGTACCGGTCGATGGCCCGCTGCAGTTCGGTCAGCGTGTGGTTCAGCGTGCGGCGGACCGTGGCGATCTCCATCGCGGTCCTGGGGGCCCGGCCCGTGGTCCGGCGACGGAAATCCGTCTGCCAGGCCGCACCACCGCTGAGCCGTACCCGGTTGTTCCCCCAACCCGTACTCCCCCCGAGCAGCACAACAGATCCCCAAACGGTCGGACAGCCCGCCGCCCAGGCGCAAGAGACCGGCCAGCCAAGCGACGGCTGCGCTCCCGCCGGATTGCTGCCGGGGGCTTGCCCAGCCCGGCCAGGCCGTATGCCACACGAGAGGCATGGGGTTGCACCGGAGGCTGCGTGCACAGGGGGCTGCAGGGGTGCACTAGGCGGGGGACCGCAGGTGTGACCGGAGGTGTGACCCCCCGAATCCGGTGATCTTCCATTCGCCCAGGTCAGGGACCATGGGCAAGCCCCTCTCGTCAAACGACACCTCTTACCTCGCGATAGCCGAGGGGAGAGGTCAATCCGTATCCCGGGAGGCCGGTGGCCGCGCGGAGGGGTACATGTACCGGTATGGCTCGTGGACGGATCCGGTGGCCTCTCGTCCCAGCGGCCTGTATGGCGCATCTGGCCGTCTCTGATTAGGCCCTACCCGCCGT
Source organism: Streptomyces sp. NPDC090022 (assembly GCF_044748145.1). Classification (NCBI taxonomy): domain Bacteria; kingdom Bacillati; phylum Actinomycetota; class Actinomycetes; order Kitasatosporales; family Streptomycetaceae; genus Streptomyces; species Streptomyces sp. NPDC090022. The sequence goes on from NZ_JBIVFN010000016.1 coordinate 96,586, forward strand.
CACTGGCGGCGCCGGCAGTGTCCGGCGGTCGCGTACGGGCGGATGGAGCGGGAGGCCACCGTCGGGGTGGTTCGACGGCGGCCTCGTCTGCGGTCGTGGGTCAGCCGATGCGGATGAGGCCGGCGGTGGCGGTGGCGGGTGCGAGGGTCGCGGAGCCGGTGTAGGTGGCGGTGTAGCCGAGGTTGAGCAGCACGGCGGTGACGGGGCAGGGACCGGTGCAGGTGGCGGTGCCGGCCGTGTTGGTGGTGGCGGTGCACACGGTGGTGGCGCCGACGGTGAACTTGACCGGTGCGCCGGGGACGGGCTTGCCGGTGGTGGTGTCGGTGAGGGTGGCCGACAGGCTGAGGGAGAGGGTGAGCTGGCCGGGTGCGATGGACAACAGCAGCGGCTCGGCGGTGATCTTGGTGGTGTCCTTGGTGTAGGTGTACCGGCCCGCGGGCACCGCGGTGCTGGTGCCGCCCGGGGTGGTGACGGTGACGTCGACCTGTCCGGTCGTGTTCGCGGCGGGGGCGGTCGCGGTGATCTGGGTGTCGCTGTCCACGCGGAAGGAGGCGGCGGCCGTGGTACCGAAGGTGACCGCGGTGGCGCCTGTGAGATTGCTGCCGGTGAGGGTGACGGTGGTGCCGCCCGAGGCGGGGCCGGTGGCGGGGGTGATGCCGGAGAGAGCGGGCGCGGGGACCCGGTAGGTGTAGGTACCGGCGTCCACGGTGCGGCCCTTGGCGGTCACAGCGACGTCGACGGCGCCCGCGGCGTGCGGCGGGGTGACGGCGGTGACGGTGTTGTCGTCCACCACCGTGACACCGCTTGCGGAAGTGCCGTCGAAGGTGACGGATGTGGTGCCGGTGAGATGGGTGCCGGTGAGGGTGACGGTGGCGCCGCCGGTGGTCGGGCCGTGGTCGGGGGCGATGGCGGTCACCGTGGGGAGAACGGCCTTGCCCATGGCCAGGCCGTTCGGGCGGGAGCCGGTGGCGACGGTGCCGGTGACGGTGAGCGTCGCGGTGTCGATCACGGACATGGTGTCGGAGAAGGAGTTGGTGGCGTAGACGCGGGTGCCGTCCGGGTCCGCCAGGACCGCGTTGGTCCCGGCACCGACACCGATGGTGGCGGTCACCGTGTTGGTCGCGGTGTCCAGGACCGAGACGGAGTTGCCCAGCCGGTTGCCGACGTAGACGCTCCCGCCGTCCGGGGTGACGGCGATGCCCTGCGGCTGCTGCCCGACCGGGACACTCGCGGTGACGGTGTGGGCGGCGGTATCGATCACCGAGACGCTGCTGCCGTTGTAGTTGGAGACGTAAACATGCGAGCCATCGGGGCTGACAGCGAGCCCGCTCGGGTCTCCCGCGGCAATGGTGGCGGTGACGGCCAGCGTGGCGGTGTCGACCACCGACACGGTACGGCTGGAGAAATTGCCCACGTAGAGCCGGCCTCCGTCCGGGGACAGCCCCAGGGAGGACGGAAAGTTCCCGGTCGCGATGGTGGCGACGATGGTCAGGGAAGAGGTGTCGATCACCTCGACGCCGCCGGGGTTGGCGGTGTGGGCCACGTAGACCCGCGCGCCGTCCGCGGAGACGGCCACCGGCAGGGGAGAACCACCGACCGGCACGGTGGCGGCGACCGTGTTGGTCGCGGTGTCGATCACCGAGACGGAGCTGCTGCCCCTGTTGGTCACCCAGGCCTGGGAGCCGTCCGGGGTGAGCGCCACATTCGCGGGCGAGGTCCCGACCGCGATGGTGGCCACCGTCGCGCCGGACGCCGAGTCGACGGCGGCGACGGAGTCCGCGCCCTGGTTGGCGACGTAGATCAGCTGCCCCGGGCCGGCCGCGTGTGCGGGTACGGCCGGCAGTACCGCGACGGCCGCACCGAGTGCCGCGGTGGCCAGCGCGGCCTCCGCACGCCTGCGCAGACGGCGTAACGGCCCCGGACGTATCGCCATGCTGTCAGTGCTCAGTGTCATTCGTTCCGCCTCTCGCGGGATGAAGCAGTCCGACCGTCCGACCGGACTGTGCCCGATAACGCTAGGTACACAAGACCTGACGCATCATCGAATGATCGATGATGACCGCTTATGTTCACGCGCGGCCGCTGCGATTCCGGGCCCCTGAGCGGCCAACTGCGCAAATGTGCCGCCCCCCGCGTGACCCGCGGGCGACCAGCGCCACCCCCTCTGGAGCCATCTGTGTCCCATCCGCCGGGCGGGCGCACGGCGCCTCCGGGCCCACGCCGCGTTCACCGGCGTGTGCCGGCGTATGTCCACGGATTCCGGACGTTCGGACAGTGGCTGGGTGGCCGCCCGGCGTCGCACCGGTGCGTGTTCAGTCGTCGGGCGGCTCGTTGAGGGGATGAAGGCGGGTATGGCTCCGGCCACCGGACGGCTCGGACTGCCGTGCGGAGGGAGGGGTGGGCCCGCGTGTGTGCCGACCCGGGGAGAGCTGTGTCCCATCCGTTCGTGTCAGAGCAGGCAGCGCCCGCCGGACGCCGCCTGCATCCTGTGCTCGCCGTTCCGCTGGTGGTCGTGGCGACGGCCGTGCTGCCGCCGCTGGGCGCGGTCCTGGCGTCCTGGGTCCGCTGGGGCAAGTCGGCCAGGGCGGTCACAGTAACGCTGGCCTGCGTCTGGTTCATCGTGTTGGTGTCGGTGGGCCAGGGCAGCCCGAAGCCGCGCGACGATGCCAAGCCTGCCGTCCAGCCGGCCGCCACGGTCACCGCGACCGCGACGGCCACGGTGAGGGTGACGCTCACCCCGGCCCCCGTCGCGCCGACCCCTGCCCCGGCCGCGCCAGCCTCAGCATCCACGCCACCCATGCCGTCCCCGCCCGCTCCCGAACGGCCCGCCGCACCCCGGCAGGCAGCGCCCCCGCTGCCGGAACCGGACCGGAACGCCGGTACCGGCAACAGGGCCGGCGACAACGTTGACGATGGGGAGGGAACCGGCGGCGGGGTGAGCTACCGCAACTGCAGTGAGGTCCGGGCTGCCGGTGCGGCTCCGATCCACCGCGGGGACCCCGGATACGGTCGTCACCTCGACCGCGACGGTGACGGCACGGCATGCGAGTAGTCACCACGACACCGGCACCACCCCAGGTACCGCCAAGTCGTTCCGAGATGGCTTGGCGGGTCAGCGGCTCCTGATGGTGCCGCGGACGAGGGCGTAGGGCATGACGCAGAACGCGCCGAGGGTGGTGGCGACGATCATGGTGAGGAACAGCCAGTAGGAGAAGCCTTGGCCGTTGGAGGAGGCGAGGAGGCACCCGTACGTGAGGCTGGTGAGGATGCCGGTGAGGGCGATGCCGACTGCCCATCCCACCACCCTGAGTCCGAAGCCGAGACCGATGTACGCCCAGAAGAGGGCGGGCCCGGCCACGGCCGCAATGGGGACCCGATACGGGGTTCACCACCCGATCCGCACTCTGCCTTCAGAAGCGCCGCACCCAACGGCGCTGCAGGGTCCGTGAATGCCCTGTCTGGCCCTACGGCTCGGGTTCGAGTTCCTCGCTGCCGTGGGCGCGGCAGGTTCGGCCCTCCTTATAGGCCACGACGTACCACGGCGCAGGGTAGGGGGAGGTGCAGTCGGTGAGGAATCTGGTGTCGACCAGGATGCCGCTTTGGGCAGCGCCCAGAACGTGCACACAGCACTTGGTGGGGAGGGCGTAGGGGCGCGCCTGTGCGGCGTGGAGCGGGGAGGGCTGCCACAGCTGCCACCGGTGCAGGTGCCTGCGGTAGTCGTAGCAGGCGTCTCCGCTGTACCGGACGGCGCACAACGCGTCCGCGGCCATGCGCCAGGCGGCGCCGACGTGGCCCGTGGCAGCGCTTTCGACCTCGTACAGACGGTAGGCGCGCTGCTGGAGCTGGGCGAGGGGCAGCCTGCCGAAGAGGCCATACTCCCAGGCCAAAGTCGCGGACGTCGCGGTGTAGGGCCCCGGCTGCCAGGGAGCCGAGCCGTCCTTCATCGCGGGCTTATCCAGGTGTGCAGGTAGCCCACATCCACACCGCGGGCTTCGGGCCCGATCGTCTCATGCTTGCGGAAGAGGAGGGTGAGGCGCTCGCGGATCTCCTCGCGTGCCGCCTCGCCCAGTTTGTCCACCACGCACAGCGCCGGGCCGAAGTGGTCGGCGAACACCGAAGCCAGCTCGTCAGCTGTGCCCGGGACGCGGTAATGGGTGAGCAGGGTACGGATCCGGGCTGTCGGGCCGAAGAGGTGGCGCAGCCCTGGTGCCGTGCCCCACAGGCGGGCGATCCCCTGGATGGATTCGGCGACCGGATGGAGATCGTGCAGGGTCTGGAACATGGAGGTGATGACGCTGTCGGGGTTCCAGTTCGCCATCACGATCATGCCGGTGGGGCGGCACACCCGGAGCATCTCGAGTGCCGCTGCTTCGCCTTCGGGCGCGAACATCGATCCGTATGCCGACAGCACCCGGTCGAACGATCCGTCCGGGAAGGGCATCCTGGCCGCGTCACCCCGCCTGAAGGCCACCGACATTCGCAGTCGGTCGCGGCGCCGGTTGGCGGCTTCGATCATGACCGGGTCGTAGTCGATGCCCGTCACCTCGGCGCTGCGGCGGGCTGCGTGGAAGGCGGCGTTGCCGGTGGCGCAGGCCACGTCGAGGACATGATGGTCGGGCCTGACATCGGCCTCTTGCACGAGCCGGAGGCTGATGCCGGAGAGCCTGCTGGCGACGGCCTGGTAGTGGTCGGCCGACCAGTAGGCGTCCTGGTCGTTCATGGGACCTCCACGATGCGTCGGGACGGACGGACAGGGGCGGCGCGTGGAGGCCGCGGTGCTGTGCCGCCTCGTCGAGGGCTCGCCTGGCGCCGGCGGTGCCACACGCGGAGCCTTCCGGACAGCTGTGCTGCCGCCGGGCGTAGTAGCAGCCTCGGACAGTCCGGGGAATGCCGGGGGAGAAGTGCGGAACGGCCGTGAAGGCGTTGCTGCCAGGGAATCGCCGCGGTCTGCGTTGCACAAGGGAGCAGTACGGAGCCCGGGGAGCGGCCCCGCGCATGGTGCTCCGTCGGACAGTGCGCTGGCGCAACGGTGTCATTCCAGGGGCCTCTTTGCGCTGAGCGCCACCTCTTGTGGTCCTGGGCACTGCGTTCGAAGCTGTGTCAGCGGGCTGGCTCTCTGGTCGGCCGAGGTCTGAGGGCCGGGGCCGTCGAGAGCATCCGTCCCCCCGCGTAGACGCTTCCCTCACCAGCGCGGCTCGACTACGGCGTGGTTCGTCTGCGCCGTAGCCGTCCTGGACGTATGCGGTCCCTCGGCGGTCCGCAGTGGTCGGGTGGCGAGGAAACCTTCATGCACGAGTCGAGTGGCAGGGGGAGTCGATGGAGCTCACGTCCACGGCTCATGACTGGAAGCGGCACTTCGCACACCTGGGCGTCAACTTGATGCCGGTGAAGGGAGCGCCGGGGAACTGGCAGGTCAGCGCCATCGCATACCGGCATCCGCCCTTGGTCCTGAGCCTGACGACACCGTTCGGTCAGTTCGTGGTGAACGAGGCCACCCTGCAGGCCGCATGCGGCCTGATGAGCCTGTTCGGACGTCGTGAAGGCGACGGACCCCGCCGCACCGGCGTGCCCTTCGCCGCGGTGTGCGGGGCGGTGGCTGCCGGCCAGGGCATCATGGCCGCCCTGATCGCCCAGGCCCGCGGGAGCCTGGACGTGTCCCAGGTCAGTGTCAACGCGGGGGCGGCTACGCTGTTCGCGCAGTCCCACCACGTGGAGCTGACCGCTCTCGGTCCGGTCCTGTCAACCCTGGGAGCCGGCAAGCCCCCACCCTTCTTGACCGCCGACGGACACCGGGTGGAAGTGGAGACGTTTCGCGCCGAACGCTGGGCGGCGTTCTGGAAGAGACTTGGAGTCGACGGCCATGACGCGATGGTCTCCTGGCGGTCGCACGAAGCCCGCCAGTGGACCGCCTGCTTCCGCGTGCCGGAATCCCTGCACCGCGCGGCATACCTCCCGCTGAAGGACATCCTGCAGGCCGCGCACGGTGAAGACGTCTGCGTGAGCAGCGTGTCCAGCCCCATCGGTGACGGCCTCATCGAGCCGTGGCTGCTCTCGCCCTCGCCCTGGACGGGCCCGCCGCCCACCGAGGACCTCGACGAGGGCGCACTCCCGCCACGCTGGCTGCCGCTGGCCGGCATGCAGGTCGTCGAGGCCACTCACTACCTCCAGGGATCCTACGCCGGAAGGGTCCTGGCATGCCTGGGCGCCCAGGTGTGGCGGGTCGAACCACCCGACGGTGACCCCGCTCGCGGTGTGGAACCGGTCCGGGCCGGCTGCTCGGTGTCCTTCCGCTCCCTGCACCGCGGCAAGGAGGCCCTGTGCGTGGACCTGAGAAGCCCACGGGGCCGACGCCGTGTTCACGAAGTGGTCGCCAAGGCGTCAGTGTTCCTGACGAACTGGTCACCTGGAAAACTAGGACCGGCCCACCTGGACTACACCACCCTGCGCCGGATCAACCCGTCCCTGGTGTACGCCCACGCTACCGGCAGCCCGCCGGACGACGAACGCTGGCCGCACACCGCCTCGGACTGGTCCATCCAGTCCGCGACCGGCATGGGCTACGCCGTCCGCTGTGACGACGAGCCTCCGGCCGTCAGCCAGATGACCATGCTCGACCCTCTCGGCGGACTGCTGTGCGCCGAAGGGATCCTGACCGGACTCATGCAACGCCAGCACACCGGCTTCGGATGCTACGTCGAGTCCTCCCTGCGCCATGCCGCCCACGTCCTCATGACCTTCACCCGCCCCGCCATGGGGCCGACCTTCCACCCACTGCCGACGAAGTCCGGCTACCTCGCCGTGGACGACACCAGGATGCTGCGCAGACGACTGGGCCTGGGCCCGGACGCCACCCGGAAGGACTTCGCACGCGCCCTGCGGCCGGCGGACAGCCATGACTGGGAGGACGAGCTGCGCCGCGACGGGCTGGCTGCGACGCGGGTACGGACCATGGACGACATCATCGAGAACCCCCTCGACCCCGCCTGGCTGCGCTACGACAACGGAATCCATGTCGCACCCCCTTGGAGGATCTCGTGACAGGGGCACAGCCTGCCCTGCAGGCGCGCTACTGGGCTGCCGACCGATACCAGAAGGTCGCCAACAGGCTTTCACCGCTCAGTGTCGCTCTCTGCGACCGGGCTGCCCTCCGCGCCGAGGAGAACGTCCTGGACGTGGCCACCGCGACCGGCAACGCAGCGCTCACGGCCGCCGAACGGCACTGCAAGGTCACCGCCATCGACACCGACCTACACATGCTCGGCGTCGCCCAGCGCCGAGCCCTGGACAAGAACCTGCAACTGACACTGCGCAACTACGACGCACAGAACATGCCGTTCCCGGCTGACCTGTTCGACGCGGTCATCTCGGCCGGCGGCGTGCAGTTCGCTCCGGATCCCGCGGCCTGCGCGGCCGAGCTGCTGCGCGTGTGCCGGCCGACCGGGCGCATCGTGGTCGGCAGTTGGGGGCCAGCGTCCCCGATCACGATCATGTTCGAGATCCTTCACGCGGTATGCCCGCTGGTGAACAGCATCCTTGCGTGCTCCACCGAATGGGGCACAGCCAAGGGCCTGCACCGGCTGTTCGAGGGGAAGGCGACGGTCGAGGCGGAGGAGTCGTTCGTGCACGTCGAAGTTCCCTCCGTGGAGGAATGGGCGGACATCCTGTGCGAGAACTTCGGGCCCGCAAGGCTCGCGATCGCCGAGTCCGACGCTCCCACCGCCGCCGAGATCCACCAGTCACTGCGCACTCTTTTCGCGCAGTGCACCGACGGCGAGGCCCCCTCCGGCAACGCACGGCTCCGCATGGAATGCCTCCAGGCCGTCGTCATCCCCTTGACCGCTTGACTGCTCGGCAGTCCCGGCACTCCCGTGCCCCAAGCACCCCCGCTCCGTCACTCAGGAGGAACCCCATGCCCATCGTCGTCCGAATCCCCAACATCCTGCGCCCCTACACCGATGACCAGGCACAGGTGCCCGCCCAGGGCAGCACCGTTGCCGAGGTCATCGCGAACCTGGAGCAGAACCACCCCGGCATCGCGACCCGGATCCTCAACGAGGACGGGGTGATGCGCCGGTACGTCAACATCTACGTCGACGACAACGACATCCGCTTCAAGGACAACCTCGACACCGCGGTCCCCGAGGACGCCGAGGTCTCCATCATTCCAGGGGTGGCGGGAGGCTGTTGTTGAACGCCACACCCCACCGGACGCCACCCGGCTTCGCACCGCTTCTACCGGTGCTCAGCCGGGACGTCAACGTCCCCACCTCGCACGGCGACATCACCTACGCCGCCCTCGACTACGCCGCCTCGACCCCCCTCCTGGAACAGGTCTGGGAAGAGGTGGCCGCCTTCGCTCCCCGGTACGGCAGCGTCCACCGAGGATCGGGCCACCTCGCCCGGCACTCCACGTCCGTGTTCGAGGGATCCCGTGAGGAAGTGGCCCGGTTCCTCGGACTGCGCCCCGACGACCGAGTGGTCTTCACCAGATCGACAACCGACTCCCTCAACCTCCTCGCGAACTGCCTGCCGGACGACAGCACGGTGTACGCCTTCGACACCGAACACCATGCAGCGCTCTTGCCCTGGCCCCGGGACAGGCTTGTCCTCCTGGCGGCCCCGGGTTCTCCCCAGCAGGCCGTGGAAAGCCTGGACCGGGCGCTGCTCAAACGGCGCCGCCCCGGTACCGACCTCGTCTGCGTCACAGGGGCGTCCAACGTCACGGGCGAGCTGTGGCCGGTCAAGGAACTGGCCGACACAGCCCACCAGGGAGGGGCGAGGATCGTACTCGACGCCGCCCAGCTAGCACCGCACCGGCCGATTTCGGTCAGCGACCTCGACGTCGACTGGGTGGCGCTGTCCGGACACAAGCTCTACGCCCCCTTCGGCGCTGGTGTGCTGGCAGGCCGCTGGGACTGGCCCCGGCAGGCCGAGCCCTACCTCGCCGGCGGCGGAGCTTCAGACTCGGTGCGACGGGTCCGCAACGGACTGGAGATCGTCTGGAACGACGGCGTGGCACGCCACGAAGCCGGCACGCCCAACGTCATCGGTGCCCTCGCGCTCGCCTCGGCTTGCCGAACGCTGCGCGCGGTGGGCTTCGACGCGCTCAAAGCCCACGAAGACCACCTGCTGGGAAGGGCCCTCGCGGGCATCCACGACGCACCTGGCACCCGCCTGCTGCGGCTGTTCCCCGACGGCGGCGACCGGGTTCCGGTCCTGACCTTCGTCGTGGACGGAATGCAGAGCCTCGCCCTGGCCGAGAGCCTGTCCGAGGAATACGGCATCGGCGTGCGCGCCGGCCTCTTCTGCGCGCACCCCCTGATGCACCGGCTGCTGGACGGCGATGCCACCTGTGCCGCCGCGTCGCAGGGGTGCGAAAAGGCACCTGTGAACGCCGTACGAGTGAGCTTCGGCGCCGGGACCCCCGACGAACACGTCAGCCGCTTCGTCAACGGGCTCCGAGAACTGATCGAACGACTGCCGTAACCCACATGCTCACTCTGTGCCGACTGGCAGTAGGGGACAACGAGGACCAGCACCGCCCGCTGACACGGCATACCAGAACGCTGCTCCACCGATTGCACGACAGGTACCAGGCCAAGGGCCACAGCCCACTGACCACGCAGCGAAGCCCATCAGACGCCGATGACTCGGGGCGCTTTCGCCCACAGAGCTCGGTCAGGCCCAGTCGACGCCCAGCTGCGCGAGGGCGGCGAGCTGGTCGGCGGTGAGCTTGTCGCGTCGGCTCTTGGTGTTCGAGACCCATACGCCCAGCTTCACCATCACCGGTTCCGCCTCGCCCTCGACCGTGATTTCCTCGCCGTGGGCGCGTGGGACCGGCTGGCCCGCGCCTTCCCGCTCGACCCACTGTGTGAGGGCTGTCAGGCCCCGTTGGAACGCCTGCTGTGCCTTGCTCGGCCCCTCCGCCGTACGCGCGGCCGCCGGGGCCGGAGGCGACGCCTGAGCGGGCTCTACGCCCAGTGAGCACTGTGCATCGTGAAAACTGCCAGTCCTCGCTGCCGTAACCCCGTACATCGACCAAGCCGCACTCCGTAACCGCATCGCAGAGCTCACGGCCTTCACCGAGAGAGCCCTCTCAAGACGCCGACCCAGCCGTCAGTGACTTCCGAACTCATCGACATTGATCAAGCGATGGGATCACGCGGTGACTCCCGAAGCCGTCGACAAACGACTCCCGTTCTCGTGTACAGAGCCAGCGCACCAGGCCCGGCTCCTCGAGCCGCAGCTTGTTGCGCGGCTGAACCAACGTCCTGGTCTTGAGGCGGTGCGGTGTCTGCGGGTACTGACCCCCCAGGATGCCCGGCTACCGACGGAACGGGCTCATAAAAGTCCGGGAGACGGTCATCCGCCTGCAGGCCGGGGGTCCTCCACACCAGCCGTGGTGGCGCAGCCCGCTAACGAGGAGATGCCGACCCCGTTCTACGCCCCGGTGAAGTCCTCCAGCGAGCAGCCGCATTCGGAGACAGTCCGTGCTCTCGCGCGAGAGCGCGCCCGTGCGTTGCGACGTTGACCAAGGTTCCGGCCCTAATGCGCCAGCTGGCTACCCTGACCGAAGGTGCCCGCGGAAGGTGCCGGACATCGAGAGGAATCACATGGCCGAGGACGGCATCGAGCAGAGCCAGCCCAGCGATCTACAGGCCGAGAGATCTGTCCTGCGCGCGATGCTGTTCTCCACCGACGCCATCGCGGACATCGTGGAGATTCTCCGTATCCGCGATTTCCACCGGCCTGCCCACGGGCTCATCTACCACGCTGTGCTGGCCGTGTACGCGGCGAATCAGACACCCACCCCGTTCAGCGTGTGCGAGCACCTGACCGAGTCGGGGGACCTCGAGGCGGCCGGCGGAGCCGAGTACATCAATGCCCTCGCCGGCAGCAAGCCCTCCAGGAAGTCCTGGAGCGCCCAGGCTGAGCGGATCCAATCGACCGCCAGGCTGCGCCGTTTGCAGGCCGCGGCCGCCAACATCCACGACCTGGCGGCCAACGGCACCCCCGAGTTCGTCGACCGCATCGTCGACGCCGCCGAATCCGAGATCTTCGCAGCCAGCAGCCAAGACGCCGGAAGCATCCCACCCGCCTACGCCCTCGGAGACATCTGCGAGGACACCCTCGACGAGATCGAAGCCGTCGGACGCAGAGCGGGCGACGTGTCTGTGGGGGTACCCACCGGATTCACCGACCTGGACTCGCTCACCGGCGGCCTGCGCCCGGGAACCCTCACTGTCATCGCCGCCCGCCCCGCCATGGGAAAGTCCACCCTGGCAGTGGACTTCCTGCGCTCCGCCTGCATCAAAAGCAACCTGCCTGCACTGTTGTTCACCCTTGAGTCACGCAGGACAGAGGTCGTCATGCGGATGCTGTCCGCGGAAGCCCGCGTCGCACTGCACCACATGCGTTCCGGCACCATGACCGACGACGACTGGACCCGCCTCGCCCGCCGCATGCCCGACGTCTCCGCCGCACCCCTGTACGTGCAGGACAGCTCACACGCCACCTTCACAGAGATCCGGTCCCAAAGCAGGCGTCTGCACCTCCAGCGCAACATCGAGCTCATCGTCGTCGACGACCTCCAGATGCTCACCTACGGCACGCGCCCCTTCGCCTCCCGATACGAGGAGGTCTCAGAGATCTCCCGCTGCCTGAAACTCCTTGCCAAGGAACTCGACATCCCGGTCGTGGCCATCTCGCAGCTCAACCGCGGCCCCGAACAGAGGACGGACAAGAAGCCGCAGATCAGCGACCTACGCGACTCCGGAGCGCTGGAAGACAACGCCGACCTGATCATCCTCCTCCACCGCGAAGACGCATACGAGAAAGACTCCCCCCGCGCAGGCGAGGCGGACCTCATCGTGGCAAAACACCGAAACGGCCCCACAGCAACCATCACGGTGGCCTTCCAGGGGCACTACTCGCGGTTCGTCGACATGGCATCCACCTAGTGCCACATCAGGCAACCTTCGCCCTGTGGGTCGTTCCGATGCGGCAGGGTGGATGATGATGCCGTGAGCTTCGATCTTGCGGTTCTAGCGATGGACGAGTCGGCTGACGCTGCGACGGCGCGTGCGATGTTCGATCGGTGTACCTCCGACCACCACGACGAGGGTGAGTTGGATGAGCGAGTGGTCGGGTTCTATGAGCGGCTGCGCTCGCTGTTCCCAGACCGCCCTCCTTTCGCCGCAGAGTCGCCGTGGATGTCGACGCCGCTGACGATCGGTATCGACCACGTGATCATGAATCTGAGCTTCTCGTCGCGGAGCGACGCGGCCATCAAGGCGATCGAGGAGCTTGCAGCGGAGTTCCGCCTGGTTATCTGGGATCCGCAGTCCCAGGACGCCCATCTGCTGGGGCGTGATTGACCAGGCGCTCTGCTCGATTCAGGCGACGTTCGCCCTGCTGACGACGCTGCGCAGGCGCTCGTCCTGGGCGTGCTTGTTCCGCCAGATGATGTAGCGGCGGATCATGCTGCCCTGCTCCCTGTGGCTGGCATGGTCGGTGCCGTCGAGGGCGAAGTAGCGCAGGGCCGTGAACTGGGCCTCGATCCGGTTCAGCCAAGAAGAGTTGGTCGGGGTGTAGGCGATCTCCACGTTGTTCGCCGCGGCCCAGGTCCCGACCCGTTGGCACCGCTTCGTCGTCAGGTGGGGTGAGAAGTTGTCGCAGACGATTGCGATGTGCACGTCGGCCGGGTAGAGACTGCGCAGGTAGTGGCAGAATTCCAGAAACTTCGAGCGGTTCTTGGTCTTCTTGATGTGGCCGTAGAGCTGGTCCTTGCCCAGGTCGTAGGCGGCGAACAGGTGCCGGACTCGATGCGGGCGGGTATAGGTCGCCCGCCGTCTCGGCCTGGGCTCCCGGTCGGGATCCTTGTGCTTGCCGCCGCGTTAAGCCCACTGCCGTCCAGGGTGGGGCTGGAGGTTGAGCGGGCCGAACTCGTGCAGGCAGAAGACGACTTCCGGCTCACCTTCCTCGGGTATGACCTCGCCGTCGGCGATCGCGTAGAGGTGCTCGACGCGGGCCTTCTTGGCCGCGTCGTCGGGGTCTCGGGAGGTCTTCCAGGTCTTCACACGTTGAAAGGAGACGCCCTCCTCGCGGAGCAGGACCCGAAGGCCCTCGTGGCTGATGTCGTCGACCACCCCCTCGGCTACCGGGACGTCGGCCAGCTTGGCCAGGCTCCAGGTCGAGAACGGCAGGCCGTGCTCGGCCGGCTTGGACTTGGCGATCTTCTTGGTCTCCCGGCGCTCGGGCAGCGTGAACGTCCGTGGCCGCCCGCCTTTGTATTTCGGGTAGAGGGAGTCGAAGCCGTCAGCGTGGAAGTTGTGGATCACGTCCCGGACCCGGTCCGCACTGGTGAACGTCACTTCGGCGATCTTCGCAACGTTCATGCCCTGCGCGGACAGCAGCACCATCTGCGCTCGCCGCCAGGTCACCACAGACCCCGTGCCCCTGCGGACGATCCGCAGCAGTCGTCTGCCCTCGTCGTCATCGATCTCACGGACCCGCACGCGTTCTACCACCCGGGCAGTCTGGCGGACGCGCGCAGCCCGGAACGAACCGGACGGCGCGTCACAGCAGGGCGAACGTTGCCTGATGTGGCACTGGGTTCTGTCCGGCGGATCAAGGCGCCGTAGGCTCCGGTTCATGCACAGCACCCTGACAGAGCACGCTCGGTGCCTCTACGGAGATGAGTACCGGCCGACACCGGAGTGCGGCCGGGAACACCGGGAGCACTACTTCGTCGAAGAGCTGACCTTCGCCGATGCGGACGTGATCCTCGCCATGTTGCGCGAGCTCTGCCCGCAGTACGTCGACGGAAATCTGCCTGTCTGGATTCGGAACCTCTCGTATCGGCTAGTGCTGTTGCAATGGCCGGACGAGCCCGGGCTGATGCGGGAGGCTGCGATGGTCCTGCAGATCTTCGGTCCCGACTGGGACGACATCGCAGCGAACCTGATGAAGCGGGCTGACGCTCTGGAATCGGGCTGATCATGTCTTGAGCCAGAGGCGGATCGAAGCCACCGTGACGGTGCCGTGGAAGACGTAGGCCCTCTTGTCGTAGCGGGTTGCGACGGCCCGGGAGTTCTTGAGCCGGTTGATCGTGCGCTCGACCTCGTTGCGGCGTTTGTAGATCTCGCTGTCGAAGCCGGTGGGCCGGCCGCCCTTGCTGCCGCGTCGTCTGCGGTTGGCCCGCTGGTGTGGAACGTCGCGTAATTCGGCTCTGTCGGGGATCTTGTGATGTCACAGGGTCGCGGGTCGAGCAGTACATGTTGGTGTAGGAGATCGAGGTCTCCGCGTCCTGCAGGGCGGCCAGGCCGGCGAGGACATCGGTCTGGGATGAGAACGTTTCCCGTATGGCCAACACAGACGAAGCAGAAAACGACGTTGAGCATGCCGTCATCGCTCACTACCGCCTGGCCGACGCTGGTCTCGGCGATCCAACCCAGCGGGAGGCCGTCCGCCAGGCCCAGTCCCTCCTTACCGAGGCGATCGAGCAAGCCGACGTCGGCGAGTTCGACGGGAACGAGTACGGAGGCGGCGAGGTCGCCCTCTACGCCTACGGATCGGACGCCGATGCACTCTTCGCCGTCATGGCGCCCATCCTGAAGGACCTGCCGTTCCGGCCGGCGCACGTCGTCCTGCGCTACGGCTCCGTCGATGACCCATCGGCTGCGGAGCATCGCGTCGACCTCTGACGAGACGAGTCACCAGCTCCCAGCCATACGGGCCCCTGGAAAATCGGGCTCTGCCGGGGATCTTGTGATGTCGCAGGGTCATGAGCTGAGGAGTACGCGTTGGCGTAGGAGGTCGAGGTTGGCTCGGCCGTACTGAACTTGAATGCGTCATGTCGGTTGCTGGGATCAGGTGGTCACCGCTTGCGGTTGGGGCTCCACTCGTAGGTTCCTGGTGCCGTCTCGATGACTTCGCGGGGCCAGGTCTGCCGGACCTGTTCCAGGCGCCCGAGGTGCTCCGCGATCCAGTCTCCCTCGGGTCGGGTTCCCAGGACCGTCGTAAGACGGTCCGGGTCGCTGACCTGGATCGACAGCCAGCCGTCTTCGTGCACGTAAATGTCAAGGCTCAGGCCGCGGCCTCCGCCGATGCTGGCTGTTTGGCCTGGTTCCAGGCTGGACAGCTCCTGCTCCCAGGAGTCCAGGTCGTGCTGGAAGAGGTAAAGGTCGAGCCGGGCGTCCACGAAGCTCGCGGAGGCGAGTACGTCCGCGTGCAGGATGTCGTAGCCGGCCAGCGCGCCCGGCTGGGACCGTCCCGTGACGCGCACGATGCAGCGATTCCCGTCCGGATCGGCGAGGTGGATCAGGTCCATCGGAGCGGGTTCCGTCATGAAGTTGCTCGCTTTCGTGCGCTGGTGTGGGCTGCATCGTCTCCTACCGGCGGACGAGCGACACAGTCAGGCCCAGGCCTGGAGAGTCAGGTGCCCAGGGCCAAGCCGGTGCCGGCAAGACAGCCGTCGATCACGTCCGGCCGGTACTGGAGCTGCTTGAGCCGACGCTTGACCGCGCGGGTTACTTGGCTGAGGCTGGCGGCGGCGAGGTTGCCGATGTCGCGCTTGACCAGGGACCACACGCCCTCGGTTGGGTTGAGGTCGGGCGCGTAGGTGGGTAGCTGAACGACCGTGAGCCATTCGGCGTTCGCGTCGATGAACTCGCGCAGCGGCTTCGTCAGGTGTAGTCGGACGTTGTCCCAGACCAGCACGATCGGCCCGCCCAGCTGGATGCGGGCCCGGACGATCAGATCACGGAAGTCGCGCCAGCCGAAGCGCTTCGGCTGGTCCTTGCGCCCGGTGTACTCCCGGACCGTATAGAACAGCCGGGTCCGCTCACCAGGCTTGTAGCAGGTCATGCCGCCATCGACACTCGCCCGGAACCGCGGCCACGCAGCCGCACGACCGGCGCGCAGCCCCGGCGGCCCCGGGTTCTGGCACGCGGCGGAGTCATCGACTGCCCGGCCTCGTCTTCAAAGACGATCCAGGCCCCGCGCTCCGCCGCGATGCTTTTACCCGCGGCCAGGTCTCCTTCTTCCAGACTTCGACCGAGGTGTCGTCACGCTCGATGGCTCTCCGGGCAGGCTGTTGCCACGACCAGCCATGCCGCTTGAGCAGCAGCCATGTGCCCTCGACCGTGTACGAGACGTGGAACAGGCGACCAATCAGCGTCTTGATCCGAGCCAGGGTCCACCGCTGGTCCGCCCAGCCGTGGACGAGCGGTCCTCGCTCTAAGAAGCCGTATTCATACCGATCACCGAGTGTGGTGATCGAACGGGTTTCCTGATCGGGTGATCTCGGGATGATCGGTGCATGAGGACAGGGCCTCTTGGTAGCTCGGAGGCGTTAAGTCCAACCCAGTGCCCAGGAGACCCTGTTGGCACAGTTGCACGCGCTTGTGGCTGTGTCGTTCAACTTGTCAGCCGTGTCGTGCGAGTGCCTCGCCCATGTGTACGGGAAAGCGGCGGACGAGCCGACTGGCAGCGGATGTACCCGTCCGACATGACGGACGCGGAATGGGCGGCGGCGCGGTCGCAGCTGCCGGTGCCAGCCTGCTGGAGGGCAAGAGCGGTAAGCCGAGGGGCCACTGCCACCGGCCGATGATTCGGCCCCCTTCGCGAGCACGGGCCTGAGCTGCTGGAGACCGCGTCCGTGGTGGCCTGACTGCTGTGGGCGACCACGGACGCTGACCCGTCAGTGGTCCTTCTTGCGCCTGCCTCCGATTTGGAACGGCCGCATCATCTCGTTGTCCTCGTGCTCGACGATGTGGCAGTGCCAGACGAAGCGGCCCGGGTGGTCGAACCGGGCCTTCACCCGGGTGATCTCTCCTGGATAGGCGATCACGGTGTCCTTGAAGCCGAGCTCCCAGCTCTCCGGCGGAATGGGCGCCCCGTTGAACGGTTGCCGGTCCACCACCTCGAACGCCACCTCGTGGATGTGGATCGGGTGGGCGTCCACAGTGAAGTTGTACAGCTCCCATGTTTCGGTCGCGTTCAGCCTCGGGTTCTCCGTGACCGGGTCGTGCCAGGCGAGCAACACCGGATTGCCGGCGGAGTCGACCGTCCCGAGCAGGCTCTGGACCGGCGTTCCCGGTGGCACCTGGGGACTGCTGGAGTTCGCCTCGTTGAGGGAGAGCCGACGCGTGACGCTCGACGAGCCGAGCGGCTTGATCCGGGGCAGCCTGAGCCGGTCCGGCGGGACGCTGGTGTCCTTGCTCGCCAGCGGGCCGACCACGAATTTCATCACCTGCCCCGTGGTGGCCGGATCTGCCACGGGGAAGGCCACGCCTGGTTCGCCCCGGCCGAAGGGTTCGTCCGCGCCCTCGTTGATGAGGTAAAGCTCAGTGCCTTCCGGGATCCCGGTGAAGTCGACGATGACGTCGGCCCGCTCCGCATTGGCCAACAGCAGCCGCTCCAGCCGCACGGGTGCGGGCAGGAACCCGCCTTCGTTGCCGATCTGCCAGAACGGCACTGCCGACTGCGCCGGCCGGGCGGTCGGGCTGTTCGCGATCTTCAGGATGAGGAACCGGGCATTGCATCCGTTGAGGAAGCGCAGCCTGTAGCGACGCGGTTCGACTTCGAGCTTCGGCCATGTCCGGCCGTTGACCACCATGGTGTTGGCGAAGAATTCGGGGTTCCAGATCGGCGACACGTCGGTGGTGGGAATGTACGGTCCCGCGAACCCGTCGAAGAATTCCCGGCTCGTGGGGTAGAACAGCGAGCCGTCCGAGTTGAACGAGCGGTCCTGGATGGCCAGGGGGATCTCGTGGTACCGCGTGCCCGGCGGATCGCCGAAGGCGGGCGCCGGTCCGGGCAGCTTCCCCTTGGGCAGGTCGGACTCGCCGCCGCGGAGCAGATAGAACCCGGCGGGTCCGGCGTAGACGTTGAGCCGGGTCAGGCCCAGGGTGTGATCGTGGAACCAGAGGGTCGATGCCCGCTGGTCGTTGGCGTACTGGAAGGTCGCGGTACCCGGGTCCCACTTCAGGCCGTGCGCATTGGCGAACTTGTCCCGGAACTCATTGTAGAAGGAGCCCACGGTGGCGAATTCAGGAGGAATGTTGTTTGCGCGCGGCAGGTACCACGCTTCGGTGTAGCCGTCGCTCTCCTCGGTGGAATGCCCGCCGTGCAGGTGGGTGACGATCGGTACGGGGCCGGTGTACGGACCCGGCGTCGATGTGAAGGTCGGCCGGGAATCGCGCCCGGCGTTTCCGCCTGGCGGGTTCGCCCAGTGCAGGGTGGGGTCGACCGCGAGCAAGTGCGGGAGGAAACGGCCCTGGCTGTCGACGAGATCGTTCACCCAGGTGACTCGGACAGGCCGGTCGGTCTTGGCCTCGATGGTGAACGACGGGTAGTTGAACGTGCTGTTGTCCCCGAGCGAGCCGTATCCCCACAGGGTGGTGGACGGCAGAGTGGGAGGCAATACCTGCTGGCTGAACTGCCGGACGCCGATGACGTATGTGTCGATGCCGTGCCGCTCCGAGTGGCGGGCCTTCGGCATCACCGGCGGGATCACCAGGTTGGTGACGTATTTCGGAATGGTCGTGGGGTCCAGGGTGGGGACCGGGAGCGTGCCGGCAGCCCCGGCCCCTGGGGCCGCCCCGGTCCCCTTCGGGAGTGCCACGGCTCCACTGGGTCCTGGAAGGACCAAGGCCGCCCCGCCGGCGGCTCCGGCTACGAGCACGTCTCTTCGCGCGATCATTTCTCTCGCCTTCTGCAGCCCGAGGGCGCGGATCATTTCCGCACCAGATGTTATGGGTAACGCACAGTGAGTAATGGGACGACGCCTGGCGTGTCGGCGGACCGGCGGTACCGGGCGGCGTGCGGGCTGTAGTCGGCGCGGTGACGGCCCGAATCCCGCTACCGCGATTTTCGGACCTGGCGTCGGGTGATGACGGATTGTGATCGCTGAATGCCGGTGGCATGCGGGATCCGGAGGACGGGGGCGTGACTGCTGAGCGCCGGGCGTTTCGTGATGGAATCCGGCTGAAGGCCGGTGGGCTGTTCGCGGCGGGTGAGAAGACCGCGGTGATCGCGAAGGAATTGCGGGTGATTGTGCGGTCGGTGCAACGCCAGCGGCGTGCCTGACGTGAGGGCGGGCTGGGTCACCGCCTACGGCGCACGGTCGCACCCTGGAGCCGGCCACCACTCCAGCCAGGAACCCGGACCAGATGTCCGCTGGTTCGAAGTCGTATCTCAACCGATCTTGGAACGAGGGGGTCGAACGGACTTCCCGGGCGGGTGATCCTTGGGGGCCCGGTGCGTGAAGGCAGGGCCTCTTGGTAGCTCGGGGGTGCGAACCGATCCGAGCACTTCCGGGAGGCCCTGTTGTCGTTGCTGCACCCGCCCGCGTCTGCCCGGTTCAACTCGTCCGTGGTGTCGTGCGATTGCCTCGCGCATGTGTACGGGAACGCGGCTGAGCATCCGGAGCGGGTACGGCGGTATCCCTCGGATATGACGGACGCGGAGTGGGCGGCCGTGCGCCCGCTGTTGCCGTTGCCAGCCTGGCTGGAGGGTCGGGGCGGGCAGCCCGAGGGCTACTGCCACCGTCAGATGCTGGACGCGATCCGCTACCTCGTCGCGGGCGGGATCTCCTGGCGGTCGATGCCGGTGGACTTCCCCGCCTGGGCCCGGGTCTATGCCTTCTTCCGCCGCTGGCGCGAGAACGAGCTGATCGCCGAGTTCCACGACCGGCTGCGGGAGAACGTTCGAAAGCGGGAAGGTCGCGAGGCGGAACCCAGCGCGGGGATCATCGACGCGCAGTCGGTGAAGGCGGCTGCCTCGGTGCCCGCCGCCTCACGCGGTTACGACGGAGGCAAGCAGGTCAACGGGCGGAAGCGCCACGTGATCACAGATTGTCTCGGTCTGATCCTGGTCGTCGCGGTGACCGCCGCGAACATTGGCGACCGCGAGGCAGCCCTCCCCTTGCTGGCCCGGCTGCGGAACCTGCACCGGGACATCACCCTGGTCTGGGCCGACGGCGGCTACACCGGCGGCCTGATCGACTGGTGCCGCGAGAAGCTCGCGCTCACCCTTGAGATCGTCAAACGTACCGACGACATGGAGGGGTTCGTGGTGCTACCGCGACGGTGGGTGGTAGAGAGGACGCTGAGCTGGTTGATGCATTCGAGGCGTCTGGCCAGGGACTACGAGACCCTGCCCGCGACCAGCGAGGCGATGATCCTGTTCTCTATGATCACGCGGATGGGGCGCCGGCTGGCCCGGCCACGAGCCGCCGGCCGGCGCTGAACATCCCCGATGCCTCCAGGAGCAGCCAGCCACGCTCGCCCAGGCGTTTCGCCTTCGAGCGCACTCCCTCGACCTTCGCCGGTACCGTCGTATCGATCCCCAGCGCCTCCGCGATGTCCTTGGCCCGCACCGGCTCCGGGCCCGGCCGGTCCTGGAGCACATTCAAGATCCGCTGATTGTCCGGCGAGAGGACCGACACCGACAGCCCCTCCCGCCACGCAGGCACCACGGCCCCCGGCACCGACGCGGCCACGGGCTCAGGGCCGGGCTCGTGCGGCGCGACCTTCTCCTCTCCGTCCTCCGTGATGACGGCGGTCTCAGCCGCGGACACGGCCAGGGCATCAACGAGTTCCTCACGCGCGATCACCCGCCGCTCCAGCTCGACCTCGGCAGCCTCCAGCGCCGCAGCCGCCAACGCCGCGGCCTCCCGAAGCTCTTCGGCCCGCACAAGAGCAGCCGCCTCGCGCTCCTCCAGCAAACCCAGAATCGACGCCACCGCGCGCACCTCGACGATCAGACGGAAACAGGACGCGGGATCTCTCCCTCATCCCACCGAAACCATTCCTGACCAGCGAAGACTCAACGATCATGTTCGGTTGAGATACGGCTTCTAACTCCCTTTCCAGTCTGGCGATCTGTGTCTCACTGAGCCTCGGTCGGCCCGGGGATACCTTCGACAGGACGCCGGCCTGGCCACGCTCGCGCCACTGGCGACGCCATCGCTCCACCGACCGCTCGCTAACCCGTAGCGTGGCAGCCCGTGCGGTCCTTCTGGAGTACACCCCCGCATGTGCAGGGAGTACTTGCACTCCTGGGCAAACAGTGCCGTCTGGTCGGGGCCATCCCCGCGTACGGGGCAGCGAGCGCCACGACGTCCGCCGGCTCGACGATCCCTGGGGCATCCCCACACGTGTGGGCAACAGCCATTATGACCGAGCGTGCCGTGGTGATGCGGCGTCTTTGCGCCTGCGCTGGCAGCGGCTGGCCGTATGACGTTTCGTCGGTCGGCGGGGAGGAGTGACGCCGTGCGGGTTCGGGCGGGGCTCGCGAGACGTTCTGCTGCAGCGCGCAACAGGACGTACGCATCGTGCCCGCCCACACGGCATTGCTCCTGCGGAACGTGGGTCCGGGGGCTGCCGACTTTTGTCCGCGGACAAAAGTCGGCAGCCCGCGGTGAGCGCTCGCCTCCTTCACCCGCGGCCGGGGACCCAGGGCGAGGTTCCCGTCCGGAGGTGGGCGAAGGTGATGTCCCGGACGGGTGCGAGGGCTTCGGGAGCGAGATGGGCCAGGACCGCCAAGGCGTGGTGCCAGCCGTCGCCTTCCAGGGCCTGCCGGAGGAAGCCGGCGGCCGCCGGGAGGTCGGGAGGGGTGGACGGGGCCGCGGTCAGGGCCAGGGCGCGGATCGTATCGGTGAAGGTGCCGTGATCGCCCACGGGACGTACGGGAGGGATGCGGGCGGGTACCCGGGCCAGGTGACCTGCGACCGCGGCGAACGCGGCCGCGCGGGCCTCCGGGTTCGGGAGCAGGTCGGCCGTCTGCCATGCCGCGTCCGTGTCGCCCCGCAGGGCGTGGACCACCGCGAGCCCGCCCATCGGTGACTGCTCCGGGCCTTGGGCCCGTACGTCCCGGTCCAGCCATGTGAGCTGAGGGGTGGCGTCCTTGCCCTCCGCGATCCGCAGCAGGGCGTGTACGAGGACGGTCTCGGCCTTCCAGGTCTGCGGCGGCTCGTCCGCGTACGCGAGCCCGTCACGGACCGCGTGGTGAAGCCGCTCCCGGCACTCCTCCTCCAGTACGGCCGCGGCGGGCAGGAGTTCGGCGAGCCCTGCCAGCAGGCCCTCCAGTCCGCCGGGCCTGTTCCGGGCGGCGAGCAGGCGCCCGTGCTCCTCGTCGATAAGCCTGCCGGCGGCGCTCGGCGCGTGGGCCGCCATCACCGTGGCGACGGCGATCCGCGCCTGCCGGGCCGATGTCCGCCACGCCGCCCTCGCGACCCGCTCCGTCGGCTTCGCCGCCTCGATGAGGTCCAGTGCGGCGTCCCCCTCCCCCACACCGGCCAACGCCTGCGCGGCACTGGCCCATCCGCCGGACATGCAGTCGTCCGGCGTCCCCGGAGCGGCTCGAACAGTCTGGGCCGCGCCCCGGGCCTGGGTCCGTGCGTCCGCCGTGCCCCCGGCGTCCGCGTACGCCAGCGACGCGGCGGCACGTACGGCGGCAAGGTCACCCGGGTCGTCCACGCGGGCGGCGAGCGCCTCGACATCCGCGGCGAGTCCGGCCCGTACGAAGGCGCCGGCCAGGTCCGGCAGCAGGCGCGACATCGACCGTCGCGCATCCCGGCCGGCACCCGGCAGCAGGGCGAGGGCCTTCCCCAGACAGCGCCTGGCCTCGTGGTCCCGGCCGAGGTCCGCCAGCCGGAAGGCCTCGTCAGCCAGCCGTTCCGCCTCGCGGTGCGCGGAATCCGTCGATCCGCCGGTGCTCCATGGCTCATGGGTCGCAGCCCGGGCATCGTCGGTATGGAACTCCTCGGGCAGCTCCTCCAGGAATTGCCGGGCCCGTGCCGTCGGCCAGCCGGTGTCGGTGAGCGCCCGCACGATCCGGGCGAGGGTGAGCGGGAAGTCGGGGGCCGGAGGAGTACCGTCCTCCGGCCGCAGCGGCCCGCTCGCCTGGAGGACCGGCTCGACGTACCCGAGCGCCCGCTCCGCCAGGGACGCCGCCTCGGCGGGGCGGGCCTCCGCCAGCGCCGATGCCGCGGTCGCGAGAAGGCCCGCGTTCTCGAGCGTCGGTGCTTCGGCCCACAGGGCCCTGGTGGAGTCGAGGATCCGGTCGCGGCACCGGTCCGCCATCTCCGGGGAGGCGGCCGCCGCCAAGGTCGCCCAGATCTGGATCGCAACGCCCAGGGCCTCCGGGAGGTCGTCGTGGGAGCGGTCGGCCAGTTCCTGCGCCTCCTGGTCCATCTCGTCGAGCAGTTCCGACGCCGACGCCGGTCGGTCCGGGCCCAGCAGTCGGATCGCGTCCGCCCACGCCTCGTACCGGGACGTACTCGGCCCCCGCGTCGAGCGGAGCAGCAGCAGGCCGTCCTCCACCTGCCGCGTCGCGATCAGAGCGACTGCCGCGCGAGCGGCCGCCGGTTCCGCCCCGCCGTCCTCGCCGGCGTCCTCGCCGGCGTGCAACCCGATCTGACACCGTGCCGCACGCGCCCACGCCGCCGCCTCCCGCGCGGTCTCCCGGGCCGTCTCCTGGGCGTCCGCGTGCCCGGTGTCCGCCAGTACGCGAGCCACCTCGGCCAGGGCGACAGCCTTGGCGTCGGCCCGCGCCGACGCCAGCGCCCATGACCTCGCCCGGCCGGTGTCCCCGAGCCGCGCTGCCGCACGCAGGACGGCGCGCGGCAGCGGGCGGGATGGACGCAGGAGGAACTCCCGGGAGACGGCGGCCCCGGCCAGTACGGCAAGGCTCGGGGCGGTGTCACCCGCGTCGGCCGCCGTCACGGCCAGGCCGAGTTCTGCGAGCGCGACGTCCACCGCCGAGCGTTCCACCAGGCGGAGCTGGCGCCGTGGATCGAGGGCGAGCGCCGCGAGCCGTCCGGCGTCGGCGGTGCGCTGGGTCAGGCGGGTGTAGCCGGTCAGGAGGTAGTCCGGTGTCGCCTCGGGCCAGCCCGTGTCCCGGTAGCCGTCGGCCCACGCGTGCAGGCGTGCCTCGTACGCGGCGAGCTCCGCCGTGCCGAGGGCGTCCGCTGCGGCCCGCCGCAGCTCGTCGTGCGCGAGGACGTACGTACGCCGGCCCGCGTCCTCGTCCTCCTCGTGCGGGGCCGGGGAGAGCCGGTCGCGCGCGTCGGGGGCCATGGCTCGCCCCGTCACACCGCGGAGCCTCCTGTCCACGTCGTACGGGCGGACCCCGGCGAGCTCCGCCATGTCCCTGCCGCTGAGGGCGCCCCGGGCCACCGCGAGGAGGCCGACGAGGTGGCAGCCGACGTCCCGGTCGTCGAGCAGGGCGTGCAGGTCCCGCATGGCCATGTCCCGGATGACCCGCGCGGCGGGCGAGACGGCGAGGCGGCGGACGACCGCCGGGTCCCGTAGCGGGTGGTCGGCGGGGACGTCGTCCGGGAGCAAGGGGTTCGGCCGCCCCGAGACGAGGACGCGCATCCCGGGCGGGGGCCGCTTGGGCAGCAGGGCGGCGATGCTCTGCCGGCCCGGGCCCGCGTCCGCGTCCTCGTCGAGTCCGTCGACGACGAGCAGCAGGGTCCGGCGGCGGGCGGTGGCGGCCCGGGCCGCGGCCTCGTACAGGTCGTGCAGGTGCGCCGGCCCGTTGCGCCCCGCTGCCGGCTTCTTCTTCCCGGCGACTGCGGCGAGCTGTTCGGTCATGGCGCGCAGGAAGTCCTCGCGGTGGTTGGTGCCCAGACGCTCGGCGATGAAGTAGCTGACGGCCTCGACCCCGGTCGGGAGGTGTCGGAGGACGAACCAGGCCAGCAGTGCCGACTTGCCGGCCCAGGCATCGGCCTGCCACCAGGTGTGGGCGGGCCCCTGTCCGGCCGGGGCGGTCGCGAAGGCCGACAGCTCCCGCAGCTCCTCCTCCCGTCCCACGAACTCGCGCGGCAGGATGGATTGTCCGATCTCTGCCACGTGGGCGTGGAGCCGTCCGGGCGAGCCGGCGTGGATCCGCGGGCCGCGGCCGCCCTGCCGGCTCTTGCGGCTCGCCTGCGCGGAGCTCAGCCGCGCGCTCCAGGCTTCGTCGCTCGTCCGCTGGTGGGTCGGGGAGCGCCGTAGAGCACAGGCTTCCAGATACGGGATGAGGCACTGGAGCAGGCAGCGGACGTGGCGCTCCTGCCGGGGAACGGAAGGGCCCTTCAGCCAGTCGCTGAGGGTGGCGTCGGCCACCGTGTGGCCGTGCGCCTTGGCATGGCTGACGAGGTGCTTGAGCCCCAGCTCGGCGCCTCCGCCGGCGGCCTCGTACAGCGCCCGCAGATCCTGCGCGAAGTCCGACACCTACGCCTTCCCCTTCCCCGGAACGGAACTTCGCCGGAAACGCCGTCAGCCCCGCGCCGACCAGCGTAATTACCGTTCCGGGGACTGTCCGGACATCGCCGGAAGACCTCCGGTCGGCGCAAATCGGGAAGACCGAAGCCCGACGGAACAGACCGTCGGGCAACCCGTCTCAGGGGGATCCGTACATGTCCGTCCTGCCGTACGTACTCGACGACGCGGCCGTCCTGGCCGCCCTCACGGGCCTGACCTACACAGCGGCCGTGGTGACGGTCGCGGCGACCTCGGTCCTGGCCCGCAGCCCGGAACGCCGCCGCGACGCCCGGGCGACGCTGACGATCCTGCTGCGGCGGCGCGGGGCACGTTGAGCGGGCGCGGCGGATGGCCTGGTCCCCGCCGGTGCGGGGGAGCGAATCCTGCCAGCGGCTGGTGCCGTGTTGGGGCAGGGGTCACCCGCGGTCGCGGGAGCAGCGGCTCGCCGGGCTACCGCTGAAGTACCTGCTGGGGTCATCCCCGCAGGGTGCGGGGTGCAGAGTAGAGCCTCGATCTGCTGAGCCTCGGTGCGAGGGTCATCCCCACAGTTGCGGGGAGCAGTGACATCGCCCCAACGAGTGCCGAGCTGCTGGGGTCATCCCCGTCGGCGGGGCTGCGACATGACCTGGGACTATAGACGGCCGTCAGGCCGCCTGCCGACGAATCCGCCGAACGCGGCCCCACCGTGCGGCCGTCTGGTGGCCTGGCGCGGAGAGTACTAGCCTCACCGCGGGACCGCGCTCGTGGCGCAGCCCTACCGCACCCCGCGCACGCGGGGATGACCCCTCGTCGATCAGCCGGGCGAGGCCCAGGCTTCCCAGGCCCCGCACCGCGGGGATGCACCCGGCGCCAACCGTTTCTGAGCAGGCCTGGCGTAACGCCCGGCACGCGCAGGGATGAACCCCCGTCGTGGCTCTTGTCCCGGCCTTCGTCGGGTCGCTCGCCGCGCACGCGGGGATGGCTCTCGTTACGAGCAGAGCGGCGCCTGCACCCCGCACACGCGGGGATCAACCTCGCTCACGTTCCGCGCCGCCCACACACCGCTTGGCGAGCCCGGTCACCGGGTCGTAGTGGAGGCGGTCCTGCGGCCCTGAGACGCACGGGCCCGTCGGGTCGAAGACCGCCACGTGGAGCCGGCTCAGCAAGGGGTGGGGTGTCGGCCAGGCCCGGGGCGGCGGCAGGGGGTTGTTGCCCCGGAACCAGTGGGCGGGCAGGGCCAGGGTGTTGAGCAGGAGGTCGCGCTCCTGGCGTCGGCGGGCCGGGGTTCCGGCGCGGGCGCCCAGGGTCAGCGGCAGCAGGCCCTCCGCGTCGTACGACAGCTGGTCCCCCCGCCGGTACAGGCACAGCACGCTGACCGACGGGTCCCCCAGGCGGGACAGGGCACGGAGTTCCGGCAGGCCGCCCTCGTCCCCCTGGCCGTGGTCGCGGCCGGAGGCGAGGTCCCAGACCTCCGCCGGGACGCGCCGTGCCCCGGTGTACGGGCGGCGTGCCCGTTCCTCCGCCTCCTTCCTCCTGGCGCCGCGCCTCCAGCGCCCGGTACGTCGCGGCGAGGGTGTACGGGGCGTAGACGAGGCCGTCCGCGGTGCCCGGCCCGCCCGGCGACGACGACGGTTCGACCAGGGGCAGGCCCTCCGCCCGTGGGTCGGGGTGGTGCAGCACCAGCATCCGCGCGGCCGCCGGACCGCCGGCAGCCACGGGCTCCGTGCACCAGGCAGGGCGCCGCGCGTCGTTCGCCGCGTGCCGGTGCAGGCGCCCGCGCCGCTGGATGATCAGGTCGATCGGCGCGAGGTCCGAGACCAGGTGGTCGAAGTCCAGGTCGAGGGACTGCTCGATGACCTGGGTCGCGATCACCAGCAGCCGCCCCGGGCGGTCCGGGTTCGGCTTCCCCGCGCGCCGCAGCTCGGGGTCCGCCGCCGGTCCGAGGAGCGCCGTGAGGCGTTCCTCCATCGGCTGGCGGTCACGGGGCAGCTTCCGCCCGTGCAGGAGGAGGACCTCCGCCGGGTCCCAGCCGTGCCGCTCGGCCTGCGCCCGGGCCGCCTCGTACAGGGCGACGGCCGAGTCCACCCGGGTACGGACCACGCCGACGCAGCCGCCGCCGCGCGCCCGGTCCAGGAGCCGGGCCGCCAGTTCGTGCGGGCCAGGATCCGCCTCCAGGCTGATGGTCGTCCGCAACGGCGCCACCTCCTCGGGCCGCGGGCCGCCCCTGCGGACAGCACCGGCGCCGTCGACCATCGTGATCGGGCCCTCCTTCCCCGGGTCGTCCGGTGTCACGCGCAACCCGGTGCACCAGGACCCGGTCAGGGCCTCCCGGACGGCGGCCGGGAGCGTGGCGGACAGGACGACGACGGACGCGCCCGCGTCGGCCAGCCACTCCACGGCGGCGCCGAGCAGCTGCTGCTGGTAGAGCTCGTACGCGTGGGCCTCGTCGATGACCACGGTCTTGCAGGCGAGGCCGAAGGTCCGCAGGAACCAGTGGCGCGAGGGCTGGGCCGACAGGACGAGCTGGTCGACCGTGCCGACCCCGAAGGTGGCGACGAGGCCGAGACAGCGCCTCAGGTACCAGGGGTCCAGCACCGCCCGCGCTGCGGCGGACGTACGCGGCCCAGCAGCCGCCGTTCCCTCGCAGTCGTGGACGGTGAGGACCTGCTCCGCGGATGCCGCGAGGTCGTCCGCTCCCCTGCCGCCCGGGCCTTCGTCCTCGCCCCCGTCCACGCCGGCCGACGGCGCGCGGGCCGCGTCGACGAGCCGGTGGACCAGGTCCGAGGCGCCCGCGGTCCCGTGCACCAGCGCCAGGTTGGCCCGGTCCGCGTCCACTGCGCCCGGCAGGAACCCCTCGACCTCCAGGGCGGCCTGGTGCGTGGCGGCGCGGGTGGGCATGGCCAAGTAGACGCCCTGGTAGCCGTTGCGCTGGGCGAGGTGGTGCGCGCACCACAGGGCGAGGCGGGTCTTGCCGGACCCGGTGTCGGACTCCACGACCACCAGGACCTGGCCGCGCTCGGGCAGCAGCCGCATCGCGCCCGCCTGGAAGCGGCGCGGCTCGGTACCCGGCCACATCCCGCCCCAGTCGGCCTCCTTGGGCTGCCACCGGTCCAGGCCCAGCGCGGTGACCGCCTCCCGGGCCCGGCGCTGCGCCCGCCGCCACAGGACGGCCGGTTCGTCGGCCGGTTCGTCGGCCGGGTCGGCGTACGGGTCGGTGTACGGGAACCGGCTGGTGTCGGAGGCGATCCAGTCGGCGAGCACCACCAGGCCGGTGAAGAGGACCAGGGTGGCCGGGCGGGCGAGGCGCACCAGTTCGGGGAGGCGGTCCAGACGTATGCCGACCTGCTCGGCGACGGCTTCGGCCAGGCCCGCCCGTACGGCGTCCCAGGCCGGCCCGCCGGAGGCCGGGAAGGCGTTGCGGATCACCGAGGGGGTCGGCAGGTGGCCGTGGTGACCGCCGAGGCAGGCCGCCGCCACGTACAGGCCGCGGTGGGTCCGGCAGTCGGCGCCGTCACCCGTGCCGGGGCAGCGGCACCCGGCCAGGCCAGGCAGCACTGCTGCCGTGATGTGCTCGTGGCGGGCCGCGGGAACGCCGGCCCACTCCGTGGGCAACGGCAGTCCGTGGGCACGGGCCGTCGCCTCCCAGCGTTCCCGCTCCGCGTGCAGGAGTGACGTGGCACCGGGTCCGAGGCCGAACCGG
Source organism: Streptomyces sp. NPDC090022 (assembly GCF_044748145.1). Lineage (NCBI taxonomy): Bacteria > Bacillati > Actinomycetota > Actinomycetes > Kitasatosporales > Streptomycetaceae > Streptomyces > Streptomyces sp. NPDC090022. Next base: position 125,521 of record NZ_JBIVFN010000016.1, read on the forward strand.
CCGAGGAAGGCGGGGGAGGCCTTGCCCAGGTCGTGCAGGCCGGCGAGCAGGGCCGTCACCGACCGCGCCACCGCGGCATCCTCCCCCTCGTCACCGCCGAAGGCCTCGGTCAGGCGCGCCCGCACGGGTACGGGCAGGTACCGGTCCCACAGCTCCCCGGTCACGGCGGCGGTGTCCAGTAGGTGCGCGACCAGCGGGTTCCAGGCCGGACCACCCGCATCGGACGATGCTCCGTCCTGGTCTGTCTTGCCCCAACACCACAGCCAGGGAGGGCAGTTCATATTCCGTAAATCTCGCAAACCTGCCACAACTCCCCCACCAGCTTGCTAGATTCCGGGCTCATTCCAGCAGGGGACCGTTATGAGCAGAGAGCGAACGATGCACCTTGGCTGAATCACACACCCCGCCCCGGGGTGCGATACGTCCGCAGTGGGATCCCCGGCACCGAGCATGCGTCGAGGCACTGACAGCGAAGGGCGAGCGCGTCGAGCTCAGCCTCGTGGAGGTCTTCGAAGAGGCCGACGGCCTGCTGGCCCTCACCGGTTCCACCCCGGGCGAGACGGTCGCCGTCCTCGAGTACCTGCTGGCCATCTGCTACGCATCGGAGACCTATCCGGCCACCGCCTCGCAATGGCGGGACTGGGTGGAGGAGGCGCGCCCGCTGGACCGGGCCGCCGCCTGGCTGGCGGGCCGGCCGCAGGACGAGGTCTGGGACCTCTTCCACCCCGCCGAACCCCTCGGCCAGAACGCGCTCCTCGCCCCGTTCCTCGACCAGCGCGGCGCCGGTCCGGCGCAGATGGTGGTCGAGCACGTGGGCGACTACAACCAGTTCTTCGACCACCACCACCTCGAGCACCCGGCGCCGTTACCCGTGGCCGAGGCGTTTCGGGCCATGCTGACCCAGCACGTGTACGGGCCCGCCGGCCGCGCCCGGATCTCGGGCAAGGAGACGCTGGGACCGACCCTCACCAACCTCAGCGTCGGCCGCCTCAGCGCCCGGATCCGCGTCGTCGCCCTCGGCCCCACCCTGGGCGCCACCCTCCGCCTCAACCTGACGCCGTCCGCCGGACTGCCGGGGGTGTTCAACCGGACGTGGACGGCCGGACCGACCGAGCGCCGGGGATTCAAGACCAAGCCGCCGGGCCGCCCGGTGACCGGACCCGCCGATCTGCACAGCTACCTCGGCCGCTCGATCCTGATGCGCGCGACGCCCGACGGGAGTGCCGTGGACCGGGTGCTGATGGGCGCCGGCGAGATCCTCGCCCTGGGCCCGTCGGACCTCCAGGACGCCGTCTACGCGCAGACCTCCGACGGCCGCAAGAAGCCCCTGTGGGCGTCGACGACCCGGGCCGTGTGGCGCGAGGCCCACGCCCTGTACGCGGCGGTGGCACGCGCCGAGGACCCCGGGTTCGTGAACAAGGGCACCGACCTCTACGGCCGGCTCGCCCTCCTCCCCGGCGCCGACGCCGTCCGGGGGCCCGGCCAGCCGCCCCCGCACAGCGTCAAGCTGTGGGCGGTGGGACTGGTCGCCAAGCAGACCACCGCCATCACCTGGGTCAACGGCACCTTCCCGTACGCGCCCGGGCTCGGGGCCGCACTGGACCGGGCCTCGCACCGCGGCTCGAGGATCGCCGAGCACGTCGCCACCAGCCTGTCGAAGGCGGCGTACGCGGCCTGGCTGATCGCCTACCCGAACCCCAAGCCCGCCGACAAGGCCGGCCAGCTCGCCCGCTTCGACGCGCGCGGCAGGCATTGGCAGGCGACGGAGGAGCCCTTCTACACGCTGCTGGACGACACCGCGGCGGGGGAGCCCGTCCACGAGTCCCTCCTCGACTACGCCGCCACGGTCGTCGCCGCCGCCCGGAAGTTCCTCACCGAGTGCCTGGACTCGCTGCCGCGCAACTCCCGCGGCGCCCAGGCCCACGCCGCGGCCCTGCGGCGCTTCGACACCGAGCTGTCCCATCCCAAGGCCCCGGCCGAACTCCAGGGGGAGACCGCATGAGCACCCCGCCGAACACCGCGGACGACGTGACGGCGACCGTCCGCGAGGAGAGGCAGCCCAGCGAGCGCCTGACGGCGTGGCTCGCCTCCCTCGTCCGCAACCGCGAGTACGGGCAGCTCGCCGAGCTGCGCCGGCCGCGCGTCCGCGGAAACGCCCATATCCGCGCCGGCTGGTTCGACCCGGAGCAGCGCGAGGTGTACGAGCAGGTGGCGTTCCTGTTCGCGGTGTACCACCGGGGCCAGTCGAAGCCCTCGTACGGCTACGGCAGCCTCGGCGACGCCGCGCGCCGCATCGGCAGCGGTGCGGGGCGCGGACCGGACGACCCCGGAGCGTCCCGGCTGATCGACCGGATCGTCAGCAGCCGCCGGATCCCGTGGCGCCATCTCCAGCACGCGGTCGCCCGGCTGCGCGCGTGCGATCAGCCGCCGCCCTCGTGGGCCAGGCTCGCCGACGACCTCGGGCGGTGGAACGACCGCAGGGCCCGGATCGCGTACGAGTGGGCCGTGGACTTCCACACGCCTCCCGGCCGGTCCGGCAGCACCTCCAGCAGTGACAAGACCGCAGGTACCGCCGCCGCCCACGCGACGACCGAGAAGGACACCACCACGTGACCAGCACCGCTCCCTCCACCAGCAGCCAGTTCCTCTCCCTGCACCTGCTCGAGACCCTCGTCGCGGTTCTGCCCGTCCGCGACGAGAACGGCTCGCCCAAGTCGATCGTCTACGGCGGCGCCGAACGCCACATGATCACCAGTCAGGCGCGCCGCCGTGCCGAGCGGGTCCACGCCCGCAACCGTGCCAACGCGGGTGTCGGCGCCCTGGCCAGGCACACCACCGGCACCCGGACCCGCGAGTGGGCCCTGATCACCGCCCGGGCCCTGGAGTCCGAGCACGGCTGGGACAAGGACGAGGCGGTCAGGACCGCCCGCGCGGTCATCGAGGCCACGGGGCTGAAGTTCGGCGATCCCGCGAAGAAGACCGTCGCCAACCTGACCAAGGTGCTCCTGTTCGCCCCGTCCGACGCCGGCGCCCGTATCGCGGCTCACATCGCCGAGGAGGACGGGACGCTCCGGGCCTGGACGGCCGGCTACCTGGCCGCGCAGGCCGCCGCCGCGAAGCCCAAGAAGGGCGGGCGCAAGCCACAGCCCGAGTCCGTCGAGTCCTCCGAGGGGGAGCCGGAGGAGGGGGAGGGGCCGGCCGACACGAAGTCCCTGCCCGCCCTGCCGTCGCAGACGCGGGCCGCGGTTCTCACCGCCTTCGCGCCGCGCGACGCCATCGACATCGCCCTCTACGGGCGCTTCCTCGCGGAGATCGCGGACTCCCCGAACGTCGACGGCGCCGTCCAGAGCAGCCATGCCTTCACGGTCCACGAGGCCGAGCAGCTCGACGACTTCTACGCGGCCGCCGACGACGCCAAGCTCGACCGGAAGAAGAACGCCCTGGACTTCCTGGACGCGGCCGACGACGCCGGCGCCGGAATGACCGGCTACCAGTCCCTGATCTCCGGCACCTTCTACCGGCACGCCGTCCTGGACCGCGTCAAGCTCCGCACCAACCTCCGGGCCGCCGGCATGACGGAGCAGGAGGCCGAGGAGGCCTCCGCCGCCGCCGAGGTGGAGTTCGTCAACGCCTTCGTCGACGCCTTCCCCGAGGCGAAGAAGAACTCCACCGCCTCCACCGGCTCGCTGCCCGCCCTGGTGCTCGCCTTCGAGGGGGAGCGGCCCTACAACTACGCCGCCGCCTTCCAGCGGCCGATCGACGAGAACCCCGAGGACAAGGGCGGCGAAGGCCCCGCCGGCCCGGCCGCGGTCAGACGACTCATGTGCCACCACGTCTTCGTCAGCGGCCGCCGCGCCGACATCAGGGCCGGCAAGGTCCTGACGTACGACCCGGAGATCGACCGGTTGCTCGGAGAGCTGAAGGCTCTCGGCGCCGACCCGGTGACGTCCATCGAGGGGCTGACGGCGTGACGCACGTCCTGCTCGTACGGCTCGCCGCCCCCCTCCAGTCCTGGGGGGCGGTGTCCCGCTTCTCCCGCCGCGACACCCACAGCAGGCCCACGAAGTCGGCGGTCGTCGGGCTGTGCGCCGCGGCCCTCGGCCGGGACCGCACCGACCCGGTGGACGACCTCGCCGAGCTCTTCTTCGGCGTACGGGCGGACCATCCCGGCACCCCCGTACGGGACTACCACTCCGTCGGCGCCGGCACCTACCCCCTGCGCCCGCGCGACGTCATCACCGACCACCGGCGCGCGGCCGCCGTCTCCGCCGGGCTGGAGGCGGCCACCGGTGACAGCTTCGGGCACCACGAACTCGCCGACTGGTACGGGGCACCCAAGAAGATCGCCGCCGATCCCGTCTCCGGGGCCCTGGTCTCGGGCAAGCTCTCCCGTACGGCGCTGATCACCGAGCGCTGGTACCTGTCGGACGCCGCCTTCCTCGTCGGACTCCAGCACGAGGACCAGGGATGGCTGGGGGAGATTGCCCATGCCCTGGAACACCCCAAGCGGCTACTGTGGCTGGGCCGCAAGTCCTGCCCGCCGTCCGGCACCCTGGCCGTCGGCGTCCTGTCCGGCACACTCGCCGAGGTCTTCGCCGCCCAGCAGCTCCTGCCCAACCCGGATCCTCCGGCCTCCGGGCGCCGCCCCTGGGCCTGGGTCCAGACCCCCGCCGGCGCCCCCGGCGCGGCGCCCGTCAACGACCAGCCGGTCAGCTTCGACCCGGCGCGCCGGCTCCACACCACACGCTGGGAGACCCGTACGCGCGTCACGATCGCCCCCACCGCCGCCGGCTGGAAGGACCTCATCCTGTGAGCACCCCCCGCACCGCTCCCACCACGGTGGCCCGCTTCGTCACCACCCATTCCGTCCTGACCCTGGACGCCCGCCATCCGTACGTGGCGAAGTCCCTCGTCGACGCCCAGGACATGCACCGCACCGTCATGAGCGGCTTCCGCGGCTGGGTCGAGGACGGCGACCCGGCCGCCCGCTCCCAGATGGGCGTCCTGTCGACGTGGTCGGTCGACCTGAAGGCGGCAGCTCTCGTCCTGGTCGTGCAGTCACGGGTCCCCGGCGACTGGAGCCGCATCCCGCGCGCCGCCCTCACCGGCCCACCGCACACGATCACGGTCGACCGCACCTTCAGGACCGGGGACGCCGTCGGCTTCCGTACGGTCGTCAACCCCACCCGCAGCAAGCCGTCGGGCCGGCCGGTCGAGGAGAAGGTCCGCGGCACCCGGGTCCCGCACAGCAATCCGGAGCACGTCAAGAACTGGTTCGTCCGTCGCCTCCAGGCCGCGGGGGAGCCGGCGACCGCCGCGGACGGCGTGGTCCGCATCGGCGCCACCACCGACCCGGCCACCCTGGCGGTCCGCATGCTCCCCACGGTCTCCAGCCCCGCCCCGCACAAGGGCCTGAAGATCGCCCGCGCGGAGATCCGCGGTTCCTTGACCGTGACCGACCCGGAAGCCCTGGTGGAGACCCTCTCCAACGGCCTGGGCCACGCTCGCGCCTACAGCTGCGGACTGGTTCTGACACGCTGAGCGGACGCGGTACGGGCTCCCGACTTTTGTCCGCGGACAAAAGTCGGGCCTCGGAGAGCGACCTGCAGCCCCTCGGCATGGTTGACCGGTGGAGTACGGGTAGTTGTTCGACTCCGGAGATGACCAGGCCAGAATGCCGGCATGACCGAAGACGAGCAGAGCGGCATGGAACCGCGTTCATTCCTGACATGCGCGACAGAGGTGGCTCGGCTGCTGGGCGTCGAAGACGTCGCCATGCCGCCGAACAACCAGGCCCGCCACCTGGCCCATGCGGTGCGCAAGCCCCTGCTCGAACGCGCACATCTGCCTGACGAACTGTTCGCCCCGCTGATGGCCGCATCCGTATACGACCCAGATCCCAGCTTCTGCCGCTGGTACGTCGAGCCGGCGGTCTACGCATTCGGACGCCGCCGTGTGATGGCGGCATTGGTCGACTGTCTGCGGACCGGCACGGATGCCGAGCGAGCCGGTGCCGTACGGGCCTGGTACAGCGCCCATGTCCCCTTGCGTGCAGATCGGTCCCCGGCGTACGGCCCCGGTGGGGTACGTGATCCCGCTCTGGACGAGTCACAGGACATCGAGGCCGCCTGGCTGGAGGCATCCCTGCAGGTGTTCGCCGAAGCCACCACCGTGCAGATGCGCCACCGCGTCCTGCTGTACCTGCCTCCCTCCCGCACGGCATACCCGCCATCTCTGCACAACCTGCTCGACAGCACCCTCGCATCCGCCCGAGCGCAACCCGACCCGCACATCCGTCGCTGGGCCGCAGAAGCAGACGGCGAGACAGACTGAGCCCGTCTCTCACCCCTCCTGGCGGTTACGGGACAGCCCTAGAAGAGGCCGGTGCGCATGTGGTGCGTGAGGTTGTCGAGGATCTCGCGCAGCCACGGGCTACGGACGGCCGGCAGCCGGACCAGGGCATGCCGGAACACATCCGGGTCGGCCCGGAACAGGCGACGTGGGCGCGGTGCGGGCGGGTCGAAGTCGTCGCGGAGGACGCCGGCGGGTAGGACGCCCGACGTGGGGACGGGCAGGTCCGGCCCGGGGAAGGCCAGCGACCGCCACACGCCGGACGGCAGCGGAACCAGGTGTGGTGCCGGGTCCGCCGGGGTCCAGGTCTTCCCCGTCTGAGGATGGGACGGCACGAGGAGGATGGGGACGTCTCGGCTGGGAGCCGGCAGTCCCGGACCGGCCAGTACGGCGCGCCGCGCCTGCGGACCCGCGGGCAGCAGGGTGTCGAGCGTACGTTGGAAGACCTGCCCGGCCAGGCCGTCCGGGACGATCACCGGTTGTCCCTCCGAAGCCGCCAGCAGGTGGGCGAGCGCCCGGCCGGCCGCCGCCTCCCACTGCGGGCTCCACGACCACCAGTAGTTCGACCAGTGGCCCGCCGCCATCCGCGACCCCCATGTGGCCAGCGGCTCGTACGGGGGCGTGCTCTTCCCCTGCGCCACCACATCCGACCACGACAGCGGCTCGACGCGCGCACCGTCGACGGGAAGGCGGCGTACGGCGTTCGGGGCGAGCCACGTCGCCTGCCAGAGCGAGCAGTCGTCGATCCGGCTCGCCACGGGCAGGCCGCACTCCGCACAGGCCACGTTGGGGCCGTCGGCACCGTCGAGCCCGCAGCAGTAGCCGCCCCCGCGGTGGTTCGGGATCAGCACCGTGCCGCCGGCGTCGCCCGGCGCGATGACGACCGCTCCGGGCGGCCCCGAGGGCTCCGGGTCCACGGCGAACGTGCCCGACTCCATGAGCACCGGGAGCTGGATGCCGTTCCCGTACTTCTGATGAGCGTGTACCGGCAACGCGACCTGGGACAGCGGGATGGTCAGACTGGCGCCACAGCCAGCACACACGAAAACGAACAAGCATCCTCCGCGAGAGAAACAGGGGCATCGTCGCAGCTCGGTGTTCGACCGGCCAACGTGTTTCTCATCGTCGGCATGCGGAGTCCTCCCGAAGAGGTGACCAGAGGTGCTCCGCATCTTCTTCAGGCGCTACGGGACAAGCCGTAGCCTGCGGTGCATGGATCTCGATGCCGAGCTGAGCGCTCTCGCTGTCCAGAGGGACCTCCCCGCCGAGCTGGTGCGGCGCCTGCTCCGGCATCCGCAAGCCCGCCGCTCGGCGGCCCTTCTGCGCAGAGACCTGACGGAGGAGCTGATCGCCGACATCATCAGACTCGGCTCCGCACGCAGTCTCGCAGCCAACGCCTCTGTTCCAGCCCACGTCAGGGCCCACCTGGCAGAGCATCCCGAGCCGACAGTCCGGGCCGCGGTCGCGGCGAGCGTCGAAGACGAACCGCCCGGGCTCTGGGCGCGCCTGGCCACTGACCAGGATCCCACTGTGCGCGCGTTCCTGGCGATGAACGAGCATCTGTCGCACGAACTGCTGGCTGTCCTGGCCGCAGATCCCGAGCCGTATGTACGGTCGTCCGTCGTCCAGTACGGGCGGCAGGCACCGGAGCCCGTGCGCCGGGCCCTGCTGACCGATCCCGATCCGGATGTCCGCAGGACCGCGGCCACGGTCTACGCACCACCGCCGGACCTCCTGCCCGCACTCCTTGCCGACCCCGAGACCCGTTCCCTCGCGGTCCGCCATGCCGATCCGTCCCCGGAACTGGCCGCTGACCCGGACTCCGGCGTACGCAGAGCTGTGGCCGACCATCCGAACCTCCCCGCCGAGCTGCGGAATCGGCTGGCCCGGGACCCCGACATCCACGTCCGTAACACGATCGCGGCACGCCCGGACACTCCCGCGCCCCTGCGCGAAAGCCTCATTGCCACCGCCGCGACCGACGACCCCCTGACGGAGTGGGTTCTCTCCTTCAAACGGAGCGCCCACACGTGCCCTCCCCGCTCACCGGCTCCGCCGGACCTGACCCGGGAACAGGCGGAGGAGCTCCTCGTGCGTGCCGGTCTGTAGACGGCCCTCCGGCTTGTGGGCACACACCCCGGCCACCGGGCGCCTGCTACGGGCCGGCGGGAGGAAGGGGAAGGGCTCCGGGGTCAGGTCGAGGCGCATCTTGGCGCGCATGCTGATACGCGGAGGGGCCCACCGCGCAGTGCGTGCGGTGGGCCCCTCTGGCCGTGTCAGTGGCCGCTAGCGTTCCTGGTGACTCTCGATCAGGAGCATTGTGAGCTCCTCGCGGTGCTTGGCCGACATGTTCGCCCAGATCGCGTCGTACACGGCCCTTGGGTCCTGCCACGGAAGCGGACCCGTGTCCGTTCCCCGTGCCTGGGAGGGGATGGCTCCCGACGGCTCCTGCTCCTCCCGAACCGGCTGTGCCGCAGGGGTGTGCGACACACGCGGGACCGCTGGGGTCATCGGAGCCACGGGAGCCGGTTTCACCGGGTCATCGGCGGGGGCGGACGTCTCCGACGGGGCCTCGGGGCCCCGACTTTTGTCCGCGGACAAAAGTCGGGCCGTCTGCGCGGTCGCCACCGCCGCACCCGCAGCGCTCGGTGACGGGCCTGTCGCCGGACCCGGCTCCGCCGCCACACGGGCCGGGACGGAGTCCTGGTTGGCGCGCAGGATTTCCTTCTGCACCGCCTTGACCTGGGCCTCCTGCTCCTTGTTCTGCTTCAGGAGGTCCAGCAGCGCGGCCGCGTCCGCGTCCGGCCGGTCCTTGGCCGTGCGCGCCAGCGCCCGGCCGTCCCGCTCCGGGAGTTCGCCGGCGCTGAGCATCCGCTGGATCTCGTCGGGCAGTTCCAGCAGCACCAGCTGGTTGGTCACCCACGACGGCGACTTGCCCAGCCGCTCCGCGGCCCGGGACTTCGCCCCGTGCTCGCGGCCCTCCTCCGCGCAGATGTCGACCAGCTGCTGCACACCACGGGCACGCTCGATCACGTCGAAGTCCTCGCGTTCGAGGTTCTCCGCGAGCAGGTGGTCGATGAAGTCCGTGCGGGAGGCGGCCAGGTCGTCGCGTACGACGAAGTCCAGCGCCTCCAGCCCGACGTGCAGCGCGCTGCGGAAGCGGCGCTCGCCGTTGATGAGGACGTACGGGGCGGAGCCGATCCGCGGCGCGTGGTCGGACCACAGTGCGAGGTAGGCGCTCCGGCTGACCACGACGCACGCCGAGAGCTGGGCCTGGCGCAGCTCCTCGCCGAAGCGGGTCATCTCCTCGTCCGTACCGAAGTTGCGGCGCGCGTTGCTGAAGGCCGAACCGGTGCCGAGAAGGTCGCTCTTGCTCATGCGGTGATCCGCCGCGCGATCTCGCGCATCGCCTCGGACTGCTTGGCGGCGAAGTACGAGAGCCCGGAGTCGATGGAGGCGGCGTTCCGCGCGGCCATGGCCCGCATCCAGGCCGGCGACCTCGCCAACCTGAAGCTCCCGACGTACCACCAGGCCCCGCCGGCCCCGACCGGCCGCCCGAAGCTGCAGGTCGCCTGAGGCTGCGGCAGGCCGCGAGGACCGGTGCGAACGCAGCAACCAGGCGGCGCGCGCGGAGGCGCGGACACGGCGGAGGGCCCCCACGAGCGTGGGGCCCTCCGTGCCTGAGTAACTTGGTGCCCCCACTGTATTCGACCGGGCGCGGCCACGGGCAGCGGATTGCGCCGCACGTGCTCCGTGTCCGACGGGGCCGGGGATGTCCGTGCGGGCCCGCATGATCGACCCATGATGAAGAGCCTTCTCACCCACCTGTTATGGGGCACTTCCGTCTATACCGCCTTGGCTCTGTGGCTCGTCGGCCCGCAGTGGGCGGGCAGATCCCGCCGACCGCACGGGAGAGTGTTCCGGGCGGCCCGGCGCATCGGCTGGGGCCGAAGCTCGCAGGACCGCGCCGCCGAGGTCGTCGCCACCCTGGCCGCGCACGTCCCGGCCGGTGCGGAGCTCCCGGACGCGGGCCGCCTGCGCCTGCGACTCGAGGACCGCCGCTTCTCGGCCCTGTCGGTCCTGCTGGTGTGGCTGTTCCCGGGCCTGGGCGTCGTGGCGTGCGTGTTCCTGGTCCTCAACGGGGAGTTCTCCGAGGGGCGCCCGTGGCTGATGCCGCTGCTGTGGGGCATGTTCGGAGCGGTCCTGGTGCTCTGCGAGGTGGACCGCCGGATGCTGGCCCGGTCCCTGCCGCTGGAGCACACCACCCTCATGGCGGTGCGCGCCGTCGAGGCGTGCCGGCCGCCGGCGCGGGAGGACCGTGAGGCCCGCGGGTATTCGTACGGCTCCGCGGTCTGCGCCGCCGTCGACGACCTGTGCGCGGCGCTGGGCCGCTACGCCGAACTGGAGCCCCGGCGCACCGACCCGGTCCACCGGGCCAGGCTGCGCGCGCAGGCACAGGAGGTCGTACGCAACCTCCACGCGGCCAAGGTCCGCCTGGTGGACGGCGACCGGTCCGCACTCGGAGACCTGTACGCCATCGTCGCATCGCTCCTGTCCCGTACGGTCGCCCCGGCGCACGAGCCGGCCAGCGCCGGCCCCCTGGTCGCCACGGCCGCCCTCACGGCCGACCCCGCCTGGCAGGGCCCACCGCCCCGCACCGAGGCTACGGGGGCGAAGCTCCTCGGTTACGGCCTGTTCGTCGGCACCCTCATCGCCTTCGGCTGGCTGCTTTCCCTGCTGAACCTCCCCGAGGCGCTGTCCCTGCCCCTGCTGGTGGTCATGGCCGGCGCCATCCACCGCGCGCTCAAACACCGCCTCCCGGTCCCGGACCTGCCCCAGGACCTGACGCCTGCCGCGCCGTCGCCTGTTCCGTCCAGCCCTGCCAACCCGGGGGTGTGAAGTCGATGGTGAATCGTCGAGGTCGGCTTCAAGAGGATTCGGTGGGACAGGCGTCGTATGCACGGAATACCCGACTCTCTGAAAGTGCTCACAAACGCCCTTCGGCTCGCCTAAAGTCCCAGGTCAGTAAGTCTGCTCCCCGCGCACGCGGGGATTCCCCCTACCACGGCGTATCCGCCCCCCGCCGCTGCCACGCGTGGGACGGGAGGGACTCCGCCAGGGTGGTGAAGAAGCGCTGGTCGCGCCACGACTCGCGGTTGCCGATGACGAACAGGCGGCGTTTGGCGCGGCTCACCGCCACGTTGAGGAGGTTCGGGCGGGACGCCGCCCACGCCCGGGCGCCCGGCCGGCGCGGGTCCGTGCCCAGGACCAGGATGACGACGTCGGCCTCCTTGCCCTGGGTCGTGTGCACCGTACCGATGCGCCCCGGCGGCACCAGGTCCCGGCAGGCCCGTTGCGCGCCGGCCACGACCTGGCGGAACGGGCTGATCACGAAGACGTCCGCGCCCAGGTCCACGCCGCCCTCGTCCCGCAGCCGCTCCAGCACGCGCCGCAGCGCCCGCCCCTCCTCCGGGATCCAGTGCCCGTCCGCCTCCGTCGAGGCGACGTCCACCCAGCTGCTCGCCGGCGGGTAGGCGTACGGGGAGCGCCGCGCCGTGCCCTGCACCATCAGGCCGTCGTAGGCGATGGCGTTGCTGACGGAGAACATCGGGTCGTCGCACCGCCGGTGCACCCGCAGCGGTGCGCCCACCCACACCTCGTGCCGGCCGTCCGGCAGTTCGGCGGAGGCGGGCAGCAGGGTGCCGTAGCGGTTGGCGCGGTCGGCGAGCTGCTGCACCGACGTACGCCCCGGCGCCCATTCCTCCGCCGCGCCGAAGTCCTCGCGCAGCGCCCGCTGCGCGGTCCACGGCAGCACCACCACCGGTTCCAGCTGCAGCGGGTCGCCGACGACGACCGTACGCCTCGCCCGCCAGATACCGCCCACCGCCATCTGCGGGGCCGCCTGCCCCGCCTCGTCCACGAACAGCCAGCCCAGCGCCTCCTGCCCGAGCCGCGCGAAGACCCGGTCCAGCGACGCGAACGTCGTGGACACCACCGGTACCACGAGGAACAGGCTCTGCCAGGCCGCCCGCAGATGCGGCTCGGGCACGGTCGCGGGCACGGCGCCGGCGACCGCGTCCATGGCGGCCATCAGGTTGGCGTACATCGTGCGGGCGGTGCACCGCAGGAAGGCCCGGTGGAGTTCGAGGGCCGCGAGGAACACCTCCGTACGCGCCTTCGTGATCTCCGGATCCGACCACGGGGCGGCCAGCTCGCGCGTACGGTCGTCCGTGAGCCACGCCTCCTGCGGCACGAACCCCTCCCACCGGGCGCGCGCGGCGGCCACCGCCCCCTCGTCCCGTTCGCGCGCGGCGACCGCCCGTTCCAGCGCCGTACGCCGCCCCGCCAGCCGGTCCGCGGCCGCGCCCACCGCACCCCGTACGCCGTCCCGGCCCGCCCGCGCGGCCTCACGCGTACGCCGCGCACCGGCGACCACGGCCGCCGCCTCCGCCTCCTGCCCATGCCAGGAGCGCGCCGCCCGCCCCAGGGTGAAGAGGCTGACCGTGAAGCCGGGGCGGCGGGCCAGGTGGGCCCGGTGCGCGTGTTCCGCCTCGGACAGCACCTGCTCGGCGCGCTCCAGCGCCGCCTCCGCCGCTGGCAGGGTCTGCCGTGCGCGCTCCAGCTCCGCGGCCGCATGCTCCTCGCCGGCCCGGCTCCGGCGTACGGCCGCGTCGTGGTGCGGCAGCGCCGCGTACGCCTCGGCGGCCGTGGCCCGTTCGGCGCCCAGCTGTTCGGCCTCGGCGAGCGCCGCGTCGAACCGCTGGCGGGCCGCGCGCCACACCCCGGTCTGCGGGGTGTCGCGCCACTCCCGCAGCAGGTGGGCGAGGCCGGCGCCGCTGTCGATCCAGGCGTCGCGACGCGGTGCGCCGCGGCCGCTCCCTTCCGGCTGCCGGGGCGGGACGACGGACCGCGCCGACGGGGGAGGGGCGGTGCTGCCGGTGCCACTCCCGGCACCGGCACCGGCACCGGCACCGGCACCGGCACCGGCACCGGCGTCGGTGCGGCGGTACTTTCCGTGCCAGAAACGGTTGACGAACTCGAGACGGTTCTTCTTGCTGCCCAGGCGGGCGGCGACCGCGCCCCACGCCGGCTCGCCCTTGAGGAGGCGGGTGGCCTGCTCGGCGAAGTAGTCGGCCTCCTCGCGCCACGGCCCGCCGAGCGCGGCGCGGGCGGGGATCTCGGTGGAGATGTTCTCCACGGCGCCGTTGTTGGCGGAGGCGACGACCATCTCGAAGCCGGTGAACTCCGGGCGCAGCGGGGTGACCGTACGGGTGTAGTCGCCGCTCTTCCATACGTACGGCGCCTGCTCGGCGAAGGCCTGCGACGGCAGGCGCAGCGCGGCCAGGCGGCGGGCGCGCTCGACGACGGCCGCGGCGAAGCAGTCGCGCAGCATGGTCGTCTTGCCCGTGCCGGGCGGGCCGTTGACGGCGAAGACCCCGCCGGCCGGGGCGAGCTCGGTGTGCACGGCGTTGACCGCGAACTGCTGGCTGAGCGCCAGCGGATGCCCGGCGTCGGCCGGCCACCGGCCCAGCGGGGTCCGGCCCGGTGCGACCCCGCCGAGCACGAACGCGGGGTCCGCGCGTACGTCGAGGCGGCGCGAGGTGTCGAGGGCGGCCTCGGGGGTGAGGTAGGCGGCGAGCGCCGGCCCGGGATCGCGCCGGGCCAGCGCACGGGCCACCCGGTCCAGGTCGGCGGCGATGAAGCTGTTGAGGAAGTCCTGCTGGTCGGAGCCGTCGCCGACCCGGTCCAGCCGCACGGGCACGCTCCGCACGCGCACCCCGACCGGCTCCAGCGCCCCAGCGACACCCCAGGCATCGGCCAGCTTCCCGGTGAACGCCAGCAACTGCCGGACCCCGACCACCCCGCCGCCGACGCGCGCCACGTCGCCATCGGCGTCGGCGTCGGGGCCGGGCGGCTGCTCCTGACCGGCGCTGGTGCCGGGGCCAGGATTGGTGTGGCCGGCGTGGCAGGCGTGGCCGATGTCAGGCACCTCCCCGAGCTCACCGGCTCGCGTGTGCCAGGCGTCGGCCTCCTCCTGAAACTCGTCGAGCCAGCCGCGGCTGCCGGGGCCGGGGGAGAGGGCGCGGCCGGTGGCCCAGGCGCAGGAGGAGAAGACGGGGGAGTCGAGCAGCAGCCGGCCCTCGTCGGTGACGGTCAGCGCGAACAGCGCGCTCTCGCCGTCCATCCGGCCGTCGTGGTCCTCCTCGCTCCCCCCGAACACGCGCAGCAGGGTGTCGCGCACGGCGCTCAGGGCGTACGTCCCGCCGTACACGATGTGCTGCCAGCCGTACCCCGGCTCCAGCGGTACGGCTCGCAGCGGATGCCCGCCCTGCCAGGGCAACGGCTGATCGGTGGCCACGGCGTACACGCGCTCCCGGGCGGACAGCGCGGGCACCTTTTGCGGACTGAACAACTCCACGGCCCGCCAGTAGCCCACGACGCCGCTCCGGCGTAACCGCTCGCCGTCTCCCACCCCGCCGCCCATGCGCCCACTCCCCGTGATCGATGATCGCTACGGGCACCCTATGGCGGCGGAGGCGGGGCGAGCAGGCCGTTGCGGATCACGGTGGGTGAGCCGGGCGCGGGCCTGGGGCTGGAACGGCCGCGAGTAATACCCCAATTGCCGGATTCCGCGAAAGTGCGCGAAAACGGCTCCCTGCCCGCGTAGAGTCCCAGGTCAACAAGCCTGCTCCCCGCGCACGCGGGGATGACCCCCGGCGCCGAGGTTCAAGCCGGTCATTTTCATTGCTGCTCCCCGCGCGCGGGGATGACCCCGGATCCGCCGGCGGCACCACCAGCAGCAGCGACTGCTCCCCGCGCACGCGGGGATGACCCCGACTTCCGCACCTCCCCCGAGACCGGCCGGATCTGCTCCCCACGCACGCGGGGATGACCCCCCGGGGTTGATCGGCAGCGTGATGTCGTACTGCTGCTCCCCGCGCACGCGGGGATGACCCCGCGGAGTGCACGCCGCCGTCCTCGTCCACGTACTGCTCCCCGCGCACGCGGGGATGACCCCTGGACCACCGAGTCCTTCCTCGGCGCGCTGATCTGCTCCCCGCGCACGCGGGGATGACCTCAGAATCGGCATGACCGCGTGCATCGCGGCACCCTGCTGCCTGCGCACGCGGGGATGACCCCGAGGAGGCGACGCTTCCAGGCGTTCAGTTCCGCTGCTCCCGCGCACGCGGGGATGACCCCACCCCGGACAGGGCGGCGGCCTGCTCGGGCCCCTGCTCCCTGCGCACGCGGGGATGACCCCCTGCGACCCCTCGCTCCCAAAGCGAGTGCGCGCTGCTCCCCGCGCATGCGGGGATGACGCCTGCGACCACCCGCAGACGGGCCCGTCCGCATCTACTTCCCGCGCACGCAGGGTCGAGCAGCGGCTCGTCGCAGCTGGCACAGATCCGGTCGGCCGGCTGTCGCGAGGTCCCCCGGGCATGCGCGCGGACTACCGCATGCCGATGGGCCTGTCGGCCCTGTAGCCCACGGTCCCGGTCAGGACGCGGTCGGGGCCCGAGGGCGGCATGGAGGGGTCGAGGCAGACTCCGACGTGCGCGGCCCGGGCCCGCTGAGCAGTCAGCGCCCAGTCGTGGGACGGCCGGGGAAGCTGGAGCAGCGACTCGGGGTGCCCGTAGTCCAGGGCCCATGTGTCCCACGCGTAGTACAGGACGTGCCGCGTGCGGGGGTACGTCGGCCCCGCGTGCAGCCCGAGGCCGGCGGCGATCCCGCGGAGGTACCGGTCGATGCTGCCGCGCCGGCGGACGTCCGCCTCGGCGTGGCCCAGCATCACGGTCGGGCAGCCGGCCCGCAGCGCGTAGTGGACGGCCACCTCGGCGAGGAACTCCGGTCCCGGGGTGACGGCCCGGGGCTGGACGATCACCCGCGGGTTCCGGTGCCGATGAAGACGGAGGCGAGGACGCCGAGCGCCACGCGCCGGTACAGGACCTGCCCCGCCCCACCCCGGCGACTCACCGGGCAGCCCGAACGCAGTCGACGGGGGTCTCGAACTCGCGGTGGTCCCTTCCGCGGATGTACGCAGTCCGGGCGCCGGACTCCTCGATGAGGACCGCCCGCAGCTCACCCTCCCGCAGCGACCGGGTGTCCACGACCGGACGACCGATCAGCGGGTGGTCGGTGTGGCCGAACGAGTCGTCCGCGCGCGCCTTCATGCCGGTGCTCCCTACCGTCCTCAGCGGGTGTGGCACACACGATGACCCCATGGACGTCCTCATGGGAGGACTCGCGAGCGGACTCTTGAGGTCCTGTCGGGGGACGTATGGGCCCTCGATCCGATGAACCCTGGCGTACGAGAGGACGTCCTGGGACAGTGGACTCGCAGCCCTACCCGCAACGGGAGAACGGGAGTTGGAAATGACCCAGCCCACCGGCAACGCCCGCCTCCGGGCGGCCCGCCAAGCCGCCGGCTACCGCACCCAGCAGGAACTCGTCGACGCCATCGCCGCCCGCGGCATCCACATCGGCCTGCGCCAGGTCCGACGGTACGAGGCCGACAACCCGCCGCTCCCGCAGCCCGATGTACGGCAGGTCCTCGTCGACCTCCTCGGCCGCCCGCTCGACGAACTCGGCTTCAACGTGCCCCCCGGCAGCGGCCCGCAGGTGACGGGCAGCCTCCTCGCCCCGCCCAACCGCGGCCCGCTCCGTACCCCGACCGCCCCGCAGCCCGCCACCGCGGCAGCCGACTTCCTCGCCGTCACCCGCGCCCACCGCAGGCTCTACTGGACCGTCGCCCCGGCCACCCTCCACCCCGCCGTCGCCGCGCACGCCACCCTCGGCGGGCAACTCCTCGACGCCACCACCGGCCGGACCCGGCGAACCCTTGCCACGGCCCTCGCCGAGTCCTACCTCCTCGCCGGGCGCATCGAGTTCTTCGACCTTCGCGAACCCGAGCGCGCGAGCGACACCTGGGTCCGCGCCCTGCAAGCGGCCGGAGAGGCCGACGACGCACTCCTCGGCAGCGCCGTCCTCGCCCACATGGCGTTCATCCCCGGATGGGCCGGCCGGCGCGAGCCCGTCACCGAGCGCATGACCGCGGCCCGCACCTACGCCCGCCGGGCCCAGGCGCCCGGCTACTTCGTGGCCTGGCTCGACGCCGTCGAGGCCGAATGCGCCACGCTCTGCGGCGACACGCGGTCCGCGCTGAACCTGATCGCGCACGGCGAGAGCGTCATCGACGACACCGACCGGCCCGCCCCCGCATGGATGGACTGGTTCTCGGCCGTCCGCCTCGCCGCGTTCAAGGGCAACACCCAGCTGCGGGCCGGGCACCTGCCGCAGGCCCGGGAGACCCTGCTCGGCGCCCTGGACGGGCTCACCGCCGACGACGACAAGCAGCGCACCGTCATCCTCGGGGACCTGGGCGCCGTAGAAGCCGCAGCCGGACAGCCGCAGGCCGCGGCCGGGTACGCGCTGCGCGCGCTGGAGCTGCTGGAGGTCCACTGGTACGCGACCGGCCTGGAGCGGGTCCGCGAGGTGCGGCGCGCCCTCACCCCGTGGGAGCACGAGCCGTACGTACGCGACCTCGACGACCGGCTCTACGGCTGGGGGGCCGTGGTCAGCGCTCTCGCCTGTTGAACTCGGCGATCGAGGGGGACAGCTCGGCGAGGCTGTCGATGCGGAACGTCGGCAGCTCGCGGGCCTCCGGGGTGTCCCACTGGATCGTCGCCCACGGGCCCCGGCGGATGAGCGCGGTCTGCATGCCCGCGGCGGCGCCGGGGCGAAGGTCGTTGTCGACGCGGTCACCCACGTACAGGATCTCCGACGCGGCGGCCGGGACGACCGCAGCGACCCGCTCGAAGAACGCCGGATCCGGCTTCGAGGCGCCCCAGTCGTCCGAGGTGCCGATCAGGTCGACGTCCTTGGTGAACAGCTCGCGCAGCAGGCCGCCCGCACGGACGGTCTGGTTCCCGGCGATCGCGAGCCACAGACCGTCGGCGCGGAGCTGCGCGAGCGCGGGCCGGACGTCGGGGTAGAGATCGTCCTCGCCGAACCACTCCGGCTTGCCGGCGGCCGCGCGGGCCTCGCGCTCGGCCGTGAGGTCGAAGCCCGGCCTGAACGGCTCGAACACCTCGCGGTAGTCGCGGCCCTGCGCGATGACCGCCCCGAACATCGCGGCGAAGGTGTGCCGCGGGACCCCGAGCCAGTCGGCCCAGGTTCCGTACTCCCGGGTTTCGTCGACCAGGCACTCGCCGACATCGAACACCACAGCACGAATCGTCATGGCGTCAGCCTACGGGGGCGCGGACAGCACGAAGGGCGCCCCCTCCCGCCGGTGATGAGCACGCGCCAGTGGTCATACACCGCGTCGACGGACGTGCCGGAGCCCTGACGTACGCGACGGCCGTGCCGTATGCGAGGTGCTCGGTGGCACGGGGCGCGGGCGGGCCCGGACGACGGCCTCGAGGAGGACGGCGGAACGCAGCCGCCTGTGGATCCCCGTCCTGCCGCCGCTGGATGACATCCAGGAGAAATTGGACCATGTTTGCGGAATTGCCCAGTGATGACTGGTGCGGCCAGGTCGGCGCCGCTCCAGCCGACCCACAAGGTCCGGCTTCTCTCCAGCGCGGTGACGATCGAGCACGGCTGGCCGGGTACCACCTGGTGGCTTGCCCAGGCCCCGGCCGAAGGAGCGGTCCGAAGAGGTGCCCTCCCACGATCCCGACCTCTGTACTGCCTCGTTGCTCAGCACAGGATCGGCTCCGGCCCCTCACGCATCTGGAAGGGCGGGATCGAAGTTTGTATCCGGTGGGGCGGCGGACCACACGAGCGGAGAATTCGCTGGTTTTGAGGAGTTAAGGAGCAGTGTGGCTGAAATGTTCGATTCTCTGAAAGTAAGGAAAAACGGCGTTGGACTCGCCTAAACTCCCAGCTCAGCAAGTCTGCTCCCCGCGCACGCGGGGATGACCCCTCGTCATTTTTCGACACGTCCGCAGCGGCCTCCTGCTCCCCGCGCACGCGGGGATGACCCCTCAGCTGCTGTGCGGGCGAGCTGCGCGCGCTGCTGCTCCCCGCGCACGCGGGGATGACCCCTCGCCGTTGTGCCCAGCGTCGAGGCCATCGCCCTGCTCGCACGCGGGGATGACCCCAGGGACCAGCGCCCGACTCCAGGGTCCGCTGCTGAATCCCGGCACGCGGGGATGTCCGACGTGACCACCCCGGCCGATCCGGCTCGTCCCGTTCAGGGCGTTCACCCTGCCCGGATCACCCCAGGGGCGGCCCCTGGGACCCGTCCCGCACCTGGGCGTCAGATGACCGGAGGCCGGCCCAGCCTGGTCATACGCCATACCGTCCGCCACCGCATGGGCCGCCTGGGCGGGCATGGCACCCGTACGCCTTCGAAGAAGCCGGCCCACCAGGCGGCAAGGCCGGACAGCGGGGGGCGCTGCGCGATCGTGTACGCCGCCCAGGCGGCGAGGTAGGCCGGGACCAGGACGGCGGGCAGGTGCCGTTTGGCCAGCCAGACGCGGTTGCGGCCGGTGTTGCGGTAGTAGACCGCGTGCCGGGACGCCTCGGTGCGGGGGTGTTGCAGGACCATGTCCGCCCGGTAGTCGATGTCCCAGTCGGCGTCCAGCGCCCGCCAGGCGAAGTCTGTTTCCTCGTGGGCGTAGAAGAAGGGGGCGGGGAAGTCGCCGACCTGGTCGATCACGGTCATGCGGATGGCGTGGCCGCCGCCGAGGAACGTCGTCACCGGCCCGGACGCCAGGGGGTCCTTGCCGCCCAGGCGGGGGACGTGCCTGCGCTGACTCGCCCCGGTCTCGTCCGCGATGCGGAAGCCGGCGACGCCCAGGCGCGGTCTGTCGGCGAACGCTTCCCGGATCAGACGGAAGGTGTCGGTGCGGGGGAGCAGGCCGTCGTCGTCCAGGACCACGACGATGTCGGCGCCGCCCCGTTCGCGGAGCCACCGCACGCCGGCGTTGCGGCCGCCGGGGATCCCCAGGTTCTCCGGCAGTTCCACCCCGTCCACGCCATCCGGGAGGGGCGGGAGCTCGACGCCCTGGCCGAGGACGACCACGGTCGCCGGATCACCTTCCTGAGCGGTCACCGAGGCCAGCAGGGCCCCCAGTTCTGCGGGCCGGTCGCCCATGGTCAGGACCACAACCCCGATCTTCGGCATGTCCGTTGCCTGTTCCTTTCACACCTGGTTGTTGAGCAGATCGGTCGCCCGCTGGTGCAGGCTCGCCGCGTCGGCCACACCGCGGCGGCGGTACCGGCCCGCCGCCGCCTGGATCTCCCGTACCGCCTGCCGGTTGCGGTCGGAGACCACGCCGCCCATGAAGTCCAGGGACCGGGCCCACAGGCGTACGGCTTCCTCGTGCCGGTGCTGCCCGGCCACCGACCGCCCCAGGTTGGCCAGGGTCAGCCCGTGCTTGAGCTGGTAGGTGCCCGGCGTACGGCCCGCCAGGGCCCGCCGGTAGTGCCGTTCCGCCGCCGCGTGGTCCTTCATCGCGGTCAGGGTCCTGCCCATGTGCGAGGCGACGGTGGCCGCCACCGGCCCCGAGGCCGCGGCGTAGTCGGGGACCGGGTCCCGCGTGTCCGTCACAGCGTCCTCGGCGGCCAGCAGCGCCCGCGCCGCCCTGGCGTTCTGCCCGTCGGCCCCGTACGCCCTGGCGCACGTCACCAGCAGCAGGGCCTCGGTCTGCCGGTCGACCTTCCCCGCCGCCCTGCCCAGGGCCGCTTCGGCAAGCTCGGGACATGAGGCGGGGTGGCCCAGGTCAAGGGCTTGATGGGTCAGGGCCCGCATCATCCACGCGGCATGGCCGCTCGGGTCGGCCTCACACGCGAGCTGGTAGCCCAGCAGGTAGTACCGCTGGGCGGCGCCCTCCCGGCCGAGGTCGTGGTGTTTCCAGCCGACCAGGCAGGCCAGCTGCGCCGCCGCCCCGAACGCCTCGGAGCGGACCGTGGCGGACGGGAACCGGGCGGTCAGCATCGGTGCGACGGTGTCGGTCAGGTAGGCGGTGACGGTGGTCAGGCCATGACCGCCGCCCAGCCGCTCGTCCGCGCTGCGGAACGTCTCGGTCAGCTGCCGGACGGTCGTCACCTCGGCCGTGCCGACGCTGCCGCCCGTCCCGGCCGCTCGGAGCGTCGCGGCGACCGCTTCGTGGTCGTAGACCAGCGGCAGGCCGACGGCGGCGGCGGTGAACGCGGCGCCGAGGAAGTCGCGGCGACGTTGCATGACGGACCTCCCGAGATCGGCGATGACGGCCAGTGGATCGGCTTCCATGGCCCCGCCGCCTTCGCAGCCTAGACCGATCTCGGCGACCGTCACCCGCCGCTTGGTCCGTCTCGTCAGGGCCTCGGCGATGTAGAACGGCGTCTGGCCGGACGGTGTACCCCCGGCGACCCAGTAGGCGACGGCCGACGGCCCGGTGCTCAATCGCCGGCCGGCCTCGGCAGCCACGGAGCGGATCTCCCTGGCCAGCGCGTAGTACGTGGCCCCGGACTCGGCGATCACGTCCGCTAACGCGCTGTTCGGCGTCCGGTCCCCTGCCAAGGTCGGCCCCCTTGCACGTGGTCTTGAACGGGTTGAACGGGTTCCTGCCTTCCCCACCGTACTCAGCTGAGGCCCGGGCGAGTTCACTGTTCATCACGCCGCCCGGGGCCGCTCCACCGCTCCTTCCCAGGGAGCCCACCCCTGCCCCGGGCGGTCCCTGCCAGGCGGCGGGGAGGCGGTCCTGGGCCGGCCCGGCCGCAGCCTCCCCCGCCACCCTTCCCCACCACCCCTCCTCTCCCGCTTCCCTCCCGCTTCCCCTCCCGCTTCCCCTCCCGCCGAGTCCGAGGAGAACCGCCGTGCCGCTGCCCGACGCCGACCTGTCTTCCGCCCTCTCCGGTTCGACCGTGGTGGTCACCGGGGGCGGGGGCCTGGTCGGCTCCCGCATCACCGCCCGCCTTCGCGCGGCCGGGGCCCGCGTGATCGCCGTGGGCAGGCTCGACGCCTACCCCGCCACCGTCTACGCCGACCTGTTCGGCGTACACCCCACCGACCGCGACACCATCGTGGGCGACATCGCCGACGCGACGCTGATGGACCACGTCGTCCGGGAAGCCGACTACGTGATCCACGCCGCCGCCGTCGCCGACGTGGCCGCCTGCACCCGCAACCCCATGGCCGCGATCCAGACCAACGTCACCGGCACACAGGTCCTCCTGGACGCGGTCCGCCGCTGCAACGCCCGCGTACGCCGATTCGTATTCGTCTCCTCCGCGGCCGTCTACGGCAACGGCGACCCCAAGCGCCACGACGTGCAGACCTGGCACGAGGACCAGCCCCTGGCCCCGCTGTCGGTGTACGCCAACACGAAGGCGTGGGGGGAGGCGCAGACCGCGCTGGTGCTGGGCAAGGCCGGCGTCTCCTACACCTCGGTCCGCTATTTCTCCGTCTACGGCGAGCCCCAGACCGTCAAGGAGGGCTCGCACTCCTGGGTGGTCGCCTGGATGGCGATGCGCGCGAAGCTCGGCCTGCCGCTGCACCTGAACGGCGGCGGTCGGCAGGTCCGCGACTTCGTCCACGTCGAGGACATCGCCGAAGCCACCATCCGCGCCATGCTCGCCCCCGGCGCCGACCGGCAGAGCCTCAACATCGGCACCGGCCGGGCCACGTCCATCGCCGACGTGGCCCACCTCGTCCGCAACCACTACCCCGACGCCGAGTTCCAGGACCGGCCGCTGCCCGAAGGCGACCCGCTCGGCGGGACGGCCGGCACGGCCCGTATGGCCGCCGCCCTGGAGTGGGAACCCCGGATCACGGTGGCCGAAGGCGTGGCCCGCTACGTCGCCTGGCTCGACAACACCCCCGCCGCCCTGCCCGACTTCCTGCGCCGCGAGGCCGCCGAAGCCGCCTGACCCCGCCCGCCGCGACGACACGACAGGAGCAAGCCAGGTGCCCGAGTCCATCCGTATCGGTGACTACGTCCACGCCCCCGCAGCATCCGGCCTGCAGGCCACCGGCTACGCCGAGATCGGCGCGTTCGAGCTGTCCGACTTCCTCACCCGCTGGGACGTCCTCCACGACGACGCCCTGCAGGTCCTGCCCCAGCGAATCCACCCCACCGCCCAGATCCACCCCACGGCGATCATCGGTGAAGACGTGATCATCGGCCCCGGGGTGCGCGTCCACGAGTTCTCGACCGTCCGCAAGCGCTCCGTTCTCGCGGCCGGTGTCTCGGTCGGCTTCGGGTGCGAGGTCACGCACTCCTTCATCGGGGAGAACACCGTTCTCGGCCACCAGGTCGGCGTCGGCCACTCCATCATCGGGGCCGACGCCCACCTGTCCGCGAACCTCGTCATCGCGGCGATCAGCCTGTGGAACTACGACATGCGCGTACCCGTCAAGGAAATCGTCCTTCACGGCCCCGGCGACGAACCGCCGTACCGGTGCGCAACGTCCCAGTTCGGGGGCCTGATCGGCGACCACGTCCAGACCGGCAGCATGATCACCCTCGGCCCCGGCATCGCCGTGGGCCGGCACGCGACCATCGCGGCGAGCGTCTGCATGGGCAGCACCATCGTCCCCGCCGCCAGCGTCGTGCGATCTTCCTCACCCGAGGTGGTCATCGAACCCCGCCGCATCTGATGGCCCCGGCCGCACTCCGTCGGGGTGGGATGCCTGCGAGCGGCGCCCGAATTGCCGGATTCTGTGAAAGTGTGCGAAACGGGCTCCCTGCCCGCGTAGAGTCCCAGGTCAGCAAGCCTGCTCCCCGCGCACGCGGGGATGACCCCCCGTTCGCCAGGGCCTGCAGCGGGTCCACTGTCTGCTCCCCGGGAATGACACCGGCTGGGGTGCGTCGAGGACGCGGCCCGGACGTCGACGGACCCCGCTTCGCGCAGGAAGCCCGCCCAGGTCTCAGGGGTGTAGCTGTACCGGTAGGTGAACATGGCGGGTCCGGCGAATCCGTCCTTGTACATGCCCTGTGGGCCGTACGCGCCGGGAATGGCTGGCGGCTGGGAGAGGACGAAGACGCCCCGGGTTGAGAATCCTGGCCACCAGGGGGAAGAGGCGTTCGGGGGCGGTGAACCAGGCGGCGTCGCCGGAGACTGAGTAAACGGTATACCGCTCACCGCAGTTCGCGACGGCTACCGGGGAGAGGTTGACTGCGGTGACCTTCACGCCGCGCTCAGCGGCTGACCAAACGACGCTCGAATCGGCCCGTTCGCCCCTGCATGGGTGAGGGCACGCCCATCACCCTCCGCCGTCGTTTTCCCCGGTCGGGGTCCGGGACGTCGCTGGGGAAGAAAGGGACCGGCGCTGACGGCGTGCAGAGCCGCCGCCCTCGCGCACCTGCACTCCGCCGTCACCGGCGAGGACAGCGAAGCCTCGCGCCATCCGCGCCCGGGTGGCCGCCCGACACGGGGCGGCACGGGAGCGCTGAGGACGTCCGGCCGGTCAGGATTCGCCGGCGGCGCGGCCCAGTTCTCGCCGTACCTGTGACCAGGGGTCGGTGTCGTCCGCTCCGGTGATGCGGGCGTAGCCGGGCCCGAAGACGTACTCCAGCAGGAAGCCGTCCAGGTCCTTGCTCCACTGTTCGAAGTCGGGGCTTTGGGACCACACGACGCCGCGGTCGGGGAATCCCCAGACGGACTGGTCCGCGCGCCGCATGAAGAGGGGGTCCTCGTTCACCTTGCCGATGCAGTACCACTCGTCCTGCCCGAGTGGGACGGGGGCGCCGGGCGGGGTCTCGGCGTAGAACTGCGACAACGGTGCGGACTTGGCGTCGAAGAGGACGATGCGTCCGAAGATGCCGCCGTTGGCCGTCTTGAGGTAGTCCTGGTACGGGTCGGGGATCGAGGGGTCCAGGGACTTGCCGAAGCCACCGCTGAAGCCCTTGGGGACTTGGTTCATCATTTCCCAGTCCATGTTCTGCGGGAGGAGGTCTCGGGCGGCGGCGAGCAGTGTCGCCAGTTCCGTGCTGGTCATCGCGGTGGTCCTTCGATCCTGATCCTGATGGGAGTGTAATCGGGGAGGTTCTGTATCTGGCCCCAGATCTGGTTGCCGATCCGCTGGTTCGTGAAGGCGTCCAGGATGTGAAGGTTGCTGGCGTGGTCGGGGCCGCCGATCTGGAGTTCCCACACGTGGTCGGGGTTCATCCGCTGGCGGATTCTGCTCACCAGTTGCTCGGCGAAGGCCTTGTTCTGGGAGGCGAACTGTTTCCAGACCCGTTTGATGAGTTCGGACTTGTAGTTGTTGGTGATGGAGGTGTCCCGTGCGACCGGGTTGGGGGCCTTGAACAGCACCCCGGCGTCGCTGAGCCGCTGCAGGGCGTCGGCCTTGAGCTTGAACTGCTGCTTGGGCATGCCCGGTATCCAGCGCACGGTGACCTCGACGGGGTCCAGGTCCGTACACGGCGTGAGCCCGTTGGGGTCCATGACCGTGAGCGGGCTGGGGACGTAGGCGTAGTGGTTGGGGGCCGCTGCCAGGCCCAGCGGGTCGGGCGTCACATAGCGGGCCGTGTCCGGGTCGTAGTGCCGGAAGTGGTTGTAGTGCAGCCCGGTCTCGTGATCGGCGTACTGGCCGGGGAACCGCAACGGGGTGTACGCGGTCGCCGTCTGGTTCCAGCTGGTGGTGCCCCACAGCGTCGACCTGGTGCGCCACGCTGTTCCACCGGCTTCGTCGACGAGCTCGGTGGGGGCTCCTACGAGGTCGGTGACGATGGCGAAGAAGCGTGAGTCGGCATCGGTGCCCGGCTGCGCGCCACCGCGGTTCTCCAGCTGCGTCAGTGGCCGGAACCCGTCGTACTCCCAGCTGAGCGTGGCGCCGGTCAGGGTGTCCTGCTGCTCGGCCAGACGGGTGCCGTCCCAGCAGAAGCGGACCTCCTCGAGGACCGCACCGAAGTCGTCGTGCCGGCACTTGGCGGTGCGGCGGCCGAGGGGGTCGTAGCGGTAGGTCCAGCGGACCCCGTCGGGAGTGGTGCACGCCGTGAGGCGGTCCTCACCGTCCCACTCGTACCGCCAGATGTCCGGTTTGCGGGATAATCGCGTCTTGCGGCGCTCCACGATACGGCCCGCGGCATCGTGGACGACGCTGATGGCGCCGGCGGACAGCAGCCGGCTCCCGCGGTAGGCGCGGGTACCGCGCGCCTCGGGATGCGGCGCCCGGTCGGGCCACTGGGCCGAGATCTGGTTGCCGGCCTCGTCGTAGCCGTACTGCTCGGCCCAGTCCGGAGCCGAGACGGTCAGCGGACGACCCACCGGGTCGAGGTCGTAGGTGCGGGCCGCCCCGGTGAGCCGGTCCGTGACGGCGAGAAGCTCGTCGTCGGCCCGATACCGGTAGGAGCGGGAACGGATCACGGCGCCGCGGCGCGTGAGCGTGCTCCCGCTCAGCCGCCCCTTGGTGTCCCACGTGCTGTGCAGGGCGACGGCGGCGTCCTGGCCGAAGACGCGACTGGTCTCGTGACCGGCCGGGTCGAACGTGAAGGCCAGCCGACGGCCTCCCGTGACCAGTTCGGTGCGGTTGCCCGCAGCATCGTAGGAGAGCAGGCTGACGGCGTTGCCGGGAGTGGTACGCGTCAGGCGGCGGCCGAGTCCGTCGTAGGTGAAACGGATGCTTCGTCCGTCGACCGTCTCGGACAGGACGCGGCCGAGCGTGTCCCGCTCCAGAAGCAGTTCCGAGTCCGGTGCGGCCGCCCGGGCCAGCCGGCCGGCCGGGTCGTACGCGTAGCGGGTCACGACGCCGTCCACCTCTTTGGACGTGACCCGCCCCATGCCGTCGTACCGGAAGCCGATGGTCGACCCGGTCGGCGACGTCCGCCGGATGATCCGGCCGAGCGCGTCGTAGTCGTAGGACAGCCTCCGACCGTCGAAATCGGTCTCCGAGGAGAGCCGGCCCGCAGCGTCGTGAGTGTAGGTCCAGGACAGGTCCTGTGGATTGCGAACGGACGTCAGGCGCCGCTCGGTGTCGTACGAGAACGTGTGGCGCGCACCGTCGGGGTCGGTACGCGAGGTGATCAGATCGAAGTGGGTGTAGGTGAAACGAGTGATACCGCCCGCCGCGTTCGTGTGGCTCAGGCAGTTGCCCTCGGCGTCGTAGGTCCAGGTCTCCTGCGTGCCGTCGGGGTGGGAGCGTCGGGTGAGGAGCCCTTCGGTGGTCCACTCCATCCTGACGCCCGCGCCTTGCGCGTCCGTGATGGACACCGGGCGCCCGAAGGCGTCCCGGACCATGGAGGTGGTGTTGCCGAGCGGATCAGTGAGGGCGAGCGGCACACCCGCCGCGTCGTTGGCGGTGTGCTCCACCTCCCCACCGGGTCCGGTCACGGTGGTCAGCGCGCCCGAGGCGTCGCACGAGAAGCGGGTCTCGGCGCCGTCCGGGGCGGTGACGGTCACCAGGTTGCCGCGCTCGTCGAACTCCTGCCGCCACAGTGCTCCGTCGGGGCCGGTCACGAGGACGGGCAGGTTCAGTTCGTTGTACTCGGCCGTGGCGACGGTCCCGTCCGGCAGCGCCACTGCGACGGGAAGCCCCCGTTCGTTCCACGTCCACGAGGTGGTGTGGCCCAGGGCATCGGTCACGGTGGCCAGGCGGCCCTCCGCGTCGTACGACCTCTGGCTGGTCCCCCCGAGGGGATCGGTCTCGGCCACCACCTGATAGTGCTCATCGAGCTGGAAGACGCTGGTCGCTCCCTGGGAGTTCGTGTAGCGGGTGACCGGGTGACCGGTCAGCGGATGGACGTCGTACGCGAACGCGGACGACAGGATGCCGTCTGGGCCGACGGTACGCACCACACGGCCGTCCGAGTCGTACACGTACGTGAAGCTCGTATCGTTGCGGTCGGTCCAGGACGTCATACGGCCATCGGCGTCATAGGAGAAGCGCAGGGGCAGCCCGGAAGAATTCACGACCGCGTCGAGGTGGCCCACCTCGTCGTACCGGTAGTCCGTGACCCGGCACAGCCCCTCGGGGGTGCGCAAAGCCAGTCCGCACACGCGTTCGTCCCTCACGTCGACGGTGACCTGGTACCCACCGCTGTGCGCGACCACGGTGGGAGCGCCGTCCCCCCGGCGGGCGAAGACGATCGCGTTGCCGTTGCGGTCCGCGATCTCCGTCAGCCACCAGGCGGTCGATTCGTGGTAGGGGCTGCCGCTGAAGGAGCGGACTTCGCCCGTGCGCGGGTCGGTGATCCTGTATGTGGTCAGAGCGTTGGACTCCCCGCCGTACGAGAGGGGCAGTCCCGGACCGGCAACCGGCATGACGGGGTCGTCGCCGCGTTGCGGAAGGCGGGGATACACCAGGCAGGATCCGTCTTCCCGGGCCCATATGGCTCCGGAGCCGACCGAATCCGATTCCAGCCGTTCGTCGAGCGCGGAGGCCCAGCTCGGGCCGAACCACTGCCCGTACCGGTAGCCGGACAGGTGGGTGCGCTGGAGGATCAGCTCCAGCACACCCGGCAACGCCAGATCGGTCTGGGTGAGCGTCATTTCCCCCGTCGCCACGTCGACCGGGTCGTTCTTGCAGGTCTTCTGCTTGAGGGGGATGCCGTGCCGCTTGGGGTCGCTTTTCACGCCCGCGAGTGCGTTCGGTCTCGTTCGGGTGGACGGGTCGCCTCTGCGTGAGCCCGGCACACCTGGACCGGACCTGCCCCGCCCGCCCTCCTCGTCCTTTCTGGCCTTCGCGAGGCGGGCGGCGAGGGCGTCGTCGTTGTTCTTGTGGTCGGTGGAGATCTGCTTGACGGCCTTGGGGAGGGTCTTGCCGACGTGGTCGCCGACCTGCTTGGTGGCCTTCATCAGGGCGGCTATGGCCTTGTCGGCGACCGGGTCGATGGCCTGCGCGATGGAGTCCCGGCCCCGGGTACGGCCGTGCGCGGTCTTGGCCTTGGTCAGCTTGGAGGTGGTCCTGCCGTGGATGTTGGTGCTGACCCCGGCGAGTTTGGTGTGTGCGCGGTCGTGCTCGTCGTGGTCGATGAACAGGTCCGAGAGCCCGCTCCCGCCACCGCCGCTGCCGCCGGCGGAGGCCAGGTTGAGGGACTCCTTGCCGGACTGGACACCGTCGTTGAAGCCGTCCTTGCCCGCCTGCTTGGTCTGGTCGACGTCGACCCCGTCCTGGAGGCCGATCGCCACCGCGCCGAGCTGGACGACGAGGTCGGCGGCCATCCCTTCCAGCGCGGCGACGGCCGGCTCCGTCATGGCCGCGACGATATGGGCGACGGCCTCCTCGGCCGCCGCCGTGAGCAGCTTCAGGAGCTGCTTCTTCGTGAAGGCGATGGCGCCCGCGCCGAGCAGCGCGGACAGCCCGCCCGTCACCGGGATCAAGGCCATCGCCAGCCCCGTCTGGCCCGCGAGCAGGCCCAGTTCGGCGACGGCCTTGACCTTCATGGCCTCGATCGCCCCGGCCGCCATGTCCAGGGCACCCGCGATCGTCCGCGCCGCGGAGACGATGTCCTTGAGGTGCTTGCCCTTGACGGTGTTCCAGTGCTCGTCGAGGGCCTTGATGGATTCGCCCTCGCCGGAGGACAGCAGCCGCTCGAAGTGGTTGTTGGCGAGCTGCCCGTCGTCCGCGAGGTCCTCGGCGAACTCCCGCAACGCGTCCGCCATCTCGCGGTAGGCGTCCTCGTCGACGTTCGGCCAGTTCACCCCGACCAGATCCAGCAGAGTGTCGGCCCAGTCCGGAACCGTGATCGCCATGTCCCCGAAACCCCCGTGACGAAACTGATCAAGAAGCGAACAGTCCTACCATCTGACCATCTTGATGATGAATCAGCCATAACATAATCAGCCTCCACTGCGCCTTCCCGCGCCGGAACCGGCAGCTGCTGAGGCGCTGCCGGCCACGAGCAGTCTGGCCCGAGGGTCTGGCTCGGTGGAGGCGGTCTCATGCGGTGGTGTGCACGTCTGCCTCGTGGAGTACGAGGAGGAGAACGGCAAGCCGGTGCCGCCGCAGTTCGCGTACGCCCACGACGGCCGCCTGCTGAGCGCGTGCAATCTGCACCTGGATGCTTCGTGGGGCTACGACGGGGTCGACGGAGACCCTGCGACAGCCGCTCGCCTGCAGGATCTGCTGACCGCCGCAGGCCTGCCCGACCACGAGAGGGCACGCGGGGAGGTCCACCGCATCGCGCTGGGGGTCGTGGAGCGGTTCTTCGGCCTCTCGCTGCCGAAGGCCCCGATTGTCGAAGGAACCCTGCCGGCCGTCGTACTGGAACCGGCGTAGTCACCACGCGGGCCCGCCCCTGATGCCTGCCTGCGCGGCCTGAGCTACAGGTCGTCCGGCCGGGCGGTCCTCCCCCGCGCCGCCTGGACCTGGTGCCAGGGGTTCTGGGACCTGGACTGGGCGCGGTCGAGGTACTCGCGCTTGACCGTGGCCGACCCGGGTTTCCATCGGCCCTGCCGGGTCGGGTCGCCGCCGGCGTCCGCGATCTCCTGCGCGCCCCCGCGCCGCAGGCCGTGCGAGGTGATCAGGTGCCAGCCGGGCAGGCCGGCCAGGTACGCGCGGTGGCGGACCCAGTCGTTGACGGCGTCGCCGGTGACGTAATCGCCGCGCGCGGTGGCCGCGGAACGGTTCTGGAGCCTGCCCTTGGATGTGAGGGCGCGCAGCAGCGGGCCGTCGTACACCCGCATGCGGTGCAGGCGGTCCAGCCAGTCCCGTACGGCGGCGACCGGGTCGTAGCGCGGGTCGGCGGGATCCGCGGGGACCGAAGGTGCTCTCGCCCTTGCCCTCCTGGTCGGTCTTGGAGTACGCGATCCACAGGTCGACCCCGGCGGTGCGCGCTCCTGGTCGGCCGCGGGGCCCTCAACCGCCGTATCGAGCTGGCCGATCTGGACATCGCCGACGTCGAAGTCGAGGGGGGGCCGCCGGTCGGCGGGGCCGGACCGGGGCGGGCAGCAGCTCGTCCCGGATGTGGTCGTCCTCGACGATCTCGGCCTCGAGGACTTCGACGTCCTGGGCGGCGCTCAGGCCCGCCGCCACTGCTGCCGCCCCCTGATCCCCGCTCATGAGCCACTCCCCTGAACATCGTTCCTGGGCAATCACCCTTGTATAAGAGAATTTATACGAGGGTGTGTACGTGAGCTCCCGGACCGCAGCCGAGGAGGGGACCCCGAGCACGGCATCCCGCGGGAGCCGGCCAGCAGCGCCCCGGCAGGTCGACGGACTCCTCCGGGTGCGAGCTCACATCAACGTTTGGGTGTGGTCCGGTCCGGCAGTCCCGGTTACCGACAGGGGATACCGCTCCCGGGATTCCGCCAGGAATACCGCCGGAAATAAGGGTGCGGATTATCGCTCAACTTACCCACCCCGCTGGCTGTTGCGGTAGCGTGGAATCGCGGACATGAGTCCGGGAATGTTGCGACGTACGGTTCGCGGTAACGGCAGGAAAGCCCGTTGCGGTGAACCTCCCCGCAACGGGCTCGTCCTGGAAAGCTGCCGCCTCGGACGTGCTAGCACCACGTCCGAGGCGGCTACCCCAGGATGGCGCGCAGGATCGTCGCGCCCGACGCAGCCACGGCAGCGAACGGCGCGACGGCCCCGAACGCGCGACGCGCGCGTAAGAACCGCTGCCACCAGCGCTTTTGCCGCGGCGACCTTCCTTCTTCGTCAGGACCCATGGAGGCGCCCTCCTTCCGAGCAGGCTGCGCACCGTGCGCACGCCTCGGCACGACTCCCGGTGTCGGGAGGCACGCCGACGAGCGGCACCGTGACACGAGCCGGCTACGAAAGGGCCTACAGGAGAAGGCTATCGAGCCGGTTCGGAATTGTGCGGTGGAACAGGGGAATTGAGCGGAGACAGGTTTCCGTATCGGACGACAGGGGGACTCCAGCCACGGTCCGAGGCGTAGCGACGGCGCGGGCCCCGAAGCCGTGTGCTGCACCACGGTCCCGCTTTCCGATGCGGAGCACGGGAAGTCCGTATTGGCGGGCATCGCCGACGCCGCACCGTGAGTCCGATGTACCCGGTCCCTCGACCACCCAACGGCGCCCCACGCCGGCGTGTGCCTGGCCTTGGCCGAGGCAGGCACCGAATACCAGCCGGAGGCCCGGACGAGGTCCCACGACACCCGGGCGGCCATCACGGGGTGCCGTTCACGAGCAGCGAACCAGGTGACAAGTAGCCCGCCAGTAGCTTTCAGGCCGGAGGGGCGAGTCACTCCGAGGGGGCGGGGGGCGCCGGCAGTGCGGTTGCGCCCTCTGCCTCGGCGAGCGCGACTCGGCCGCCCTTCAGTTCGGGCACGTACTTGTAGATGGTGTTGCGGGAGACGCCCAGCAGCTTGGCGATCGAGGAGACGGTGTTCTTCGGTCGGCTGAGCAGATCGCGAGCATGCTGGACTTGCTCGGGTGTCATCGCGGGCGGGCGGCCGAGGCGGGCGCCGCGGGCGCGGGCGGCGTCGAGGCCCTCGCTGGTGCCCTGGACGATGAGTTCGCGGATGAACTCCGCGAGGGCGGCGAAGACGTGGAAGACGAGCCGGCCGCCTGGGGTGGTGGTGTCCAGGTTCTCGTGCAGGGAGGTGAAGCCGATGCCGCGCGTGCGCAGTCCGGCCACGATGGCGATGAGGTCCTGGATGGAGCGGCCGAGGCGGTCGAGGGAGGGCACCACGAGGGTGTCGCCCTCGCGGGCGTAGTCGAGGGCCTTCGAGAGTTCTTCGCGCTCGGCGTTCTTGCCGGACTTCTTGTCGGAGTAGATCCGGTGGCAGCCGGCCGCGTTGAGCGCGTGGATCTGGCGGTCCAGCAACTGCCCCTTAACTTCCCATTGGGGATGGATGGGACGGGGGCCAGCGGATCATCAACGTCACGGGGCTACTGCACCCGCAGATCGTACTCACAAATCGGGGGTGCCCGAGTTGTTGAGCACCCCGACTTCCTGACACCGTTTTACGAGCATGACCCCGGCCGGACCGGCTTCCTCCGGACCGATTTTTGATCTTGCTCATCTATCGACCGGTACATGAGCAAGATCGGAAATGGCGGCCCGGGGCCCTTCCGTCAGCGCCCGGCCGGCAGGTCGCCTCAGTGGCAGTGCATGCGGGTTGCGGTGGCGGGAGGGTGGTGCGTTGCCGCTCCCGCACGGCTACCCGCTGCGGGTCTGCCGGTCGATCATGGAGACCAGGGTCGAGACGAGTTCCTCGGCCGTGATGTGCCACTTGTCCGCGGCCAGGTGCCCGCTGACCTCCATATCCGTGATCCCGTGCACACTGGTCAACAGCAGCGCTGCGTATCGACTGGTGTGCTGGGCGCCGACCAGATCGCCGACGATGGCGAGGAACTCGTCCTGGGCGCGGTCGCCCGCCTGTGTCGCCGCGTGGATTGCGGCCGGGTCGCCGGCCGGGGAGGCGAACATCAGCCGGTACAGGTGCGGCTGACGGCGGCCGATCGTCATCAGCGCGGACAGGGCGCGGCGCAGCTTGTCGGCCGGGGGCGCCTGCGGATCGGTGCGCACGTCCTGTGCCTGATCCGCGAGCCGGTCCAGGGCTTCGGCTGCTACGGCGGTCAGCAGGCTGTCCTTGTCGGGGAAGTGCCGGTACGGCGCCCCGCGGGTGACCCCCGCGCGCGCCCCGACCTCGCGCAACGTCACCGCGCCCGGCCCGCCGCTGTCCAGCAGGTCGGCGGCCGCGTCCAGCAGGGCGCGTCGCGTTGCGGCGGCGGATTCCACTCGGCTGACCATGCCGATCACTATACAGTTGACACTGTCATCTGAGTGGTCCACCCTTGTTAAGGTGACAACGTCATCTGAAACTGCGCTGGAAAGCCGCGGCTGCGTCGTCGTGACCGGAGCCTCGACCGGGATCGGCGCGGCGTCCGCCCGCGAGCTGGCCCGCCGGGGATTCCACGTCCTCGCCGGCGTCCGCCGCGACCAGGATGCCGACGCGCTCCGCGCCCCGGGCATCGAGCCGGTCATCCTCGACATCACCCGGCCCGACCACATCGCCGAGCTGGCCGCCCGCGTCGGCTCGCAGACAGGTGCGTTGCGGGCGTTGGTGAACAACGCCGCCATCTCCGTCAACGCCCCGGTCGAGGCCCTGCCGCTGGACGAGTGGCGCCGGCTGTACGAGGTCAACCTGTTCGGCCACGTCGCCGTCACCCAGGCACTGCTGCCCGCCCTGCTGCGCCACTGTGGCCGGGTGGTCAACATCAGCTCGGTCGGCGGGAAGGTCGCCATGGCCACCTTCGGCCCCTACGCGGGCACGAAGTTCGCCCTGGAGGCGGTCAGCGACGCGCTGCGCCGGGAAGTGACGCCGCTGGGCGTGCGGGTGGTGGTCGTCGAGCCCGGCGGGGTCCGCACCGAGATGGGCGACCGGGGCATCGCCACCACGAGCCGGCTGGCCGAGGCCATGTCACCGGAACAGCGGGATCGCTACGGGCCGCTGGTCCAGGCGGTCATCGCGCTGACCGCCGCGGGCACCGCGAGCGGAAAGTCCGCCGACGATGCCGCCCGGGTGATCGCCAAGGCCGTGACCGCCAGGAAGCCCCGCACGCGCTACACCGTCGGTCGCGACGCGGCCGTACTCACCCGACTGTCGCGGGTGCTGCCGGACCGGATGCTCGACCGCATCAGTGCGGCCGCCCTCCGCCCGCACTACCCGAAGACCACCACCCCGCAGGAAACCCACGTTCGAGCGAGCAGCGGCTGACCACGCGGGCCTGCCGCTGCCCAGGCCCTGATACGGCCCGTACGCTCCAGGCGTCCCGGGTGGGGAGAGAGATGGCCCCGCCCGGGACCCCTGGCCGTGCATTTACCAGGTCCGCCCACCCCGGCGGGGCACTTCGCCGATACCCACGCCCGCTGTACACCGCCGCCTCTACCGTCCAGCCCGGATACCGGGTGCGGGGGTGACGGAAGGGGCTGAACAGTGGGGCGGGATCTGGGTCTGGACGGGGTGGTGGACCACTTCACCCTGTCCAGCGACGAGGCGGACTGGTTACGGAACAAGACCGGTGCCACGAGACTGGGCTTCGCCGTCCAGCTCAAGTTCTTGGCCTGGCGCGGCCGCTTTCCCAGGATGCGTCTGGAGCTGCCGCCCGACGCGGTCGAGCACGTAGCCAAGCAGGTCGGCGTTGCCGCGGCCGAGCTGGGGTTCTACGACTTCACCTCCCGCGCCGCGAAGCGGCACCGCAGCGAGCTGCGGGATCTGACCGGCTGGCACGAGTGCACCGGGACTGACCTGGTCAAGCTCGTCTCGCAGCTGGTGGACGTGATCTGGCAGGACGAACGCTGTGAGGAGCAGGTGCGGGCCGAGCTGCTGCGGCAGATGCGCGAGGATCTGATCGAGCCGCCGATCGCGGCCCAGGTCAACAGGGTCATCCGCTCCGCGCTGTACCAGGCCGACGAACGCGCCGTCGACGAGGTCGCCGCCCGTCTGGCGCGGGCTGAGGGCTGTCCCCGCCGGCTGGACGCGCTGGTCTTCACCGACCTGATCGCCGACCACGCCGAGCAGAGCGACGCGACCGCGGTGGGCGGAGACACCGCGGAGGACGACGAAGACGACGTGGAGTCGGTGCTCTCGGACATCAAGGCCCATCCGGGCAACGTCAGCCTCAACTCGCTGCTGGACGAGATATCCAAGCTCAAGCAGGTCCGCGCCGTCGGCGTCCCGGAGAAGGCGTTCGAGCAGATCGCCTTGTGCTGAGCGACGCGGCCCCGGTCCGCGAGTCGCGGACCGGGGCCGGACAACCAGCTCCTCCACCGGCGCCTCGGTGATGCACTAGCTTGATCGACCCGTTGGGCCTAATAGGTCTAATTGCTCCTGTCCGTCACAATCTAGAAGCCGGGGGCACCCGTCCTCCTGCACGCGGGACTTCCTGAACACTCTTGCTGGACATCGGAACTGGTCTCGGAATCCGGCTCCCGGGCGTGTCGGCGGCGCGTGCGGAAACGGATCGGTTGTGGAGCAGCGTGTCGTGATCTTCAGGGTGACGGCATCAGGGCGAATTCAATGCAGCTCAGCGCGCTTTCATGTCCTCGAAGGGTGGCAGCAGTCCGATTTCGCGTGCGGCCCTCATGTCGGCGTAGGCCTGCGTCCGTCCAACGTGAGTGGCAGGACAGACCAAGGTCTTGATCACACGCTGTGTGGACCAGTGTGTGGGTGCTTCCCACACGATGTCCGCAGTCCTCCTGACTCGAGGCAGGTAG
This sequence comes from Streptomyces sp. NPDC090022, assembly GCF_044748145.1. Classification (NCBI taxonomy): domain Bacteria; kingdom Bacillati; phylum Actinomycetota; class Actinomycetes; order Kitasatosporales; family Streptomycetaceae; genus Streptomyces; species Streptomyces sp. NPDC090022. The sequence continues at coordinate 161,934 of NZ_JBIVFN010000016.1, forward strand.
ATCGACCACCACTTTGGTCCGCAGCGTCGCCGTAGCTCCTCCAGCAGCGCGATCTGGTCCTTGTCGGTCAAGCCTGTGAGCATCGTGCTGCCGGGCGACCAGCCGTCGACCACCCACTTCCAGCCGTGTGGTGTCTGTTCGAAGGCGACGTCCGGCATCGTTGCCAGCGCGAGGGGCAGTGCGAGCTTGCGGGCGGCTGCTCGTACGCGATCCTTCTCCACGCCGGAGGAGATGCCGGTGACGGAGATGGCGTTCTCCGGTTCGGTGAACCCGCCCTCCTCGATGGTCACGGCGATGCACATCTCGATCTCTGTAGCTGCGCACCACATGCTGATGCGAAACCGAGGAGGAAAGAGCCTGCCCGCGACTCGTACCAGTGCTTCCTCATACCAGGGGTCGTCACCCTCGTGATGCGAGGGCTCGACGCACATACCTCCTGTCCAGTACGGATTCACGACAACCTCGTCCCGGGCCAGAGGCCAGCGATCAGGAGGGCGAGCGTCGTGGTGACTCCGAATGTGCTCCCGGCCATGCGGATCGCACTGACGAGGGGGTCATGACCAACTTGGGACAGGACCATGGAGATCAGCGCGGCGAGGAGGCCGACGACGATGGCGCCAAGGATGTAGTGGGGTGGAATCTTCACTCGATCACTGTCTCGTCCAAGGACTCGTGAATCCATGCTCTGTTGGTTCGGAGAACCGACTTCGAAAAAGTGGACAGCCTGTGAGCAGGGGACATGGGAGCTTGTTCGAACCAGGTCGGGCTAAACAACGGAGCCCTCTGCCCCTCCCCGAACGGTTCGTCACTCTTCCTGCGAAACTTCGGTGATGAGCACCACGCGCCGCCCGCTCGGGCACGGACCGGTCCCCGCCGTCGTAGCCCAGGAGGCGTTGTCGGCCTCCCGGTGGACCGCCGCAGAGCGCGCCCTGGATGAGTTCCGCCCGTCGGTGCCGGCGTCGAAGAACTCCGCTCCGTCCGGGCGCCGGCCGCTGGGGGAGGGGCCCCGCAGCTGACGCACCCGTTGGGCAAGCCTGCGAAGCACAGGAGGGCAACCCCTTGACCCGCGAGGGTTCCATGGCGGGCAAGGGGGGGTCTGCCCGTGGATTCGACCCTGTTCTCGTATAGCCACGGCCAGGTGGCGTGTAGCACTGCGTGATGCTCAGGTCCGGGGTGTGTACGAAAGCCGGCCGTGCAGCGGTTGGCGGTAGCGGCTGTTCCGTTTCGAGGTCTGCTTATCGGACTTTCGGTGCCGGGTGTTCGTCAGGGTAGTGCCGCAGTAAATTCCGGATTTACTGCGGCGGGGCCTCTACGGTGATCTTCACGACCTGCGGTGGGACGTTCCGGCCGCCGGGGCGAGGTGTACGCATTTACTGCGGCAGTACCGGAGGGGCGGGGCGGGCGTGACCATCGAGCCAGTGACCGAACTCGGGGGCGGGGGTGCGCTTCGACTGCCGCGCGCCCGGGTGGTGCCCCTGTCCGCCCCTCCGGCGTCGTACACCGCGGCGGTCGAGCGGTACCTCGCCGGGGCGGGCATCGCGAAGTCCTCCGCGCGGATCTACCGGATCTCGCTCACGACGTGGGGATGGATGCTCGCTGGCGAGCCCGCCCCGACGGGACCGGCCCGCCGGGGCGCGAAGCCGCCGGTCTTTCCGGTCGCCGCGATCGACGATCCGGCGCTGCCGGAGGTGCTGGCCGAGCTGGCGGCGGCCCGGGCGGACGAGATGGACGCCGACACGGTCAACCGGGAGCTGTCCATCACCCGCAAGGCGATCGGCTGGTGGCAGCGCCAGGGCTGGATCGAAGGCGATCCGACGATCGGCATCGAGCGGCGGCCGGCCCCGCCGGACCGCACCAAGGCCCTGGCCCAGAACCAGATCGCCGCCCTGTGGCGCCTGGACGTCGCCCTGCGGGAGAAGACCCTGTGGAAGATGCTCTACGAGTCTGCGGCCCGCGCCGACGAGGCGCTGTGCCTGAACGTGGAGGACCTCTACCCGCAGGACAAGCGCGGGAAGATCACCGCGAAGGGCGGGGCGACGGAGTGGATCCACTGGCAGTCCGGCACCGCCCAGCTGCTGCCCCGCCTCATCGCCCGCCGCACCCGCGGCCCGCTGTTCCTCACCGGCCGCAGGGCCCCGGCCGGAACCCGTCGTTGGACGTGTGCGCGGAGACCGGCCGGGCCCGGCTCTCCTACCGGAGGGCAGAGGAGATCTTCGAGGCGAACACGAGGCTGCTGGCCAACCCGCTGGCCTGCCCGGACGACGTCGAAGACCTGGACGGCTGGACGCTGCACCGGCTGCGGCACTCCGCGCTCACCCACGACGCCGAGGGCAGCACCTCCACCCCGATGCTGCTGGCCCGCTCCCGGCATGCCTCGGTCCGCTCCTTGGAGCGGTACGCCCGCCCCGGCGTCGACGCCGTCGCCCGGCACGTCGCCGAACGCGACCCTGCTGCCCGCCGCCGAGGCTGAGCCGCCGAACCTGCACCGCAGAACCTGCACCGCAGAACAGCGAGAGGACCCCGGCACCTGGCCGGGGTCCTCTCGCTGTTCGCGTGCGTGTCAGTGGCTGGTGAGTTCGCCGGTGAGCTTGCCGTGGAGGTCGGCGCTCGGGTCGTTCAGCCCGGTGATCTCGACGGTCTTGCCGCGCTGGGCGTACTTGGTCTCGATCGCGTCCAGGGCGGCCACGGAGGAGGCGTCCCAGATGTGGGCAGTGGACAGGTCGATGACGACCTTGTCGGGGTCGGTGGCGTAGTTGAACTGGCCGACGAGGTCGTTGGAGGAGGCGAAGAACAGCTCGCCGGTGACCCGGTAGACCACCGTCGTGCCGTCGGGGTCGACCACGGCGGTGACCTCGGCGAGGTGGGCCACGCGCTTCGCGAAGACGACCATGGCGGCGATGGAGCCGACGACGACGCCGATGGCGAGGTTGTGGGTGGTGACCACGCAGGCGACGGTGATGACCATGACGGCGATCTCCCCGGCGGGCATCCGTCGAAGCGTCTTGGGGGCGATGGAGTGCCAGTCGAAGGTCGCGAACGACACCATGATCATGACGGCGACCAGGGCGGCCATGGGGATGTCGGAGACGACCGGCCCGAAGACGATGCACAGCACCATCAGGAACGCACCGGCGAGGAAGGTGGACAGGCGGGTGCGGGCGCCGGAGACCTTCACGTTGATCATCGTCTGGCCGATCATGGCGCAGCCGCCCATGCCGCCGAAGAAGCCGGTGACGATGTTGGCGATGCCCTGGCCGATGGACTCGCGGGTCTTGTTGGAGTGGCTGTCGGTGATGTCGTCGACGAGCTTGGCGGTCATCAGCGACTCCATCAGGCCGACCAGCGCCATGGCGAACGCGTACGGGGCGATCGTCGTCAGGGTGTCCAAGGTGAACGGCACGTCCGGCAGGCCCGGCACCGGCAGGGACGACGGCAGGGCGCCCTTGGCGCCGACGGTCGGCACCGCGATGGCCGCGCCGACCGTGATCACGGTCAGGATCACGATGGAGACCAGCGGCGCCGGGATCACGGTGGTGATCTTCGGGAAGAACACCATCAGCGCGAGACCGCCGATGATCAGCGGGTACACGGCCCACGGGACGTCGGTCATCTCGGGGACCTGGGCCATGAAGATCAGGATCGCGAGGGCGTTGACGAAGCCGACCATCACCGAGCGCGGGATGAACCGCATCAGCTTCGCCACCCCGACCGCGCCCAGGATCACCTGGAAGACGCCGGCCAGGATGACGGCGGCGATCAGGTGGCCCAGGCCGTGCTCACGGTTGAGTGGGGCGATGACGAGGGCGATGGCGCCGGTGGCTGCGGAGATCATCGCCCGCCTGCCGCCGACGATCGAGATGACGACGGCCATCGTGAAGGAGGCGAACAGGCCGATCGCCGGGTCGACGCCGGCGATGATCGAGAACGAGATCGCCTCGGGGATCAGCGCTAGGGCGACGACGAGGCCTGCGAGGACCTCGGTGCGCCAGACCTTCGGGTCGGAGATCCAGTCGGGCTTCAGGCCGCGCAGGCGCGCGGCCGGGGACACAGCAGTGGCAGCAGAAGACAAGGGAGAGAGAACCTGTCGTGCTCGGGCACACCCCTACGGCAGGCCGAGGCGTGCGGGAAGGACGCGCAGGGGCCGGGCCGGCACCCCGCGGGCGGCCCCGTGAAGTGCGGAGCCGGACGTCGAGGACGGACGGGTCGGGGCCTGCGCAAGGGCGGGGCCCTACCTCACGTCCGGGGGCAAAGCCTCACGGCGGGCAGGCGGCGGCGCCGGGCTTCTTGGGCTCGCGCACGCTTCTCTCCTGCAACAATCGGATCTTCACCGGGGGCGCCATCGGCCCCGATGCGGCATCGGCAAGGCAGCGGCACGCCACCCTCACCACCAGAAACTCTACCCTAACGTTAGAGTAGAGATCGGCGGTGCCCACCCGGGCCGAGAACGCCGACGACCAGAAGGGCCAGAGGACCACCGCGTGGACGGCAAGCACATGCAGATCGGCGAGGTCGCCGCGCGCACGGAGCTGTCCCTGCGCACCATCCGGCACTACGAGGAGACTGGCCTGGTCGTCCCGTCCGCCCGCTCGCAGGGCGGCTTCCGTCTCTACACCGAAGCCGACGTCGCCCGCCTCATGGTCATCCGCCGCATGAAGCCCCTCGGCTTCACCCTGGACCAGATGCGCGACCTTCTCGACGCCACCGACCGCCTCGACGCCGGCACCGGCCTCGACACCGGCGAGCACGAAGCCCTCCTGGAACGCGTACGGACCTACCAGCAGGCCGCCACCGAGCAGGTGGAGAGGCTGCGCATCCAGCTGGCCCGCGCCGAGGACTTCGCCGCCACCCTGGGCGCCCGCCTGGAGCAGAACGCCCCGGCCGCCCGCGCCTAGAACCGCGGCGTCACCTCCCGGCCGGTACCGCCTCGTCCTGCGGGCGGCGCGTCCCGGGCATGGTCGCGGACGGGGTGGTCAGGTCCGGTTCCACGCGGCTGTTCATGTCCAGCTCGAACCGGCCGTAGGGGTTCACGTGCGTCCAGAACAGCGGGGACAGGGCCCGCCGGTCGGCGTCGGTGAGCGTGTCGGCCCACTTCGGATCAGCCAGGACCTGCTGGATCAGCAGCGTGTTGACGTGCACGAGGGCGGACTGGAGCGGGTGCAGGGCGAGCATGGACACCTCCTGGGACTCCTTGTCCGACCCGGCCAGGTCGCCGTCCTTGCCGTAGAAGAGGTCCTTGTTCGCCGAGTTCCAGTTCTCCACGACCTGCAAGCCCTCGTGGATCTCCTGGCGCAGTTCGACGTCGGCCAGGTAGTCGCAGACGAACGCCGTACGCACCGCCCGACCGAGTTCCTCGATGGCCTGGTAGGTGGGGTGCTTCGGCCCGCCGCGGGTGAAGCGGCGCAGGACCTGCTCGGCCTCGGCGGTGCCCAGCCGCAGGGCGGTGGTGTACTTCACGATCTGGTCGTACTGCTGGCGGATCAGGTCCCAGTTGATCGTCTTGGTGGACAGCACCGGCGCCAGCTGCGGCCAGCAGTCGTCCTCGCCCGCGGCAGGCCGGTACAGCCGGGCGGAGCCGATGTTCTTCAGCCTCGGCATCAGCTTGAAGTCGAGCATGTGGGCGAAGGCGAAGCCGACGATGGACGCGCCGTGGGTGTCGGTGCACTGCCGGTCCACCTCCATGTCGGTGCAGTGCCGCAGCACGCCCTCGATCATCGAGGCGACCTCGGAAGCCGAACAGGACTTCAGCTGGGAGTGGATGCACACCGAGTTCCGCTCGACGTGCCAGTAGATCATCACGCCGGGGCCGCGGTAGCGCTGGTGCCACTCGGTCATCAGGTTCGAGGACCAGGCGGCGAACTTACGGCTGTCGGACGCGCACGCGGTGCCGGTGCCCCACCACGTCTCGTCCCGGGCTGCGAAGGTGGCGTTCACCAGCTTGCGCAGGGCGGCGCGCATGTTGGCCCGGTTGACGAACAGGTGCCGCACCCTGCGCAGCGTCGCCTCGGACTCGCCGTGCTTGCCGGTCACCGTGACCCGCTTGATGCCCATGTTGGTACCCAGGCCGAACAGCACCAGCAGCAGCCGGCGCCGCAGCACGTCCTTGGACAGGTTCTCGCGGGTGGCGACCGAGGTGAACTCGGCGATGAAGTCCGTGTCGAACTCGGCGTACTTCAAGATGTCCAGCAGGTCGATCGTGCCCCAGCGCCGTTCGATCTCCGCCTTGATCGCCACCAGGGACTCCGGCTCGTCCTGCTTGCCGCGCGGGGACACCCGGATCCACGGCTCGCCGTGCTTCTTCACGATCGCCACCCCGCCCGTGGTGCCCTCGGCCAGGGTGCGGTCGAAGCGGTCCAGCGACGCCCGCAGTCTGCCCTTCAGCGCGGTGATGAACTCACCGGCGTCCTGCGGCTGGCCCAGGGCCGCGTAGTGCACGTCCCGGTTGTCCCCGAAGTCGGCGGGCAGGTCGTCCTCCGGGTTGCGCCACCGGTTCGCGCCCACCACCCAGATCTCCCGCCGGCGCAACGCGTCCCGCAGCGCGACGAGCACGCACAGCTCGTACGGGATGCGCTCGACCCGGCCCTTGTCGTCGACGACCGCCGCCCTCCACTGCTCCGGGACCACCCCGTCCAGCGGCACCGTCTCCGCCGGGTCGAAGAACGCGCCCTCCTTCAGCGGCTGCTCCAGGTACCGCCCCAGCAGGTCGATCGCGTCCATCACCGGCCGGTAGGCGGTGTTGTTGCACTCCAGCTCCAGCGCCTTCAGCAGCGGCGCGAGCATCCGCCGCCAGTGCGCCGAGTACGACGACCGCAGCACCGTGCGGACCCGGGCCTTGTAGCGGGCCTCGTTCGCCGCGGCCTCCGCGGCCAGGGCCTTGAGCGTCTTCTCCCCGCCGACCACCGGGAAGATCACCCACTGCACCGTGCCGGACGGCTCCGACAGCGCCGCCTCTGCCACCCGCAGCAGCATCGCCTCCTTGCCACGGACCTTCCTCAGCTCCGCCCCCAGCTCCTTCTCGACCTTCCGCTCCGCCCGCGTGTTGATCTTCAGCACGAGCTGGATGAACAGGTCCACCAGCGAATCGGTGATCTCCGTCTGCCGCACATGGCACAGCGTGGCCAGCAGCGTGAGGCGCCGCGGCGGCTTCATCCGCTCCAGGTTCGCCGGGTACTCCTTCGATGCCCGCGCCCGCCAGGCGTCCACCAGCTTCTCCGACACGTCCGCGAACAGGCCCGCGGGCAACTCCAGCCGCCGCACACGCTCCAACTTGTTCACCTCGGCCAGCAGGCTCTCCAACCCCGGCGCCCCCGGGTCCGTCTTCAGCTCGGCGAAGTGCGACCGCCCGCCCCCGACCGTCGCGCCGTCACCGTCGGCGCCCTCGTCGGTTCCGTCGCCCGCGACCAGGTCCTCCAGCCGCGAGCGGGTCGCGTGGCTGAGCCGGTCCAGCGTGCTGCGGCAGAACCGCTTCTCGAAGTCCTTGACCGCCTTGCCGACCAGCCGCCGTACCTGCCCCGGCGCAGGCGGCTCGATGCAGTCGTTGCGGCACCGGGCCACCACCGCGGCCGCGAGCCGGTCCCGCGACAGCTCCACCGGACACAACTCGGTCGCCAGCCACGCGGCCAGCCGGTCCTGGTCCTCCTCGGTGTTCGCCCGGAACCCGTACGCCGCCCGAATCTCCTTGCGGTGCCGCTTGATCCGGTCACCCAGCCAGTCGTAGGTACCCCACGCCTCGGCCGGCACCTTCACCTGCTGAGCCACGTACTCCACCGCGGCGGCCGGCACCTCCTTGGCCGACTCCGGAAACCGGGCCTCCACCTCGAAGAACTTCAGCAACAACGCGAACCCGAGCCGGGTCGCCCCGGACTTGTTCCGCACCCGCTTCATGTCGTCTTCGAGCAGCGTCCAGACCTCGATGAGGTCCTCCGGCTCCCAGTCCTGCCGTACCCGCGCTCACCCCACCGCGATCACTCGTTCAGCTCAACGAGACGATCGGAGGAGGGAAACGACAGCCCCGGGCCGTCACTCAGCGCTACACGCCACCTGGCCGTAGCTATACGAGAACAGGGCCGGGAAGGCCGTTGCGCTCCTTGGCACCCGGTCGGCTGGCTCACCCGGCCAGCACGGGTGCTGGGCCTGGCCGGGGGCGGCTGGGTCACCACTGGGCGATGAGCGGCGCGTCCGGTTCGTGCTGCCGCCAGGCTTCAGTGAGACGGGCAAGGCGGTTGGGGGCGGCGATGCCGTGCATGGTTGCGATCTTGCCGTGGATGATGTCGAACATCGTGGAGCCGACAACCTGGTCGCCGACCACGAAGAGGATGGCCGGGGCGCCGTTGACGAGCGCGTAGTGGATGGCCGGCGTGCCACCGGCCATGCGCCGCTTCGCGTCTGTGGGTTTGAAGCCGGCCCGTACGACGGCTGCGATGCGCTGCGGAGTGTCGTACCGCAGCAGCGTCGTGGCCAGGCCACCGGCGCCGTCGGAGACCGCGGTCGCGTCGTCGGTGAGCAGCGCCACCAGCCGTTCGGTGCGGCCTGAGGTGGCGGCGGCGAGGAATTCCTCGACGATCCTGCGGGCGGATGCGGGGTCGACTTCGGCGTCACCGCTGCGGGCGGCGGTGATGCGGCGCCGGGCCCGGTGGAGGTGCTGCTGGCTCGCGGACTCGGTGATGTCGAGGATCTCGGCGACCTCGGCGTGGCCGTAGGCGAACGCCTCGCGCAGGACGTAGACGGCCCGTTCGACGGGGGACAGGCGCTCCATGAGCGTCAGCAGGGCCAGGGAGACCGATTCCCGCTGCTCGAAGGTGTCGGCCGGGCCGAGCATCGGGTCGCCGTCGAGGAGCGGTTCGGGCAGCCAGGCACCGGCAGTGCGTTCGCGGCGGGCTTGTGCCGATCGGAGCCGGTCCAGGCACAGGTTGGTGACGACCTTGGTCAGCCACGCCTCCGGCACCTTGATCCGCTGCCGGTCCGCGGCCTGCCAGTGCAAGAACGCATCCTGCACCGCGTCTTCGGCGTCGGTGGCGGAGCCCAGCAGCCGGTACGCCAGCGAGGCCAGCCGGCTGCGGCTGGCCTCGAACCGGCTTGTGTCGAAGAGATCCGCGGCGGTGCTGTCCATGCGGGCCACCCTAAGACGCTCCGTTTCCCGTGGTGCGGGCACCTCCCACGGTCGGCAAGTGCTGTGGGGGGCAGACCGTCACGGGCAGGGCCGGCCGTGCTGCGGGGTCTACGACCGTGGCGGTGGAACGGCGGCGGAGGTTGCCGGCCAGGCACAGTGCCAGACCGAGCGTGAACCATGTCGCCAGGACGGTGGCGGCGGCGGTGGCGCCGTGGCCGTCGAAGAAGGCGGTGGAGCGCAGCAGCCGGCCGCCGGCCCCGGGCGGTAGCAGTTGGCCGAGGGTGCCGGACCAGCCGGGCAGCATCTCGGGTGCGGTCGCGGTGCCCGAGAGGGGGTTGCCTATGAGCATCATGGTGGCGGCGCCGAGGCCGAAGCCGGCGTACCCGAGCAGTGACTCGAGGCCCATGATGGTCAGCGAGGTGGCCGCGACGGTCAGGGCGATGGCGCCGGAGTTGGCCCAGTAGGAACCGTCGAGTGAGCTGAGCCAGAACTGCAGGATCGCTGCAGCGGCAAGTCCGCCGGTGAGGGCGAAGGAGAGCGCTCCGGTGACGCGGTGGACGCTGCCGTGGACGAGCCTGGTCAGCAGCGGGGCGGCGAGCAGGCCGCCCATGACCAGCGGTAGGGCTCCGGCGGCCAGTCCGGCGCCGCGCGGGTCTTCGGCCGGCAGCGGTACGAGGTCGCGGGCGGCGACAGCGGTGCCGGGTCCCGGGGCCTGGCTGAGGCCAGTCGCGATGGTGTTCAGGGTCTGGGCGACGGCGGTACTCCCGGCTGATGCGGTGATGACCTGTGGGGTGCCGGAGCTCAGGTCGATCGCCCCGTACACCTTGCGGTCGCGGATCAGCTGTTCGGCGGCGGCGGTATCGGCGACCTCGGTGACCTTGAAGCCGTCGGGAAGCCGTTGATCGAGTACGGGAGTGATCCGCTTGACGGCGGCAGCGGGCCCGGCGACGGCGATCGGCACGTCATGCACCGATGAGCGCACCGACGGCCAGGCGAAGGCGGTGAGCAGCAGGCTGATGGTCACCGTGAGCAAGGCGACCGCCCTGACCACGGTCGGCCAGGGGGAGGGCGACGCGTCGGCTGCGGGCGCGGCCTGAGCGGACATGGCTTCTCCTTCGGAGGAGGGAGTTCATCACCGGGGAGCGGGGGTTTCGGATCCGACGCCGGAACACGGCCCGAGCCCGGGTGGATTGCCGTATTGACCAGTGAGGTGGAGGGCGCGGCTACGCGATCGCCTTCTCGGCGGGGGACGCGTCCGGCGCGGCGACCAGGGGGTGCTTGCGCTTGGGCAGGCCGAAGGTCGGGTGCTCGGTGGCCCACAGGGACATCCTGACGATGCCCGCCTTGATCCGTGCGGCCTTCCGGCCACCCATGTACTTGGGCTTCGCCTGCCCCTGGTCGTCGACCATCTGCAGGATCCCGTCCCGCCGCCCGAGGCTGATGTGGTTCCCGACGTACTCCAGCTTGGTGTTGGCGATCTCGCGCCCGGTCAGGCGTCCCACGATCGCGTCCGTGGCCTGACGGCCGGTGTAGCCGGCCGAGGCGCAGGACATCGGCAGCGGCTGGCCGTTGTCGCCGATGGCGTAGGCGCTGTCGCCGGCGGCGTAGACGTTCGGGTGCGAGACCGACCGCATGGTGCGGTCGACGACGATCCGGCCGTCCTCGGTGACCTCCAGCCCGCTCGCGGCGGCGATGGGGCTGACCGCGAACCCGGCCGTCCACACGGTGGCGTCGGAGGCCAGGGCGGTGCCGTCGGCGCACAGCACCCGCGCCGTTTCGACGGCTTCGATGCTGGTGTGTTCCAAGACCGTGATGCGCAGCCGGTCACAGGTCTGGCGCAGGTGGCTGCGGGCTCCGGCGGAGAGCGGGGCGCCCAGCTCGGCGCGTGCGACCAGCGTCACCGACAGGCCAGGCCGGGATTCGGCGATCTCGGTGGCGGTCTCGATGCCGGTCAGCCCGTCGCCGACGACCAGGACGCTCCCGCCTGCGTCCCGCTTGCTCAGGCTGTCCAGGCGCTCGCGCAGGCGCAGCGCGGAGGGCCGGGTGGCAACGTCGAGGGCGTGCTCGGCCACGCCGGGGACACTGTGGTCCGCGCCGTGGCTGCCGAGCGCGTAGAGGAGCGTGTCGTAGCCGAGCTCGCCGCCGCCGTCGGCATCGGCCACGGCGACGACCTGGCGCTCGGGGTCGACGGTGGTGACACGGGCCCGGCGCAGCCGTACCGCCGTGCCCGCGAAGACGTCGGCGAGCTGTGGGGCCTCGATCTCCTGGCCGGCCGCGAGCTGGTGCAGCCGCAGCCGCTGGACGAAGTCCGGCTCGGCGTTGACCACGGTGATCTCGGTGTCCGCCGGCGACAGCCGACGGGCCAGGGTCCCGGCCACGTAGGCCCCGGCGTAGCCGGCGCCGAGGACGACGATGCGGTGCTTCATGTCTCGCTCCTGTCGATTCGCTTGCCTTCGGTGACTTGAGCGGGACAGCGACCCGATTCCTGACAGGAACCGGATGTGACGTGGGTCACGGAGTGGCAGTGGGTGCTATGAGGCCGGTTCGCGGGGCCGGCCGCGTGGTCGACGAAGCCCGGAAATCCCTCAGCGTGTCCGCGTGCGTGATCGGTCGGCGGCGCCGGCAGACGTGCGAGGGTGCGGCACGACGGCAACCGGCCCCAGGTCGATCCGGGCGTCCATGTCCAGGCGGAAGGTTCCGTACGGGTTGACATTGGACCAGAACAGCGCGGTCAGGCCGCGTCGATCCTCGTCGCTGAGCTTCTTCGACCAGGCTGGTTCGGCCAGGACCTGCTGCACCAGCAGGGTGTTGACGTGCACGAGCGCGGACTGGAGCAGGTACAGGGCGAGCATCGAGGTCTCTGCGTGCTCCTTGTCGGGGCCGGTCAGGGCTCCGTCCTTGCCGTAGTGCAGCACGGTGTTGGCGCTGTTCCAGTTCACCACGACCTGGAGCCCGCCGTGGATCTCCCGGCGCAGGCCGGGGCTGGCGAGGTAGTCGCAGGCGAAGACCGTGCGCACCGCGCGGCCGAGTTCTTCGAGGGCCTGGTAGGTGGGGCGTTTGGGGCCGCCGCGGGTGAAGCGCCGCAGCACCTGCTCGGCCTCCGCAGCCCCCAGGCGGAGCGCGGTGGCGTACTTGACCATCTGATCGTACTGCTGCTCGATCAGTTCCCAGCGGATCGGCCGGGTCAGCGATGCGCCGAGGGCGGGCCAGCCGGGCGGGGCGTCGTCCGGGCGGTACAGGCGGATGCTGCCGATGTTCTTCAGTCTTGGCAGCAGCCGGAAGTTGAGCAGCTCAGTGAAGGCGAACCCAACCACCGAGGCGCCGTGAGTGTCGACATAGTTGGACTCGATCTCGGCGTCGGTGCAGTGCCGCAGCAGGCCCTCGATCATCGCGGCGACCTCGGACGACGAACAGCTTTTGAGCTGGGAGTAGATGCAGAGGTTCTTCCGCTCGACGTGCCAGTAGATCATCACGCCGTTGCCGCCGTAGCGGGCGTGGTACTCGGTCATGAAGTTCGAGGACCAGGACCCGAACTCCTTCGAGTCCGACGCGCATGCGGTGCCGCGGCCCCACCATGTGGTGTCGCGGGCGGCGAAGGTGGCGTTCACCAGCCTGGTGACGGCGGCCCGAAGGTTGTCGACGGTGATGAAGTGCCGGCGGACGTGCCGCAGGGCTGCCTCGCTCTCGGCGTGCTCGCCGGTCGCGACGATCGCGCGGATGCCCATGTTCGTGCCGAGCGCGAAAAGCGCCAGCAGGAGACGGCGCTGGAGGACGTGCCGGTCGATGCGCTCGTAGGCGGCCACCGAGGAGAACTCCTCGGTGAAGCCGGTCAGGAAGTCGGAGTTCTTCAGCACGTCCAGCAGGTCGAGGACTCCCCAGCGTCGTACGACCTCGTCCTTCAGCGCCTGGAGGCCGGTGGGCTCGTCCAGCGGCTCCAGCTTCGGCACGGTGATCCACGGCTCGCCCTTGCGGGTGGTGACCTTCACCCCGCCCGCCGAGCCGCCCGCGAGTGAGGCGGAGAGCCGGTCCAGGCCCGCGGTCATGCGCTTCCACAGGTCTGCGATGAACGCCCTCGGGTTCAGCGGCTGGCGGATCGCGGCGTAGTGCACGGCGCGGGTGGCCTCGAAGTCGCCTGGCAGGTCTTCCTCCGGGTTTCGCCGGCGGGCGGCGCCCTCGACGTAGATCTCGCGGCGGCGGACCGCGTCACGCAGGGAGACCAGGACGCACAGCTCGTAGGGGATGCGCTCGACCTTGCCCTTGTCGTCGACGACCGCCTCGCGCCAGTCCCTACGCACCACGCCGTCCATCGGCACCACGTCCGTGGCGTTGTAGGGCTGTCATGGTGACAGGTCATTGCGGCCTTCGCGGTGACAAGCAATGACGTTCTTGTCGGACAGGGTGCTGCGGATACTCAGCCCCTGCGAAGTGTCGCTGGTCAGTGAAACTGAGCAGTCGTCATGCCCCTGAGCTGGGTTGTGTAGTTCGAGTGAGCGGGCTGGCTGCTGGGGTGGCTCACTGATTCTGCGCAGGACACGGAGCTGTCAGTCGTCTGACCTGCGGAGCTCCTAGCCTCGGGTCCGGCCGCGCAGTCTGGTTGAGCATTGCGCAGTTTCACTGATCCTCGACAAGGGTCGCGAGCAGCACGGGGTCTGGATGTGGTGCCCAGATCCAGTATCTAGCCGCCTATCAGAATGAAGCAGGCAGGTTGTCCGGGGCTTCTGCTCTCTGCTGAAGCCCCGGGCCGGTGCAGCCGGCAGTTCTGCACGCGATGGTGTTCTGCAGCCCAGACCCAACCGCCCGGGATCGTGCGATGCCTTGTGCCGCCCGTAGGCAGGCCAGCCTGGACGTGGAGTCGTAGGTCTCGGGGAGACGAGGTCGGATAAATGACGGGTGCTTTTCCAGCGGGTTCGGTCATGATCGAGGCGATGAATCACGAATCCGATCTCATGGCCGCTGTGAGCTCGCTGTGGGATGAACACAGGCCTGCCCCCTTCCCACCTGGCCTGGCAGGTGCGGAACGGGCAGGCTTCGACCTTGTCATGGTTGACGCGGACATCGCGGGGTGTGTGTATACCTGGCTGAGCAATGCCGGCACTCTGGACGAGTGGCGTTACCGGGTCCTGCACTGGCGTGGATCCCAGCTCGGAGAGATCCTTGGCGAGCTGGGTGATGGTGACAGTCCGGAGTACTGGTACCGGCTCTCCAGGATGGCTGAACTCGTGGCATCCACGGATCCCAGGCCGCGGGATGCCTACTCGCTCGAACCGTGGACCCCCATGGACGGCTCCAAGGACCCTGGCGGGTGACCCCTCCCGACTACTGCTGGCCTGGCCCGCGAAGCGGGCCCCCGGGGCCTGGAGGCGAAGCCGGAAGGGCCGGGGTGGGAGCGAAGCGGACACCCCAACGGCCCGAAGGGCCGGACCTCGTGAAACGAGGTCACCTCCCGTGCCCAGCACGGGGCTCCCGGGTCCGCGAAGCGGAACCCGAACAGTCCGAAGCGAAGCGAAGGACCCCGGCCCGAAGGGCCGGCCCTAGCTCGGCGAAGCCGAGCCCCGCCGAGCGCAGCGAGGCG
>NZ_JBIVFN010000017.1:0-131682 GCF_044748145.1 Streptomyces sp. NPDC090022
GCGGGCCGGTACGGCGGGCCGTCGACCCCTGGTCCGCGGAGGGCGGGCGCGGGCTGCTGATCGTGGCGGCCCTGGCCGTGGCCTGGGGGGTGGGGAGGGTGGTGGCCCACAGGCCCCAGCCGGGCCTCTCTTGAGCTTGCGGATCGAGCCGTTCGGCTCGTCCCGCTGCCACTGGCGCGCCACAGCCTGCCAGCCCCACACCACCCCTACGGGCCGTTCAGCAGACGAGCCCCTATCGCTTCTCCCTGCGCCCCGCCTGCGAGCGCACCGCGCCCATGCTCGCCGCGATCACCAGGGCGATCGCCAGGGCGTCCGTCGTCGACATCGCCTGGTGCAGGATCACGAAGCCCGCCGTGGCCGCGATGGCCGGTTCGAGGCTCATCAGGATGGCGAACGTCGGTGCCGGGAGGCGGCGCAGCGCCAGGAGTTCCAGGGTGTACGGCAGGACCGAGGACAGCACCGCCACGCCCACGCCCAGCGCCAGCGTGCTCGGGACCAGCAGGGCCGGGCCCGCCTCCATGACGCCGAGCGGCAGGCTGAGCACGGCCGCGACCACCATGGCCAGCGCCAGCCCGTCCGCCTGCGGGAAGCGCCGGCCCGTACGCGCGCTGAAGACGATGTACGCCGCCCACATCGCGCCCGCGCCCACCGCGAAGGCCGCGCCGACCAGGTCGAGGGAGCCGAACCCCCCGCCGTGACCGGACAGCAGGACCACGCCCGCCAGGGCGAGGCCCGCCCAGAGCAGGTTCACCAGCCTCCGGGAGACGATCACCGACAGCGCGAGCGGACCCAGCACCTCCAGGGTGACGGCAGGCCCCATGGGAATGCGGTCGATCGCCTGGTAGATGAAGCCGTTCATCCCGGCCATCGCCACGCCGAAGGCGACGACCGTGCCCCAGTCGGCGCGCGAGTAGCCCCGTACCTTCGGGCGGCAGACCAGGAGCAGCACCACCGCGGCCGCCGCGAGGCGCAGCGTCACCACGCCCGCCGCGCCCGCGCGCGGCATGATCAGGACGGCGAGCGCGGCGCCGAACTGCACCGAGACGCCCGCCGCGAGCACCAGCCCCACCGGCCCGAGACGCGCGGGGCCGCGGCCGCGCTCGGGCAGCGGGAGCGGCAGGGCGGCGGGGGAGGCGGGGGCGGGGGTTGGGCTGGGGGTGGTGCTCATTGCTTCAGGTTAAGGGGTCGGTAAGGAATGATTCGCCGCGTTCCGCCTTACACCGCCCCCGGCCCCTCCGGCCCCTCCGGCCCCTCCGGCTCCCCCGTCGCCCCCGGCTCCTCCTCCAGCGCCTCCGCCAGCAGTTCCGCCAGGTGCCGGGCCCGGCGGCCGGCCAGCTGGGCGATCTGGGTACGGCAGGAGAACCCGTCCGCCAGGACGGCGGCCGCGGGCGCGGCCGCGCGCAGCGACGGCAGCAGCTGTTCCTCCGCGCACGCGACCGACACCTCGTAGTGCCCGGGCTCGAAGCCGAAGTTTCCCGCCAGTCCGCAGCAGCCGCCGCTCAGCTCGCCCACGAGCCCGGCCCGTTCGCGCAGCCGGCGCTCGGCCGCGTCACCCAGGACGGCGTGCTGGTGGCAGTGGGTCTGGCCGACGACCGGGCGGTCCAGGCGCGGTGGCCGCCACCGCGGGGCGCGCTCCTCCAGGACCTCGGCGAAGGTCCGTACGGCCGCCGCGAGCCGGGCAGCGCGGGGATCACCGGGAAGCAGCGCGGGCAGGTCGGTCCGCAGGGCCGCCGCACAGCTCGGTTCGAGGACGACGACCGCTTCCGGCACCCCCCGGTCCCCCGCCGCCACGTCCAGCGTCCGCCGCAGCACCTTCCGGGCCCGGTCCAGGCGGCCCGTGGAGACGTACGTCAGCCCGCAGCACACCGGGCCCGCCGGCAGCGCGACCTCGATCCCGGCCGCGCCGAGGACCCGTACCGCCGCCCGGCCGGCCTCGGGGGCGAAGTACTCCGTGAAGGTGTCCGGCCACAGCAGCACCCCGGCGTCGGCGCGGGGCCGGGTCCGCATCCCCCGCGTGAACGTCTCCTCCGCCAGCCGTGGCAGGTCCCGTTCCCGCGCCACCCCCGCCAGTCGCCCGGCCCCCGGCAGCCTGGCCAGCCCGTTGATCACACGGGCCGCACGGGCCGCCCGTAGCGCCGCCACCACGCGCAGCCAGCCGGGCAGGCCGCCCATCGAGTAGTGCGCGAGCGGCCGGAGGCGGCCGGCCCAGTGGCGGTCGAGGAACTCGGCCTTGTAGGCGGCCATGTCGACGCCCACCGGGCAGTCGCTGCGGCACCCCTTGCACCCCAGGCACAGGTCGAGGGCCTCGGCGACCTCCGCCGAGCGCCAGCCGTCCGTGATGATCTCGCCCGCGAGCATCTCGTGCAGCAGCCGCGCCCGCCCCCGGGTGGAGTGCCGTTCCTCCCGCGTCACCCGGTACGACGGGCACATCACCCCCGTGCCGGGCCCGGTGGCCGTCGTCCGGCACTTGGCGACCCCCACGCACCGCACCACCTCCCGCGCGAGCCCGCCGCCCCCGCCGCCCTCACCAGGGGCGCCCCGCAGCACCTCGAACCGGAGGTTCTCGTCCAGCCGCGCCGGCCGGGCGAGCATGCCGGGGTTCATGCCGCCCGCCGGGTCCCACAGGTCCTTGTACGCGCCGAAGAGCCGGACGGCCTCCGCCCCGTACATCCGGGGCAGCAGCTCGGCCCGGGCCTGCCCGTCCCCGTGCTCCCCGGACAGCGAGCCGCCGTGCGCGACGACCAGGTCCGCGAGCTCCTCCGAGAAGACGCGGAAGCGCCGCACCCCCTCCTCCGTCACCAGGTCGAAGTCGATGCGGACGTGCACGCACCCCTCGCCGAAGTGCCCGTACGGCGTCCCGTGCAGCCCGTGCGCCGCCAGCAGGGCACGGAACTCCTTCAGGTACGCCCCCAGCCGCGCCGGTGGCACCGCGCAGTCCTCCCAGCCCGGCCAGGCCGCACCGCCGCCGGGCAGCAGGGTCGCGGTCCCGGCCGCGTCCTCCCGGATCCGCCACAGCGCGCGCCGGGCCGCCGGGTCGGCGACCACGGCCGCGTCGAGGGCGTCGGCGGCCCGGACGACGGACCGCGCCGCCCCCTCGTCGGGCATCTCGACGAACAGCCACGCGCCCCCGCGCGGCAGCCCGCCGCCATGCCCCCGCACCAGGTCCGCCGCCATGCCCTCCACCGTCAGCGGCCGGTACGGCAGCAGCCCGGCGGCCGCGTCCGCCGCCACCGACTCGTCGGCGTACCCGAGGACCGCGAGCACCGGCGCGCGCGGCGCTTCGACCAGGCGCACGACCGCCTGTGTCACCACCCCGAGTGTCCCTTCGCTTCCACAGAACGCGCGGGCCGCCTCCACCCCGCGCTCGGGCAGCAGCGCGTCCAGCGCGTAGCCCGAGATGCGGCGGGTCATCCCCGCGCGGGCCATGCCGGTCCGGATCGTCGCCAGGTTCCCCGCGACCAGCTCCGCGAGGCCGGCCGGAGCGCCGTCCCAGCCGGTCGCCAGGCGGTGCGAGGTGCCGCCGTACGCGAGGACGTCCAGCTCGGCGACGTTGTCGGCGGTGGTGCCCCAGGCCACCGAGTGGGCCCCGCAGGCGTTGTTGCCGATCATCCCGCCGAGCGTGCAGCGCGCGTGCGTGGACGGGTCGGGGCCGAAGGTCAGCCCGTACGGGCGGACGGCGGCGAGCAGGTCGTCCAGCACCAGGCCGGGCTGGACCACGGCGGTACGGGCCTCGGCGTCCACCGCCAGGACGGCCGCCATGTGCCGGGTGAAGTCCAGCACCACGCCCACGCCCGTCGCCTGCCCGGCGATCGAGGTCCCGCCGCCGCGCGGGACGACCGGGACCCCGGCCTCCCGGCACACCCGCAGTGTCGCGGCGACGTCCTCCGCGTCGCGCGGCGCGACCACGCCCAGCGGCACCCGCCGGTAGTTGGACGCGTCCATGGTCACCAGCGCCCGCGCCGCCGCACCGAAATCCACCTCGCCGCGCACCTCGGCACGCAGCGCCCGCTCAAGACCGGTCACGCCTCCCATCCTGCCCCTCGTCGTCTCATCGGGTGGACGCGCTGCCGGGGCGCGCGTGCGGACCCGCTACGCTCCGCACGTGGCTGAGATCCAGATTCCCGCTGACATCAAGCCCGCCGACGGACGCTTCGGCGCGGGCCCCTCCAAGGTGCGGACCGAGGCGCTGGACGCGCTGGCCGCCACCGGAACCTCCCTGCTCGGAACCTCGCACCGCCAGGCCCCGGTCAAGAACCTGGTCGGCTCGGTGCGGCAGGGCATCCGGGACCTCTTCTCGCTGCCCGAGGGGTACGAGGTGATCCTGGGCAACGGCGGCTCCACCGCCTTCTGGGACATCGCGACGCACGGGCTCATCGAGCAGAAGTCGCAGCACCTGACCTTCGGCGAGTTCTCGTCCAAGTTCGCCAAGGCCGCCAAGCTGGCGCCGTGGCTGGACGAGCCGTCCGTCATCTCCTCCGAGCCGGGCACCCACCCCGACCCGAAGGCCGAGGCGGGCGTGGACGTGTACGCGTTCACGCACAACGAGACCTCCACGGGTGTCGCAGCGCCGCTGAAGCGGGTCGCGGGTGCCGACGAGGGCGCGCTGGTGCTGGTGGACGCGACCTCGGGGGCCGGTGGTCTGCCGGTGGACATCACCGAGACCGACGTCTACTACTTCGCCCCGCAGAAGTCGTTCGCCTCGGACGGCGGCCTGTGGCTGGCGGCGTTCTCCCCGGCGGCCCTGGAGCGCGCGGCCCGCGTGCACGGTTCCGGCCGGCACGTCCCGGAGTTCTTCTCGCTGCCGACCGCGATCGACAACTCGCTGAAGAACCAGACGTACAACACCCCGGCCCTGGCCACCCTCTTCCTGCTGAACCAGCAGCTGGAGTGGCTCAACGGCCAGGGCGGCCTGGAGTTCGCGACCGGCCGTACGGCGGCCAGCGCGGCGCACCTGTACGGGTGGGCGGAGGCGTCGAAGTACGCGAGCCCGTTCGTCGCGGACCCCGCGAAGCGGTCGTCGGTCATCGGCACGATCGACTTCTCGGACGACATCGACGCGGCGGCCGTCGCCAAGGCGCTGCGCGCCAACGGCATCGTGGACACCGAGCCGTACCGCAAGCTCGGCCGCAACCAGCTGCGCGTGGCGATGTTCCCGGCGATCGACCCGGCGGACGTCCAGGCGCTGACGGCCTGCGTCGACTACGTGATCGAGCAGCTCTGACGGTCGTCCGCGACCGACGCGGCCGCCGTCGGCCGGCCCGCGCCTGACGGCCACGGCCCCGGTGGTGTCCTCACCACCGGGGCCGTGCCGTTCCCGGGCGGGCCGGCGGACGGCGCGCGGCGCGGTACTGCCCACCGGCTGAGCCCGCGGCCACCGGCCGCGATACCTTCGGGATCCCAGATCAAGGAGGCAGCACGTGAGCGTGCGAGTGACGGCAGCCCCGGGCGGCGTCGACCCCTTCGGCACGGCCAGGTTGCGGCGCGGGGTGCTCGACGCGTGGGCGGCCTCGCCCGCCCGGTTCCGCGAGGACGCCAACGCCGAGGAGGACCTGGCACTCGGCGGCTACCGGGACCGGCTCGTGGTCGAGCTGGCGCAGAACGCCGCCGACGCCGCCGCCCGCGCCGGGGTGCCCGGCCGGCTCCGGCTCACCGTGCACCCGGTCGAGGGCGGGCACCCCGTGCTCGCCGCCGCCAACACCGGCGCCCCGCTGGACGCCACCGGCATGGAGTCCTTGAGCACCCTGCGGGCCTCCGCCAAGCGGGAGCCGGCCGCCGGTGCGGACGCGCAGTCCGTGGGCCGGTTCGGCGTCGGCTTCGCCGCCGTCCTCGCCGTCTCCGACGAGCCCGCCGTGCTCGGCCGGCACGGCGGCGTCCGCTGGTCCCTGGCCGAGGCCCGTGAACTGGCCGCCGAGACCGCCCGGTTCAGCCCCGGTCTCGGTGACGAGCTGCGCCGCCGCGACGGCCACGTGCCGCTGCTGCGGCTGCCGCTGCCCGCCGAGGGGACGGCGCCCGAGGGCTACGACACCGTGGTGGTGCTGCCGCTGCGCGACGCCGCCGCCGAGGACCTGGTCCGCCGGCTGCTCACCGGGATCGACGACGCCCTGCTGCTGACCCTGCCCGGGCTGGCCGAGCTGGTGGTCGAGACCCCCGAGGGCGTCCGTACCCTGACCCGCCGCACCGACGGCGCGTTCACCGTCATCGACGACAGCGCCGCCGGCCAGGTACGCCACTGGCGCACCGTCCGCCACCACGGCACCCTCGACCCCGCGCTGCTCGCCGACCGTCCGGTGGAGGAGCGGCTGCGCCCGTACTGGACCGTGTCCTGGGCGGTGCCCGTGGACGCCGAGGGCGCACCGGTGCGCCCGGAGACCGCGCCCGTGGTGCACGCGCCCACCCCGACCGACGAGCCGCTGGGCGTCCCGGCGCTGCTGATCGCCAGCCTGCCGCTGGACACCGCCCGCCGGCACCCGGCGCCGGGGCCGCTGACCGACTTCCTGGTGGAGCGCGCCGCCGAGGCGTACGCCGAACTGCTCGGCGCCTGGCGGCCGGTCAGCACCGCCCTGGTCGACCTGGTGCCCGGCGCGCTGGGCCGGGGCGCGCTGGACGGCGCGCTGCGCGAGGCGATCCTCCAGCGGCTGCCGCGGACGGCCTTCCTCGCGCCGGCGGCGCCGTCGGAGGAACTGGTCGCGCTGCGCCCGTTCGAGGCCGAGGTCGTCGAGGGCGCCGGCGCGGAGACCGTACAGGTACTCGCCGATGTCCTGCCCACGCTGCTGCCGGCGGGCCTGGAGCGGCGCTCCGAGCTGCGCGCGCTGGGGGTCGGCCGGCTGTCGCTGGGCGACGCGATCGAGCGGATCGCGGGCATCGACCGGGCGCCGCAGTGGTGGTACCGGCTCTACGACTCGCTGGCCGGGGTGGACCCCGACCGGCTGACCGGGCTGCCCGTACCGCTGGCGGCGGAACCCGCCGGCGAGGGCGAGCCCGTCGCCGGCCCGGTCCGCGTCGCGATCGGGCCCCGGCACATCCTGCTGCCCGGCCCGGACACCCCGGCCGGGCTCACCCGGATCGGCCTGAAGATCGCGCACCCGGACGCCGCGCACCCGCTGCTGGAGAAGCTCGGCGCGGTCGCGGCCAACCCGCGGGCGGTGCTGACCACCCCGCAGGTACGGGCCGCCGTCGCGGCGTCCCTGGACGCCGGAGAGGTCTGGGACGAGGAGGCCTTGGACCCGGAGGAGCTGGCCGAGCTCGTCCTCGGCCTGGTCCGGGACGCCGGCCTGGAACCCGGTGACGAGCCGTGGCTGGGCGCCCTGGCCCTGCCCGACGAGGACGGCGAGCTCGTCCCGGCGGGTGAACTCCTGCTGCCCGGGAGCCCGTTCGCGGCGGTCGTCCGCGAGGACGAGCTCGGCTTCGTGGACGGCGAACTGGCCGCACGCTGGAGCGAGCAGACACTGACGGCCGTCGGCGTGCTGGCCGGCTTCCAGCTGGTACGGGCCACCGACGTGGTCCTGGACCCGGACGAACTGGAACCGCGCGAGGGGGACTTCGCCGAGCCGGACGACGCGGGCCTGCTGGACGCGGTCGACGTGTGGTGCGAGGACGTCCTGGACCAGCTGCCCGAGGGCCCGGTGCCGCCGGTCGCCACCGAGCTGGTCGCCGTACGGGACCTGGACCTGGTCGACGACGACTGCTGGCCGCAGGCCCTCGCCCTGCTCGCGCAGCCGCCGCTGCGCGACGCGCTGACCCAGCCGGTGCGGGTGCTGCTGCCGGACGGCACGACGCAGAGCGTGCGCCCGTACACCGCGTGGTGGCTGCGCGACCACCCGGTCCTGGACGGCCGGCGGCCGGCCGGGCTGCGGGCGGCGGGCGGCGATCCGCTGCTGGAGGGCCTGTACACGGCGGCCGACGCCACCGGCTTCGAGGACGAGCAGGTCCTGCGGGCGCTGGGCGTACGGACCTCGGTGGCCGCCCTGCTGGACGAGCCCGGTGGTGCGGCGGAGCTGCTGGCCCGGCTCGCGGACCCGGAGCGGGAGGTGACCGGGCGTCAGCTGCACGCGCTGTACGGGGCGCTGGCCGACCTGGATCCCGAGCAGGTCACGCTGCCCGACGAGCTGCGCGCGGTGGTCGACGGCGAGGTGGTCGTGGTGGACGCGGCCGAGGCGCTGGTGGCCGACGCGCCCGACCTGCTGCCGCTGACGGCGGGCCTGGCCCTGCTGCCGGTGGCCCCGGCGCGGGCGGCGGACCTGGCGGACCTGCTCCAGGTGCGGCGGCTGTCGCAGACCGTACCGGCGGAGGTGACCACGCCGGGCGAGGAGCACGAGGTCCCGGAGTCGGTACGGATCCTGCTGGGTCCGGCCACCCCCGAGACGTACCTGGAGCACGAGGAACTGATCGCGGGCGGCGTCGAACTGGACTGGCGCCGCACCCCGGACGGCACCCTGCACGCGGCCACGCTGGAGGGCGTGGCGGCGGGCCTGGCCTGGTCGGCGGGCCAGTGGCCGCGCCGCTTCGAGGTGGCCGCCCTCCTGGAGGACCCCTCCCGCACCACGGAACTGGCCCGCGACCGCTGGTTCGACTAACGGCCGGCACCCCCGCCCACCCGAAGCCCGTGGGGCGGGCGGGGTGCGTTCACCATGTGCCGCCACGGGCGGCGGCACCGTCAGCAGCGGCGGGGCTGGTACGGGACCGGGGGCGGGAGCGGGAGCGGGAGGGAGGGGGCCGGGCAGCGGGGGCAGGCCGCTGCCAGGGTGAGGGCGATGCCGGCCGCCACCACGAACAGGGCCCGGCTGATGCCGTCGGCGGTGGCCGTGCGCAGCTGCTCGCCGGTCAGGCCGTCGAGACCGGCCGTCGCGATCAGGACGAGGACGGCGAGGCCGACCGCCGCGCCCACGCCCGAGCCGGTGGAGGCGATGCCGGAGGCGGTGCCCTGGTCGCGGTCGGGGACGCCGGTGGCGGCGGTGATGAACATGGCGGTGAAGACGATGCCGTCGCCGGCGCTCAGCACCACCAGGCCGGGGATCAGTTCCGCGTACGAGCCGTCCGGGCCGATGGCCAGACCGAGGGCGACGGCGCCGAGCGCGCCGGCTGCGAGGGCGGCGCTCAGGGTGGTGCGGAGGCCGAAGCGTGTCACCAGGCGGCCCGCCGCCGTGGAGCCGGCGACCACCACCGCCGTGGGCAGGAGGAAGGCGGCGCCGGTCCGCAGGGCGTCGTAGCCGAGGACGTCCTGGAAGTAGAGGGACAGGAAGTACAGCACCGAGCCGAACGTCGCCATGAACATGAACGCGATGACCACGCCGGTCACCAGGTTCGGGTTGGCGAGCAGCCGCGGCGGCACCAGCGGGTCCGGGCTGCGCCGCTCGATGACGGCGAACGCCGCGAGCAGCAGCAGGCCCGCCAGTACGGCGGTGAGGAAGCCGGGCGAGGTCCAGCCCAGCGCCGGGCCCTGGACCAGCGCGAACACGATCAGGGTGACGCCCGCCGTGACGCTGAGCGCGCCGGGCAGGTCGAAGGTGCGGCCCCGTTCGCGCGGGCCGTCCGGGGGGATCACCACGAAGGTGAGCAGCAGCGCGGGTCCGGCCAGGGCGACGTTCACCAGGAACACCGCCTCCCAGCCGAAGGCCTGCGTGAGCAGGCCGCCGAGCAGCACTCCGATCACCAGGCCCGCGGCTCCCGCGCCGCCCCAGATCCCCAGGGCGCGGTTGCGCGCCCGGCCCTCGGCGAAGGTGGTGTTGATCAGGGCGAGGGTGGTGGGGAAGACGAGGGCGCCGCCGAGCCCCTGGACCGCGCGGGCGGCGAGCAGCGTCCCGGGCACGGTCGCGAGGCCGCCGGCGAGCGCCGCCGCGGCGTACAGCGCGAGGCCCGTGGCCAGCACGCGCCGCCGGCCGAGCAGGTCGGCGGCGCGCCCGCCGAAGAGCAGGAACCCGGCCGAGGTCACGGCGTAGGCGCTGATGACGGCCTGGAGCGTCTGCGCGGAGTAGCCCAGGTCCCGGGCGATGTCGGGGAGCGCCACCACGACGATGTACTGGTCGAGCGAGACGATCAGCATCGCGAAGGACAGCAGGGCGAGGACCGCCGTCGCCGCCCCCCGGTCCCGGCCCCGTTCCCTGCGCATGGCGGGCCCGGCCGCCTACGCCGGGAACCTGCGGTCGACCCAGCGGAAGGTGAACTCGATCAGGGCCGCGGCCGCCGCCGCGATGCCGACGGCCGTCCACGGCATGATCGTCCCCACCAGCTTGAGCTCGAAGAACTCCTGCAGCCACGGCACCACCAGGACGATCAGGAAGCACAGCCCCATCGCGCCGACGAGCCCCACCCGCCACCACGTGTACGGCCGGGCGATGATCGCCAGCACCCACATCGACGTCAGGAACAGCGTCAGCGTCGCCGCGCTGGTCTCGGCCTGAAGCGCTTCCGGCCCCGTGTAGTGGGCGCGTGCCACCAGGTACGTCACGAAGGTGGCCACCGCCGCGATCGCGCCGCCCGGGATCGCGTACCGCATCACCCGTTTGACGAAGTGCGGCTGGGCGCGCTCCTTGTTGGGGGCCAGCGCCAGGAAGAAGGCGGGCACGCCGATGGTGAGCGTGGACAGCAGCGTCAGGTGGCGCGGCAGGAAGGGGTACTCGACCTGCGAGCAGACCACCAGGATGGCCAGGAGGACGGAGTAGACCGTCTTGGTGAGGAAGAGCGTGGCGACGCGGGTGATGTTGCCGATGACCCGGCGGCCCTCGGCGACCACCGAGGGCAGGGTCGCGAAGCTGTTGTTGAGGAGGACGATCTGCGCGACGGCGCGGGTCGCCTCCGAGCCCGAGCCCATCGACACGCCGATGTCGGCGTCCTTGAGCGCGAGGACGTCGTTGACGCCGTCGCCGGTCATCGCGACCGTGTGCCCCCGGGACTGCAGGGCGCCGACCATGTCCCGCTTCTGCTGCGGGGTGACCCGGCCGAAGACGCTGTTGCGGTCCAGCTCCTCGGCCATCTCCTGCTGGTCGGAGGGCAGCCGGCGGGCGTCGACGGTGTTCTGCGCACCCGGCAGGCCGAGCTTGCCGGCCACCGCCGAGACGGAGACGGCGTTGTCGCCGGAGATGACCTTCGCGTGGACCTTCTGCTCGTCGAAGTAGCGCAGGGTGTCGGCGGCGTCGGGCCGCAGCCGCTGTTCCAGGACCACCAGGGCGGTGGGCCGGACGCCGCCGGCGACCTCGGGGTCGTCCAGCTCGCGGGTGGAGCGGGCCAGCAGCAGCACGCGCAGGCCCTGCTCGTTGAGGGAGTCGATCTCCTCCAGGGCGGGGTCGCCGGAGGGCAGCAGCACGTCGGGGGCGCCCAGCAGCCAGGTGGAGTTCTCGCCGTCGCCCTCGCTGAAGCTGGCGCCGCTGTACTTGCGGGCGGAGGAGAAGGGCAGCGACTCGGTGCAGCGCCACTCCTCGCTGTCCGGGTAGGCGTCGATGATCGCCTGGAGGCTGGCGTTGGGGCGCGGGTCGGACTCGCCGAGCGCGCCGAGCACCTTCCGTACGTACGCCGGGTCCGCGCCGCCGAGCGGGCGGAGCTCGGTGACGTCCATGCCGCCCTCGGTGAGGGTGCCGGTCTTGTCCAGGCAGACGACGTCGACACGGGCCAGGCCCTCGATGGCGGGCAGCTCCTGGACCAGGCACTGCTGGCGGCCGAGGCGGACGACGCCGATGGCGAAGGCGACGGAGGTGAGCAGGACCAGGCCTTCGGGGATCATCGGGACGATGCCGCCGACGGTGCGGGCGATGGAGTCCTTGAGGTTGTTCTCCTTGACGACCAGCTGGCTGATGATCAACCCGATCGAGGTCGGGATCATCATCCAGGTGACGTACTTGAGGATGGTGGAGATGCCGGAGCGCAGCTCGGAGTGGACGAGGGTGAAGCGGGAGGCCTCTTCGGCGAGCTGGGCGGCGTAGGCCTCGCGGCCGACCTTGGTGGCGGTGAACGCGCCGCCGCCGGCGACCACGAAGGAGCCGGACATGACCTGGTCGCCGGGCTTCTTCAGGACCGGGTCGGCCTCGCCGGTGAGCAGGGACTCGTCGATCTCCAGGCCGTCGGCCTCGCCGACGACGCCGTCGACGACGACCTTGTCGCCGGGTCCGAGTTCGATGACGTCGTCGAGGACGATCTCGGAGGTGGAGATCTCGGCGGTGCGGCCGTCGCGGCGCACGCTGGGTTTGGCCTCGCCGATGACGGCCAGCCCGTCGAGGGTCTTCTTGGCGCGCAGTTCCTGGATGATGCCGATGCCGGTGTTGGCGACGATCACGAAGCCGAAGAGGCTGTCCTGGATCGGCGCGACGATCAGCATGATCACCCAGAGGACGCCGATGATGGCGTTGAAGCGGGTGAAGACGTTGCCCCGGATGATGTCGGCGGTGGAGCGGCTGCTGCGGACGGGGACGTCGTTGACGGCGCCGCGCGCGACGCGTTCGGCGACCTCGGCGGTGGTCAGGCCGCCGGGCTTGAACCGGGGCAGGGGCGGTTTGACGGGGTGTACGGGGTCGAGCTCGGCGCCCGCGTCGATGGCCGGGCCGCCGGACGAGCCACCGGACGGGCCGGGGTCGCGCCGCTCGGGTCCGTCGTGGTCGATCTTCGCCCGCTGCGTCATGGTTCCGACGGTAAGCGGCGTTCGAACGGTTCACCCGCCGAGCGGTCGGAAGATCCGACTTCAGGATGAGACGAATCGTTCCCGGGTAGCGCCCGGGGTGGGGCCTCGCACGGCACCCCGGGTAGTGCGTGTGCCGGACAGCTCCTAGCCGATCCGGCCCTGGGCGCCGTCGCCGTCGCCGCCGCCGGCCGCCTCCCGCTCCGCCGCGTGCCGCTTGAGGGCGGCTTCGCGCGAGCGGACGTACCAGATGCCGATGAGGCCGAGCACGCCGCCGGCGGCGCAGGTCCACACCCACCACAGCAGGTCGCGGTCGGCGAACCAGCCGTAGAAGGGGAGCTGGACGAGGAACATGGCGAACCAGAGGATCGTGCCGCCGGTGATGGTGGCGACGACGGGCCCCTCCAGGGGCTCGGGCGCCTCGTGCGTGGGGGTCCATTTCGCCATGGCGCCCAGTCTAGGCGGCCGGATTTGCCATCTACGCGCGGAGATGGACGCCACTTCGTTCATGTGTTCATACTGAAACGGTTTGCCTCTGACGGGTTTCGCTCGTACGAACCCACTAAACGAACCACTTTTGAGGACCGAATGAGCACCTCGGCCCCCGCGCCCACGGCCACCACCCCGGAACCTTCCCCCCAGGACCCTTCCGCGCTGGACCGTTACTTCAAGATCTCGGAGCGCGGCTCGACCCTGGCCCGCGAGGTCCGAGGCGGTTTCGCCACCTTCTTCGCGATGGCCTACATCATCGTGCTGAACCCGATCATCCTCGGCAGCGCGAAGGACATGTACGGCCACCAGCTCGACGGCGGCCAGCTGGTCACCGCCACCGTGCTGACCGCCGCGTTCACCACGCTCCTCATGGGGGTCATCGGCAACGTCCCGATCGCCCTCGCGGCCGGCCTCGGCGTGAACACCGTCGTCGCCCTCCAGCTCGCCCCGCGCATGAGCTGGGCGGACGCGATGGGCATGGTGGTCCTGGCCGGTTTCGTGGTGATGCTGCTGGTCGCCACGGGCCTGCGCGAGCGGGTCATGAACGCCGTACCGCTGGGCCTGCGCAAGGGCATCGCGATCGGCATCGGCCTGTTCATCATGCTGATCGGCCTGGTGGACGCGGGCTTCGTCTCGCGCATCCCGGACGCCGCGCACACCACCGTGCCGCTCCAGCTCGGCGGCAACGGCCACCTGCACGGCTGGCCCGTCCTGATCTTCGTCCTCGGCGTGCTGCTCACCCTCGCCCTGCTGATCCGCAAGACCCCGGGCGCGATCCTGATCTCGATCGTCGCCATGACGGGTGTCGCCGTCGCCGTCCAGCTGCTGGCGGACCTGCCGGGCCAGGCCTGGGGCCTGACCGTGCCCGAGTGGCCGGGCAACCCGGTGGCCGCGCCCGACTTCGGCCTCGTCGGCCAGGTCAGCCTCTTCGGCGGCTTCGAGAAGGTCGGCCTGCTCACCGGCTGCCTCTTCGTCTTCACCGTGCTGCTGTCCTGCTTCTTCGACGCGATGGGCACCATCCTCGGCGTCGGCGACGAAGCCAAGCTGATGGACGAGGACGGCAACTTCCCCGGCATCAACAAGGTGCTGCTGATCGACGGCCTGGCCGTCGCCTCGGGCGGCGCGACCTCGTCGTCGGCCACCACCTGCTTCGTGGAGTCCACCGCCGGCGTCGGCGAGGGCGCCCGTACCGGCCTCGCGAACGTCGTCACCGGCGGCCTCTTCGCCGTGGCGCTCTTCCTGACGCCGCTGGCCACCATGGTCCCCTCCCAGGCGGCGACGCCGGCGCTGGTCGCGGTCGGCTTCCTGATCCTGGCGGGCTCGGTGAAGGACATCGACTGGAGCGACTTCACCATCGCCGTCCCGGCCTTCCTGGCCATGGTGATGATGCCCTTCACCTACTCGATCACCAACGGCATCGGCATCGGCTTCATCAGCTTCTGCGCGCTGCGCGCCGCGACCGGCCGGGGCCGCGAGGTCCCGGTGGCCATGTACGTGGTGTCGGCGGTGTTCCTCTTCTACTACGCGATGCCGGCCCTCGGCCTCACGTAGCGGCTCCGTCACCCGCCCGGCCTACGTCAGGCCGTAGAACTTCTCCGTCTCGTCGACCGCCGCCTTGAAGCGTTCGTCGAAGTCGTCGCGAATGAGCGTCCGGACCACATAGTCCTGGACGCTCATTCCGCGTTTTGCGGCATGAGTCCGGAGCCGCTCCAGAAGCTCCCCGTCTATGCGCATGCTCAGCACATGTGTCCCCATGGCGAAAGAGTCGGGGCTGGAGGTGCGTACGCGGGTCGCTTTCGGGCCGCGGCTCACCCGTACGAGTGACCTTGCGCATACCCCGTCGAAACCCGGTTTTCCTTAGACAGGGTAATGAGTTAATCTAAAGAACATGCGTGACCTTTCCCATGGCGACGACGCTGCCGCCGTGAACGATCTCCGCTCGGCCATCATGCGGCTGGGCCGGCGCCTGAAGCACCAGCGCGTCGACGAATCGCTGAGCCCGACCGAGATGTCGGTCCTGGGCACCCTGGCCCGCTGCGGCCGCGCCACCCCCGGTGAGCTGGCCCGTCGCGAGCACGTCCAGCCGCCGTCCATGACGCGCATCGTCGCGTTGCTGGAGGCCAAGGGACTGGTCAAGCTGGAACCGCATCCGGACGACCGCCGCCAGAAGGTGGTCAGCCAGACGGAGGAGGCCGAGGCGATGCTCGAGGAGAGCCGTCGCAAGCGCAACGCCTTCCTGGCCCGGCTCGCGGAGGAGCTCGACGAGGACGAGTGGGCCAAGCTGCGCGAGGCCGCACCTGTCCTGGAGAAGCTCGCGCACCTGTAGCGCACCTGTAGGACGTACGACGCGAGGAGGCGAGAGCCCTTGAGTACGGGAAACGGAGCAGACTCCGCACCCGGCCAGATATCCACCCCTGCTACTTCATCATCCGGTGCCACCGCATCGCCTGATGCGCCGGCATCAACCGCTCCACCCGCAAGACCCGCTTCACCTGCCACACCCGCTTCACCTGCCACACCCGCTTCACCTGCCACACCTGCCACACCCGCGACACCCGCCAAGCCCAGGAAGTCGACGTTCAGCTCGCTGAGGATCCGCAACTACCGGCTCTTCGCGATGGGACAGCTCGTCTCGAACACCGGCACCTGGATGCAGCGCATCGCACAGGACTGGCTGGTCCTGTCGCTGACCGGCTCCGCCTCCGCCGTCGGCATCACGATCGCCCTGCAGTTCCTGCCGATGCTGCTCTTCGGCCTCTACGGCGGCGTCCTGGCCGACCGGCTGCGCAAGCGGCCGCTGCTGATCGCCACCCAGACGGCGATGGGCCTGACCGGTGTCGCCCTGGCCGTCCTGACCCTGACGGGCCACGTCCAGGTCTGGCACGTGTACCTGACCGCCTTCCTCCTCGGCATGGTGACGGTCGTCGACAACCCGGCGCGGCAGTCGTTCGTGACCGAGATGGTCGGACCGGAACAGCTGGCGAACGCGGTCAGCCTGAACTCGGCGAACTTCCAGTCCGCGCGGCTGGTCGGACCGGCGGTGGCAGGCCTGCTGATCACGGCGGTCGGCTCGGGCTGGGCCTTCCTGCTCAACGGCCTGTCCTTCGTCGCGCCCGTCACCGGCCTGCTGCTGATGCGCGCGCACGAACTGCACCCGGTCGCCAAGGCGCCGCGCGCCAAGGGCCAGCTGCGGGAGGGCCTGCGGTACGTGTCCGGGCGCCCGGAGCTGATCTGGCCGATCGTGCTGGTGGGCTTCATCGGAACGTTCGGCTTCAACTTCCCGATCTGGCTGACGGCGTTCACGGACGACGTCTTCCACGCGGACGCGGGAACGTACGGCCTGTTCAACACGCTGATCGCGGTGGGCTCCCTGGCGGGCGCGCTGCTGGCCGCCCGGCGCGGCCACGCGCGGCTGCGGCTGCTGGTCGCGGCGGCCGTGCTGTTCGGAGCGCTGGAGCTGGCGACGGCCTTCGCGCCCGGCTTCTGGCTGTTCGCGGCGCTGCTGGTGCCGATCGGCATGTTCGGCCTGACGGTCAACGTCGTGGCGAACTCCAGCGTGCAGATGGCCACCGACCCCGAGATGCGGGGCCGGGTGATGGCCCTGTTCATGATGGTCTTCACCGGCGGTACGCCGCTGGGCGCGCCCCTGGTGGGCTGGGTGACCGACACCTACGGCGCACGCGTCGGCATGGCGGCGGGCGGCGCGGTGTCCCTGGCCGCGGCGGCGGCGATCGCCCTGGTCCTGGCCCGCGTGGGCAATTTCCGCCTCAGCCTGGACCGGCACGGCGTCCGGGTGGTCCACCGCCACGTCCCGGCCCGCCCCGGCGAGCTGGCGGCGGTCGCCTGACCCCCGTTCCCGGGGTGCGCCCGGACGCCGCGCGGGCCGTCCGGCCCGCCGGCGTCCGGAGCGTCGCCGCGGGGCCGGCATCCGCCGGGCCGGGGCCCGCGACCGGCCCCGTACCCCGGCGCCGCGCCCTAGGGTCGCCCCATGAGACTGTTTGCCGCTGTGCTGCCGTCCACGGCAGCCATGGAGGAACTCCGCCTCGCGCTCGCCGCACCCGGCCTGCCGGCCCCCCAAGCCCTTCGCTGGACCTCCCGCCCCGGCTGGCACTTCACGCTCGCCTTCATGGGGGAGGTCCGCGACGAGGTGCTCCCCGAGCTCCACGCCCGCCTGGAGCGGGCCGCCCACCGCACCGCCCCCTTCCCGCTGCGCCTCCACGGCGTCGGCCACTTCGGCCACCGGTCCCTGTGGACCGGCGCCGCCGGGGACCTCGACGCGCTGCGGATGCTCGCCGAGCGGGCCGACGCCGCCGCCCGCCGGGCCGGGGTGCCGATGGAGCAGCACCGGCGGTACACGCCCCACCTGACCCTGGCCCGGGCCCGCGAGGCGGGCGGCGCCGACCTGCGCCCGTACCTGGAGGCGCTCGCGTCCTTCGAGGGCACGCCCTGGCAGGTCGCCGAGCTGAGCCTGGTCCGCAGCCACCTGCCCACCAGCGGCGTCCCCGGCGAGCAGCCCCGGTACGAGGTCGTGGGCGCCTGGCCGCTGACCGGCCCGGAGCGGCCGTGAGGTACGCCACGGGCCCAGCCCCCGCGCACGGGGGCCGGGCCCGGCCGCGTTACGCTCGACGGGTGGATCCCAAGACCAGAAACCGCGTGATGGCGGGCGTACTCGTGCTGATGTTCGTCGTCGTGGCCGCGGCCTCCGCCCTCAAGTAGCGACCGGGTCCTGGACCTGCGCCTGAGCCCGGGCCCGGACCTGCGCCCGGACCCGGCCCGGCCCGGCCTACCAGGCGAACGCCTCCGGCGACGCCCCCGGCCCGGGGAAGATCTCCTCCAGGCCCGTCAGCAGCTCCTCGCTCAGCTCCAGCTCCAGCGCCCGCAGCGCGCTGTGCAGCTGCTCCGGCGTCCGCGGGCCGACGATCGGGCCGGTGACCCCGGGCCGCGTCAGCAGCCAGGCCAGCGCGGTCTCGCCGGGTGCCAGGCCGTGCTTGTCGAGCAGGTCCTCGTACGCCTGCACCTGCGCGCGTACGGAGGTGTTGGCGAGCGCGTCCGCCGACCGGCCCGACGCGCGGCGGCCGCCCTCACTCTCCTTCTTGATGACGCCGCCGAGCAGCCCGCCGTGCAGCGGGGACCAGGGGATGACGCCCAGCCCGTACTCCCGCGCGGCCGGGATGACCTCCATCTCCGCGCGCCGCTCGGCGAGGTTGTACAGGCACTGCTCGCTGACCAGGCCGACCATCCCGCGGCGGGCGGCCGTCTCGTTGGCCTGGGCGATCTTGTAGCCGGGGAAGTTCGAGGAGCCCGCGTAGAGGACCTTGCCCTGCTGGATCAGGACGTCGACGGCCTGCCAGATCTCCTCGAAGGGGGTGTTCCGGTCGACGTGGTGGAACTGGTAGAGGTCGATGTGGTCGGTGCGGAGCCGCGTGAGGCTCGCCTCGACCGCCCGGCGGATGTTGAGCGCGGAGAGCCGGTCGTGGTTGGGCCACGGCTCCTGCCCGTCGCCGGCCATGTTCGCGTACACCTTGGTGGCCAGCACGGTCTTGTCCCGCCGGCCGCCCCCCTGGGCGAACCAGGACCCGATGATCTCCTCGGTCCGGCCCTTGTCGTCACCCCAGCCGTAGACGTTGGCGGTGTCGAAGAAGTTCAGCCCTGCGTCGAGGGCGGCGTCCATGATCGAGTGGCTGGTGGGTTCGTCTGTCTGCGGACCGAAGTTCATCGTGCCGAGAACGAGTCGGCTGACCTTGAGTCCGGTGCGTCCGAGCTGCGTGTACTTCATGGCGCACAAGCCTTCTGCTTCGAGTGCACTCGAAGCAAGTGCCCCGCGCGAAGCGGGCGCTTCAGTCCCTCGGGAAGCCGTCCGTAGCGAGCGTGAGGTCCAGCGGGGTCTTGGTCAGGTCGATGTCCACGCCGAAGGCGACCCGCACGTCCTGCGTGTACTCGCCGTCCTCGGGGAGGGTGTGGACGACGCACTTGCCGGTGTAGGGGTCCACGATGAGGTAGACGGGCACTCCGGCGGTGGCGTACGCGGTCTTCTTCGGGCCGTAGTCGTTCATCCCGGTGCCCTTGGAGATCACCTCGGCGATGAACTCCACGTCCGCGTAGTCCCCGTGCCCCTTGGCATCCTGCACGGCGTCGTCCCGGAGCTTGGCGACATCCGGGCAGAAGGCGTTGCGGTGGCCGGGGAAGTCGATGCGCACGTCCGACTTCACCTTCACGTCGTCTCCGAATCGCCGTTCCAGCGCCCGGACGATGCAACGGATGATCTCCCAGTGCGTGTCCCGCTGCGGAACAGGCCCGGCGCCCCGGACACGGAGGCGGGGCGCGGGGAGCGGGGCGGTCAGTGGCCGGTGTACGGGCCGCCCAGGTCCCAGGCCTGGTGGAGGGCCGAGGCGAATTCGGCGGCCAGGCGGTGTTCGCCCGAGGCGTTGGGGTGGGTGCCGTCGTAGGTGTCGCGGTGGATGTCGTAGCCCTCGGGGCGGGCCGCCAGGAGGAGTGGGGAGGCGTCCGTCGAGAGGTCGGCGACCGCCTTCGCCAGCAGCTCGTTGAAGCGGGCGACCTCGGCCGCGAAGGGGGCGTCGGCCTCGGCGCGGCTGTTGGGGATGACCGGGAGCAGGACCATCCGTACGGCCGGGCGGGCCTCGCGCGCGGCCGCCACGAAGCGGTGGACGTTGGCCGCGGTCTGGTCGGCGTCGGTGTAGAAGCCGAGGTCGATCAGGCCGAGCGAGACCAGGAGCACGTCGGCCTTGTGGGCGGCGGCGGCCGGGCCGATGAGCGGGGCCATGTGCTGCCAGCCCTCGCCCCAGCCGGCCAGGTGGCGGCGGGCGCCGTCGGGGAAGGCGGGGTCGGCGTAGTCGTGGCTGACCGGCGCGTCGGCGAAGGTGTCGTAGACCTCGCAGCGCGGGCCGACGATCTTGTACGGCCCGCCGAAGGTCGCGTTGAGGTGCTGCCACATCCGGTAGCGCCAGGTGTAGTCGCCGGCGCGTCCGATGGTCATGGAGTCGCCGACGAACATGAAACGCATCCGGTCATCATCGCGGATCGGGCGCGGCACGCTGCTGTGATGCCGGACACGCCGATCATGGCGGGGTGGCCTGGCACGCTTGGGGCATGCGCCCGTTGCCGCCTGTTCCGCCCGTCGTGTCCCCGCGGTCCGCCGCGTCCGCCGTGTCCGCCGTCGTCCTCGGCGCCGTGGGCGCCCTGGTGCTCGCCGGATCCCCGGCCGCCGTCGCGGCCGAGGGGGCGTCGGCCGGGGCGCCGTCGTCGTTCACGATCGCGGACCCCCGCATCACGGAGTCCAGCGGCCTGACGGCCAGCAAGGTCCACCCGGGCGTGTACTGGACGCACAACGACAGCGACGACGGCCCGTACGTCTACGGCGTGGACGCGGCCACCGGACAGACGGTGGCCCGGATCACCCTGACCGGCATCGGCACCCCGCGCGACGTCGAGGCGGTCTCGCTCGGCCCCGACGGCCAGCTGTACCTCGGCGACATCGGCGACAACCGGGGCGGCACCTGGGAACACGTCTGGATCTACCGCTTCCCCGAACCCGAACGGCTCGGCGACCAGACCGTGAAGGCGACCCGGTTCACGGTGCGGTACGCCGACGGCCCGCGCGACGCCGAGTCGCTGATGGTGCATCCGGTGACCGGGCGCGTGTACATCGCGAGCAAGGACAAGGAGAAGGGCGGGCTGTACGAGGGCCCGGAGAAACTGACGGCCGGCGGGGCCTCGAACGTGTTCCGGCGGGTCGCCGACGTGCCGTGGGTGACGGACGGGGCGTTCTCGCCGGACGGCACCCGGCTGACGCTGCGCGGCTACCTGCTGGCGCGGACGTACCCCTGGAAGGACGGCCGGCCCGAGGGCGAGGGCGAGCGGGTGGACGCGCCGTGGCAGGGGCAGGCGGAGTCGGTGACGTACTCGGCGGACGGCTCGACGCTGATGTTCGGCGCCGAGGGCACGAAGAGCCAGGTCGTGGCCATCCCGGTGCGCGCCGCCGCCGCGCCCGGCACGTCGGGCGCGGCGGGCGCGTCGGGCGCGTCGGGCGGGCAGCCCGCCGCCCCCGGCGCGGCCCCGTCGGCGCCCGCCGGGAAGGGCGGGAACGTCACGCTGGGGGCGCTGGTGCTGGCGGGGGCGGCGGTGCTGCTGCTGGGCGGCAAGCGGCTCCTGGGGCGGCGCGGGGCCGACCGGTCCTAGCGACGGCGCCGGGCCGGCCGCGAAAGCGGCTCAGGCCAGGGTGATCTTGTCCCCCTCGACCTTGATCTTCTGGGCGGCCAGCGGACGGGTGGCGGGGCCGCTGTCGACGGAACCGTCGGCGACCTTGAACAGGCTCTGGTGGCAGGGGCAGACGATCTTCCCGTCCGTCACGGAGGTCACGGCGCAGCCCTGGTGGGTGCAGACGGCGGAGAAGGCCTTGAAC
The DNA here is from genome assembly GCF_044748145.1 of Streptomyces sp. NPDC090022. Classification (NCBI taxonomy): domain Bacteria; kingdom Bacillati; phylum Actinomycetota; class Actinomycetes; order Kitasatosporales; family Streptomycetaceae; genus Streptomyces; species Streptomyces sp. NPDC090022. The sequence goes on from NZ_JBIVFN010000017.1 coordinate 21,513, forward strand.
TCGCCGGCCTTGGGCTGGGTGACGACGATCTTCTGGTCCTTGAAGATCTTTCCGCCGCCCACCGGGATGTCGGCGGTCTGTGCGAGCGCTTTCCCGCCCGGCGCCGGCGCGCCGGCGGAGGCCGGGGCCTCCGGAGCGCCGGTCGCGGGGGCGTCGGCACCGGGGACGGTCTTGCCGCCCTGGTCCCCGCCCTGACCGCCGCATCCGGCCAGGGCGGTGCCGGCGAGTGCGGCGGCGGAGGCGGCGAGGACGGTACGGCGGGGCGTGCTGTCGGCCATGCGAAGTCTCCTTGTGTGGTCCCGGGAGTGGACTCTGAGGTCAACACGTCACTTTGGCAAGACCGGTTCACAGGACCGGCCCGGCGTTTCCGGTCCAGGTTCCTCCGAACGCACCGGAGAGCGGCGCGTGTGCCGGCCGGTCAGCTCCGTACGGAGATCCGCAGCCGTTCCGCCACGAACTTCAGCGCGTCCTCCCGCTCCGCCACCGAGTCCGCCCGCACCAGGACGTGCCCCAGCCGCTGGGAGGACGACGTCAGCCGGCCCACCGTGTCCCCGGGCCCCTTGCGCAGCGCGACGCGGACGACCGCCGGGTGGGCGGCGACCTCCTCGGCCCCGTCGACCGCGGTGACGGTGCCCGGCGCGCAGGTCGGGAAGTACGTCGCCGCGTACGCGACGGGCTCGGTGCGCACCAGATCCCCCAGCGGCAGCCCGAGGGCGAGCCGGACCACGGCCTCGTGCAGGTCGAAGCCGTACGTCAGGCCGACCGCCTCGGCCAGGAAGTCGCCCGGGGTGCGCACGGCGACCTCCATCAGGACCGGGCCGTCCACGCCCACCCGGAACTCCAGGTGGACCAGCCCGGTCCGCATCCCCAGGCCGCGCAGGACACCCTCGGTCAGCGCGTCGACCCGCGCCGCGAGCACCGGGTCCTGGAAGCGGTGTCCGCAGCGGTGGGAGAGCTCCACGAAGTACGGCGGGGCGGTGGTCTCCTTCTCCGTCACGTTCTCGAACAGCACCCGGCCCTCGTGGACCAGGGCCTCCCAGCTGTACTCGGGACCCTGGACCGCCTCCTCGACCAGGATCTTGCCCTCCCCGCCCCGGCGTACGGCGATCTCCTCGGCCTGTGCGGGGGTGCTGACGAGTTCGACGCCCTCGCTGCCGCCCAGCGAGAGCGGCTTGACCACCACCGGGAGCCGCTCGGTCATCCACTTCCGGGCCGCCCCGAGCCGGGGCGCGAGCAGGAACGCGGGCTGCGGCACGCCGTACGCACCGAAACCGGTGCGCTGGAGCGCCTTGTTGCGGGAGATGACGGCGGCGTGCAGGGACGGGCCCGGCAGCCCCAGGCGGTCCTGGGCGAGGGCTCCGGCCAGGACGTGGGCCTCGGCGAAGGCGAGGACGCCGTCGGGGGTGTGCTCGGCGACCGCCCGGGTGACGCCGTCCTGCCAGGACTCGTCCAGGGCGTCGGGGACGGCGTAGTACGCGACGTCGGCGTCCTCGGGGCGGCGGGTGCCGAGGAGGGCCTCGGACTCGACCGCGCGGACCCGGACGCCCAGCCGCTTCGCGGCGTCGACGTACGGCCGGCCCATCGTGCCGACGCCGACGACCAGAAGATCTTTCACCACGCCTGTCCTCTCGCTCGGTTCTCGGTGACGCTCGGGTTCTCGGCGACGCTCGGGTTCTCGGCGACGCTCGGGTTCTCGGCGACGCTCGGGTTCTCGGCGACGCCGTGTTCTCGGTGCCGCTCGGTTCTCGGTGCCGCTCGGTTCTCGGTGCCGGTCAGTGAGGTGCGTACGCGGCGGCGGGCGCGGCCCCGGCGGCCGCCTCCCGCTGCCGTTCCAGCGCCCGCGTGACCGGCCCGGCCAGGGCGGTGGCCAGGCAGAAGACCAGGCCGAGCGCGGCCCAGCCGGCCGGGCCGGCGGCGATGACCACGCCGGTCACCAGGGCGGGGCCGACGATGCGCTGGCCGGTGTTGCCGAGGCTGAACACCGACAGGTAGACGCCCCGGCGGTCCTCGGGCGCGAACTCGTAGGAGAGGTCCCAGCCGCCGACGGCCTGCCACATCTCACCGAACGTCAGGGCCACGCAGGCCGCTGCCAGCAGCGCCCCGGCGGCCCAGGGCGGCCTGCCGTCGGCCGCTGCCAGGCCGGCGCAGCACACGGCCAGCGCGAGGCCGCCCAGCCGCAGCGCGCGGACCGCGCCGCCCGGACGTTCCGCGCCCTTGGAGACCGGCACCTGCAAGGCGATCGACAGCACGGTGTTGACCAGCACCAGCACCGGCACGAACCCGGCGGAGACCCCGGTGGCCTGCACGGCCCACAGCGGCAGCCCGACCGCCAGGATCGTGGTGTGCAGGTTGAGCACGCCGTTGAGCGCGGCCAGGGCCAGGTAGCGGCCGTCGCGGAAGCCCCTGATGGCGGTCAGCGGGCCCACCTTGCGCGCGACGGCGCCGGTGCGTACGAGGCGCAGCCGGCCGAGCATGGCCGCCGACGCGAGGAAGGCGGCCGCGGTGCCGCAGACCAGGGCGCGCAGGGCGGCGGTGCTGCCGGAGGCGAGCAGGGGCGCGGCCAGCAGGGCGCCGACGGAGAAGCCGACGTTGCGCACGGTACGGATGATGGCCATGGTGCGGGTGCGGTCGGATTCCTCGGTGGTGTCGGAGGCCACCGCCTGGGTGATGGGCATGGTGGCGCCCTCGGCCGCGGCGAGGCAGGAGGCCACGACGGTGAACCCGACGGGACCGTGCACGAGGGTCAGCGCGAGGAACCCGCCGGCCCGCCAGACCTGAAGGGCGATCAGGGTCCGCCGGGCGCCGATCCGGTCGCTGAGCGCGCCGACGGGGACGGTGGCGAGGAAGCCGGCGACGCCGGAGACGGCCAGGCCGGTGCCGATCTGCGGGGCGGAGAGCCCGGCCGAACGGATGAAGAAGACGGTGGAGCCGGCCAGGAAGAGCCCGGTGCCGACGGCGTTGATCAGGGAGATCAGCGCGAAGGTGCGGCCGGCGCGGGTGGCGGGGACGTAGTCGGAGAGCGCGATCCGCTTCACCGGCCACCACCGGGCGCGGGCGTGGTCTCGATGGTGACCAGGGCGGCGGCGGCCTCGGCGTTGCGGGCGGCCGCGGCGGCGTCCGGGCCGGTGGCGATGACGTAACCGGCGCGCTGCCAGGAGCTGGTGACGGTGTGCACGGTGTGGCCGGGCGCGACGGCCAGGTGCAGTTCGTGGACGCCGGGCGCCAGCCGTGCGGGTTCGGCCCCGCGCACGTCGGCGACCTGCCCGGCGGCGGCGCGCAGGAACCGTACGGCCGCCCCCCGGACGGCGGTCAGCGGCGGCAGCGGCACGGCGCCCCCCGCGCCCGGCCCGTGGCCCGTGTCGCTGCCGTCCAGGACGGCCAGGAGTGCCGCCAGGATGTCCGTGTCGTACGCGAGGTCGATCAGGGCGGTGATCCCGCCGCCGGGCAGCCGGCCGGCGCATTCGACCAGGTGGGGGCGGCCCTCGTGGAGGATCCACTCCGAGTGCAGCACGCCCGAGCGGAAGCCGGTGGCCGCGACCAGCACCGCCACCGCCCCGCGCAGCGCGGCGGCCTGCGGCTCCGGCAGCCCGGCCGGGAGGGTGTGGCCCGTCTCGACGGGGTGGCGGGAGTCCTGGACGGTCTTGGCGGTGATGTTGGTGAAGCCCAGCAGGCCCTCGTGGACCACGGCCTCGACGCTGACCTCGGGACCGTACAGCCGCTGCTCGACGAGGTAACGGGCGGCGTCGGGGTAGGCGGCGCGTAAGGAGGCCTCGTCGGCGGTGGTGGTGTGCGCCCAGGCGGCGGCGGTGTCGTCGGCGGCGTCGAGGACCTGCACGCCGAGGCTGGCCTGCCGGTTGGCGGGCTTGAGGACGCAGGCGCCGCCGTGCGCGGCGCGGAAGGCGTCGACGTCCTGGTGTCTTCGGGCGGGCGCCCAGGCGGGCTGGGCGAGGTCGGTGCCGGCGACCGTGGCCCGCAGCAGCGCCTTGTCCCGCAGGGCGCGGGCGGCCTTCGGGCCGGCGCCGGGCAGGCCCCAGGCCTCGGCGAGGGCGGCGGCGGCCACGACGCCGTACTCCACGACCGGGACCACGGCGCGCACGTGCGGCGGCCGGGGCACGGTGGCGACGGTCCGCTCCGGGTGCTCCTCGTCCTGGCTGGGGGCCGTGAGCAGCCCGCCCACGCAACGGTGCGTGCGCGCCAGGTCGTTGATGCCGCGCGCGGCCACGACGGCGGGCTCCTCCACGACGAGCACGCTGTTCTCGGGCAGGGCCGCGTCGAGCTTCGCCAGCATCACCGGGCTGTAGCCCACGAGCACATGGGTGATGCCGGGCGGGACGGACGGTGCCGGCGGGGCGGGCGGGACGGACGGGGCGGGCTGGGTCATGAATGCCTCGCTGAGGGGTGGGTGCGGATGCCGCGCGCGGACCGGGTTCCGGTCCGCCCCACGAATGTCGCGCGCCGCACACATCCGGCCATAGACCCGTCATGGTTCGGGTCTGCGCAACAACCGGAATACGCGGTGCCGTGACTGCCCCTCAGCGGGGCGGGAGGGTCCCTACGAGTGACCCAAATCGGCCGCCTGGTCGTCCGCCAGGGGCACCGAACCGGTGTCCTCGGCCGGGCGCAGCGGGAACTCGTCAGCGTGCATCGAGTCGAGCACCGGCGGGGCCGGGCGCGGCGGCTTGGGCATGACGGCGGCCTCGGAGTGGCCGCCGCAGCCGTACGAGAGGGAGACCAGCCGGCCGTCGGCCGGACCGAACTCGTTGGCGCAGACACCGAAGGCCTGGCCCAGCGAGCCGCCGATCTTCACCAGGAAGCCGCAGGAGACGCAGGAGGCGGGCGCCGCCTGCGCCATCGGGGTCTTCGCGCCGTACGTCTCGTCCCAGCGGTCGGCGGCGGTGTGCAGCCCGTACCGGGACAGCACGCGGGCCCGGCGCATGCCGAGCTCCTCGGCGACGGAGGTGATGGAGCCGCGCTCGGGTACGAAGGCCCGGTCGGTGACGTCGGCGTCCTCGGCCTCGACGAGCTCGGCCATCTCCTCGGAGACGACGGAGTTCGGCGGCGGGGCGTCCTCGCCGGAGTAGCCGGGCTCCAGCCGCAGGTCCTCGGCGTCGGTGGGCAGCAGGTCGCCCGGGCCCATGTCGCCGGGGCGCAGCCGCTCGCTCCAGGGCACCCACTCGGGTGCCAGGAGGGCGTCGGAGCCGGGCAGCAGCACCGTTTCGTCGAGGGTGACGACCTTGGCGCGGGAGGCGCGGGCCACGGTGACGGCCCAGCGCCAGCCGCGGTAGCCCGCCTCCTTGCACTCGAAGAAGTGCGTGACGACGCGGTCGCCCTCCGCGATCACGGACACGTGCTCGCCCACCACTCCGGGGGCGGCGGCCTCCTCGGCCGCGGCGCGGGCGAGGTCTACGGCCTCGGCGCACAGGCGGTCGGGGGTACGCGGGGTACGGCTTCGCGTCGTCGCAGCACTCACTGGTCTCGTTCTCTCCTACGCCGTCTCACGAGTGCGCCGTCCGTACTGTCGTCCTGAACGACCCGTCGGTCCTGTCGTCACGTGGCGCGGGCGGAGCGGACCAGAGGGCCGCGTCGACGTCCGCACCCGATCGGCCTCGGGCGCACCTACTGCATCCATTCTGCGGGATGCCGAAGAGGCGCGCGGCCAAGAGCAACCGCCGGTGGCGCGCTACGCACGCTACCTCCTTCGCAGCCCTGGGCCCACATGCAAGTCCGATTCGCGGACGCCGGAACCTGCTCCAGGGGGTCGGCGGCGGGGTGCGGCGGGCCGGTCCGTGGCGCCGGATCCGTGCCGCGAGGAGTCCGGGGGCCCGCCGTGGGGCACTATGGCCAGGTGGCACCCGCGCGGTCGTCCGACGACGGCTCCGGCCGGGTCCGGAGGGCCGGCCGGACGGTGGGGCGCGCCCTGCACCAGCCGATCACGGGGACGGCGCGCGGGATCCGGCGGGCGACGCACGCCCAGGGGGCCGGCGAATCGGGCCTGGGCAAGCTGATCGAGCTGCACGCCGTCAACGGCGCCGGCGATGTCATGATCACGGTGGCCCTGGCGTCCACCGTGTTCTTCTCGGTGCCCACGGACGAGGCGCGCGGCCGGGTGGCCCTGTACCTGCTGATCACCATGGCGCCGTTCGCCCTTCTCGCGCCGGTCATCGGCCCGCTGCTGGACCGGCTGCCGCACGGGCGGCGGGCGGCGATGGCGGCCTCGATGCTGGCGCGGGCGCTGCTGGCGCTGATGATGTCGGGCGCGGTCGCGACGGGGGGTCTCGAGCTGTACCCGGCGGCGCTCGGCGTCCTGGTGGCCTCCAAGGCGTACGGCGTGGTGCGCAGCGCGGTGGTGCCGCGGCTGCTGCCGCGGGGGTTCTCACTCGTCAAGGCGAACTCGCGGGTGACGCTGGCGGGCCTGCTGGCCACCGGGGCCGCCGCGCCGGTGGCGGCGCTGCTGCACATGATCGGGCCCGAGTGGCCGCTGTACGGCGCCTGCGCGATCTTCGTGGCGGGGACGGTCGCCGCGACCACGCTCCCCCACAAGGTGGACGAGGCGAAGGGCGAGACCCGGGCCCGGCTCTCCACGCACGAGCCCCGCTCGCGCAAGCCGGGGCTGCGGACGGTGGGGCCGTCGGTGCTGTGCGGGCTGTTCGCGAACGCCGCGATGCGCGGGCTGTCCGGGTTCCTGATCTTCTTCCTGGCGTTCCTGCTGCGCGAGCACCCGGTGGCGGGGCAGAGCGCGGCGGTGTCCCTGGGCATCGTGGGCGTCGCGGCGGGCCTGGGCAACGCGTGCGGCACGGCGGTGGGCGCGTGGCTGCGGGCGCGGGCCCCGGAGGCGATCGTGGCGGCGGTGCTGGCGGTGACGCTGGGGGTCGCGGTCCTGGCGGCGCTGTTCTTCTCCGCGCTGTTCATGGCCGTCCTGGCCGCGACGGCGGGCTTCTGCCAGGCGCTGGCGAAGCTGTCCCTGGACGCGATGATCCAGCGGGACGTGCCCGAGGCGGTCCGTACGTCGGCGTTCGCCCGTTCGGAGACGCTGCTCCAGATGGCGTGGGTGGTGGGCGGGGCGATCGGGATCGCGCTGCCGCTGAACGGGGTCCTCGGGATGTCGGTGGCCGCGTCCATCGTGGCGGCCGGCACGGTGATGGCCTTCCGCGGCCTGCTCTCCCCCACCCGCCGCCGGCAGGACTCCGCCCGCCCCCGGGTGGCGTAGGCCCTCCGGGGCGGGCGTCACGGCGCGCGTCCGGGCCCTTCCGGGCTTCGCGCCGCCGCGGGGCCCGTCCGGGGTCTCGTACGGGCCCTTCCGGGGCCGGTCGGCGGGGCGTGGTGCCCCCGTGGTGTACAGGACAGATCGGCCCGATAGCCTTCGGCTCATGACCGCACCGCTTTTCTCGGGTAGGGGCCGCCGCAGCGTCGCGGCCCTCGGAGCCGTATCCGCCGGCCTCCTCGTCCTGTCCGCCTGCGACAAGCCGACGCCGCTGGCGACGGTGACGGTCGGCAGCACTTCGGTGACCACCGAGGCCGGAGCCGACTGCCGGGACGCCGCGGAGCTCGCCTCGCTGGAGAAGGTCCAGCAGTGCATCACCGAGCCCACGGACCCCAAGAACATCGACTACACCCGTGGCGACACCCTGCGCATGGGTGTCGAGCCGGAGATGGTCGAGGACGGCAAGAAGTGGTCGGCGTTCCTGGACGGGCAGCCGATCACCGACACCTCCACCAACACCTACAAGAGCTTCCCGAACGTCGACATCTTCGGCACCGGTGGCCAGGGCGGCCAGGCCCCGCCGTCCAAGGTCCTGTCCATCATGCAGTTCAACGACGAGGGCAAGCCGGCGTCCATCTGGTCGTTCAAGCTCAACGTGAAGTCGTGACGTAACCCGTGCGCGCGCTCGTCGTGACCGCGGTGACGGCGGAGGCCGACTCCGTCGTCGCCGGTCTGACCCCTCATCCGGACACCCCCGCACCCGAGCCGCGCCTGCTTCCCGGCGGATACCCCGTCTCCCGCCGCGACCTTCCCGGCCTCGCCGTCGACGTGCTCGTCGCCGGTGTGGGACCGGCGGCCGCCGCGGCCGGGACGGCCACCGCCCTGGCACGGGCCGACTACGACGTCGTCGTCAGCGCGGGCATCGGCGGCGGGTTCGCGCCCGCCGCCCCGCCCGGCTCCCTCGTCGTCGCGGACGCCGTCGTCGCCGCCGATCTGGGCGCGCAGACGCCCGAGGGCTTCGCCACCGTCACCGAGCTCGGCTTCGGCCACTCGGTGCACCTGCCGCCCGCCGATCTCGCCGCCCGCGCCGCCGAGGCCACCGGCGCGCTGCTCGCCCCCGTCCTGACCGTCTCCACCGTCACCGGCACCGCCGAACGGGCCGCCGAGCTCACCTCCCGTCACCCGCTGGCCGGGGCCGAGGCCATGGAGGGGTTCGGGGTCGCCGAGGCCGCCGCCGCGCACGGGCTGCCCGTCCTGGAGGTCCGGGCCGTCTCGAACGCCGTGGGCCCGCGCGACCGCGACGCCTGGCGGATCGGGGACGCGCTCGCCGCCCTGACCGCGGGATTCCGCACGCTGGGGCCCGTACTCGCGAACTGGGGAGAACGCCATGCAGACGCCCGCCGGTGACCGTGACCCGCTGCGGATCGCCTACTCGCCCTGCCCGAACGACACCTTCGTCTTCGACGCGTGGGCGCACGGACGCGTCCCCGGCGCACCCGCGCTCGACGTGACCTTCGCCGACATCGACCTCACCAACGGCATGGCCGAGCGCGGCGAGTTCGACGTACTGAAGGTCAGTTACGCCGTCCTGCCCTGGGTCCTCGAGGAGTACGCGCTGCTGCCCTGCGGCGGGGCGCTGGGACGCGGCTGCGGGCCGCTGGTGCTCACCCGCGAGCCGGGGGTGGACCTGACGGGGAAGACGGTGGCGGTGCCGAGCGAGCGCTCGACGGCGTACCTGCTGTTCCGGCTGTGGGCGGCGGACGTGCTGCCCGGCGGGGTCGGCGAGGTGGTCGTGCTGCCGTTCCACGAGATCATGCCCGCGGTGCGCGACGGCAAGGTGGACGCGGGACTGGTCATCCACGAGGCCCGGTTCACGTACCAGAACTACGGGCTGCACTGCCTGGCCGACATGGGCGAGCACTGGGAGGACACCACGGGGCTGCCGATCCCGCTCGGCGCGATCATCGCCAAGCGCTCGCTGGGCGCCGCGACCCTGCGCGCGCTGGCGGGGGCCGCCCGGACGTCCGTCCTGATGGCCTGGGACGACCCGGAGGCCTCCCGCCCCTACGTACGGGCGCACGCGCAGGAGCTCGACCCGGCGGTCGCCGACCAGCACATCGGGCTGTACGTCAACGAGTTCACGGCCGACCTCGGCGACGCCGGCTACGCGGCGGTACGCGGCCTGCTCACGCGGGCGGCGGCGGAAGGCCTGGTCCCGCCCATCGCCCCGAACGCCCTGGCGTTCCCGTAAGCGCTCACCTGACCGAACGGCCGTGCCCCGCCACTCTTTCGAGGGGCGGGGCACGGCCGTTTGACCTGGGCGGCGGTGGCGGCTCAGACGTCGAGCTGGTCCGCGACCGCGCGCAGCAGGCCCGCGATCTTCGTGCCGTGCACCTTGTCGGGGTAGCGGCCCCGCTCCAGCATCGGCGTGATGTTCTCCAGCAGGGTCGTCAGGTCCTGCACGATCGAGGCGAGCTCGTCCGGCTTGCGGCGCTGGGCGGCCGCGACCGACGGTGCCGGGTCCAGGACCGTCACCGAAAGCGCCTGGTCGCCGCGCTGGCCGGCGACGACACCGAACTCGACGCGCTGGCCGGGCTTGAGGGAATCGACCCCGGCAGGGAGCACCGACGAGTGGACGAAGACGTCTCCGCCGTCGTCTCGGGAGAGAAAGCCGAAGCCCTTCTCACTGTTGAACCACTTGACCTTGCCGGTAGGCACGTCCGTCCTCTGTCCTTGTGCTCGTCGGGTCCGAATTGCCGTCCGGTTTGCACCGAAAGAAACGGCTCCGGATAGCAGTGCAGCGGGTCATCTGTGACCCGCCTCCTCCAGGCTAATGGTCGCGGGGCGCCTGACAAGACGTCCCCCGGTCCTTCCTGGTGGACGCTTCGGCCAGGGAACTACCCTGGTGAGGTGACTGCTACTCCTTCTCCCGACGAAGCGCGGCCGGGCGACGCATTGGTCAAGGCCGGTGGCATCGTCTTCATCGTGGGCGCCGTGGCCACGCTGGCGACCATGGCCCCGCTCTTCCTCGACACCGACCCGTTCCCGTCGTACGCGTGGGCGGTGTGCATGCTCATGGGCGTCGGCTTCGCCATCGCGGCGGCCGGCGTGATGCGCGGCATCGCGTCCCAACGCCGCACGGCCCGCGCGTCCCAGCCCCGGGGCTGAAGGGGGGGGCGGGCCTGGGCCGACCTGGGCGGGACCGGGGCCGGGGCAGGATCTGCGTCTACCGGGCGGAACCTGGCCTGACCCGGCGGGACGCGGGCGTCGCCCGGCGGGATGTTTCCCGCCCCGGGCATGGCCCGGGGCGAGCCGGGCGTGAACAGGCCCGGGCAGGACGTGAGCCGGCCCAGGCCGGGCGTGATCCGCCGGACAGGCCCTACGCCTGGGCCGCCGTGTCGGCCGTCGGCTCGGAGGTGCCCTCGCCCCGCGCCTCGACGTACGCCGCCAGCCAGGCCGGGAGCGCGGTCAGGTCCGGCAGGACGACGTCCGCGCCGGCGGCGAGCAGGTCCGGCTCCGGGCACGGGCCGGTCGGCACCGCCACCGACAGCGCGCCCGCCGTACGGGCCCCGCGGACGTCGCCGACGTGGTCGCCGACGTAGATCTGCGCGTCGTACTCGCGCAGGGCGCCGGCCTTGGCCTCCGCCCACAGCCAGCCGATGACGGCGTCCGGTTCGATGCCCAGGTGCGCCAGGTGCAGCCGGGCGTTCGGCTCGTGCTTCGCGGTGACGACGATCGCGCGGCCGCCAATGGCCTGGACCGCCTCGATCGCCTCGCGGGCGCCCGGCATGGCCGGGGTCGCCGCGATGGCGTGCGTGGGGTAGATCTCGCGGTAGCGGTCGGCCATCGCCGGGATCTCGGCCTCGGGGAACCAGTACGCGAGCTCCTCGTCCAGCGGTGGCCCGAGGCGGGTGATGGCCTCGTCGGCGTCGATGTACGCGCCCGTCTCCGCCGCCAGCGCCTCGTAGGTGGCCTTGATCCCGGGGCGCGAGTCGATGAGGGTCATGTCCAGGTCGAAACCGACGGTCAGGACGCGGGGGGCAGTCTCGGAGCTCATGCCGCCATTGTGCCGATCGGTACGGACATCAGGGGAACATGGCCCGAGGCCCGCCTTACAGCCCCGTGAAGCCCCCGCCCCAACCACCGCCGGACGGCGTTCCACCCCCCGGCAGCCATCCAGCGCCACCGGGCACCCCATTTCCAGCCCCGGGCAGCCCTCCGGCACCACCGGGCACCCCACCCAGCCCCGGGCAGCCCTCCGGCGCCGCCCGGCACCCCACCCAGCCCCGGGCAGCCCTCCGGCACCACCGGGCACCCCACCCAGCCCCGCCGGCGTTTGAGGCGCGGGGGCGGGGCCCCCGGGATCCGGCCATCCGTCGGGTCAGGGGCGGCGGCGGGCCCGCCACACCAGATACAGCGCCGACGCGACCGCCGCCCCCCGCACGATCCACGGCCACAGCCCCTGGAACGCCGACCCCAGATCCGTATCGACCAGCGGTTCCCCCCACCGCCCGTTCAGCCGTCCCCACACCCACACCACCGCCGCCGCGAACACCGCGCCCGGCAGCCCGAAGACCACCCACTTCTTCTCGGTCGGCCCGAGCACCCGCGAGGCGTACGCGATCGCCCAGCCGAAGGCGAGCAGCATCCAGTAGCCGGTGACCACCCCGACCGCCAGCACGGCGGCCGCCAGCAGCAGGAACCCGTGCGGCTTGGGGCGGGCGGCAGCGCCCGCGCCCGAACCCCCGGCCCCAGCCCCGGCACCGGCCGCCGCGTCCGCCTTCCGCGCCCGCCGCCGCTCCAGCAGCACCCGTACGATCGACCGCTTCTGCGGCGCCTCGGGCTCACGCTCCTCTTCCGGCCCGGGCTCGTCGGCCTCCAGCTCCCGCTCCGGCGCCCGCGGGTACTCGATCCCCCCGGCGAACCCCTCGACCTCGATCTGCCCCACCCCATAGGGCCCCGGAGCCTTGCTCATCCGCCACCAGTCCGGCTCCGGCCCGAGCTCCTTCTCGCCCGCCATGTGCGGCGGCAGCCCCACCGTCGCGGGCCGGGGCCGCTCCGGACCCCGTTGCGCGGGAACCCCGCCGCCGCCCGGCTCCGCGACCGGTCCCCGGGCCGCCAGCGCCGTGTGCTCGGCCAGCACCTGCTCGGGGGTACCGAGCCGGTCGAGGATCTGCCGTACGGAGCTCACCGTCTCCGGCTCGAACCGCGCGCGCCTGCGGTCGATCTCGTCCCGCAGCCCCGCCACGAGCCGCATCCGCTCGCCGGACGGCAACTGGCTGCGCTGCGCCAGATCCCCCACCTCGCTCAGATACGCGTAGACCAGATGGTCGCTCTCGATCCCCACGCCGGCTCCTCCCTACCGCCCTCCCGCACCGCCCTCCCGAAAGGTAGCGCGTGCGCCCGTGGAGCGGCCGTGGGCACAGCGGATAACGTTGGCCGGATGGGGACCGGCCGACGCGACCAGGAGGCGACCGTGCCTGAGGCAAGCACCGCGGAGAGCGCCACGGCGGGCGGCGGCGTACCGCGCTCGCTCGCCGAGGCACTGCGCACCCGCGACGACGCGGCGCTCGCCGCCCTGCTGTACGCGCGCCCGGACCTGCTCAACCCGGTGCCGGGTGACATGACCCAGCTGGCCACCCGGGCCGGCACCCGGGCCTCGGTCGTCCGTGCCCTGGAACGTCTGGACCGGTTCGCGCTCCAGACCGCCGAGGCGCTGGCGGTGGCCCCGGACCCGTGCCCGTACGAGGTACTGGAGTCCCTGCTGACCGGTACCGGCCCCGGCACCGGCACCGACGCCGAACCCGCCCCCGAACCCGCTCCGGACCCCGGCCCCGACCCCGACGCCGTCCGGCGCGCCCTGCCCGGGGCCCTGCGCACCCTGCGCGACCAGGCCGTCGTCTGGGGCGGCGACGACACGCTGCGCCTGGTCCGCACCGCCCGTGAACTGCTCGCCCCCGCCCCCTCCCGGCCCTCGCCCACCGGTCTCGGGCCGACCGTCGCCGAGGCGACCGCCGGGATGTCGCCGACCCGGGTCCAGGAGATCGTCGCGGCGGCCGGGTTGACGGCCACCCACGACCCGGTGTCCGCGGTCGCCGCGCTGACCGCCCTGTTCACCGACCGGCGGCGGATGTCCGCGCTGCTGGACCAGGCCCCGGCCGAGGCCCACCAGGTGCTGGGCCGGCTGGTGTGGGGGCCGCCCTACGGGGAGGTGACGCCCGATCCGGCGCCGCCGGTGCGCTGGCTGCGCGACCGCGGGCTGCTGCTGCCCGCGTCCGCGCGTACGGTCGTACTGCCGCGCGAGGTCGCCCTGCACCTGCGCGGCGGACGGGCGCACCGGGCCGTCGAGCCGGTCGCGCCGGCCGTCGCCGCCGACCACGAGCACCGTCCACACCTTGTGGACGCCAACGCCGCCGGGCAGGCGCTCGCCGCGATCGGCACCGTCGAGGAGCTGGTGAAGTCCTGGGAGCACGCCGGTCCGGCCGTGCTGCGGGCGGGCGGGCTGGCCGTACGCGACCTCAAGCGGATCGCCGCCGTCCTGGACGTGCCCGAGCCGACGGCCGCGTTCTGGATCGAACTCGCCTACGCCGCCGGCCTGCTGGCCAGCGACGGCGAGGCCGACGAACGCTACGCCCCCACCCCCGCCTTCGACGACTGGACCGAGCGGCCGCCCGCCGAACGCTGGGCCGCGCTCGCCGTGGCCTGGCTGCCCGCCACCCGGACGGCCGGGCTGGTCGGCGAACAGGACGCCAAGGGCCGCACGCTGTCCGCGCTCGGCCCCGACCTGGACCGCTCGGCCGCCCCCGAGGTCCGCCGCCGGGTCCTGGAACTGCTCGCCGAGCTGCCCGAGGGCGCCAGCGCCGATCCGGCCGCCCTCCTCGAACGCCTCGACTGGGAACGCCCGCTGCGCGGCGGTACCGGCGAGCTGCGCCCCCGGCTGGCCCGCTGGACCCTGGCCGAGGCCGAGCTGATCGGGGTCACCGGGCGCGGTGCGCTGGCGGGCGCCGGGCGGGCCCTGCTGGACGGCGCGGACCCGGCCCCCGTGCTGGCGCCGCTGCTGCCGGAGCCGGTGGACCACGTGCTGCTCCAGGCCGACCTGACGGCCGTGGCCCCGGGCCCGCTGCGGCGGCCGCTGGCCGAGACGCTGGCCGTCCTCGCGGACGTGGAGTCCAAGGGCGGCGCCACCGTCTACCGGTTCACGCCGGGTTCCGTACGCCGCGCGCTGGACGCCGGGCGGGCCGCCGCCGACCTGCACGCCTTCCTGGCCGAGCACAGCATCACGCCGGTGCCGCAGCCGCTGGCCTACCTGATCGACGACGTCGCGCGCCGGCACGGGCACCTGCGGGTCGGCGCGGCCTCGTCGTACGTCCGCTGCGACGACGACGGCATGCTGAACGAGATCCTGGCCGACAAGCGTTCGGCGGGCCTGGGGCTGCGCCGGCTGGCCCCGACGGTGCTGGCCGCGCAGGCCGACCCGACCGCACTGCTCGACGGGCTGCGCGCCATGGGGTACGCGCCGGCCGCCGAGTCCGCCACCGGTGACGTGCTGGTCGCCCGCGCCGACGCCCACCGCACCCCGCCCCGCTCGGCGCCCGCGCCGGTCCCGGACGGCCCGCCGCTGCCGGACGCCACCCTGCTCGCGGCGGCGGTACGGGCGATCCGCGCCGGTGATCGGGCGGCCACGGCCGTCCGCAAGGAACCCGCGCCGACGGCGGGCCCGGCGAGCCCGGCGGGCGAACTCCCGCGCACCAGCGCCGCGGAGACCCTCGCCACGGTCCAGGCGGCCGCCCTGACCGGCTCGGCGGTCTGGATCGGCTACGTCAACGCGGACGGCGCCGCCAGCCAGCGCGTGATCGCCCCGGTCCGCGTGGAGGGCGGCTTCGTCACGGGCTACGACCACACGGCGGACGAGGTCCGCACCTACGCCCTGCACCGCATCACGGGCGTCGCCGAACTGGCCGACGAACACATCTGACCCCCGGGCCCCGCATCCCAGCGAACCGACGGCCCGCCCCTCAGGGAACACGCACCACCACGGAGGAGGTCGAACCGGATGCCCCGGCGCGACTACGAGGACGATCCCGGCGCCCCCGAGGCGAACAGTCTCGTGCCGGCGGCGTCGGCGGTCGTCGTGGACCACGCGGGGCGCGTGCTCCTGCAACGGCGCACCGACAACGGGATGTGGGCCCTGCCCGGCGGGACGATGGAGCCGGGTGAGCCCATCGGGGAGTGCGCGGTCCGCGAGACCCTGGAGGAGACCGGCGTCACCGTGGAGATCACCGGCATCGTCGGGACGTACACCAATCCCCGCCACGTCTTCGCCTACGACGACGGCGAGGTCCGGCAGGAGTTCTCCATCTGCCTGCTGGCCCGGCCGGTCGGTGGTGCGCTCCGCGTATCGGACGAGTCCTCCGAGGTCGGCTGGTTCGCCCCCGACGAGGTGGACGGGCTCCCCATGGTCCCCGCCGTCCGCAGGCGGATCGACGACGGGCGGACGGGCGACGGCCCGGTCGTGCGGTAGGGCCTGGCCACGGCGCCGGCCTGCGCCGCCATGCCCGGACCGCGGCGGGATACGGCAGACTGGAGGTTTGGCCACCCGCACACGGGGGTCACGCTGCCGAAGGGACGCACGCCAGGTGAACGGGCCACTCATCGTCCAGAGCGACAAAACCCTCCTCCTCGAGGTCGATCACGAGCTCGCCGACGCCGCGCGGCGGGCCATCGCGCCCTTCGCGGAGCTGGAGCGGGCGCCGGAGCACATCCACACCTACCGGGTGACCCCGCTGGGGTTGTGGAACGCGCGCGCCGCCGGGCACGACGCCGAGCAGGTCGTCGACGCGCTCGTGGAGTACTCCCGTTATCCCGTCCCGCACGCCCTCCTCGTCGACGTCGCCGAGACCATGGCCCGCTACGGCCGGCTGACCCTGTCCAAGCACCCCGTCCACGGCCTGGTCCTGACCAGCACCGACCGGCCGGTGCTGGAGGAGATCCTGCGCTCCAAGCGGATCGCCCCGCTCGTCGGCGCGCGCATCGACGCCGACACCGTCGCCGTGCACCCCTCCGAGCGCGGCCAGATCAAGCAGACCCTCCTCAAGCTGGGCTGGCCGGCCGAGGACCTCGCCGGGTACGTGGACGGCGAGGCGCACCCCATCGACCTCGCCGAGGACGGCTGGTCGCTGCGCCCCTACCAGCGCCAGGCCGTGGAGGGCTTCTGGCACGGCGGCTCGGGCGTGGTCGTGCTGCCCTGCGGCGCCGGCAAGACCCTGGTGGGCGCCGGTGCGATGGCCGAGGCCAAGGCGACCACGCTGATCCTCGTCACCAACACCGTCTCGGCCCGTCAGTGGAAGCACGAGCTGGTCAGGCGCACCTCGCTGACCGAGGACGAGATCGGTGAGTACAGCGGGACGAGGAAGGAGATCCGGCCGGTCACCATCGCCACCTACCAGGTGCTGACGACCAAGCGGAAGGGCGTCTATCCGCACCTGGAGCTCTTCGACTCCCGCGACTGGGGCCTGATCGTCTACGACGAGGTGCACCTGCTGCCCGCGCCCGTCTTCAAGTTCACCGCCGACCTCCAGGCGCGGCGGCGGCTCGGTCTGACCGCGACCCTGGTCCGGGAGGACGGGCGCGAGTCCGACGTGTTCTCCCTCATCGGCCCGAAGCGCTTCGACGCGCCGTGGAAGGAGATCGAGGCCCAGGGCTACATCGCGCCCGCCGACTGCGTCGAGGTACGGGTCAACCTGACCGAGTCCGAGCGGCTGGCGTACGCGACCGCCGAGACCGAGGAGAAGTACCGCTTCTGTGCCACCACCGCCACCAAGCGGAAGGTCACCGAGGCGCTGGTGCGCAAGCACCGCGGTGAGCAGACCCTGGTCATCGGCCAGTACATCGACCAGCTCGACGAGCTCGGCGAGCACCTGGACGCCCCCGTGATCAAGGGCGAGACGTCGAACGCGCAGCGCGAGAAGCTCTTCGACGCCTTCCGTGAGGGCGAGATCAGCGTCCTGGTGGTCTCCAAGGTCGCCAACTTCTCCATCGACCTGCCCGAGGCCACCGTGGCCATCCAGGTGTCCGGCACCTTCGGCTCCCGCCAGGAGGAGGCCCAGCGCCTGGGCCGTGTCCTGCGGCCGAAGGCCGACGGTCACGAGGCCCGCTTCTACTCGGTGGTCGCCCGCGACACCATCGACCAGGACTTCGCGGCCCACCGCCAGCGCTTCCTGGCCGAGCAGGGCTACGCCTACCGGATCCTGGACGCCGACGAGCTGCTGGCCGCCGGCGACTGAGGGGGCGGGGAGGCTGAGCGGCCGGGACCGGGTGCTGACCGGCTGCGGGGGCAGCGGCCGGTCAGCGGCGTATGAGGTCCTTGTCCTCGGCGTACTCACCGAGCAGAACCACGCTGACGGCCGTGGCGGCGAAGACCTTCGCCGCGCGCAGCACGCTGCCGACGCGGTGGCGCGGGTGGGAGTCGGAGGTGGCGGTGGCGCCGCTAGGGCGGCCGCCCTGGGTCGGGGTGAAGGTTGCGGTGCTCATGAATCCATGGTCGCTTTTCGGCCGGGCCCGCGCATCGGTCTACGGGCTGAACCACCAGGGCCGCCGCCTCATACCGGCGATCTATGCCGTCCCCTAGTGGCTCTGTCCGAGGTCTGACACTCCCCGGTACAGCACCCGGACGGACCCCCTACCCAGGAGGGACTACCGGCCCGTAAAACCATTCGCGCCCCGTGGCCACCGGGACTACAATCTCCGCTCTTGCCGCCTCCCGCCGCCGCACCGTCGCATCGTCGCACCGTCGCGCTGCCGGGGAGAGCCGCCGCCCGGTCGGAACCGGTCGGCATCTGCCGTACCGCCGTACCGCCGTACCCGTCGTCCGTCACGCAGCTCACCTGGAGGCAGTTCCGTGTCCGCGCCCGTGCCCGTGCCCGCCGCCGAGACCGACCCCGACGCCGGGACCGACCCCGCCACCGCGGACGCGAGCGATCCGCTCGGCCGCGAGCGGGCCCATCTCGCCGCCTCCCGCTCCGCACTGCGCGCGATGCGCGAGGACGTGGAGTCCCTCGACATCCGCGACGTCACCGCGAACTGGGTCAACTCCCTCGTCCTCCAGGCCCAGATCGACGACCGCATCAAGGCGCTGGCCGACCTCTCCCACACCCCGCTCTTCTTCGGCCGCCTCGACTACCTGCACGCGCCCGGCGCGGACCAGGCCGAGGGGGCGGAGGGCGAGCAGTTCTACATCGGCCGCCGCCACGTCCACGACGCCGACGGCGACCCCATGGTCATCGACTGGCGCGCCCCGGTCTCCCAGCCCTTCTACCGCGCCTCCAAGAAGGACCCGCAGGACATCGGGCTGCGCCGGCGCTTCGGCTACACCGGCGGCGAGCTCACCGCGTACGAGGACGAGCACCTGTCCGACCCCGGCGAGGCCGCGGCCGTCAGCAAGCTGCTCCAGCAGGAGATCGAGCGGCCACGCGTCGGCCCGATGCGCGACATCGTCGCCACCATCCAGCCCGAGCAGGACGAGATCGTGCGTTCCGGCCTGTCCGGCTCGGTCTGCGTGCAGGGCGGCCCCGGCACCGGGAAGACGGCCGTGGGCCTGCACCGGGTCGCGTACCTCCTCTACGCCCACCGCGAGCGGCTCGCCCGCACCGGCACGCTGGTCATCGGGCCGAACCGTTCCTTCCTGCACTACATCAAGCAGGTCCTGCCCGCCCTGGGCGAGCTGGAGGTCAAGCAGGCCACCGTCGAGGACCTGGTGGCGGGCGGCCTGGAGATCCGCGGTACGGACGCGGCGGCGACGGCGGTCGTCAAGGGCGACGCCCGGATGGCGGAGGTGCTGCGTCGGGCCGTACGGTCACACGTCACGCTGCCGTCGGAGGCACTGATGGTGGTCCGCGGCTCGCGCCGCTGGCGCGTCCCGGCGTACGAGCTGACGGAGATCGTCGAGGAGCTGCTGGCCCGCGACATCCGCTACGGCGCGGCCCGCGAGGCCCTGCCGCAGCGGATCGCGCACACGGTGCTCGTACGGATGGAGCAGGCGGGCGAGGCGCCGGACGACCGCGTGCAGGACGCGGTGGCGCGCAACGCTGCCGTGAAGGCGGCCGTCAAGGCGATCTGGCCGGTGGTGGACCCGGCGAAGCTGGTGCTGCGGCTGCTGTCGGACGCGGAGTTCCTGGCGGAGCACGCGGAGGGTGTGCTGTCGGAGGCGGAGCAGGGGCTGCTGCTGTGGGCGAAGCCGTTCCGCAGCGTGAAGTCGGCGAAGTGGTCGGCGGCGGACCTGGTCCTGATCGACGAGGCGGCGGACCTCGTGGACCGGACGCCGTCGCTGGGGCACGTGGTCCTCGACGAGGCGCAGGACCTGTCGCCGATGCAGTACCGGGCGGTGGGCCGGCGCTGTACGACGGGCTCGGCGACGGTGCTCGGCGACCTCGCGCAGGGCACGACGCCGTGGGCCACGCGCAGCTGGACGGAGGCGCTGGAGCACCTGGGCAAGCCGGAGGCGGTGCTGGAGGAGCTGACGGCCGGTTTCCGCGTACCGCGCGAGGTGATCGCGTACGCGTCGCGGCTGCTGCCGGCGATCTCGCCGGGGCTGGCGGCGGTGTCCTCGGTGCGTGAGACGCCGGGCTCGCTGACGGTCTCGCCGGTCCCGGACCTGACGGCGGCGGTGGTCGACGCCTGCCGGGCCTCGCTGGCGTACGAGGGGTCGATCGGTCTGATCGCCGCGGACGAGCGGATTCCGGAGCTGGCGCGGGCGCTGGAGGAGGCGGGGCTGGCGTACCTGGCGCCGGGCGAGGAGACGACGGCGGCGGCGCGGCTGACGCTGGTGCCGGCGTCGCTGGCGAAGGGTCTGGAGTACGACTACGTCGTGCTGGACGAGCCGGCGGCGATCGTGGCGGGCGAACCGGACGAGCGGACGGGGCTGCGCCGGCTGTACGTCTGCCTGACCCGAGCGGTCTCGGGGCTCACCGCGCTGCACGCGGCCCCGCTGCCGGCCGCGCTGGCGGCGTAGCCCCGGCCGGCGGCTGCGCGGCCCCGAGCGCCGACCGGGCCGAGGGCGGGGCCGCCGCCGGGCCGCCGGCCCGGGGCCGCCGTCCCGCGTCCCCCGCGCACCGGTGGGAAGGGTGCCGGTGGTTCCGGGCCGGGCCCCGGACACGGCCGGCCTTGCGGGGGCTCCGCCCCCACGCCCCCGCGCCTCAAACGCCGGCGAGGCTGGATTGGTGCCCGGCGGCGCTGAACGGTCGACCGAGGCAGAGTGGGCCGACCGGCCGAGGCAGGGCCGGGCCGACCCGGCGGACGGCAAGGCGGGCCAGCCCGGCAGACGGCAAGGCAGGCCAGCCCGGCGGACGGCAAGGCAGGCCGACCCGGCGGACGGCAAGGCGGGCCAGCCCGGCAGACGGCAAGGCAGGCCGACCCGGCGGACGGCCGCCCTGCCGGGGGCAGGGCGGGGCCAGCCCGGCAGACAGCAGCGCGGGGGCTCCGGCGAACGGTGAGGGGCGCCGTGGGACGGGGGTCAGTCCAGGGCTTTGCGCCAGTGGGTTACCGCCGCCGGGGAGACCGGGCGGGCCCAGCCGTCCGGCCTGGCCGCTCCGCCGATGTGGAACGCGTCCACCCCCGCCTCCCGCAGCACCGGGAGGTGCCCCAGCTCCAGGCCGCCGCCCACCAGCAGCCGCGCCCCGTACCCCGGCTCGCCCCGCCGGCCCGCCGCCGCCTCGGTGACCAGCACGGGCAGCCCGTCCGCCACGCCCCGCGCCGAGCCCGCCGTCAGGTACGTGTCCAGCCCCGGCACCTCCGCGAGCGCCTTGCGCAGGCCGTCCCGGTCCGCCGCGCGGTCGATGGCCCGGTGGAACGTCCACCGGCAGCCCTCCAGGGCCTCCGCCAGTGCCTCCACGGCCGCCAGGTCCGGCGTACCGTCCGCGTTCAGGAAGCCGAGGACGAACTCCCGCGCCCCCTCCGCCCGCAGCGCCCGCGCCTGCGCCACCAGCGCCGCCACCGCCGCCGCGTCGCCGGCCGCGAAGCCGTCCGCCGCCCGCAGCATCACGCGCACCGGGATGCCGACCGCCGCGCGGACCGCCGCGAACGTCGCGAGCGACGGGGTCAGCCCGTCCGCCGCGATGTCGGTGACCAGCTCCAGCCGGTCCGCCCCTCCGGCCTCGGCCGCGATCGCGTCCTGCGCGTCGAGGGCGATCACCTCCAGCAGCGCACGGTTGCTCATCTGACCCCATCCTTCGGTAAGCGGCTGGTATGCACAATAGGTCTAGTCCAATATCCAGGGTACGGGCCCGCTCCCGCGCACCACCAGCACAATCACGCCAGCCCCTGACGCGCACCCGGCCGCCCCCGCCACACTGTCCGCATGGCATCCGAATCCGAATCCGCATCCGCATCCGCATCCGAGACCAGACCGGACCAGCAGCGGCTCCGGCGCCGCTGGGCCGCCACCGCCACCGCGGCCGGCGCCCGCCGCGACCCGGGGCCGTACGCCGACCGCCTGCTGGCCGCGTGGGCGGAACCGCAGCGCCGCTACCACACCACCGCCCACCTGACCGCCGTACTCGACCACGTCGACACCCTCGCCGCGCACGCCGCCGACCCCGACGCCGTACGCCTGGCCGCCTGGTTCCACGACGCCGTCTACCGCCCCGACCGCTCCGAGAACGAGGAGCGCAGCGCGGCCCTCGCCGAGCGCGCCCTGCCCGAGCTGGGCCTCGACGCCGACCGCACCGCCGAGGTGGCACGCCTGGTCCGGCTGACCGTCACCCACGACCCGGCCCCCGGCGACACCGACGGCGAGGTGCTCTGCGACGCCGACCTCGCGGTCCTCGCCGGCTCACCGGACGCGTACGCGGCGTACGTCGCCGCCGTGCGCGAGGAGTACGGCTTCGTCCCGCCGGACGCCTTCCGCGCCGGCCGTGCCGCCGTCCTGCGCCAGCTCCTGGATCTCCCGCGGCTCTTCCGCACCCCGTACGGCACCGCCCACTGGGAGGGCCCGGCCCGCCGCAACCTCGCCGCCGAGCTTGCGGAGCTCTCCGAGACCACCTAGCCCACACCTAGCCCGCCGGGCGGGTGCGTGTAGGGGGAATGCAATGGGGTTCGCGTCGGTTGATCACCCATATGCCTGCTGCCGACAAGAACTCCCGTCCCCGGTCCCGCGCCCGTACCCGCATGCCCGTCGCCGTCTACGTCCTGGGTCTCTCCGTCTTCGCGCTCGGCACGAGCGAGTTCATGCTCTCCGGGCTGCTGCCGCCCATCGCCGACGACATGGACGTCACCATCCCGCAGGCCGGACTGCTCATATCCGCCTTCGCGATCGGCATGGTGATCGGCGCGCCGCTGCTGGCCGTGGCCACGCTGCGCCTCCCGCGCCGCACCACACTGATCGCGCTCATCACCCTTTTCGGCCTCGGCCAGGTCGCGGGCGCGCTGGCCCCCTCGTACGGGCTGCTGTTCGCGTCCCGCGTCGTGTCGGCCCTCGCCTGCGCGGGCTTCTGGGCCGTCGGCGCGGCCGTCGCCATCGCCATGGTCCCCACGGACGCGCGCGCCCGCGCGATGGCCGTGATGATCGGCGGTCTGTCGATCGCGAACGTGCTGGGCGTCCCGGCCGGCGCCTTCCTCGGCGAACACCTGGGCTGGCGCTCGGCCTTCTGGTCGGTCGGCGCGGCGTCCGCCGTCGCGCTCGTCGGCATCCTCGCCCTGATCCCGCGGATCCCGCTGCCCGCCGAACGGCCCACGCTCCGCCGCGAGCTGCGCATCTACCGTGACCGCCAGGTGTGGCTGTCGATCGGCGTCACCGCGCTCGCCGCGGGCGGCGTGTTCTGCGCGTTCAGCTACCTCTCACCGCTGCTGACGGACGTGGCCGGGCTGGACTCGGCGTGGGTCCCGTGGATCCTGGGCCTGTTCGGGGTCGGCGCGCTGGTGGGTACGACGATCGGCGGGCGGGTCGCGGACGCGCACCTGTTCGGCGTGCTGATCTGGGGCATCACGGCGTCCACGGTCTTCCTGGCCGCCCTCGCCCTGCTGGCGCCCGTACCGGTGGCGGTGGTCGCGCTGGCGTTCCTGCTGGGCGTCTCGGCGTTCTTCACGGCCCCGGCGCTCAACGCCCGCATGTTCAACGTCGCCGGCGCCGCCCCCACGCTGGCGGGCGCGACGACCACGGCCGCGTTCAACCTCGGCAACACCGGCGGCCCCTGGCTCGGCGGCACGGTCATCGACGCGGGCGCCGGCTTCGCCGCCACCGCCTGGGCGGGCGCGGCGATGACGGTGGCGGCCCTGGCCCTGGTGGCCGTCGCCCTGCGTCTGCACCGCCGTACGCCGCCCACCCCGACCCGCGTGATCGCGTCCTCGGCGACGGCCACGTCGGCGGACCCGTCCCCCTGCCCCGATCGCGCCCCGGCCCCGTAGCCCCCCAGGGCGAGGGCTACCGCTGCGGCGCCGGCGGGCGGTGCTTGGGGCGGCGCAGACCGGCCTCGGTGAGCCGGCGCACCAGTTCCTTGCTGCCGATCTGTACGGCGCCGGCCGCCACCGCGTCGTCGTAACGGTAGGACGGGACGTCGTAGTGGTCCCGGTCGAAGGCCTTGGGCGGGCAGCCGATCGAGGCGGCGAACGTGTGCAGTTCGTCGTACGAGACATCGCTGACCAGGTGCGACCACATGCGGCCGTGACCGGGCCAGGTGGGCGGGTCGATGTACAGCGTCACTCGGCGAAGCCTCCGAGGACCGGGCCGAGCGCACCGACCGCGGCGACCTTCACGCCCGCCTTGCCGCACACCCAGTGCGGGTCGGGGCCGAGTTCGGGCTCGATGTCGAGCGCGTGCGGGTCGCCGTGGCTGCAGACGGGACAGAGCGGCCAGCGGCCGTACCTCTCCAGGAGGGCGTCCTGGACGTCCTGGGCGACGAGCCCGGGGAGGTAGTCGAGGCCCTCCGGCCACTGCTCCACCCACCAGCGGCGGTGCACGACCGAGTCCTCGACGAGGGAGACGACATCGGACTCGGCGACCTCGCCCGCGACGAGATCGGCGAGTACCAGAGCGCGGGCGGCGTGAAGCGCCTGTTCCATGGGGGTCGCGTGGTCCATGGGCCCATTGTGAACCCCGCACCCCCGGGGACGAAGGCCCGGCGAAGGGCCATCTGCCCCACCTGGCCTTGTGGCTCCTTGACCCTCGGTCCGCCTGAAAATACGTTTCCGAGGTGACGAGGCCCCTGACGCACCCCGTGACACACCACCGGACCGCCACCCCGCCCGCCCGGGGCCACGACCGCGCCGTCACCGGCCCACCACCGGACCGTCACCGGACGGACACCGTACGCAGCCGCATCCCAGGAGCCCCGTGTACGCCGAACTCCGCGCCCAGCTCGACACCCTCACCACCGAGGCCTTCCGGCCCGAACTCGCCGAGATCGACCGGCTCTCCACCCTCGACCTCGTCCGCACCATGCACGCCGAGGACGCCACCGTCCCCGCAGCCGTCGCCGCCCGGCTGCCGCACATCGCCGACGCCATCGACGCCATCGCCGCCCGTATGACCGACGGCGGCCGGCTCGTCTACGCCGGCGCCGGCACCGCCGGCCGGCTCGGGGTCCTGGACGCCAGCGAGTGCCCGCCCACCTTCAACACCGACCCCGCCCAGGTCGTCGGGCTGATCGCGGGCGGCCCCACCGCCCTCGTCACGGCCGTCGAGGGCGCCGAGGACTCCGCCGAGCTCGCCGCCGCCGACCTCACCGCCCTCGGCCTCGGCCCCCGCGACACCGTCGTCGGGATCTCCGCCTCCGGCCGCACCCCGTACGCCGTCGGCGCCGTCACCTTCGCCCGTACGCGCGGCGCGCTCACCGTCGGCCTGTCCTGCAACGCCGGCTCCCCGCTGGCCGCGGCCGCCGACCACGGCATCGAGGTCGTCGTCGGCCCGGAGCTCCTCACCGGCTCCACCCGGCTGAAGGCCGGCACCGCCCAGAAGCTCGTCCTGAACCTGATCTCGACGATCACGATGATCCGCCTCGGCAAGACGTACGGGAACCTCATGGTCGACGTCCGCGCCTCCAACGAGAAGCTGCGCGCCCGCTCCCGCCGCATCGTCGCCCTCGCCACCGGCGCCCCCGACGACGAGATCGAGGCGGCCCTGACCGCCACCGGCGGCGAGGTCAAGCACGCCATCCTCGTCCTCCTCACGGGAACCGACGCCGCCGAGGCCGCCCGCCGCCTGGACGCGACCGGGGGCCACCTCCGCGCCGCGCTCACGCCCCTCCACCCCACGACCGCCTAGGCGAGGGCACGACCACCATGGCTCCTGACGACAGCGACCGGACCGGCGACCGGAGCAGTGACCGGACCGGCGACCGGAGCAGCGCCCCGAACGGCAACCCGAGCAGCGACAAGCACCGCGCCACCGCCGCCGCGCTGCTTCCCCTCGTCGGCGGCCCGGACAACGTCACCTCCGTCGCGCACTGCATGACCCGCCTGCGCCTCGGCCTGCGCGACCGCTCCCTCGTCCAGGACGAGGCCCTGCGCGCCCTCCCCGCGGTCCTCGGCGTCGTCGACGACGACACGTACCAGATCGTCCTCGGCCCCGGCGCCGTCGCCCGCGTCACCCCGGAGTTCGAAGCCCTCGTCGAGGCGGGCCGGAGCACCGCACCCGCGCATGGAGCCGGCGTCACCGCCACCGGACCCGGCGTCACCGCCACCGAAGGCGTCACCGCCACCGGACCCGGCGTCACCGCCGCCGAACTCGCCGCCCGCGGCGCCGCCCTGAGGTCCGCTCAGAAGGCCCGCAACGCCACCCCGCTCAAGCTCGCCCTGCGCCGCATCGCCAACATCTTCGTCCCGCTCATCCCCGCCCTCATCGGCTGCGGCATCATCGCCGGCCTCAGCGGCCTGCTCACCAACCTCGGGCAGCTCCCCTCCCTCGTCCCCGCCCTGGCCGCCATCGCCTCCGGCTTCCTCTCCCTCATCGCCGTCTTCGTCGGCTACAACACCGCCAAGGAGTTCGGCGGCACGCCCGTCCTCGGCGGTGCCGTCGCCGCGGTCATCGTCTTCCCGGGCGTCGCCAAGATCACCGTCTTCGGCCAGCCCCTCTCCCCCGGCCAGGGCGGCGTCCTCGGCGCCCTCGCCGCGGCCCTCCTCGCCGTCCACGTCGAGAAGTGGTGCCGCCGCCGCGTCCCCGAGGCCCTCGACGTACTCCTCACCCCGACCCTGACCGTCCTGGTCACCGGCCTGATCACCCTCTACGGGCTGATGTACGCCGCCGGCGAGGTCTCCCGCGCCATCGGTACGTTCGCGAGCTGGCTCCTCGGCTCCGGCGGCGCCCTCGCCGGCCTCGTCCTCGGCGGTCTGTTCCTCCCCCTGGTGATGCTGGGCCTGCACCAGGCCCTGATCCCCATCCACACCACCCTCATCGAGCAGCAGGGCCACACCGTCCTGCTCCCCATCCTCGCCATGGCCGGCGCCGGCCAGGTCGGCGCGGCGGTCGCCGTGTACCTGCGCCTGCCCCGCAACCCCTCGATCCGCGCCACCGTCAAGTCCGCGCTCCCCGCCGGGTTCCTGGGCGTCGGCGAACCCCTCATCTACGGCGTCTCGCTCCCCCTCGGCCGCCCCTTCGTCACCGCCTGCATCGGCGGCGCGGCCGGCGGCGCCTTCGTGGGCCTGCTCCACCAGCTCGGCGTGGCCGTCGGCGCCACCGCCATCGGCCCCTCCGGCTGGGCCCTGTTCCCGCTCCTGGACGGCTCGTCGGGCATGGGCGCGACGCTCGCCGTGTACGCCGCGGGCCTCGGCGTCGGCTACGTCACCGGTTTCCTCGCCACGTACTTCTTCGGCTTCACCCGCCGGATGCTCGCCGACCTCGACACCGGCCCGGACCCCGGCCCGGACCCCGGCACCACCCCGGCCGCGGCCGAGGCTCCAGCCGCGGCTCCGGCCCCTGCGACAACTCCGGTCCGCTGACCACTCGCCCGCCGCGCGCCGAGGCGTCCTTCTGCTTCTCCTGCCACGAAGTACGCCTGACCGGACCGGCGGTGACGCCGGATCTGGCCACCCAGTTCTTCGACGCCGACAGCCCGCAGGCCCAGGACCTCCTGGCCCGCCTGCGCGCGTCCGGGGACGTAGATTGACCCGATGGGCCTCATGAACATGCTGACGGGTACGAAGCACCCCGCGAGCGGCGTCGTACCGCGCCCCACCCAGGAACTCCGGGCCGCGCTCCTCGCCCTCGACCCGCCCGAGGGACCCTTCACCGTGCGGGAGGGCGCCCTCGTCGGAGCCGACGTCCTGGCGGAGTGGCGGGTCCGCGAATCCGGGCCCGGGACCTCGGTGAACCGCGTCTACCAGATACGCCTGCGCCTGGTCCCGGACCGCCGCGAGGTCCGCGCCCTCGAACTCCAGCGGGAGGTCACGCGGCGCGGCAGCGGCGGCTCCGGACCGGCCGTGGCGGCCAAGTGGACCCGGGGCCCGGTCCGTACGGTCTCCAAGGAGTGGACGGTCGAACGCGGCCCCGACGGCCGCCGCCGCCTGGTCCAGACGTCCTGCTGGCGCTCCTCGGACATGCGGCTGCCGCTGCGCGACGCCGTCCTCGCCGCCGGCTGGACCTGGCGCGGCGTCCTCTTCAAGCTCTGACCCCTACAGCCCGCTACCGGACCCCGCCCCCGTCGGGATCACCCTGAACACCGAGGCCCTGAAGGACTTCGCCTCCTAGCCGCCCTGACGCTCTGACGCTCTGACGCTCTGACCAGCGGAAACCGTCTGGACTCCGGGACCGGGACCGGCATATCTTCTCCGGGCCCCCGCCCGCCCGGCGGTGGCCTTCCGCCTGTCATCCGTTCCCGTGGGGGTCCACCCGTCATGTCCTTCAGCCCGCCCGGCTCACCGCCGCCCGCGCAGCCGTTCCCGCAGCCCGGACCGGCCCCGTACCAGGTCCCCCAGCAGGGCCATCCCTACCCCGGCGGGCCCGTCCACATGGTTGCGCCGGCCCCCCACGACGTGCTGCGTTCCCCGCAGGGCCTCGCGACGGCCCTGACCTGGCTGCTCGGCGCCGCGACCGCGGTACACCTCTTCTCCGCGGGCGCCGGCGCGTACGAGCAGGCGTGGCTGCGGGGGTTCTCGGGGGACGTCCACTTCGACGACCTCGAACTCGGCCTGTCCCCCGCGCTCACCATCCTCGCCGGACTGCTCCAGCTGCTGACGGTGCTGCCCACGATCGTCGTCTTCATCATCTGGTTCCACCGCGTACGGAGCAACGGCGGCATCTTCCGCCCCGACGGCTTCACCCTGGGCCGCGGCTGGGCCATCGGCGCCTGGTTCGTCCCCGTGGCGAACCTGGTCATGCCCTGCCGGATCGCCCTGCAGACCTGGCGGGCCAGCACCCAGCGCGGCCCCGACGGCTCCGACCGCCCGGCGCCCGTCGCCCTGCTGATGTCCTGGTGGGCGTTCTGGGTCCTGGGGGCGATCCTGGGGCGTGTCTTCAGCAGGATCTACATGTCGGCCGACACCGTGGACGAGCTGCTCCCGGCGGGACGGCTCGGCATCGCCGCCGACCTGGTCACCATGGTCGCCGGCGTGCTCGCCGTCCTCTTCGTCCGCAGGCTGACGGCGATGCAGAACACGATGGCGACCGAGGGCCCGTACGCGCGGGCCTGACGGGGCCGGCCCGGACGCCACCGGGCCGCTAGCCGCGGGCGGCCTCGACGAACGCGCGGATCAGGTCCGGGGACTTCACCCCGCGCGCGCTCTCCACCCCGCTGGACACGTCCACACCCCACGCGCCGGTCACGGCGACGGCCTCGCGGACGTTGACCGGGGTCAGCCCACCGGCGAGCAGCCAGCGGCCCTCGGGGGCGGTGAAGTCGGCGGAGCCCCAGTTCCACGGCTTGCCGGAGCCGGGGTCGGGGGCGTCGAGCAGCAGCAGGTCCTCGCCGTACTCGCCGCAGCGCCGGACGTGTTCGGCGGTGGCCCGCAGCAGGGTCCGGCCCTCGGTGCGCAGCGCCCGGTAGTACTCCGGGCCCTCGTCCCCGTGCAGCTGCACGCCCCGTACGCCGCTCTCCTCGGCGAACCGCCGCACCTCGTCGACCGGCTGCCCGCGGAACACCCCGACCGTCAGCACGTGCGCCGGCACCCGCGCGGCCAGCCGCCGCCCGGTGGCGGCGTCGACCGTACGCGGACTGCCGGGCGCGAAGACGAACCCGACGGCGTCGGCCCCGGCGGCGACGGCGGCGTCGACGTCCGCGTCGGTCCGGAGCCCGCAGATCTTGACGAAGAGATCACCCATGCCGTCCAGTCAACCAAACCGACCCGATCGAGGGGCGGTCCGTCTCGGCACCCGGGCACGGCCGCCCCCGCGCGGCCAGCCTGGAGTGAGCACGGGTTCACGCACAGCACGTTCACGCGGAGGACAACGGTGGCGATCATGATCGAACGGCCCACACCGATAGAGCAGGCGGCACCGCCGACGTTCGAGACGCTCCTGCGCACGGTCGAGGAGATGGATACGCCAGACGGCTTCAAGGCCGAGCTCATCCGGGGGAAGATCATCGTGTCACCGTGGTCCATGCGGCGTTACTACCTGCCCATGACGGCGCTGCGCGAGCAGCTCCAGGCCCACGCCCCCGAGGGGCACGTCGCGGACATCGGTCCGTTCCTCTTCGAGTTCCCCGCAGCCGGGCGCGCCTACGGCCCCGATCTCTATGTGGTCGAGAAGGCCAACTTCGAAGGTGACGGGCGGCATCTGGACGGGGCCGCGCTCTCCCTGGTGGCCGAGTTCACGTCCATCTCCACCAGGGACGCGGACTGGACCGAGAAGCTCGACGTCTACGGCTCGCTCGTCCCTGTCCACCTGGTCGTCGACATGCAGGGCTCGGAGATCACCTGCTTCGCCGATCCTTCGCCGCACGGGTACCAGTCGCGCAAGACGGTGCCCTTCGGCAAGCCGCTCGGCGTGCCGGAGCCGTTCGGCTTCGACATCGACACCTCCGGCTTCTAGCGCCCGGCGAACGCGCCCGAGGGCGGCACCCCCCTGATGGGGAGTGCCGCCCTCGGTCGGAGAACAGCCGATCAGCGCGGGGCCGATCAGAAGTCCATGTCACCGCCCGGCATGCCGCCCGGAGCACCGGCCGCGGCCTTCTCCGGCTTGTCGGCGATGACGGCCTCGGTGGTGAGGAAGAGCGCGGCGATCGACGCGGCGTTCTGCAGCGCGGAGCGCGTGACCTTCGCCGGGTCGATGATGCCCTCGGCGATCATGTCCACGTACTCGCCGGTCGCGGCGTTCAGGCCCCAGCCCACGGTCAGGTTGCGGACCTTCTCCACGACGACGCCGCCCTCGAGACCACCGTTGACGGCGATCTGCTTGAGCGGGGCCTCCAGGGCGAGCTTCACGGCGTTGGCGCCGGTCGCCTCGTCACCCGAGAGCTCCAGCTTCTCGAAGACCGCGGAGGCCTGGAGCAGGGCCACGCCACCACCGGCGACGATGCCCTCCTCGACGGCCGCCTTCGCGTTGCGCACGGCGTCCTCGATGCGGTGCTTGCGCTCCTTGAGCTCGACCTCGGTCGCGGCACCGGCCTTGATGACGGCGACGCCACCGGCGAGCTTCGCCAGGCGCTCCTGGAGCTTCTCGCGGTCGTAGTCCGAGTCGGAGTTCTCGATCTCGGCGCGGATCTGGTTGACGCGGCCCTGAACCTGGTCGCTGTCACCGGCACCGTCGACGATCGTGGTCTCGTCCTTGGTGATGACGACCTTGCGAGCGCGGCCGAGCAGGTCCAGGCCCGCGTTCTCGAGCTTGAGGCCGACCTCCTCGGAGATGACCGTGCCACCGGTGAGGATGGCGATGTCGCCCAGCATGGCCTTGCGGCGGTCGCCGAAGCCCGGGGCCTTGACGGCGACGGACTTGAAGGTGCCGCGGATCTTGTTGACGACCAGGGTCGACAGGGCCTCGCCCTCGACGTCCTCGGCGATGATCAGCAGCGGCTTGCCGGACTGCATGACCTTCTCCAGCAGCGGAAGGAGGTCCTTCACGTTGCTGACCTTGGAGTTGACGATCAGGATGTACGGGTCGTCGAGCGACGCCTCCATACGCTCCATGTCGGTGGCGAAGTACGCCGAGATGTAGCCCTTGTCGAAGCGCATGCCCTCGGTGAGCTCCAGCTCCAGACCGAAGGTCTGGGACTCCTCGACGGTGATGACGCCTTCCTTGCCGACCTTGTCCATGGCCTCGGCGATGAGCTCGCCGATCTGGGTGTCGGCGGCGGAGATGGAGGCCGTGGAAGCGATCTGCTCCTTGGTCTCGACATCCTTCGCCTGCTCCAGCAGGGCGCCGGAGACGGCCTCGACGGCCTTCTCGATGCCGCGCTTCAGAGCCATCGGGTTGGCGCCGGCGGCCACGTTGCGCAGGCCCTCGCGGACGAGCGCCTGGGCCAGGACGGTCGCGGTGGTCGTACCGTCACCGGCGACGTCGTCCGTCTTCTTGGCGACTTCCTTGACCAGCTCGGCGCCGATCTTCTCGTACGGGTCCTCCAGCTCGATCTCCTTGGCGATGGACACACCATCGTTGGTGATCGTGGGGGCGCCCCACTTCTTCTCAAGGACGACGTTGCGGCCCTTGGGGCCAAGGGTGACCTTGACGGCGTCGGCGAGCTGGTTCATGCCGCGCTCGAGACCGCGCCGGGCCTCCTCGTCGAACGCGATGATCTTGGCCATGTGAAGTGGTCCTCCCGGACGGATGGGGTCTCCCCTGCTCGAACGCAGTTGAGAGCTTGGGGAAGGATTGCCTTCGGACCGTGTGGCGCCCGCGACGGACGGCCTGCCTGCCCCGCGGTTCCTTCCCGCCGGGCCTGCGGGCCTCACCGACCCGGTCCTCGTCTTTATCACTCTCCCCCGGAGAGTGCTAACGCCAATGATTAGCACTCGCCCCCCTCGAGTGCAAGCGGCTCCCGGGAAACGGACCCGGCCGCCCCGGCGGTGCCCGGGCATGCGAAGGGCCCGCACCCCCCTCCGGGATGCGGGCCCCTCGTACGTTGCCGGTGGTGGTCGATCGCGCCGGGACTAGCCGATGGCGAGCTTGACCATGTCCGCCTGCGGACCCTTCTGGCCCTGCGAGATCTCGAACTCGACCCGCTGACCCTCTTCAAGGGTGCGGTACCCGTCCATCTGGATCGCGCTGTAGTGGACGAACACATCCGCACCACCGTCGACCGCGATGAAGCCGTAGCCCTTCTCCGCGTTGAACCACTTGACGGTGCCCTGAGCCATGCCTAACTCCCCTATTACTGGCCCTTGCGCAGGACCGCACTTCGCGGTCCCGGGTCAGAACTTGCGCCGGAACGCCTCGACCGCGGCTGAATGTATCTGCACCAGTGCTGTCTGCAACAGGTCATTCCGACGAGAATTCTGGACACGCGGATACGCTGAAATCCAGTGAAAAGTTGGCATATTCCAGGGCAACTCGGACCCGGCATATCGCGCCAAAGCCCCATACCGCGCGCGCACATTGACCCAATGTCGACCATGCCGCGGCGCCGCCATATGCGGCGGGCAAGAACAGGGCGTGGGACTTCCCCAACTCTACCGCGCCCAAGCAAGCAGAATTGCCCCCTCCGCTTTTGCGGAAGGGGCAATTCAGATGCTTGCGCGTGTCAGCAGCCGCCGGCCACCGCGGGGATGATCGAAACGCCCGCGCCGTCCGGCGTCGCCGTCTGCAGACCGCCCTCGAAGCGCACGTCGTCGTCGTTGACGTAGACATTCACGAACCGGCGCAGTTTGCCCTGGTCGTCCAGGACGCGCGCGGCGATGCCCGGGTGGTTCTTCTCCAGGGACTCGATGACCTCGGCCAGGGTCGTGCCCTCGGCGGGGACCTCGGCCCGGCCGCCGGTGTACGTGCGCAGGATGGTGGGGATACGGACGTTGACGCTCATGGCGCTACCGCCTTTCCGTGGTGCAGGAGAGAGAGGAGAGGGGGATCAGGCCAGGCCGGCGGCGCGGAACGCGTCCAGGCTCGGGCGGATGGTGGCGGTCTGGCCGCTGTCGGCGGCGACCGCCTCCAGGGTCTTGAGGCCGTCACCGGTGTTCAGGATCACGGTGGTCAACGACGGGTCCAGGACACCGTTCTCGATGAGCTTCTTCGTCACGCCGACGGTCACTCCGCCGGCGGTCTCCGCGAAGATGCCCTCGGCCCGCGCGAGGATCTTGATGGCCTCGACCACCTGCTCGTCGGTGACGTCCTCGACGAAGCCGCCGGTGCGGCGCGCGATGTCCAGGACGTAGGGGCCGTCGGCCGGGTTGCCGATGGCCAGCGACTTGGCGATGGTGTTCGGCTTCTGCGGGCGGACCACGTCCTGGCCGGCCTTGAAGGCAGTGGACACCGGGGAGCAGCCCTCGGCCTGGGCGCCGAAGATCTTGTACGGCTTGTCCTCGACCAGGCCCAGCTTGATGAGCTCCTGCAGCCCCTTGTCGATCTTCGTCAGCTGCGAGCCGGACGCGATCGGGACGACGATCTGGTCGGGCAGCCGCCAGCCGAGCTGCTCGCAGATCTCGTACGCGAGGGTCTTGGAGCCCTCGCCGTAGTACGGCCGCAGGTTGACGTTGACGAAGCCCCAGCCCTCGCCCAGCGGGTCGCCGATGAGCTCGGAGCAGAAGCGGTTGACGTCGTCGTAGTTGCCCTCGATGCCGACCAGGTCACCGCCGTAGACCCCGGCCATGACGACCTTGCCCTGCTCCAGGTCGTGCGGGATGAACACGCAGGAGCGGAAACCGGCGCGGGCGGCGGCGGCGCCGACGGCGCCGGCCAGGTTGCCGGTGGAGGAGCAGGACAGGGTGGTGAAGCCGAAGGCGCGGGCGGCCTCGACGGCGATGGCCACGACACGGTCCTTGAAGGAGTGCGTCGGGTTGCCGGAGTCGTCCTTGACGTAGAGCTTGCCGGTGACGCCGAGCTCCTTGGCCAGGTTCTCGGCGTCGACGAGCTTGGTGAAGCCGGGGTTCAGGCTGGGCTTGCCGGCCACGTCGGCGGGGACGGGCAGCAGCGGCGCGTAACGCCAGATGTTGTTCGGGCCCGCCTCGATCGCGGCGCGCAGCGCCTCGGGGTCACCGGCCGGGAGCTCGTAGGCCACTTCCAGCGGACCGAAGCACTCGGCACAGGCGAAAATGGGGCCGAGCTCGAAACGGGTACCGCATTCGCGACAGGAGAGCGCGGTCGCGGGACCGAGGTCGACGGTGGTGGTGGTTCCGGCGGTCTGTGCAGCCATGACGGCGAGGCCCTTTCTCCTCATCTTCCTCGTGACGCACTTCGCCACGAGACGGATTTGGCACCTTCCCTAGCCGGGGACCTCGCTGCGTGTTGCGTACGCAGTCGCGAGAACCGACTGGAGGGTTGCCGGGGCTTCAACGGGCCGTTTCCCTCTGCCCCTCTGGATGAGCGGTATGGCACCGGGCGTCGCGCTCCTAGGCGCGGGTCCGGGCGTTTGTGCACGAGGGCCCCCGACGTGCGAGGGTCCTTCGCGTTGTTCAAGACTGTAACTGAAGGGTCGGGCCGTTGAGACAGCCGTCCGATCCGCGAGATGGATCACACCGGGGAGTGCTGAAGGTGCTGGAAGAGGTGGAGCGCTGGCTGGCCGACCGCTCCTGGGCCGCCGCCGACCGACCGCTCGACCAGCTGGTTTCCGCGAAACGGGCAGCCGGGACGACGGTCAGCGTGGTGCTGCCCGCGCTGGACGAGGAGGCCACGGTCGGGGCGATCGTGGAGACGATCCGGCGGGACCTCATCGAGGCACTGCCCTTCCCTCTGGTGGACGAGCTGGTGGTGGTCGACTCGGGCTCGAGCGACGGCACCGCGAAGGTGGCCGCCGCGGCCGGCGCCCGGGTGGTGCACCGCGACGCGATACTGCCGCGGATCCCGGCGCTGCCGGGCAAGGGCGAGGTGCTGTGGCGCTCGCTGCTGGTGACGAGCGGCGACATCGTCTGCTTCGTCGACGCCGACCTGCGCGACTTCTCGTCGGTGTTCGTGTCGGGGATCGTGGGCCCGCTGCTGACCGAGCCGGACGTGCAGTTCGTCAAGGCGATGTACGACCGCCCGCTCGGCGCGGGACCCGGCACGACCCCCGGCCGGGGCGAGCAGGGCGGCCGGGTGACCGAGCTGGTCGCGCGCCCGCTGCTGAACCTGCACTGGCCGCGGCTGGCCGGCTTCGTCCAGCCGCTGGGCGGCGAGTACGCCGTGCGCCGCTCCCTGCTGGAGCGGCTGCCCTTCCCCGTCGGCTACGGCGTGGAGCTGGGCCTGCTGGTCGACGCCCTGCACACGGTGGGCCTGGACGCCCTGGCCCAGGTGGACGTGGGCGTACGGCTGCACCGGCACCAGGACGGCCTGGCGCTGGGCCGGATGGCGGCCGCGATCTACCGCACGGCGCAGCTGCGGCTCTCGCCCGGGCACTCCCCCGGCCAGCGCCGGGGGTACCCCGCCGTACGGCCGGAGCTGACGCAGTTCGAGCGCGGACCGGAGGGCTTCGTACCGCACACGTACCCGGTGGACACGCAGGAGCGGCCGCCGATGCTCGACATCGAGGAGTACGCGCCGCACCGCGTGGCGTGAGCGCGGGCGACGTCGCGGACCCCCCTGACCCCCGTGACCCCCCTGACCCCGCGGCCGACCGGCCGGGAGTGGCGTTGGTCTCGCCGCGGCGCGGGCTGCGGTACGGACGTTTGAGCGGGAGCGGCCCCGGCTAGGTTGGCCGCATGGCTTCCCAGGTACTCGTCGCCGCCAACCGCGGCCCGCTCACGTACGCCCTCGCCCCCGACGGCACCCTCGACGCCCGGCGCGGCGGCGGCGGTCTCGTCTCCGGTCTCTCCGCCGCCCTCGCGGAGCAGCCGGAGGCGCTGTGGATCTGCGCGGCCCTCTCCGACGCCGACCGCGAGGCGGTCCGCCGGGGCGTTTCCGAACCAGGCGTCCGGATGCTGGACATCGATCCCGCCGTCTACCACGACGCGTACAACGGCATCGCGAACTCGGTGCTGTGGTTCACCCACCACGGCCTGTTCGACATCCCGCGCGAGCCGGTCTTCGACACCGCCTTCCGGCACCGGTGGGACTCCTACGTCGCCTACAACCGGGCCTTCGCCGAGGCGCTGGCCGAGGAGGCGGCCGAGGGCGCGGCCGTGCTCGTGCAGGACTACCACCTGGCCCTGGTCCCCAACCAGCTCCGCACCCTGCGCCCCGACCTGCGGATCGGCCACTTCTCGCACACCCCGTGGGCCTCGGCCGACCAGCTGGACATGCTGCCCGACGAGATCCGCGCCGAGCTGCTGTGGGGCATGCTCGGCGCGGACGTCGTCGGTTTCCACACCTGGGGATGGGCGAACCGGTTCCTGGCCGCGTGCCACCTCGACGACGCCACCGGGATCGCCGACCCGCACTTCTCCGCCGGCCCGCAGGAGCGGTACGTCACGCAGGTGCGGCGCTCGGCGCCGCGCCACAAGCGGGCGGACGTGGTGGCGTACCCGCTGGGTGTGGACGGCGAGGACCTGCGGGCGCTGGCCGGCCGGCCGGAGGTCGACGAGCGCCTGGCGGCCCTGCGGGCGGAGGCGGGCGGCTGCCGCACGATCGTGCGCGTGGACCGCACGGAGCTGTCGAAGAACGTGGTGCGCGGGCTGCTCGCGTTCCGGGAGCTGCTGGAGGTCTACCCGCAGTGGCGGGGGCAGGTCGTCCACTTCGTCTTCGCGTACCCCTCGCGGCAGGACCTGCAGGTCTACCGCGACTACACGGCGCGGGTGGGCGAGCTGGCCGAGGAGATCAACGCCGAGTTCGCGACGGAGGACTGGCATCCGGTGCACCTCTACGTCAAGGACGACTTCGCACGCTCGCTGGCGGCGTACCGGCTGGCGGACGTGGCCCTGATCAACCCGGTGGCCGACGGCATGAACCTGGTGGCCAAGGAGATCCCGGTGGTCTCGGACGCGGGCTGCGCGCTGGTGCTGTCGCGGGGCGCGGGGGCGTACGAGGAACTGCGCGCCGACGCGTTGACGGTGAACCCGTACGACATCTCGGAAACGGCGGACGCCCTGCACGACGCCCTGTCGATGCCGGAGGAGGAACGCACGGCCCGCACCCGCCGCCTGGCGGAGAAGGCGACGTCCCTCCCGCCGGCCGCGTGGTTCCGGTCCCAGCTGGCGGACGTCCGCGAGAGCGGCCCGCGCCGGGGCTAGGGCCGGTCCGGCGCAGGTCTGTCCGGCCCTGGCCCCGGTTGCCTAGGCCGGGTCGCCGTCGCGGGTGCGCAGTTCCTCGGCGAGGGCGGCGAGGAACGACGCCACTTCGCCCGGGCCCGACAGCACCAGGTCGGCGCGGGCGGCCAGTTCCGGGACCTCCGCGGAGCCGCTGCACACCAGGAGGCCGGGCAGGCCGTCCGTACGGCGCTTCTCGACCGCCGCGTAGGCGGCGAGGTCGCCGAGGTCGTCGCCCGCGTACAGGACGGCCCCGGCGCCGGTCTCGTCCAGGTACTCGGTGAGCGCGACGCCCTTGTCC
Source organism: Streptomyces sp. NPDC090022 (assembly GCF_044748145.1). NCBI lineage: Bacteria > Bacillati > Actinomycetota > Actinomycetes > Kitasatosporales > Streptomycetaceae > Streptomyces > Streptomyces sp. NPDC090022. The sequence goes on from NZ_JBIVFN010000017.1 coordinate 59,177, forward strand.
ATGCCCGGCGGGCGCAGTTCGAGGACGGCCCGGCCGGGCTCCACGATGAGCCCGTGGGCCTGCGCCAGCTCGGAGAGGGGCTCCCGCAGCGCCTCGAAGGCGGCTGCCGGGTCCTCGGCGCGGCGCGTGTGGACGGCCAGCGCCCGGCCCTTCTCCTCGATCCAGGTGCCCCGCCACGCGCCGATGGAGTCCAGGAACCCGGGCAGTTCGGCGCGCACGGCGGCGACGCCCGGGTGTTCGGCGGGGGTGTGGACGATGCCGCTGACCGCGTCCCACCGCTCGGCCCCGTAGTGGCCGAGGACCACCAGGTGTTCCAGGCCCGGCACGCCCGCGAAGCCGCCGTAGCGGACGGCGACCCCGGCCGGCCGGCCGGTGACCACGGCGACGGCCGCCACCCGCGGCGCGAGCGCGGACAGGGCGGGGACGGCGTCGGGGTGGGCGCGGGCCTGGTCGGGGTCGGGGACGATGTCGGCGAGGGTGCCGTCGAAGTCGAGCGCCACCACGGAACGGCGTGGTGCGCGGAAGAGGGCCTGGAGTCCCTCGCGTCCCGCGGCGGTGGCGGGCACCGGCAGATGGTTCGGCAGGTCGTGCGGATGGCTGCTCCCCATGGCTACGACCCTACCGGCGCCGCCCGCCACCCGCCCAGCCCTTGGCAGAAGGACCGGGGCCCACCCGGGCCGCGCCGGAGGCCGGCCTTCGGCGAGGGGCCGGGACGGGCCCGGCGGGCGCACCGCTACCGGCGGGCGCGCTGGGCCTCGCGGATGCGGCGCAGGCGGTTCACCGTGCCGGGGGCGTGCGCGAGGGCGCGCGGGTCGTCCATCAGCGCGTTGAGCAGCTGGTAGTAGCGGACCGGGGTCAGCCCCAGTCCCTCGCGTATCGCCCGTTCCTTGGCACCGGGACCCGGCCAGGTGCGCGCCTCGTACGCGAGCACGGCGGCCTCGGTCGCCGTCAGCTGCGCGTCGTCCGTCATACGGCCACATTAACGCCGGGCTCCGACAGCCCTCCCCGGGCCCGGACAGCCGTACCGGCGCCCCGGGCCCGGGGGCCGGAGGGTCCGGCCCCGTGGGGCTCAGTTGGCGTCGTCCGCGCGGGCCGACGTGGCGATCTCGCCCAGCGTGCGGGACGGCTGGCCGCCCGGGGCGACCGCCTTGCCGATGTTCTGCTTGATGCTCTCGCTCACGCCCGGCCACGAGTTCTTGCCCGCCGGGTAGAGCCGCGAGCCCGGCAGGGCCTGGAGGAAGGTCTTCAGCGGGGTGCTGCCGCCGCCGGTGCTGGCGTTCACCGCGCGGAAGCCGCTGCTCGTGACCGGCAGCAGGTCGTAGGCGCTGGTGAACGTGGTCTGGTTCTTCGCCTCGTACACGAAGTCCAGGAACTTGCCGGACTCCTTCCGGTGCGCGCCCTTGAACGCCATCATCCAGTCGGCGACGCCCATCGTCGGCTTGTCGGCGCCGTCGACCGTCGGCAGCTCGACCATGCCGAACCTGATCCCCTTGGCCGCGGCCTGCTTCATCAGCGTCGGGTGCCCGTTGAGCATCCCGACCTCGCCCCTGGCGAAGGCGTCGAACGCGGCCTGGCGGTCGAGGCGGGCCGGCTCGACGGGGCCGGTCAGGCCCTGTCCGACCAGCTTGTCGCGCAGGAACTCGAGGGTCTTGACGTTCTCGGGGGAGTCGATCGCGTACGACTCCTCGCCGTCGGTGTAGCCACCGCCGCCCGCGAGCAGCCACATCATGGTCTCGGCCTGCGCCTCCTCGCGGCCCAGCGGCAGCGCGAAGGGGGTCGGGACGTTCGCGGCCTTCAGCTTCTTCGCGGCCGCCTCCAGGTCCGCCCACGTCCGGGGCTGCCAGGCGCGCCCGCCCGCCGTGATGCCGGCGTCGGCGAACAGCTTCTCGTTGTAGAACAGCAGCCGCGTGCTGGCCACGAACGGCATGCCGTACTGCACCCGCCTGACCTTGCCCGCGTCGGCGAGCGGTCCCAGGAAGTCGGCCTCGGTCTGTACGGAGAGCAGCTCGTCGGTGGTGTAGAGCTTCCCGTCGGCCGCGTACTGGGCGTACGCGCCGATCTGCGCGATGTCGGGCGCCTTGCCGGCCTTGACCATGTCGGCGACCTTGGCGTCGACCTCCGACCAGGAGTAGACGCTGACCTCGACGTTGACGCCCTTGTGGTCCTGCTCGAAGGCGGCGGCGAGGTCCTTCCAGTACTTCGCGGACGAGTTCGACGGATTGTCGCCGTAGTCGGCCGCCACGACCCGCAGGGTCACCTCGTTGTCCCCGGAGAGGCCCAGGCTGCCGCAGCCCGACAGCATCACGGACAGCGACAGCACGGCGCCCGTCGCGGCCAGGCTCCGGTTCCGGCGGTTCCGGTGGTTCCGACGGTCTCGACTACGGCTTCCGGCCTTCACAGCTCTCTGTCCACCCCTGATGTGTACGTACGATGCACATAAGGTCTACACCACTTTGGCGGCCCGCCCACAACCGGAGGCCAGACACCGCCCGGATTTTGTATGGCCACTCAACAAAGCCCCCCAATGGACTAGACCTTTCCCCGCCGAGCACGCGAGACTGTCCCTGTGAAACCCGTGAAACACGTCATCGCCCTCGATGTGGGCGGCACCGGGATGAAGGCCGCCCTCGTCGCCGAGGACGGCGGCCTGCTGCACCAGGCACGCCGCGCGACCGGCCGCGACCGGGGCCCCGACGCCGTCGTCGAGTCGATCCTCGGCTTCGCCGCCGACCTGCGCGCCCTGGGCGCCGAGCGCTTCGGCGTGCCCGCCGCGGCCGCCGGCGTCGCCGTCCCCGGCATCGTCGACTCCGAGCACGGGATCGCCGTCTACGCGGCGAACCTGGGCTGGCGCGACGTACCGCTGCGCGCCCTGCTCAGCAGCCGCCTGGGCGGCATCCCGGTGGCCCTCGGCCACGACGTGCGCACGGGCGGGCTCGCCGAGGGGCGCATCGGCGCCGGCCGCGGCGCCGACCGGTTCCTCTTCGTCCCGCTGGGCACCGGCATCGCCGGCGCCATCGGCATCGACGGGCGCATCGAGGCCGGCGCGCACGGCTACGCGGGCGAGATCGGGCACATCGTGGTCCGCCCCGGCGGCCCCGCCTGCGGCTGCGGGCAGCGCGGCTGCCTGGAGACCCTGGCGTCCGCCGCCGCCGTCTCGCGCGCCTGGGCGGCCGTCTGCGGCGATCCGGAGGCCGACGCGGCCGACTGCGCCGCGGCCGTGCGGTCCGGCGACGAGCGGGCCCGGGAGGTCTGGGAGACGGCCGTCGGCGCCCTCGCCGACGGCCTGGTCACCGCCCTCACCCTGCTGGACCCGCGCACGCTGATCATCGGTGGCGGCCTCGCGGAGGCGGGGGAAACCTTGTTCACACCACTGCGGACGGCCGTCAAGGAGCGCGTGACGTTCCAGCGGCTGCCCGACATCGTTCCGGCCGCCCTCGGGGACACCGCCGGATGCCTGGGCGCAGGGCTGCTCGCCTGGGACCTACTCGCCACGGAGGTACCTGCCTGATGTCCCCAAGCGCACACAGCACCGTTCTCTCCGGCGCCAAGGTGGTGCTGCCCACCGGGACGGTCAACGGCGGGCGCGTCATCGTCGAGGGCCCCCGCATCGCGGGCAGCGCCCCCGAGGGGGCCGGCCTGGTGGACCTGTCCGGGCACTGGATCGTCCCCGGCTTCGTCGACATGCACAACCACGGCGGCGGCGGCGCGTCCTTCACCTCCGGCACGGCCGAGGAGGTCCTGCGGGGGGTACGCACCCACCGCGAGCACGGCACCACCACCCTGCTCGCCTCCACCGTCACCGGCGAACTGGACGAACTGGCCCGGCGGGCCGGGCTGCTGGCCGAGCTGACGCAGGCGGGCGAGATCGCGGGCATCCACTTCGAGGGCCCCTTCATCAACGCCTGCCGCAAGGGCGCGCACAAGGAGGACCTGTTGCGCGACCCCGACCCGGCGGAGGTCCGCAAGCTCGTCGACGCCGCCCACGGCGCGGCCCGGATGTTCACGCTCGCCACCGAACTGCCGGGCGGCCTCGACTCCGTACGGCTGCTCGCCGAGCACGGCGTCATCGCGGCGATCGGGCACACCGACTCGACGTACGAGCAGACCCGGCGCGCCATCGACGCGGGCGCGACCGTCGCCACCCACCTCTACAACGCGATGCCCGGCATGGAGCACCGCGCGCCCGGCCCGATCGCCGCACTGCTGGAGGACGAGCGGGTCACCGTCGAGCTGATCAACGACGGCACCCACCTGCACCCGGCGATGCTGGAGCTGGCCTTCCACCACGCGGGCGCCGGCCGGGTCGCGCTGATCACCGACGCGATGGACGCGGCGGGCTTCGGCGACGGCGTCTACCACCTCGGTCCGCTGGAGGTGGAGGTCAAGGACGGCGTGGCGCGCCTGGTCGAGGGCGGCTCGATCGCCGGGTCGACGCTCACCCAGGACACCGCGTTCAAGCGGTCGGTGACGATCGACAAGCTGCCCGTGGAGTCGGTGGTGCAGGCGATTTCCGCCAATCCCGCCAAGCTCATCGGACTGTACGACGAAGTCGGCTCGCTGGAGCCCGGCAAGTACGCCGACCTGGTGGTCCTGGACGCCGACTTCGACCTCAAGGGCGTCATGCGGCGCGGCGAATGGATCGTCAGCCCCCTTCCCGGGCTGCGCTGAGGGGGTGGACGGGGCACGGCGGCCGGACCGGGGACTGGGCCCGCCGCCGTGTGTTTGGCATGATCCCGGCACCGAGAAACCCGGGGGGTGCCATGATCCTGACCGTCACGCTCAACACCGCGCTCGATGTCACGTACCGCGTGCCGCGGATGCGTCCGCACGCCTCGCACCGGGTCTCCGAGGTCACCGAACGCCCGGGCGGCAAGGGCGTCAACGTGGCCCGGGTGCTGGGCGCACTCGGCTGCGAGGTCACGGCCACGGGCTTCGCGGGCGGCCCGGTGGGCGAGGTCCTGCGCGGCCTGCTGGCCGGCGCTCCCGGTGTGGTGGACGCCCTGCTGCCGTGCGCGGGCACCACGCGGCGCACGCTGGCCGTGGTGGACGAGAGCGCCGGCGACACCACCCAGTTCAACGAGGCGGGCCCGCACATCACGCCGGCCGAGTGGGCCGCCTTCCGCGACCGGTACGAGGACCTGCTGCGCCCGGCGCGCGCGGTGGCCCTGTGCGGCAGCCTGCCGCCGGGCGTCCCGGTGGGCGCGTACGCCGTCCTGGTCCGGGCGGCCCGCGCGGCCGGCGTACCGGTGCTGCTGGACACCAGCGGTGAACCGCTGCGCCGCGGGGTCGCGGCCCGCCCCGAGATGATCAAGCCGAACGCCGCCGAACTCGCCGAACTGACCGGCTCCCGCGACCCGCTGCCCGCCACCCGCGACGCCCGCCGCCGCGGCGCCCACGCCGTGATCACCTCGCTCGGCGCGGACGGACTGCTCGCGGCCACCGCCCAGGGCACCTGGCAGGCCGCCCCACCGCGCGCGCTGACCGGCAACCCCACCGGAGCCGGTGACTCCGTGGTCGCGGGCCTGCTGTCGGCGCTGACCGAGGGCCTGGACTGGCCGGAGCGGCTGGCGCGCGCGGTCGCCCTGTCGGCGGCGACGGTGCACGCCCCGGCGGCGGGAGAGTTCGACCCCCGCACCTACGAAGAGGTACGGGGGTCGGTGAAGGTGACGGCGCCTTAGCCGGCGTGCGGCCGGGCCGGGTTCGGCTCAGCCGGGTTCGGCCCTGCTCGGTTCGGCCGCACCGGGCTCGGCTCAGCCGCGCTCCAGCCAGAGCTGGTCGAGGTTGACGTCGCAGGAGTTGCCCGTCTCGCAGCTGATCTTGATGGTGTTCGTGCCCGCCTTGAGCTGCACGATCGAGTACGTGTTGGTCCAGCCCTTGTCCCACTCGCCGGGCTTGGCGAGGGAGAAGTTCTTCATGTTGATGGGCCGGGTCGACGCCGTGCCGTTGGTGGTCAGCGTCATGTTGGCGTCCTTGCCGGGCACGCCGTACGTCATCTTCAGCTTGTACTCGCCGCCCTTGGGCAGGTCCAGCGTCCATGTCACCGACGCGCCGGCAGCGTTGAGGCCGCCCACGTACTGACCGCCCTGGCCCTTGGCGCCCGGGATCGCCGTCTGCACCTGCGCGCCGCCGGCGAGGGAGAAGCCGGTGCTGGCGGCGTCGGCCTTCGGCAGCTGGGCCTCCTGCGAGGGCGAGTTCTTCGGCTCCGGGGCGGAGCTCTGCGGGGCCGGGCTCTGGGCCTGGCCGCCCGTCTGCTTGTCGGCCTGGCCCTTGCCCTTGTCCTTCTCGTCGTCGCCGAAGGTCAGCGCGGCGCCGATGCCGACCGCGACCGCGGCGACCACGGCGACCGCCGCGATCAGCAGGCCCTTGCGGCTGGAGCCGTTGCCACCGCCGCTGCCGCCGGGCGTGGCCGTCGGCTGGGTCTGGTGCTGCGGCGGGAGCGGGGGCTGGCCCTGCGCGGGCACGCCGTAGCCGCCCGCCTGGAGCGTCTCGGGGGCCTGGTACTGCGCCTGGTACGCCGGGGCCTGCTGCTGCGGGACCTGGCCGCGCTGACCGGCGTTGCGCCGCTCGCCGACCGTGTGCACCTGGTTGTAGGACGTACGGGGAACGCCTGGCTGGGTGCCGGGGTGACCGCCGACCGTCGGGCCGGGGTAGCCGTAACCACCGCCCGGCGGGGGCGGGGCGGCACCGTTGGCCTGGCCGTCCGCGTAGAGGTAGCCGAACGGGTCGTCGTCCTCGGGCTGGTTCGCCCCACCGTTCGGGCCGTTGTTCGCGGGCGTCGTCATCGCAGGTCACTCCTTTCGACCCCCGGGAGCCTACCTCGAACAGGCGCACTCCAGGCGATCCGCCGACCGTCCGGCGAGATCAGCCGGCCCGCCGGTGGGCCTTGGAACGCGACCTTTTCTCGATGTACATCCGCTGGTCGGCGGAGCGCAGCACTTCCTCGGCCGACATCCCGCAGGAGGCCCATCCGATGCCGAAACTGGCGCCCACACGGACCGCCCGGCCGTCCACCCGGATCGGCGGGATGATCGCGTTGCGCAGCCGTACGGCGAGATCGGCGGCGTCCGCCGAGCCGAGCCCGTCGGCGAGGACGACGAATTCGTCACCACCCAGCCGAGCGACGGTGTCACCGTCCCTGACGCACGCCGACAGCCGCCGGGCCACCTCGATCAGGACCGCGTCACCGGTGTGGTGCCCGAACCGGTCGTTGATCGATTTGAAGCCGTCGAGGTCGCAGAAGAGGACGGCCAGGCCCTTGGTGCCGTCGTCGATGTCGGTCGCGGGCGCCACCGCGTGCACGTGGTGCTCGTACGCGCCCCCCATCGCCCCCATCGCGCCCATCGCCTCTGGGCCCCCGCCCTGGCCCTGGCCCGGACCCATGCCCGGTCCGGCGCCCATGCCGCCTCCGGGGGCCGTCCCGGCGTAGTCGAAGGGCTCCGGATAGCCGTCGGGCCGGAAGCCGTGCTCGTGGCCGGGTCCGGGGCCGTATCCGGGCCCGTATCCGGGGCCGTATCCGGGGCCGTGGTCCGCCTCCCCCGCCGGACGGCCCTCGAAGGCGGCGTCGAGGGCCTCCACGGCGGTCGCCCGTACCGACTGCGGCAGCCGGCACAGCCGGGCGGAGAGCCGGGCCCGCAGCTCCGCGCTGTTGGGCAGGCCGGTGAGCGAGTCGTGGCTGGCGCGGTGCGCGAGCTGGAGCTCGTGGCGCTTGCGCTCCTCGATGTCCTCGACGTGGGTGAGCAGGAACCGGGGCCCGTCGGCGGCGTCGGCGACGACGGAGTTGCGCAGGCTCACCCACAGGTACGTGCCGTCGCGGCGCCCCAGGCGCAGCTCGGCGCGGCCGCCCTCGGCGGAGGTCCGCAGCAGGGTGCCGATGTCCTCGGGGTGGACGAGGTCGGAGAAGGCATAGCGGCGCAGGACGGAGGCGGGCCGGCCCAGCAGCCGGCACAGGGCGTCGTTGGTGCGCAGCAGCCGGCCGTGCTGGTCGCCGCCCATCTCGGCGATGGCCATGCCGCTGGGCGCGTACTCGAAGGCCTGCCGGAAGGACTCCTCGCTGGCCCGCAGGGCCTGCTGCTCGCGCTCCAGGCGGACCAGGGCGCGCTGCATGTTGGCGCGGAGCCGGGCGTTGCTGATCGCGATGGCGGCCTGGAAGGCGTACATCTGGAGCGCTTCCCGGCCCCACGCGCCGGGGCGCCGCCCGTTGCGGGGTCTGTCCACCGAGATGACGCCGAGCAGTTCCCCGCCGGAGGCGTACATCGGGGCGTAGAGCCGGTCCTCGGGGTGCCATTCGTCCGCGAAGCGCGGGTCCGGCCCGTCGGTGTGCCACTGGGGCACGTCGTCCTCGATGAGGACCCAGCCCTCGGTGTGCGGGATGAAGCGGAGGCCGTCCCAGCACTCGCCCATGGTGAGGCGGCGGTCCCAGGAGGCGCGGGAGCCGACACGGCCGGTGATCAGGGCTTCGGCGGCGGGGTCGCCGGCGAAGGCGGCGACGACGAGATCACCGTCGGGGCGTACGAGGTTGACGGCGGCGAGTTCGTAGCCGAGGCCCACGACGATGCCGTCCACGACCGTCTGCAGAGTGTCCGCCAGGCTACGGGCCGTGTTGAGTTCGGCCACCACCTGGTGCAGCTGCCGCAGGGTCGCAAGACGGACGTACGGCTCCGACTCGGTCTCCATTGCTCGCTCTCCCCGAGACCTCGACAGCAACTCCAGGTGTGTCATCGGCGCTTCGTTGCGGTGTCCCGTCCACTGAATCACAGTGAGCTGTGCCGCAGGTACACAGGGTCAACAAATCTTGCCCTCTGTGACTCAAGTCACACGATCTGATGATGTGATGGGAGTGCTCCGGCGCGGCCGGCGGGCGCGGGCGGGACCTCGGGCGGAATTTTGGCGGCACGGCCTAGGCCGAGGGGCGGTGGTGCGGCTCGGACTCGGGCCCGATGTGCCGCGCGGGTGGCCGAGACTAGCGTCGCGGTGTGCTGAAGACGACCCCTGTGAAGGCTCATCCTGTGTCCGTGAGCAACGACGAGTTCCGGGCGGCGATGTCGCGCCTGGCGGCGGGTGTGGTGCTGGTCACCGCGCACGAGCCGCCCCTGGCCCCGGACGGGCCGCGCGGCGAGGACGTGGGCATGACCGCGACCGCCTTCATGTCCGTCTCGCTGGACCCGCCGCTGGTCCTGGTGAGCCTGCGGGAGGGGTCGCGCATGGACGACCTGCTGGCCGATCAGCCGCTGTGGGCGGTGTCGGTGCTGGCCGACGACCAGCTGAAGGTGGCGGGCCGCTTCGCGATGAAGGGCCGCATCAGCGACCGGCTGCTCTTCGCGGACCTGCCGGTCACACGGGGCGAGCGGACGGGGGCCCCGCTGATCGGCGGGTCGCTGGCGACGCTGGAGTGCCGGACGCAGTCGCGGGTGGCGGCGGGCGACCACACGCTGGTGATCGGCCACGTCCTGACGGCCTCGCTCCCGTCCCCGGGCGGCTCCCCGCTGACGTACTTCCGCGGCCGCTACCGCCACCTGGGCGCGTAACGGGATCGTGTGTCCCGGGGATCCGGGCCCGGGGATCCGGCGTCCTGGGATCCGGCGTCCTGGGATGCGGCGGGGCGTTCCGGGTCGGCGGAGCTCCCGGGTCTACCAGTCGCGGCCCGAGCGGCCGCGCTTGGTCTCGGCGCGGGCCTTCTTCTCGCGCAGGCGCCGCTCGTTGATCCCCCGCGGGATCCGGGTCGCCCGTCTCGGCTTCGGGGGTGCCGCCGTCGCCTCCGCCAGCAGGGCGGCCAGCCGTACCAGCGCCATCTCGCGGTTGCGCCACTGCGACCGGTGCTCGGAGGCCCGTACGACGACCACGCCGCCGTCGACCAGCCGTGAGGCCAGCCGCTCCAGCGCGCGCTCCTTCCACACGTCCGGCAGTGCCTTCGTCGCGCCGAGGTCGAACAGCAGCTCCACGCGGCTGTCGGAGGTGTTCACGTGCTGGCCCCCCGGCCCCGAGGACCGCGAGAAGCGCCACGTGAGCTCGGCCTCGGGCAGCACGACGGAACCGCGGATGACATAGGGACCAGGCATGTCCCCTATGATCCGCCCCCGCCACGCCGCAGTCACCCGCATTTCGCGCGGGAACCCGTCGGGCATCTCCCGGCGTTATGAAGGTGAGCGGTAACTTGACCGCAAAGCTCCACCCAGCACGCAGACGAGGAAAGGGACATCCCATGGCTGTAAGCCTGTCCAAGGGCGGCAACGTCTCGCTCACCAAGGAGGCGCCGGGCCTGGCGGCCGTCACGGTCGGCCTCGGCTGGGACGTCCGGACGACGACCGGTGTCGACTTCGACCTGGACGCGTCCGCGATCGCGGTGAACGCGATGGGCAAGGTCGTCTCCGACGGCCACTTCGTCTTCTTCAACAACAAGTCCACCCCGGACCAGACCATCGTCCACACCGGCGACAACCGCACCGGCGAGGGCGCGGGCGACGACGAGGCGATCAACGTCAACCTGGCCGGCCTCCCCGCCGACGTGGACAAGATCGTCTTTCCGGTCTCGATCTACGACGCCGAGTCCCGCAGCCAGAACTTCGGCCAGGTCCGCAACGCGTACATCCGCGTCGTGAACCAGGCCGGCGGCTCCGAGATCGCCCGCTACGACCTCTCCGAGGACGCGGCGACCGAGACCGCCATGGTCTTCGGCGAGCTGTACCGCAACGGTGCCGAGTGGAAGTTCCGCGCCGTCGGCCAGGGCTACGCCTCCGGCCTCGCGGGCATCGCCCAGGACTTCGGCGTCAACGTCTGATCCGGCTCTGATCCGGCTCTGATCCGGCTCTGATCCGGGTCCGACCCGGTCCGGGCAGGGCCGCACGTCGGGCCTCCCCTCCGCGGCCCCACGGCCCGGAGGAGGGGCACCGACGTGCCCGGACGGCCCGGGGCCGGGTGACGCGCCGGGCCGGGTGACGCGCCGGGCCGGGTGACGCGCCGGGCCGGGCTGTCAGAGCGTGGGGCGGGCCTTGCCGTACAGCCACACGTCCCACACCTTCCGCAGGTCGTGCCCGGTCCGGCGCTCCGCGTAGGCGGTGAAGTCGGCCGTGGAGACGTTCCCGCCCCGGTGGTCGGTGGCCCAGTCGCGCAGCAGGGCGAAGAACTTCTCGTCGCCGACCTCCTGCCGGATCCGGTGCAGGACCATCGCGCCCCGGTAGTAGACCGGCTCACCGGAGATCTGCCCCGCAGCGGGCGGGGCGGCGGGCGGGAAGGCGTCCCACTCGGTGCCGGCGGCCGGATCGACGTCCGTGTCACCCGCCAGGAAGGCCTCGAAACGCTCCTGCGCCGTGATGCCTTCGTGGTCCTCGGACCACAGCCATTCGGCGTAGGTCGCGAAGCCCTCGTTGAGCCACATGTCCTTCCAGGACTTCGGCGAGACGGAGTTGCCGTACCACTGGTGCGCGAGCTCGTGCACGACGATCTCGAGCGCGGGCGCACCGGGGTAGACCGGCCGGGTCTGCGTCTCCAGCGCGTAGCCGAGGGTCCCGGCCGGTTCGACGATCGCCCCGGCGGAGGAGAAGGGGTACGGCCCGAAGCGGCGGCTGCCCCAGTCCACGATCTCCGGGATCCGCGCGAGCGGCGCGGCGCTGTCCGCGGCCTCGCCGGGCGTGACGGCGTTGTAGACCGGTACACCCGTCCGGCTGCGTCCGGTCGAGATCGCGTACTTCCCGATGGCCACGGTCGCCAGGTAGCCGGCCATCGGCTCCGTCCCGTGCCAGGCGAACACGGTCCGCCCGCCGGCGGGGTCCTCGGTACGGGAGCGCAACTCGCCGTTGGACACCGCCTCGTACCCCCGGGGCACGTCGACCGTGATGTCGTAGGTCGCCTTGTCGCTGGGGTGGTGGTTGCCGGGGAACCAGGTCATGGAGCCCAGCGGCTCGCCGACGGCGACGGCGCCGTCCTCCGTACGGATCCAGCCCTCCTGGGAGCCGTCGGGATCCTCCAGCGTCCTGGGCCGGCCCGAATAGCGCACCTCGGTACGGAAGGTCTCGCCCTTCTTCAGGTCGTCGGCCGGACGCACCGTCAACTCGTGCCCGGTGCGGTTGAAACGGGCGCCCTCACCCTGCACGGTGACGCCCTGGACGGTCATGCCGTCGAGGTCGAGGTTGAAGGAGCTGAGGCCCTGGGTGGCCTTGGCGGTGAGGGTGGCCACGCCGTCGAGGCTGCCGCTGTCCGGCTCGTACGCGAGGCGGAGGTCGTAGTGCTCCACCTGGTAACCGCCGTTGCCGGCCTTGGGGAAGTAGGGGTCGCGCAGCCCCGACGCACCGGGCCGCCCCTGCACCGTGCCGCCCGTACACGCCGTGGTGAGGGCGAGGAGTACGGCTGCGGCGACGGCGGCAGGGGCGGCGGAGACGGAGCGGAGAGCGAGCGCGCGGTGGACCACGCGCCCGATCCTAAGCGCCTTACTCGGACAGCGACTCGACGCCGGCCTTGGCATACTTCTCGTCCAGGTCGCCGCTGGGGGCACCGGCGACACCGATACCGGCGACCGGGGCGCCGCCCGCCTGGACCGGCACGCCGCCGCCGAGGAAGAGGGTGCCGGGGATGTCCTTGAGGTTGGGGGCCTGGGCCAGCCGGCCGACGAGCACGGAGGTCGGGGCGTTCCAGGAGACGGCGGTGAAGGCCTTGCGCTCGGCGGACTCGTAGGACTGCGGGCCGGCGCCGTCGCCACGGAGGGTGACGATGGTGTTGCCGTTGCGGTCCACGACGGCGACGGTGACCTTCTGGTTCTCCTTCTTCGCGGCGTCCAGGGCGGCCTGGGCGGCGCGGGCGGCGGCGTCGACGGTGAGGTGCGTCGAGGTGGTGAAGTTCTTGTCGTCGTCCTTCTTGGCGGCGGGCGCGGCGGTGGCGCTGACGGCTCCGAAGGCGCCGGCCCCGAGGGCCACGGCGAGGGCGGTACCGGTGAGGACGCGGGTGCGGGTGTTCATATCGGCTACTCCATGTGGCTGGGTGGCTGGGGGCTGGGTGGCTGGGGGCTGGGTGGCTGACTGGGGTGGCTCGCTCGCTTCGGCCGGCGCGCTCGCCGCCCTTCCATCGTGGTGCCGCCCCCGCCTGCGACCGGTCCCCGGACCGGCTCGCCTCCCCGCCCGGACCGGCTGACCCCCGTATCAACCGATCGGCTGATGCGCCGGGCGCCACCCGCGTATGTGCTGTCCGGATACCCCCCGGACCGGCTTGTCCGCCCCCGCCCGCCCCGCCTCCCCGAGGCACGATGGACGTACGTACGTGCGCCCGTACGGCACGACACACACGGCACGACACACACGGCACGACACGTACAGATCCGACAGGAGCCCGCCCCCCGTGAGCGAAGCGCAACGCACCCGCGCCCTCGCCGCCGTCATGCACACGGCCTTCTTCCTCCTGCTCGCCGCCTCCCTCTCCCGCTTCCTCCTGCGCCATCCCGGCGAACCCCGCACCCCCTGGATCATCGCCCTCGGCATCGCCCTGGCAGCCCTGTACGTCCTCGGCCCCGCCCTCGGCGCCGCGCCCACCGTCCGCCGGCTGTTCTGGCTCGGCCTGGTCGTCGCCACCTGGGTGGTCCTGGTGGTCCTCGCCCCCAGCTTCGCCTGGTGCGCGGTCCCGCTCTTCTACACGGCCCTGCGCACCCTCCCGCCCCGCGCGGCGATCGCCCTCGTCGCCCTGCTCACCGTCTTCGTCGTGATCGCGCAGCTCAAGCTGGCCAAGCAGTTCGACCCGAACCTGCTGCTCGCCCCGCCCGCGGTCGCCGCGCTCGCCACCGCCGTGTTCGTCCACATGGAGCGCCAGGCCGAGGCCCAGCGCGCCCTCATCGACGACCTCATCCGCACCCGCCGGGAGCTCGCCGCCACCGAGCGCCGCGAGGGCACCCTCGCCGAGCGCCAGCGGCTGTCGATGGAGATCCACGACACCCTCGCCCAGCACCTGTCCTCCCAGCAGATGCTGCTGCAGGCCGCCGACCGCACCTGGGACACCGATCCCGGCACCGCCCGCGCGCACGTCCGTACCGCCACCGACATCGCCGCCCGCGGCCTCGCCGAGGCCCGCCGCCTGGTGCACGACCTCGCGCCCCCCGAGCTCGCCGACGGCTCCGGCCGCCCGGAGGCCCTCCCCGACGCGCTGCGCGCCCTGGACGCCGGTCCGGGCATCACCGTCCGGTTCCACCTGGAGGGCGCGCCCGTCCCACTCCCGGACCGCACCCAGTCCGCGCTGCTGCGCATCGCCCAGGGCGCGCTGGCGAACGTACGGGAACACTCCGGCGCCCGGGCCGCCGCGCTGACCCTGTCCTTCCTCGGCGACCAGGTCGTCCTGGACGTCGCCGACGACGGCCGGGGCTTCGCCGAGCCGCGGACGGCCGGTACCACCCGCGCCGACGGCGCCACCGGCCGCGGCCACGGGCTGCCGGCGATGCGCGCGCGGGTCGGGCAGCTCGGCGGCACGCTCACCATCGAGTCGGCCCCCGACGAGGGGACCGTCCTGTCGGCCGCCGTACCCCTCAACACCCCCACGGAGCCCGCCCCATGACGACGATCCTGCTGTGCGACGACCATGTCGTCGTCCGTGCCGGCCTGCTGGCCCTCCTCGGCAGCGAACCGGACATCGAGGTGCTCGGCGAGGCCGGCAGCGGGGAGGAGGCGGTGGCCCTGGCCGCCAAACTCCGGCCCGACGTCGTCCTGATGGACCTCCAGCTCGGCGAGGGCATCGACGGAGTCGAGGCCACCCGCCGGATCACCGCCATCGCCGACCCGCCGCACGTCCTGGTCCTCACCACGTACGACACGGACGCCGACATCACGCGCGCCATCGGCGCGGGCGCGACCGGCTACCTGCTGAAGGCGGAGCGGCCCGAGGAACTGTTCGCCGCGATCCACTCCGCCGCGCAGGGGCACACCACCCTCTCGCCGCCGATCGCGAACCGGGTGATGGCCCGGATGCGCGGCACCCGGCCCACCCTGACGGAACGTGAGCTGGACATCCTGGGGCAGCTCGCCCGGGGGCTGGGCAACCGTGAGATCGCGCGGGCGCTGTTCATCAGCGAGGCCACGGTCAAGACCCACCTGGGACGGATCTACGACAAGCTCGGCGTCGACACGCGCGCGGGAGCGGTGTCGGTGGCGAAGGAGCAGCGCCTGCTGCCGTCGTAGCCGCGCCCTCCCGGACCGGGCGCGGAGAGGGCGCCGGGCCGCGCCCGCCCCCGGCCCCACCTCCGGAACATTTGCCTCCAACGTCGGCAACCGGACAGTCGTGCCCTCTCTTCGGACAACCGGCACCCCGGGCCCGTCCCGGCTCTGCCCAACCCCGGATTCCGCCGGCACGCTCACTCGCGCCGCCGCCCAGGCCCAGCGAAGGAGCCCGAGCGACCCACCTCACCCCCCGCACCGGTGCCCGCCGCCGCCCGGCCCTGCTCGCCGCCACCGCGGCCGCCGTGGCCGTCGCCGCCCTCGCCGTCCAGGCCGCGCCGGCCACGGCCGGACCGGTCCCCGCACCCACGGTCGCCGCACCCGCGGTCGCCGCCCGCGCCCCGGCCGCCGGCCCGCACACCCCGGCGGCACCCGTCCCCACGACGTGACACCATCGAAGACGTGCTCGACATCGGCTACTCCCTCTCCCGGCGCTTCCCGGACCCCCCGCAGACCGACTACCGGTCCGCGGACGTCCACGCGCTGCGCCACGACCTCTTCTGCGGCGACGTGTACCTCGCCGACACCAAGGAGGACCGGGAGGTGTCCACAGCCTGGGGATGGGTGCCGGTGCTCGACTTCGCCTGGGCGCTGTGCGACATCGTCGAGCAGCTCGACCAGGACCCGCGCGGCAGCCGCTCGTCGAACCGCCAGTACGCGGAACTCGACTTCACCGAGTCCACGGACCGGATGCTCTTCGAGCGGCGCTTCGGCTGGGTGGACATCGAGGCGGACTGGATGCCTGCGGAGGAGGCCCCGCTCACCTTCAGCCACCGGCTGCTGCGCCGGGAGGCCCGCGACTTCCTGCACGACCTGATCGCGGACCTCGTCGACATGCACGACGGGCTCGCCGACAACCCCGCGATCTGGACCCTCCAGTCCCGCTTCCCCCGCGTAACCGCGTGAGGGGCCCCGCCGGCACCCTCTCCCGCACGCCCTCCCGCACCCCCGCCCGCGTCCCCTACGGCTCCACCCGCACCCCCAGCTGCGCCGCGAACGCCGGGGCCAGGTCCATCAGCTGCGCCGGGCTGATCACGGCCCCGGCCAGCCGGTCCAGGCCGCGGGCGACGTCCACCCGGGCCGCCTCCCGCAGGTCCACCTCCGCCAGCCGCGCCCCGGAGAAGTCGGCTCCCCCGATCACACAGCCGGGGAACCCGACCCGCTCCAGCACCGCGCCGCCGAAGTCCGGCTCGACCAGCACCACGCCCTCGAACACCACGTCCTTCAGCCGGGCCGCCCGCAGGTTCAGGTAGTCGATCTTCCCGCCCCGGACGTGGACGCGCTCCAGCACCGCCCCGTGCATCTGCACCCCGCCCAGCCGGGCCTCGGCCACCTCCACGTCCCGCAGCAGGGCCTCGGCCAGATCGGTCCCGACCCCCCGCACCCCGTCGAACACCGAGTCCAGGAACCGGGCCTTCCGCAGCCGGGTGTCGTCCAGCAGGCACCCCGCGAGCCGGCAGTCCATGAACCGGGCCCCCGCCCCGTCCTGGCCGCGGAGGTCCAGCCCTGCGAAGTCCAGCGCGTCGTAGTCCCCGTCCGGCTCCAGCGCAGCGGCCGCGCCGGCACCGGCGGCGTACGCGGTGAGCTCCGGCAGCCGCACCTGCGGCCGCCGCGCCGCCTTCACCGCCTGCTTCTTCGCGTTCTTCGCGCTCTTCGCGTCCTTCGCGCTCTTCGCGTCCTTCGTGTTGTTCTTCGGGTTCTGCGCGCCGCCTGCCATCCCCCCATCCTGACCCGCGCCACTGACAACGGCGCGGGACGGACGCGTCACGCGCGCAGCCCGAGCAGCTCCTCGGCCACCAGCACCTGCTCCTCCCGCAGCGCCCGCTCCCCGTCCTCGATGTCCCACAGGGCGTTCTGGAGCACCCGCCCCAGCGTCCACGCCCCCGCCCGCTCGCGGTCCAGTCCGAGGACCTCCGTCATCAGGTCGAAGCGCCACAGGACGTCCCCGGCCACGAAGTGGTTGTCGATCGCCGGCAGCAGGTCGAACCCCGGGTCCCCCGCCAGCGGCTTCGGGTCGATCGCCAGCCACGGCTCCCGCCGCGCGCCCAGCACGTTGTCGAAGTGCAGGTCCCAGTGCAGCAGCCGGTCCCCCGGCTCGCCCGCCACCTCCGCGAGCGCCGCCGCGCAGTCCGCGAGCAGCCGCCGCTCGCGCGGGTCGGCCAACTCCCGTACGGCGTCCGGCGCATCGGCCAGCATCCGCGCGGCGATGTCGCCCAGCGCGCGCATCCCGTCCGGCGCCCGTACGGCCGTCAGCCGCGCCAGCAGCTCCGCGATCACCCCCACGGCACGGCGCGGGTCGGCCGCCGCGAGCCGCGACAGGTGCCGGGTCTCGTCGAGCCGTTCCAGCAGCAGGGTCCCGGTCGGTTCGTCGTGCTCCAGCAGCCGTACGCTGCCGTCGCCGTCCCACCGGCGCAGCGCGGCCGGTTCCCCCGCGCTCTCCTCGTCGAGCAGCTGCATCTTCAGCGCCGCCGGCGACCCGTCCGCCCGTACGACGGGCAGCACCAGCGCGGTCACCCCGTGCATCCCGGGTCCCGACCGCCGCAGCCCCCACTGCTCCAGGAACCGCGCCGCCCGCGCGGGCAGCTCCTCGATGAAGGCCCGTCCCGCCTCGCCGTTGTACGTGAGCTGCGCGCGGGCCAGTTCCTCAGGAATCTCGACCATGCCCCGACCCTAGGGCCCGTCCGCCTACCCGACGCCGACGCCGTGCAACGCCTCCCCGAACGCCTTCGCGCCGAACATCGCCCCGTTCTTGGCCCCCACCGCCTTGCCGTCCACCAGCACCAGCGGCGTGCCCTGCGCCCCGGTGGCCTCGAAGGCCTTCTCGGCGTCCGCCACCCACCCCCGGTACGTCATGTCCTTCACCGCCCTGTCGAAGGCGTCCCCGCGCAGCCCCGGCACCGCGTCCGCGACGGCCAGCAGGTGTGCGTCGGTGAAGGCGCCCGACGGCTGGCTGGCGAAGACCGCCGCGTGGTACTCGGCGAACTTTCCCGCGTCCACCGACGCCCGCAGCGCGTTGACCGCCTTGACCGAACCGCCGGCCCCGCCCTGGTCCAGGAACGACGCCAGCAGGTACTCGATCTTCACCTTCCCCTGCGCGGCCAGCTTCAGCAGCGTCTCGCCGCCGCCCGCCTCGTACGTCGCGCAGTACCCGCACCGCGGATCCACCAGCACCTGCGCCGTGTGCGGGGCATCGGCCCTCCCCACCACGACCTTGGCCCCGTCCACCGCCGCCGGCAGCCCCGCCAGCTCCCCCGCGATCGGGCTGGTCCGCACGACCCCGCCCCCGGCCCCTTCCGGGGCGCCTCCGGACCGCCCTCCACACCCCACGGCCGACCCACCGAGCAGCGCCACGAGGGCCACCACCGCCACCGCACGCCCGCGACCCCGCACGAGAACCAGCCCTCTCACCGAAACCACCAGACCGACAGAAATGACCCTCCCCACCCTAGAACCGCAATTCGCCAGGAATCCTCACCAATCGACCTTCGTTCCAGGCCCAAAGTCCCGGAACCACAACACCTTCCTTACGTCGGGGGGCCACCCTGGACAGGCGTCCGGAACGCGGTGTACCACTCCCCCATGACGAGCGCGACGATCAACGGCGGCATCTCCTTCTGGTACGCGACCGACGGCATCCCGCCGCCGCGCGAGCCCCTCACCGCCGATGCCACGGCCGACGTCGTCATCGTCGGCGGCGGCTACACCGGCCTGTGGACGGCGTACTACCTCAAGCAGGCCGCGCCCTTCCTGCGGATCACCGTCCTGGAGCAGAAGTTCTGCGGCTACGGCGCCTCCGGCCGCAACGGCGGCTGGCTCTACAACGGCATCGCGGGGCGCGACCGGTACGCGCGGCTGCACGGCCACGACGCCGCGCTCCGCCTCCAGCAGGCCATGAACGACACCGTCACCGAGGTCATCGACGTCGCCGCCAAGGAGGGCATCGACGCCGACGTCCACCGCGGCGGCGTCCTCGAAGTCGCCCGCACCCCCGCCCAGCTCGGCCGCCTGAAGGCCTTCCACGCGGCCGAACTCGCCTTCGGCGAGAGCGACCGCGAGCTCTACGGCGCCCGCGACACCCGCGCCCGCGTCAACGTCGCCGACGCCATCGGCTCGTCCTGGACCCCGCACGGCGCGCGCATCCACCCCGCCAAGCTGGTCACCGGGCTCGCCGCCGCGTGCGAACGCCTGGGCGTCGTCATCCACGAGTCCACTCCGGTCACCGAGATCGCCCCCAAGCGGGCGGTCACCCCGTACGGCACCGTCCGCGCGCCGTACGTCCTGCGCTGCACCGAGGGGTTCACGGCCTCCCTCAAGGGCCACAAGCGCGCCTGGCTGCCGATGAACTCCTCGATGATCGTCACCGCGCCGCTGCCCGCGTCCACGTGGGAGCAGCTCGGCTGGGACGACCGGGCCACGCTCGGCGACATGGCCCACGCCTACATGTACGCCCAGCGCACCGCCGACGACCGCATCGCGCTGGGCGGCCGGGGCGTCCCGTACCGCTTCGGCTCGCGCACCGACAACGACGGCCGCACCCAGCCCGCCACCATCGAGGCCCTGACCAGCCTCCTGACCTCCTTCTTCCCCGCCCTCACCGGCGTCGAGATCACCCACGCCTGGTCCGGCGTCCTCGGCGTCCCCCGCGACTGGTGCGCCACCGTCACCCTGGACCGCAGCACCGGCCTCGGCTGGGCCGGCGGATACGTCGGCTCCGGCGTCGCCACCGCCAACCTCGCCGCCCGCACCCTGCGCGACCTGGTCCAGCAGGACTCCGGCCAGGCCGGCCCCACCGAACTGACCACGCTCCCCTGGGTCGACCACCGCGTCCGCCGCTGGGAACCGGAACCCCTGCGCTGGCTCGGCGTCCACACCCTCTACGCGGCCTACCGCGAGGCCGACCGCCGCGAGTCCCGCACCCACACCCCGACCACGACCCCCCTGGCCCGCCTGGCCGACCGCGTCGCGGGCCGCCACTGACGCCGGCGCATTCGCGTTTGCATTCATCAACCGGTCCACAATGGAACGCATAAACCGTTGAACACCGCACCGGACGAGGCTTTCCGAATTGCGATCAGAATCCAGGGGTGCTGGGCTGGAAAAGTCGGGGGCCATGGCATGAGTCCATCGTGAGTACACGCTGCCGGAGGTTCGCGATGCCACACGTCACGCCTGCCCGCGGCGCACTGCGCCGCCGCACCACGGCCCTGTTCGCGGCCACCACCCTGACCCTTTCCCTGTCGGCCACCGTCACGCTCGCCTCGGCGGGCCCCGCGTCCGCCCTGTGCGTCGCCAACAGTTTCACCGGGAAATGGACTTCGTCCGACGACCGGCTGAGCCGTATCGACGTCTGGCACGGAAACGACTGCCGCCTCTACCTCAAAGCCTGGTCCACGTGCAAGAACAATGCGCGGCGCGACTGTCCGTGGAACTACGGCTCGACGGAGCTGAAAGGAACTCCGGAAAGGAATTTCCGGTTCGCCGACTTCCAGTGGAACAACGCGAGCGAGGTCCTGCAGCTGAGACTTCAGACCAAGACCCGCATGTCGGTGTGGGACCGCACCCTGTACAACTCCGGCAAGGACGTCCGCTTCACGGTACAGATGACCAAGAGCAACTGACGCAGGGTTGCGGGGGCGTCGGGGTCAGGCCCAGAAGGCTTCGGTCACGACGATCCGGGGTTCGGCGTGTCCGCGTATGAAGGTGTAGACGGGCCAGCCCCGTCCGCCGGCCAAGAGGCGGGCACGATCCGGGGCTCTTTGGGCGGAGGGTCAGGCCGCGTCCTGCCGGACCTCGTCCGGCTGCTGCTGGCTGGCCATCTGCTCGAACCACTCGGCCGGAACCAGGTAGGCGACGGTCTTCCGGATGTCGAAGGCCCCCCGTCATGATCGGCGGGGGGCCTTCACCCACGGAGCCCCCTGTCGGGTTCGAACCGACGACCCCCGCTTTACAAGTTCGATCAAGCCCCTGCCGGGCACCCACACCCCACGCCCGATGCGCCCTCGCCGGACCGCGGAACGCTGCCGCTGTCCACCACCGTTGACGTCACTCGTGGATGCCAGCGGAACATCTCGGGCATCGGGCAGACCTCCATTGGTTCGTCCGGCCGATCGGCCCAGTGCCACCACAAGTGCCGCTCCGCACAACGCCACAAGGCTCGGCAGGCGCGCTTGTCGTCCTCCTCGCGCTGGAAGAGGAGAAACCCGTGCCACTGCATCGGCTCGTCGCACGACGGACAGATGGGAGGTCCACTCGACATGAGGCGCAACATACCTCGGCTGCCGCGAGCAGTCTCCGCCACTACCGGCTGACGGGCACCTCGTAGACGATCTCGCACAGCGTGGCGGGCACGACGATGTCCGCCGTCTCGACGGGCCGCCCCTCGTCGCTGTAGTACGTCCGCCGGATGCGCGTCACGAAGGACCCCTTCTGGATCCCGAGGAGCGTGGCTTCCTCCGCGGTCGCATGCGCCGGCTCGGGCTGCTCCACGGCGTGGGTGACCGTGATGCCGATGACGGCCATCCGGTTCACGACGCCCTCGCCCGCGTGCGGCCCGCCTTCAGGCAGGACGACGATGGTCCCGCCGGTGAGGTCGTACGGCTCCCAGCTGGTCGACAGCTGCACGGGCCGACCGTCCGCGAGGAACTCGTACGTGGTCCGCACGCACAGGTCCCCCTCGGCGATCCCGAGCCGCGCGGCGATCTCGGCCGGCGCCGGGACCTTGGCCTCCATGCGGCTCTCCCAGTCCCCGAGCCTGCCCATGGCCCTCATGTCGGACCGGAACGGCGATCCACCGCCCTGCTCCCGCGCCACGGAACGAACCACCCGCACCCGCTGCCGCGGCTCGGCGACGTACGTCCCCGACCCCGCACGCCCCTCCAGCACGCCCTGAGAGATCAGCAACTCCTGCGCCCGACGCACCACGTTGTCGCCAACGCCGTGTTCCTGGGCGATCTGGGCTCGTGAGGGGAGCCGATCCCCCGGCGCCCATTCGTGCGCCGCGATCCGCTCTCGAAGGACATCCGCGATGCGGAGGTATGGCGGCTGCTCAGGCATATGGAAAATCTAGTCCACTCTAATCTAGTTAACTAGCTTCACGCAGTGTCATCATCCGGCAACGGAGGCTCGTCTGTGCCCGCTTCGAAGCCAAGCGCCGAGAACATCGCCGCCGGGTTGTCCGCCCTCCGATTCATCACGCGCGTGGAGCCGCACGCCCACCGGACGACGATCGAAGCGGAGGTGCCGGAACCCCTCCCCGCGCAGGCATGGCGGGAGGCCCTGGACGTGGTGGCGCAGGCAGACCGATTCGGCCTCCACGCCAGCAGCGAGAACGGCCGCACCTTATGGGCCGCCGTACACAAAGCGGTCCCCGCTACGGGCGACGTCCGGGGACCTGGCCATCAGCGATAGGAGCTGATCAGCGTGCTCAACCGTATCCGCCGCGCGGCGCCACCCACCAGAGGCCGGCGCCCGGGAAGCCCTCACCGCCGCACGCCCTTACCGTCCACGGCCCGCCAGCACCTCTCGCCGGCGGAGGCTTCCTGATGCTTCACGCGAAGGCAGCGCCGTACCACTCGACCGCATGCCGCATCGGCACTCACCACGACTGCGCGCACTCCTCCCCGGCCACGGCCCCGCTCGGCATCCCCGTCATCTACGAGGCGTGCGCCTGCTCCTGCCACGCGCCGGCCACCCGTCACGTGCCCACGGAGGCAACGGGATGACGTCATGGACCCCCAGCGGCGCCATCGCCTCCCGGGTGGAGATCACCTCGACCAACGTGCAGCGCGGCGACGTCATCCAGGTCGGCGGCCAGCCGCACCGAGTGATCGACATCCGCCAACTGCCCCGCGGCGCCAAACGTCTCCTCTTCGAGACGGGCGAGCAACTGACGATGCACCGTCGCACCCGCCTCATCGCCCTCCGAGTCCTCAGAAGGTGGTGACCAACCCGTGCCCACCCTCCGCGACACCATCGCCGCAGATCTCCGCACGCAGATCACCACCGGCCGCCTCAACCCCGGCGAACGCCTGCCCTCAGAACCGCAGCTCGCGGCCCACTACAAGGCCAGCACCCCAACCCTGAGGCAGGCCCTGGCACTCCTCCAGGCAGAGGGCCTCATCGACAAGGTCCACGGCAAGGGCAACTTCGTCCGTCCCCCACGGCGCCACATCACGTACGCCGGCGGTGGCCGGACCTTCTTCGACCCGCCCCTCCAGATCACCGTCCGCACCACCAACCTCCGCGCCCGGGGCCACCTCAGGACCCTGCTCAAGGTCACGTCGAACAGCCTCCTGACCGAGTTCCTGTGCATCACGCACGAGGACCAGACCCCCCGAGGCCTGGCCCGTATCTACGTCCCCCGCGACCTGGCGCCGGCCACACTCTCCGGCTCGTCGCCCTGGCCCTGCGGGACAAGCACCGGCTGGACGGAGATCCGCGAGACAGTCACGGCCCGCCTCCCCACCCCAGAGGAAGCGACAACCCTCCGCATCAGCCCCACTCTGCCCGTCCTCGCGATCACCAGGGTGGCCACCAACGCCAGGGGGCGTCATCGAAGCCGCACTTCAAACCCACCCGGGCGACAGCACCAACGCTGTCTTCACCACCCACCCCACAACCGAAGAGAGCGAGACGGACGCATGACGCCCCACGACCAGCTACGGCTCCTCCCGTGGTCGGGCCCCGACGGCAAGCCGTGCTTCCTGAGCACCGACAACAGCAACAGCCTCCTGTCCCGCCTCGCAGACACCACCGAAGCCCTCCAACTCGACTCGGCCGTCGACCTCCTGGACGACGCGTCCGCGATACTCCGCGCCGACGAGACCACCTCGGAGGACCTCCGCGCCCTGGCCACGGACCTCGCCCGCTCCTTGCAGGACACCCTGCGCGTGGCAGAAAGCCGCAGCCACCGCCACTGAGCCAGTCACGGACAGCGATAACGCCGGCCGAAAGAGCCCCACTGCACGGGACGGTTCTCGGCCAACGAACCAAGAAGCTCCAACGACGAGAAGCCCCGGCCCGTTTCGGGGCTTCCCTTCCACGGCTCCAGAGGGCCCGTGCGTCTCAGGCGTTTCTGCATTTCAGGGCTCAGCATGGGCCCGTAGCAGCCGACTAGTCCATGAATAGGCCTCGGTCAGCTCCCGGCTGGAGACGCCCACTCCTGCCGCGGCGGCAGCTCAGACCGAGACCTGAGCGCCGACACCGTCCTGGTCATGGACGGGTGGCCCACATCACGCATGCAAGTTTGGTAACTACGCGTGAAACACGGCGCTCGCTGCAAACACGGCCGCCCCTTCGTCTGGGTCACTGTTCACCTCGAACAGGTTTCAGCCGACACTCAATGCAGGGTGATGAATTCGCGCCAACAATCGATCTAGCGAGCGAAAAATTGGATCCCCTCACTATGCTACCGATGCATCACTGACGAGTAGTGGGGGGAGTGACTGTGCGAATAGGTCGAGCCGCTGCAGCTGTTCTCTGTCTGGCCGCGATGATAACGACACTGTTTTCTCCGAGTGCAGTGGCGAAGGAAAAAGAGGCAGGCGAATGGATTTGGTCTAGGTCGGCGGAGCCGCCGAAACTCGAGCTGCTCGGCGCACCCTTTGGGGTGAGCCGTAAACCCCTTCAACCCTTACGTGTTGAAGGGTCCAAGGAACCTCCTCGTCCCGCAATTCCCACACCAGAATACGAGAGGTTAACAAAAGAGCGCAGCAGGGACCATTATGCCGCTGACGGCACTTCTCAGCCCGCCTCACCAAGGGTGGCAGGTCTGCCAGACTTTAACGCGTGCAACGCCGATCAAAAGGGACATGATCCCTATGGATTCGGCCACGTGATGAATCACTTCGAGTTCTGCCGGTGGGGCTACAACACTCTGACCAAGCTCGACGGAGCGGGGCGTGTCGAGGGGCAGGTGAGGTTCAAGGAAACCGAAGTCGGGCAAGGGTCCGGCGAAAAGCGGGTCGGAACCATTCACACAAAAGTCACCGAGGTGACAGTGACGGGCACCTTCGTCGGTGCCTCAATGACTATGTCACCGTCGGCAGCCGGGCACCCCGGTGCCTGCACTACGACATTTGGATCGTCATCATCCTACGTCGAACCCCTTGCTTCATGGGGAGATACGTACATCTCCTACGATGTTATCGGGCATGCCCTGCAGGGCGATCAAGCCAGAATAGACAAGCCTCTGTTCTGCAACTTCCAGAGCAACTGGAAAGTGAGCGGCCCTAAAGGCACGTCTGACTGGCATCACGCGCCCGAGCAGGCGATGCGAATGGATTCCGCCAAATATCTCGAGAAGTTCGGGAGTCAGGGTGCGGAAGGTGCGATCTTCAACCGAATAATTCCCTGGTTCACCTATGACTACGACGATGCCAGCGTGAAGCAGGTAGCGGAGCATATCTTCTCTGCTTATGTCAACCCGCTGAGCACTGAACCCCGAGTCGACGTTGCGAAGAAGATTCCGGGGGCGTACAGCAGCACCTCCATGCTCACCCGAAACTACTCCGACTTCAACGATGATTCCAGGAGAATCCAGGCAGCCAACACAAAAGCAAAGGATGCCGCTTGCAAAAACCTCGTGAAAGGTGACCCCACCTACCAATGCGATGAGTTTCCTTTCGCGTCCACCAAAGAAGGAGCCGGCTCCGGGGAGAACTTCTCCGTCCGCTACGTTCCTGGTGTGGTGAACGGTAGTGCAGGTGGAAAGCTGGCCGCATGGTATTCGCAGGAACGAATCCTGGATGGTGACAAATTTCAGGTACAGATCCTGAATCAAGGCAAGCTCGTCCCTGGATCACTCCTCTCGATGCACTCAGGCAAGGCTCTGGACGTCGGGGGCTGGGCTAACGGCGCCTCGGTTCAGATCTGGGACTATTGGGGCGGCCCCAATCAGGACCTCACGTACAATGACGACAATCAGTTGCGAGTCTTCGGAAACAACTGCCTGGACGGTGGGGCGGGCACGCCAGGCACAAGGGTTACCAGTCAAGCCTGCTCAGGCACTGCTTCACAGAAGTGGGTAGCGGGAACCTCTATTCCAACCTCCGCGCCGATGATATTCCATGTCCCGTCAGGGCTCTGCCTGGATGTGAATGCCTGGGGTACCAGCAACGGCACTCCACTGATCCTCTGGCACTGCAATGGGGCGGATAATCAGAAGTGGCGGGCGATCGGATAGCCCGAGGGTGGATGCGGGGCCTGCGGGGTGCATTCCGCAGGCCCCGCATTGCATTACCGCTCGGTGAATTGGATCAGATATTCCTCGAGCCCTTCGATGGGATACACCGTCCCCATCAATTCCTCATGCCGCTCGCGTGCCGTATCACCCCCTTTACGCCACACGTTAAGCTCGTATTCGCTATACGGCCTCAGGGAGAATGACGCGTGCGGGCCATCAATCGTGAGGAAGGTTGCATCCCCACTGAACGTTAGGTAGCGGCCACTCCCGATCAGATCGAAGTCCCGAGACGGAACCTTGGAGAGATTCTTTCGAATTTCGACTGTGATCAGGGGAGAGTGGGTTCCGATGAGGCTCATGAACCGGACAGCGCCGCGGGACATTCTAACCGGAACTTCGTCAATCTCGAGTTCCAGCCAGGCGGGAGCCGAATACTCTTCGCCCGACCTGGACTCCTGGATTCCGAAGATACAGCGGTCAACGGGAAGGTGAAACGTTGCCGCGTACAGGGCGTCATCTGACATGGCTAGAGGATACCGACGGGGTGCGGGTTTCTCTTGAAAATACTATTCTCGGCCGTGAACGAGTGCGAGGCGGGGGTATGCATCCGGCCTGGAGTCAGCGCCTGGCATCGTGCTGACTGCCGCTCACTGGAAGATTGAGAACGGACTGGCCCACCATCTGGCGGAGATCTTTAACAGTCGCTTCGTGAACAGTGCGAGTGACGCATGCCTTCGGCCGAGACGAGTCTGTACTCCTCCAACAGGGCCCTGGAGCATCCCGCTCGGCGCACGCCGCATCACGTCCCTGCTGTCATCCCGTCTGCGGTCGACCCACACGTATGTGGAGCGGGCACGGGTCCTGGCGTCCAGGTGGAGCGCGCCACTGTACGAACGACCTGGACGCCAGGACCCGTGTCTGCTCGGCTTGCCTGGGTCGACGGCAGACGGGATGACAGCCCCGCCCCCACCACAAACCGGCCCGCACCCGCACGGCCGGCCTCGGTCATCCCAGAGCCTGAGCGCCCCCGCCGGAGACATCGTTCTGACCTACTCATGGCAGCGGGCCTTGGTGCACCCGGGTCAGGCCTTCGGGGGGCCGGAGTTGGTCAGACAAACTCGGCGGATACGGCATAGGCCTGAGTTGGTGCGGGCGGGCGTCGTCGTCATGCTCGGCTTGGCAGCACGGTCGGGGCGAAGGCTGTCGTGCAGTTGGCGACGCCCAGCCTCGGAGCGAGTCTCCCGCCCATCAGCCCCTTGCCGGATCTTCGGCGTGCGGGTCGGCGGCCGGGGTGGAGCGGGGCGGAGACAGGAGCGCAGGCCCGGGCGACGGGCGCGCTCGCCGCGCTGTGCGCGGCGGGTGCCTTGACCAGCGGGTGATCCACGTCCGCAACCAGACCCAGCGCCGTCGCGGCGTCCTCTACGACGCCGACCCCAAGAGCCGCCGACGTCGGGTCGTACCCATCCCCTCCCTGTGCGTCGCGCCGCTGCGCTGGCACCGGATGCGGCAGACCGAGGCCAGGGCCACGGCGGGCAAGGACTGGCACGACTCCGGTCATGTCTTCACGACCCGGACCGGTCGGCCCGTCGAGCCGCGCAACGTCTACCGGTCCTTCATCCGCGTGGCTCAGGGCGCCGGGCTCCGCCCGGTCCGGCTGCACGACGCCCGGCACGGCACCGCCACGCTCCTCACCGCGGCCGGCGTCCCGCCCCGGGTCGTGATGGAGATCCTCGGGCACAGTCAGATCAGCGTCACGATGAACGTCTACGCGCACGTGGTGCAGGACACCCAGCGCGCGGCCATGAGCCACATGGACCAGCTGCTCCGCAGACGTCCCGGTCGTCGGTGACCGTCCCCGTTGATGTCAGACGTGGATGTCAAAGGCCCCTCGCCAAGATCGGCGAGGGGCCTTTTCCCTGGAGCCCCCTGTCGGGTTCGAACCGACGACCCCCGCTTTACAAGAGCGGTGCTCTGGCCAGCTGAGCTAAGGAGGCATGCTGCCCGTGCAGTGTACCCAGGGCCGGGGCGGGTGGCTGTCGGAAATCTCACGGGCGCGCTGGCCCGCGGGTGCTGACAGGACGGGCGGGGGCGGGTAGCGTCACCAGCGGTCCGTTTCATGGACTAGACCAGACACTCCTTCCACTCGGATCGTCCGGCACGTTCCTGCCGGTAGAAGGGATGCATCACCATGGCTTCTGTCACCTTCGACAAGGCGACCCGGCTGTACCCCGGCGGCGACAAGCCCGCCGTCGACCAGCTGGAGCTGCACATCGAGGACGGCGAGTTCCTCGTCCTCGTCGGGCCCTCCGGCTGCGGCAAGTCGACCTCCCTGCGCATGCTCGCGGGTCTGGAGGACGTCAACGGCGGCTCCATCCGCATCGGCGAGCGCGACGTCACGCACCTGCCGCCCAAGGACCGGGACATCGCGATGGTGTTCCAGAACTACGCGCTCTACCCGCACATGTCCGTCGCCGACAACATGGGCTTCGCGCTCAAGATCGCCGGTGTCGACAAGGCCACCATCCGCAAGAAGGTGGAGGAGGCCGCGGACATCCTCGACCTGCGCGCCTACCTCGACCGCAAGCCCAAGGCCCTCTCCGGCGGTCAGCGCCAGCGCGTCGCCATGGGCCGCGCCATCGTCCGCCAGCCGCAGGTCTTCCTCATGGACGAGCCGCTGTCGAACCTCGACGCCAAGCTCCGCGTCTCCACCCGTACGCAGATCGCCGGCCTCCAGCGGCGTCTGGGCATCACCACCGTGTACGTCACCCACGACCAGGTCGAGGCCATGACCATGGGCGACCGGGTGGCCGTGCTCAAGGACGGTCTGCTCCAGCAGGTCGACACCCCGCGCAACATGTACGACCGCCCGGCGAACCTGTTCGTCGCCGGGTTCATCGGCTCGCCCGCCATGAACCTGGTCGAGGTGCCCATCACCGACGGCGGCGTGAAGTTCGGCGAGAGCGTCGTCCCGGTCTCGCGCGAGGCGCTGTCGGCCGCCGCCGACGCCGGCGACCGCACCGTGACGGTGGGCGTGCGCCCCGAGCACTTCGACCTCTCCGACGAGGGCGGCCTGGCCGTCACCGTCAACGTGGTCGAGGAGCTCGGCGCCGACGGGTACGTGTACGGCACGGCCGAGGTCGGCGCCAAGGCCGGCGACCTCGTGGTCCGCGTGAACGGCCGTCAGGTGCCCGAGAAGGGCTCGGTCCTGCACGTGACCCCGCGCGCCGGCGAGATCCACGTGTTCTCGACCTCGACCGGCGAGCGCCTCGCCGACTGAGGACTGAGGCACCCGAAAGGTGCGGAGGGGGACCGGACGGCCCCCCTCCGCTCGCCCGCCGCCCCCCGGGCCCGCAGCGTGGTCCCATGGACCTGCGCCTGGATCCCCTGCCGGGACAGTGGACCGCCCGCCACGCCCGCCCCGACCCGCTGCGGCACGGCCCGGCGGCCGTCGCCGCCGCGTACACCCTCCTCCAGCTGCTGCTCGTCGTCCCCGGCACCGGCCTCGGCTGGGACGAGACCGTGTACGTCAGCCAGGTCGACCCGCACGCCCCGGCGGCCTTCTTCAGCGCCCCCAGGGCCCGCGGCATCACCTTCCTCGTCGCCCCGGTGACCTGGTGGACGGCCGATCCCACCGTCCTGCACGCCAGCCTCGCCCTGATGTCGGGGGCCGCGCTCCTGCTCTGCCTGCGGGTGTGGCGGCCGCTGCTGCCCGCGTCCGTGCTGACGGCCGCCGCCGCCCTGTTCACCGGCCTGTGGATCACCCTCCTCTACGGACCGCAGGCGATGCCCAACCTGTGGGTGGCCTACGGCGTCCTGGCCGCCGTCGGCTGTTTCCTGCGCGCCGCGACCGCCCCCACCCCCGCCCGGGCCCGGTGGCCGCTGTGCGGGCTCGCGGCCGCCCTGTGCGCGGTGGCCCTGCTGCGCCCCTCCGACGCGCTGTGGCTGGCGGGCGCGCTGACCGCGGCCGCGGCCCTGGTCCGCCCCTGGCGGCGGCCGGTCCTGCTGCTCGCGGTGGCGGCCGGCGCCGCCCTGGGGGCGGCGGAATGGATCGTCGAGGCGGAGTGGCGGTACGGCGGTACGGCGGCGCGGCTGCGGCGGGCCGCCGAGATCCAGGGCGGCCTGGAGTGGCGGCCGGCCCTGGCCGACCAGGTACGGGGGCTGGAGGGGCGGACCCTGTGCCGGCCGTGCGCCGGGGTGCCGTGGCGGCGGCCGGTCACGGCGCTGTGGTGGTTCCTGGTGCCGCCCGCGGTCGCGGCCGGCCTCTGGGCCGCCGTACGCGGAAGGCGGCAGGCGGGGTGGGAACGGCGGCCCCGAGGGGGCGGCCCGCCCACCGACGCCTCCGCCGGCTCGGCGCACATGGCCGCCGGCTCGGCGCACGCGGCCGCCGTGGCCGGCTCCGTGACCGAGGCCGACGCCGGGCCGGCCGCGTCGGCGAGGGTCCACATGACCTGGGCCGACCGGCCTGCCGCCGTGCCGGCGCTGGTCCTGGCCACGGCGGCGGCGACCGCGCTGGCCCTGCCGTACCTGCTGTTCCTCGGGTACGCCGCACCGCGCTTCCTGCTCCCCTCCTACGCCCTGCTGGCCCTGCCCGCCGGGGCCGGCCTGGTCGCGCTCGTCCAGCGGATCCGGTCCGACGGCTGGAACCGCGCGGCCGCCCGGCTGCCCCTCGCCCTGCTCGCCGTGGTGCTCGCCGGACACTTCGCCGTCCAGTACGCCGTGCTGCACGCGGTGGTGACCCGTGTCCGGGCCAACCACGTGGCCTTCACCGCGGTGGCGAAGGAACTCACCGCTCAGGGGGTGCGGCCCCCGTGCGTGGTGAGCGGGCACGAGGCGGTGCGGGTGGCGTTCCGGCTGGGGTGCTCCTCGCGGCAGACCGGCGGGCACGACGCCAGCGTCACGGCGGCGGAGCTGGTGCGGACGGCCCGCGACCGGCCGGTGGTGGTGCTGACGGCCGGCGACCGGCCGGTCCCCGCCCACGCGCGCGGCTGGCGGCCCGTCCGGCTCCCGGACCTGCCGGGGGTCACGAACTACCGGGCATACCTGTCTTGGTGAGCGGGCAGGAATCACGGCCGGGCGGGAGGACGGCCCCCGCGCCCCCGCCCGCCGCCCGCCGCCCGCCGCCCGCCGCCCGCCGCCCGCCGGGACAGGTCGCCAAACTCCCCGGCAGACCGGCGCATTTCGAGTCCCCGTACGTCAACACCCCATTCGAAAAGCCACGTCGAACCATCCCCCGACAGGGTGACTAAATGTCGCCAAATCTTCACCGAGCGCTACTCTCGCCCTCGTGACCCACACTGCTCGCCGTATCGGCCGTTCCCTCGCCCTGGTCCTGCCCGTCGTCCTGGTCCTGTCCGGGACCCTCGCGGTCACCATGGTCCCCTGGGCCGACAACACCCCGTCCCAGATCCTGACCGCCTCCGCCGAGGACGTCTCCGTGCCCGCCAAGCCGCGCACCGCGCAGGACGTGCTGCGCGAGAAGCTGCTCAGCGAGCTCCAGCAGGGCAAGGAGCCGGGGGTGGTCCTCACCCACCTCCAGCAGGAGGTGGACAAGCGGCCGTCACTGGCCGAGCACTGCGCCGGCATCGCCCGCGCGCTCGGCCGGGCCGCGGTGGAGGCGTACGGGCCGACGAGGGCCCAGTCCCACGCCCGGCCGGTGTGCGACACCTCCTACGCCGCCGGGGTCGCCTCCATCAGCTGACGGGACCCCGAAGGCGGCTGACGGACACCCCGAAGGCCCGCCACGGCACCGTCCGGCACCGTCACGGCCGTCACCCGGCCCGGCCGCCCCCACGGCTGCCTAGGCTGCTGCCATGACGGAACCCTCCGCGTCCCTTCCCGCGACGCCCCGCCCCACCACCGAGTCCGTTCCCGCGGCCGCGTACCGGGCCACCCCCACCCAGGCCGTCGTCCTGGCGGGTGGCCAGGGTTCGCGGCTGCGGCCGTATACGGACGACCGGCCCAAGCCGATGGTGGAGATCCCGGGCACCGGCACGCCGATCATCGGACACCAGCTGGCCTGGCTGGCCTCCGAAGGGGTCACGGACGCCGTGGTCTCCTGCGGGCACCTGGCCGGCGTCCTGCAGGACTGGCTGGAGTCGGCCGAACTCCCGCTGCGCGTCACGACCGTGGTGGAGAAGGAGCCGCTGGGCCGCGGCGGCGGGCTGAAGTTCGCGGCGGCCCGGCTGCCGCACCCGGACCGGCCCTGGTACGCGACGAACGGCGACATCTGGACCCGGTTCTCGCTGCGCGAGATGGCCATGTTCCACGTGGAACGCGACGCCCTGGCCACGCTGGCGCTGGCCCGGCCCCGGCTGCCGTGGGGCGTGGTGGAGGCCAACGAGTTCGGACAGGTTCTGGACTTCATCGAGGCCCCGCCGTCGCCGTATCCCGTCAACGCCGGCGTGTACGTCTTCGCCCCCGAATTCGCCGCGCTGCTGCCCGACTTCGGCGACCACGAGCGGACCACCTTCCCGCGGCTGGCCCGCGAGCGGCGGCTGGCGGGCTTCCCGCTGCCCCAGGGCGCCTACTGGCGGGCGATCGACACGGCGAAGGACCTGACCGAGGCCGCACGGGAGTTGGCGGCCCAGACGGGCCCCTGAGGGCTTCCGCGGGTGTTGCCCGTACGTACGCGTCAGGGCCCGGTGCGCGAGCGGCGCACCGGGCCCTGACGTACGTACGGTCCGGACGAGAACCGGAACCGGCAACCGGTTACCAGGAAGCGGTAACCGGCAACCGGGAGGGTCAGCCGCCCAGGAGGCCGCCCACCAGGCCCGGCTGCTTCGACGGCGACTCCCCGCCGCCACCGCCGCGGGTGCCGCTGCCGCTGCCGCTGCCCGCCGACGAGGACGGCGCCCGCTGCTGCGGGGTCGACTGGCGGGGCGAGGTGCGCGGAGTCTGCTGGCCGGAGGTGCTGCCGCGGGTCGCGGTCGGGGACTCGGCGCCGGCGCTCTCGCGGCCGGTCACCGCCCCCGGGGTGCTCCGGCCGGCCTTGGCCGGCTCCGACGGCTTCACAGAGGGCTGGGCCGGGGCGACCGGCTGCTGCTGGACCGGCCTGCGGGAGGTCGAGGGCTCCTGCGGAAGGGGCTGGCCCGGCAGGTAGTTGGACGGGGCCTGGCCGGGGCCGGGGACGGTGACCACGGTGGTGGAGCGGACGGCGCCGCCGAGCAGCGAGCCGACGATCAGCGTGAGACCGCAGACGACGGCGGCCATCACGGCACCGCGCCGCAGCACGCGCCGGCGCAGGCGCCAGACCTCCGACCGCGGGCCGAGGGTGCGCCAGGCCTCGCCGGCGAGCCGCCCGTCGAGGGAGTAGACGGGGGCGCCCGCGATGATCAGCGGACTCCAGGCGGCCAGGTAGATGATGTCGGGCGCGTCGTAGGCGGGGACGGTCTTCCAGCTCACCGTCATCAGCAGCGCGGCCGAGAGCAGGGCCCCGAAGCAGGCGGCGAACCGCTGCCAGAGCCCGAGCACCGTCAGCACGCCCACGATGACCTGGAGGAAGGCCACCGTGAGCCCGGCGCCGACCGGGTGCGCGAGGGCGAAGTCGCGCAGCGGCTCGGCGAGGGCCCACGGGTGCAGGGTGCGCAGCCAGGTGACCATGGAGCCGCGCTCGCCGCCGTCGAAGTAGACGGGGTCGCACAGCTTGCCCATGCCCGCGTAGATGGAGATGAAGCCGAGGAAGACGCGCAGCGGGAGCAGCACGACGCCGAGGTTCATCCGGCGGCCCGGGTAGTACGAGGCCTGCCCGCGCGCGTCGGAGCCGGCCCGGCCGGCCCGTTCGGCACCGGCCGCCGCGGGCCCGTCGCCCGGACCGCCACCGCCGCCGTAGGGGGGCTGGTGCGCGTACGGCAGATCGCGCACGGGGGCCATCGCGCGCGTCTCGTCGGGGTCGCCGTAGCTGCGCTGGCCGATGACGGTCGGGGTGGGGAGGGTGTCCTCGGCGAGGTCGTGGTCCAGGTCGATCCGCGGGATGACCTGGGTGGCGCCGCCGTCGAACCCGTCGCCGAAGCCGTCGTGGCCGCGGCCGGCCTCACGGACGGCCTGGAGCAGTCCGCCGGTGGCAGCCGCGGCGTCGCCGCCGGGGCCCGACTTGCCGCTCCACACCACCGGCGCGCGGCGGCGGGTGGCGCCGGCGGCGGCGACCACCGCGCCGCTGAGGGCCGGGATACGGCCTGAAGTGTCCGGGATCCTGGGACGCGCGCTCGGGCTCGGTGCGAGCCGGACGCGGAAGCTGGCGTGGTTGACGATGACCTGTGCGGGGTCGCACGGCACCTTGACCATGCTCAGCGCAGGCTGGTCGTCGAACCGGGGCGTTCTGGTGTCCACACTCATCTAACCGAGTGATCAGTGTTTAGGACACTGCCTTGACTTCGGGGATCTGTCCGAGGCCCGTCAAACGATCTTTTCCGGCCATTCGGAGGCGCCCCCGGCCCCGTCCGGCGTACCCGTGTCACCCTGCGCGGGCGACACGGGCACGGGAGGGTTTGGCGCGCGGGGCCCGACCCGAACGGCCGGAACCCGACCGGACGGCGGCGGACCGTACGGGTCACGCGCCGGACGGTCACGCGCCCGACCGGTTACGCGCGGCGGCGGGCCGCCTCGTACAGGACCACACCGGCGGCCACACCGGCGTTGAGGGACTCGGCGCCGCCCGGCATCGGGATCCGCACCAGGTAGTCGCAGGTCTCGCCGACGAGCCGGCCCAGGCCCTTGCCCTCGGAACCGACGACGATGACGACGGGACCGCCCAGGGCCTCCAGGTCGCCGATCTCGTGCTGGCCCTCGGCGGCCAGGCCGACGACGGTGATGCCGGCCTTCTTGTAGTCCTGCAGGGCGCGGGTCAGGTTGGTGACCCGCGCGACCGGCGTACGGGCGGCGGTACCGGCCGAGGTCTTCCAGGCACCGGCGGTCATGCCGGCGGCGCGGCGCTCGGGAATCACGACGCCGTGGCCGCCGAAGGCGGAGACGGAGCGGACGATCGCGCCGAGGTTGCGCGGGTCGGTGACGCCGTCGAGGGCGACGATCAGCGGGTCCTGGCCCTCGTCGTACGCCTCGGCGGTGAGGTCCTCGGGGTGCGCGTACTCGTACGGCGGGACCTGGAGGACCAGGCCCTGGTGGTTGAGCCCGTTGGTCATGCGGTCGAGCTCGGGACGCGGGGCCTCCATCAGGTTGATGTTGCCGCGCTCGGAGGCGAGCTGGATCGCGTCGCGGACCCGCTCGTCGTTGTCGATGAACTGCTGCACGTACAGCGTGGTGGCCGGAACGCCGTCGCGCAGCGCCTCGAAGACCGGGTTGCGGCCGACGACCATCTCGCTGGTGCCCTTCGGGCCGCCGCGGCGCGGGGCGGGGCGGCGCTTGGCGGCCTGGCGCGCCATCGCGTTGGAGACGCGGAACGCCTTGTGGCCCTTGCGGTCCTCGGCCTTGGGCGTGGGGCCCTTGCCCTCGAGGCCCTTGCGACGCTGGCCACCGCTGCCGACCGTCGCGCCCTTCTTGTTGGACGTGCGACGGTTCCTGCGCTGGCTGTTCCCGGCCATGACTACCTGTCTCTGTTATCTGTAAAGAAAAGTGCGTATGTATGCCCAGTGTGCCGCCCCCACCGGGCGGGCGGCACCTTCAGCTGGGCTCAGCGGGTCCCCGAGGTGCTCAGCCGCGCGGGCCGAGCGTCCAGCGGGGTCCCGTCGGGCTGTCCTCGATGACCAGGCCCGACTGCTGGAGCTGGTCGCGGATGGCGTCGGCGGCGGGCCAGTCCTTGCGGGCGCGAGCGGACTCGCGCTGGTCCAGGACCAGCCGTACGAGGGTGTCGACGGCGCCGTGGAGGTCGTCGCCGCGGTCGGACTCGCCGGCCCAGTGCTCGTCGAGCGGGTCCAGGCCGAGGACGCCGAGCATGGCCCGTACCTCGGCCAGGCGCGCGATGGCGGAGTCCTTGTCGTCGGCGGCCAGGGCGCTGTTGCCCTGCCGGACCGCGGTGTGGATGATCGCGAGCGCCTGCGGGACGCCCAGGTCGTCGTCCATCGCCTCGGCGAAGGCGAGCGGGACCTCGGCGGCGGGCTCGACGGGGCCGCCGGCCTTCTCGACGACGCGCTGGACGAAGCCCTCGATGCGCGCGAAGGCGGACTCCGCCTCGCGCAGG
This sequence comes from Streptomyces sp. NPDC090022, assembly GCF_044748145.1. NCBI lineage: Bacteria > Bacillati > Actinomycetota > Actinomycetes > Kitasatosporales > Streptomycetaceae > Streptomyces > Streptomyces sp. NPDC090022. Next base: position 95,664 of record NZ_JBIVFN010000017.1, read on the forward strand.
GCCTCCTCGCTGTACTCGATCATCGAGCGGTAGTGCGGGGTGCCGAGGTAGTAGCGCAGGACGATCGGGCGCCACTGCTTGACCATCTCGGAGACGAGGACCGAGTTCCCGAGGGACTTGGACATCTTCTCGCCGGACATGGTGACCCAGGCGTTGTGCACCCAGTAGTTCGCGAACGTGTCGCCGAACGCCTTGGCCTGGGCGATCTCGTTCTCGTGGTGCGGGAAGATCAGGTCCAGGCCGCCGCCGTGGATGTCGAAGGCGCTGCCCAGGTACTTGTGGGCCATCGCCGAGCACTCCAGGTGCCAGCCGGGACGGCCGCGGCCCCACGGGGTCTCCCAGTCCGGCTCACCGGGCTTGGAGGCCTTCCACATGGCGAAGTCGCGGGGGTCGCGCTTGCCGGTGATGCCCTCTTCCTTCGGCTGGCGCAGGTCGTCGATGTCCTGGTTGGACAGCTCCAGATAGCCGGGGAAGGACCGCACGTCGAAGTAGACGCTGCCGTCGGCCTCGTACGCGTGGCCGCGCTCGATGAGGCCGCGCATCATCTCGATCATCTCGGGGACGTGGCCGGTGGCGCGCGGCTCGTAGGTCGGCGGGAGGCAACCCAGGGCCTTGTAGCCGTCGTTGAAGGCGCGCTCGTTCTCGTAGCCGATCGACCACCAGGGGCGGCCCTGCTCGGCGCCCTTCGCGATGATCTTGTCGTCGATGTCGGTGACGTTCCGGACGAACGTGACGTCGTAGCCGCGGTAGGTCAGCCAGCGGCGGATGATGTCGAAGTTCAGGTTGGAGCGGATGTGCCCGATGTGCGGGGCCGCCTGAACGGTGGCACCACACAGGTAGATCGAGACGCAGCCCGGCACGAGCGGGGTGAAGTCGCGGATCTGCCGGGCGCTGGTGTCGTACAGGCGAATAGTCACGGCATCCAGGGTAGTGCGCGTACGGCAGTGCCCCGCGACCCTTTCGGGGCGCGGGGCGCGTTTGTTGTCACAGGGCCACCGGGGCGCGGGCGCCGTGCCTGCGGGGCTCAGGCTCCGCTCGTGCGGTACACCAGGGCGGTCGCGATGGCGGCCAGTCCTTCGGCGCGGCCGGTCAGTCCGAGGCCGTCGGTGGTGGTGCCGGAGACGGAGACGGGGGCGCCGGCCGCCTCGCTGAGCGCCTTCTGGGCCTCGTCACGGCGCTTGCCGACCTTCGGCCGTACGCCGATGACCTGCACCGACACATTGCCGATGGTGAAGCCTTCGGCGCGGACGATACGGGCGGCCTCCGCGAGCAGGGTGACGCCGGAGGCGCCGGACCACTCGGGGCGGGAGGTGCCGAAGTGGGCGCCGAGGTCGCCGACGCCGGCGGCGGAGAAGAGGGCGTCGCAGGCGGCGTGGGCGGCGACGTCGCCGTCGGAGTGCCCGGCCAGTCCGAACCCGTCGTTCTCGGGGCCGTCCCAGAGCAGGCCCGCGCACCACAGCTCGCGGCCCTGCTCGAAGGCGTGGACGTCGGTGCCGATGCCGACGCGCGGGACGAGCGGGGCGGCCGGAGCTCCCTGAGCCGCGGCGTCCGCGGTGGCTGCGGCGTCCGCGGTGGCTGCGGGGTCAGTAGACATCGGTGGCCCTCCTGCGGGCGAGTACGGCCTCGGCGAGGACCAGGTCGAGCGGGCGGGTGACCTTGAAGGCCTCTTCGTGGCCGGGGACGACCATGACGGTCACCCCCAGCTTTTCCACCATTCCGGCGTCGTCCGTGGCGCCCTCGCCGTTGACGGCGATGGTCTCGTGGGCGCGGACCAGGGTGGCGCGGTCGAAGCCCTGCGGGGTCTGTACGGCGCGCAGCCGGGACCGCTCGGGGGTGGCGACGACCGGTTCGGGCGCGCCGGGCCGGCCGGCGGGCTCGACCTCCTTGACGGTGTCGGCCAGCGGCAGGGCCGGTACGACGGCGGGCGCGCCCTCGCGGACGGCCTCGACGACCGCGTCGACGGTGTCGACGGGGACGAGCGGGCGGGCGGCGTCGTGGATGAGGACGCTGGTGACGTCCTCGGGGAGGGCGTCCAGGCCCGCGCGTACGGATTCCTGGCGGGTGTCGCCGCCGGGGACGACCAGGATGTCGGTGCGGTCGGGCAGCGCGTGCTCGTCGAGGAGGTTCTTCACCTCGGCGGCGCCGTCGGACGGCGCGACGACGACCACGAGCGAGACGGCGCGGGAGCGGGCCATGGCGCGGACGGCGTGGATCAGCATCGGCGTGCCGCCGAGGGCGCGCAGGGCCTTGGGCGCGCCGGGGCCCAGCCGTACGCCGCGGCCGGCGGCGGGGATCACCGCGGCCGTGCGGTGGGGGCGCTCGGGACGCGTGGGGGGCGCGGGGCGCTCGGGGCGCGAGTCGTCATACATCGGGATGGCTCCGCTAGCTCCGGGAACTCGGCCAGGTTTGTGACTTCGGCCGACGTGGGTATGGCCTGAAGGGTGCCGGGTGCGCTGCCCTCGCCCCTTCCGTGACGACCGGTCGAGCCGGCTGCCCGGACCCGGCACACCAGGGAACGAAGGACGCGCCGGGTGGGAACGCGTGGCGTGCGGCAGGCGCGTGGCGTGCGGTAGGCGCGTGGGGTGAAGAAACCAGACATGCCGCAGCGCCCGGCGACAGGCCCCTCAGTCCGGTGAGGACATGAGAGGCACGGTCATCGGGCACCGCGGCACACTGTGTGGAACGGTTCGTCGCGTCAGGACGCGAGGACCTCGTCGAGGAGGGCCTCGGCCTTGTCCTCGTTGGTGTTCTCCGCGAGCGCGAGCTCGCTCACCAGAATCTGACGCGCCTTCGCGAGCATGCGCTTCTCACCCGCGGACAGCCCGCGCTCGCGCTCACGACGCCACAGGTCGCGCACCACTTCGGCGACCTTGATGACATCGCCAGAAGCGAGCTTCTCCAGATTTGCCTTGTAGCGCCGGGACCAGTTCGTCGGCTCTTCGGCGTACGGTGCACGAAGCACCTTGAAGACCCGGTCCAGCCCGTCCTGGCCGACTACATCGCGAACGCCGACGAACTCCGCATTGTCCGCAGGCACACGAACCGTCAGGTCGCCCTGGGCGACCTTGAGCACCAAGTAGGTCTTGTCCACGCCTTTGATCTGGCGAGTTTCGATGGCCTCGATCAGCGCGGCCCCGTGATGGGGATAGACCACGGTGTCGCCAACCTTGAACGTCATGTGACAGGTACCCCTTCCGTGGCTATCCAGGGTAACACGAGAACTGACTGTTCTGAATGGCGTTTTCGCAGGTCAGGGCATATCTCAGGGCTTGACAACAGCGCCGGGGACGTGCTGCGGAGGGCTTCCGGAAGGGGGTATTCGCAGGTCGGAGGCGCTACGCGGACGGGGGGAAACGACCACGTTACACCTGACGGGCGACCCCGCCGACGTGATGTACGTCCCGTTTTGCCGGTTTCGAAGGCGCGATACCGAACTACTCCGTCCGACTGGCGGGACACCGTACCGATCGGGTTCCGGCCCAATCCGGAATTGATCACGAAGCACCGTTCGAAGGAATCCCGGAAATTGATCATCGGTGGATCGGGAGTGGATCAGCAGTGGATCAGGAGTGGCCGCCGGCCGATAAACGAACACGTCCGCAAGGGCGGTCGCGCGAACCCCCTGCACGGCCGGGCGAACCGCCCGGTCACCGTGGCCGGAGGGTCGGGTGCGGGGGCGGGGTGGCGGCTCGGTAACCTAAGCGCGCTGACACACCCTTAGGGCGGCTTTACCTCCCGCCTCCACGACCCTCCGTCCGTACGTCCAAGGAGTTGCCGCCGCCGTGAGCCGCAGCCTTCGACGCGGCGCCCTCGCCGCCGTCGCCACCGTGTTCTCGATCGGATCGCTCGCCGCCTGCGCCGCGGGCAACAACGCACAGACGCTGGGGATCAAGCCGGACAACGCGGCGGTCACCAAGGGCGACATCAAGATCCAGAACGCTCTGGTGATCACCCAGGGCGAGAAGGAGAAGAAGGGCCCGGCCGTCGTGTCGGCGACCGTCTTCAACGCCGGCGACAAGCCGCAGACCCTTGACTCGATCACCCTCCCGGGTGCCAAGGGCAAGGTCGAGCTGAAGCCCGCGACGGGCGGCGGCAAGATCACCGTCCCGGCCGGCGGCTCGGTGGTCCTGGGCGGCAAGGGCAACGCCTCGGCCGTGATCGAGGGCGGCCGCGAGGCCGTACAGGACGGCGACGCGCAGAAGGTCGTCTTCCAGCTGAGCTCCACCGGTGACGTCGCGCTGGAGGCCTTCGTCGTCCCGTCCACCGGCTACTACGCGGCCTACGGCCCGTCCGAGGCCCCGGCGGCCTCCCCGGCCGCGGGCGCGAACCCCTCGGGCACCCCGTCCACCGGCCCCGGCGCGTCGCCGTCGGGCAGCCCCTCGGGTACGCCGTCGAAGCCGGCGGGCGGTGCCACCGGCACCCCGTCGGGCTCCCCCTCGGGCACCCCCTCGGGCTCGGCCTCGACCGGCGCCGGCCACTGACGCGCCGCAAGCGGACATACGAGGAGGGCCCCACCCGGATCACCGGGTGGGGCCCTCCTCGTCGTACACGTGCGGTCGGGGCTCAGATCCGCTCCGCGGCCGGTCGGCCGGCCGGCCGGTCTACGGCTCGAACTTGTAGCCGAGACCGCGCACCGTGACCAGGTAGCGCGGCGCGCCCGGGTCCGGCTCGATCTTGGCGCGCAGGCGCTTGACGTGGACGTCGAGGGTCTTGGTGTCTCCGACGTAGTCCGCGCCCCAGACCCGGTCGATCAGCTGCATGCGGGTGAGCACGCGGCCCGCGTTGCGCAGCAGCATCTCCAGGAGGTCGAACTCCTTCAGCGGGAGGTCCACCTTCGCACCCGCGACCGTCACCACGTGGCGGTCGACGTCCATCCGCACCGGGCCGGCCTCCAGGGCCGCCGGGGTGACCTCCTCCGGCTCGCCACGGCGCCGCAGCACCGCGCGGATGCGGGCGACCAGCTCCCGCGAGGAGAAGGGCTTGGTCACGTAGTCGTCGGCTCCTATTTCCAGCCCGACGACCTTGTCGATCTCGCTGTCCTTGGCGGTCACCATGATGACGGGCACGTTCGAGCGGCCGCGCAGCTGGCGGCAGACCTCGGTGCCGGGCAGCCCGGGCAGCATCAGGTCCAGGAGAACGAGGTCGGCGCCGTTGCGCTCGAACTCGTCCAGCCCGTCGGGCCCGGTCGCGGCGATGGCGACCTCGAAGCCCTCCTTGCGGAGCATGTAGGACAGGGCGTCGCTGAAGGATTCCTCATCCTCGACGACGAGCACTCGGGTCACGGAAGGACCTCCGGGGCAGGGGTGGTGGCAGGTTCTGGTTGGGGCACGGGTCTGGCCGGAGCCGGTGCGGCAGCCTCCGGAAGCCGCAGGGTGAACGTGGAGCCCTGACCCTCGGAGCTCCACACCGTGACCTCCCCGCCGTGCGAGGCGGCCACGTGCTTCACGATCGCGAGGCCCAGGCCGGTCCCGCCGGTGGCACGGGAGCGGGCCGGGTCGACGCGGTAGAAGCGCTCGAAGATGCGCTCCCGGTCCTTCTCGGGGATGCCGATGCCCTGGTCGGTCACGGCGATCTCGATCAGGTCCCCGCCCTGTGCGGCGACGCGGCGAGCGGCTATCCCGACCCGGGTGCGGGCCGGACTGTAGTTCACCGCGTTCTCCACGAGGTTGCCCAGGGCCGCCGCGAGCTGGCCGCGGTTGCCCCGGACCCGCAGGTCGGCGGTGCCGCCCGAGGCCATGGTGATCTGCTTGGAGGACGCCGTGTGGCGGCAGCGGTCGATGGCCTCGGCCACCAGCGTGTCCACCCGTACGGGTTCCGCGTCCTCCAGCGGGTCGTCGTTCTGGACCCGGGAGAGGTCGATGAGCTCCTGGACCAGGTTGGTCAGGCGGGTCGCCTCGATCTGCATGCGGCCGGCGAAGCGCATGACCGCCTCGGGGTCGTCGGAGGCGTCCATGACGGCCTCCGAGAGCAGGGAGAGCGCTCCCACGGGCGTCTTGAGCTCGTGGGAGACGTTCGCGACGAAGTCGCGCCGTACCGCTTCGATGCGACGGGCCTCGGTGAGGTCCTCGACCAGCAGGAGCACGAGCCGGGAGCCGAGCGGCGCCACCCGGGCGGAGACCGCCAGGGCCTCGCCGCGGCCGGTGCCCCGGCGCGGCAGGTCCAGCTCGACCTGCCGTATCTCGCCGTCGCGGCGGGTGTCGCGGGCCATGTGGAGCATCGGCTCGACGGCGAGCTTGCCGCCGCGCACCAGCCCGAGGGCGTACGCGGCGGAGCTGGCCTTGACGACCGCGTCCCCCTCGTCGAGCACGACGGCCGAGGAGCGCAGCACGGAGAGGACGGTGTCCACGCCGGGCGGAAGCACCGCGTTGATGTCGGGGCGCATGGCGCTCCGCGTCGGGCGGGCCTGGTCGCGCTCGCTCCAGCGGAACGCCAGCATGGCGATCACGCCGGTGCACAACCCGGCGATCGCTGCCGCTGCGGCGACCGCCGCGTTCACGTCCATGCATCCAGGTTAAGCAGGCACGACGACAGTTCCACAGCCGTTCGGGTGGCGTCTCGAACAGTCGTCGCCCAGAGTTCACCGTGGCGACGGAGTTGATTCATTTGTGATGCCGGAGTCGGACGCGTTTCCGGGTGAACGTGTCAACGTGGGGCAACCGGCCCCGGCCCCCGGGCGAGAAGGCAAGAGAGGGACAGCCACCATGCGGGACGCTTACCACGAGGAACTGGACTCGATCGGGGAAGGCCTGGTCGAAATGGCACGGCTGGTCGGTTCCGCGATCGGGCGGGCGACGACGGCCATGCTCGACGCCGACCTGAAGCTCGCCGAGAGCGTGATCGCGGCGGACCAGAAGGTCGACGACCTGCAGCACGACCTGGAGGCGCGGGCCATCGCGCTGCTCGCCCGGCAGCAGCCGGTCGCGACCGACCTGCGCATCGTGGTGACCTCGCTGCGCATGAGCGCCGACCTGGAGCGCTCCGGCGACCTGGCGCAGCACGTGGCGAAGCTGGCGCGGCTGCGCTTCCCGGACACCGCGGTGCCGCGGGACCTGCACGCGACGATCCTGGAGATGGGCCAGCTCGCGCAGCGCCTGATGGCGAAGGCGGCCGAGGTCATCATCACCAAGGACGTCGACCTGGCGCTCCAGCTGGAGACGGACGACGACGAGATGGACCAGCTGCACCGCACGCTGTTCCAGCACCTGATGGACGACCGCTGGAAGCACGGCATCGAGACGGCCGTGGACGTCACGCTGCTGGGCCGCTACTACGAGCGTTTCGCCGACCACGCGGTGTCGGTGGCCAAGCGCGTCGTCTACCTGGTGACGGGCGAGCACGCGGACGAGCTGCAGCCGCCGATCACGGTCGAGGGCGTCTGAGGGGTGCGAGCCCCAATGCGCCGTTGACGCGCCGGTGCGGCTGGGCATGAATGAGGCGAAAGGCAGTACGACCCGACCCCGTACGCCTGCGAGGAGGAACCATGCCCGATTCCCCCGTCCCCATCACCCCGGAGCATGACCAGCAGGACGCAACCGAACCCGTGCGCCTGCCACTGCTGGCGGCGTGCGGCTGCGGCTCGGGCTGCGGCTGCGGCTGCCAGTCCGGCGCCCCGTGCCAGTGCGGCTGACCCGGCCCACCCCCCACCGACGCCCCCGCCCGCGAAACGATCCGCGGCCGGGGGCGTCGGTGTGACCTGCGGCCGCCAGCCGGCTACGGCTCCCCGGCGGCTTGAGCGGATGTGCACCGCCGCACGCAAACGAATGCCCCCGACCTGCGCCGTGTGCGCAGGTCGGGGGCATGATCGCGGTGCTTACTTCTTCTTGCCCTGGTTCTTGACGGCTTCGATCGCGGCCGCGGCGGCCGCCGGGTCGAGGTAGGTGCCGCCCGGGTTGAGGGGCTTGAAGTCGGCGTCGAGCTCGTAGGAGAGCGGGATGCCGGTGGGGATGTTCAGGCCCGCGATGTCGGCGTCCGAGATGCCGTCCAGGTGCTTGACCAGGGCGCGCAGGCTGTTGCCGTGCGCGGCGACCAGGACCGTGCGGCCCGCGAGGAGGTCCGGGACGATGCCGTCGTACCAGTACGGGAGCATGCGGACGACGACGTCCTTCAGGCACTCCGTCTTCGGGCGCAGCTCCGGCGGGATCGTCGCGTAGCGCGGGTCCTCGGACTGCGAGAACTCGGTGCCGTCCTCGAGGGCCGGCGGCGGGGTGTCGTAGGAGCGGCGCCACAGCATGAACTGCTCCTCGCCGAACTCGGCGAGGGTCTGGGCCTTGTCCTTGCCCTGGAGCGCACCGTAGTGGCGCTCGTTCAGGCGCCAGGAGCGGTGGACCGGGATCCAGTGGCGGTCGGCGGACTCCAGGGCGAGCTGCGCGGTGCGGATGGCGCGCTTCTGGAGGGACGTGTGGACCACGTCGGGCAGCAGGCCGGCGTCCTTGAGCAGCTCACCGCCGCGGACCGCCTCCTTCTCGCCCTTCTCGTTGAGGTTGACGTCCACCCAGCCGGTGAACAGGTTCTTCGCGTTCCACTCGCTCTCGCCGTGGCGGAGGAGGATCAGCTTGTACGGTGCGTCGGCCATGCGTACGAGCCTAATGGACGGGCCGGACCGCTCGCGCGCGGCGCCGGGGCCCGGTGGATTGACGGGCGGCGTCAATTCACTGGCGGGGGTCACGAGGCCGTCTGTAACGTGCGGCCCTGTTGAGCGCCACTTACGCCTGTCACGCCGCCTTTGACGCCGCCGGGGGGATTTCCGTATGTCCGTTGCCTCTGTGAGACGGGCGGCGCGCGAGAGCGTGTCCGGCCTGCCGCCCACCTTCTGGTGGCTGTGGACGAGCACCCTGGTGAACCGCCTCGGGGCCTTCGTCGCCACCTTCATGACGATGTACCTGACCCTGGACCGCGGCTACTCCGCCTTCTTCGCGGGCCTCGTCGTCGCCCTGCACGGCCTGGGCGGGGTCATCTCCTCGCTGGTCGCGGGCGTGATGACGGACCGGCTGGGGCGCCGGCCCACGCTGCTGGCGGCGCAGGCCTCGACCGCGTTCTCGGTGGCCCTGCTCGGCTTCATGGAGCACCCGGCCGCGATCGCGGCGGTGGCCCTGCTGGTCGGCATGACCTCCAACGCCTCGCGCCCGGCGGTGCAGGCGATGATGGCCGACATCGTCCGGCCCGAGGACCGGGTGCGGGCGTTCGCGCTGAACTACTGGGCGATCAACCTCGGCTTCGCGATCAGCTCGACGGCCGCCGGGTTCGTGGCCGAGTACAGCTACCTCGCAGGCTTCCTCGGCGAGGCGGCGCTGACGCTGGTCTGCGCGGTCCTGGTGTACGTCAAGCTGCCCGAGTCCCGTCCGGAGCGCGCGGGGACGGGAGCGGGGGACGGAGCGGCGAAGGAACGTTCCGGCGGGGGTGCGGGCGACGCGGACGAGGTCCGGCTCGGCGGCGTCCTGCGCGACCGGCGGTTCATGGGCATCGTCGGCCTGTCGTTCCTGATCTCGCTGATCTTCACGCAGGGCTCGGTCGGCCTGCCCGTGGCCATGGGCCAGGAGGGCTTCTCGCCGGCCGACTACGGTCTGGTCGTCGCCGTCAACGGCATCCTGATCGTCGTCCTCCAGCTCCCGGTCACCCGCCTCATCGAGCACCGTGACCCGCAGAAGCTGCTGGTCGTCTCGTCGGTCCTGGCCGGCTACGGCTTCGCGCTGACCGCCTTCGCGGGCTCGCTGTGGGCGTACGCGCTGACCGTGCTCGTCTGGACGCTGGCGGAGATCGTGAACTCCCCGACCCAGATGGGCCTGGTCGTCCGGATGTCCCCGGTCCACGGACGCGGCCGCTACCAGGGCGTCTACACGATGTCGTGGGCGGTCGCCTCGCTGGTGGCCCCGCTGATGGCGGGCTTCGTGATCGACCGGTACGGGGCGGGGTGGCTGTGGGCGGCCACGGGAGTGCTGGGGACGGTGGCGGGCCTGGGGTACTGGGCGCTGATGCGCGACCTTCCGGCGGAGACGGAACCGGCGGCGGAGGGGGCGGTGGTGGCGGGACCGGCCGGGGGCGCGGGAACGGCCGGGGGCGCGGGACCGGCCACGGGGGCGGAGCCGGAGCCGGCTCGGGTCCAGGGGTAGGGGTAGGGGTAGGGGCCGGCTCCGGGGTCAGGGGCAGGGGCCCCCGGTCAGCGGGACGGCTGGGTCAGGTGGCGGAACGCGTCGAGGTTGTGGGTGGGTTCTCCGCGCGAGACGCGCCAGGCGTACTCGCGGCGGATCGCGCTCGCGAAGCCCAGTTCCAGCAGCGTGTTGAAGCCGCCGTCCGCCGCCTCCAGGACGACGCCGAAGAGACGGTCCAGCTCGTCGGGGGTGACCGCGGACAGCGGGAGCTTGCCCGCCAGGTAGACGTCGCCGAGCTGGTCCACGGCGTACGAGACGCCGTAGAGCTTGAGGTTGCGTTCGAGCAGCCAGCGGTGGACGCCGGCCTCGTTCTCGTCCGGATGCCGGATCACGAACGCGTTGATGGACAGCGAGTGCCGGCCCACCAGCAGCGAGCAGGTCGTCGACAGCTTGCGCGTCCCGGGGAGCTTGACCACGTACGAGCCGGGCTCGGGGGATTCCCACTCCAGCTCGGCGTCGGTCAGGGTGCGCTCGATGATCGCCGAGCGATCGGCGGGGTCAGCCACGTCAGCCATGGTGGGAGCGTACGCGACGGCGGTGATCATGCATCGCCGCTGTGTACACGTCCGCCGTGCCGGCCGCGGCGGTGTCCCAGCCGAAGAACCGCGCGTGCCGCGCCGCCTCCCGTCCCATCCGCTCCGCCAGCCCCGGGTCGTCGGCGAAGGCGCGCAGCCGTGCGGCGTAGTCGGCCGGGTCGTGGCCGGGTACGAGCAGGCCGGTCACCCCGTCGTTGACGGCCACCGGCAGCCCGCCGACCTCGGCGGCGAGCACCGGCGTGCCCGTGGCCTGCGCCTCGATCGCGACGAGCCCGAAGGACTCGTTGTACGACGGCATGACCAGCACGGACGCGGCCCGGAACCAGTCCGCGAGCCGGTCCTGGCCGACCGGCGGGTGGAAGTGCACCAGGTCGGCGATGCCCAGCGTGGCGGCGAGCTTCTGCAGCCCCTCGGGCTTGGCGAGCCCGCTGCCGCTGGGCCCGCCGACGACGGGGACGAAGAGCCGGCGGCGCAGCGAGGGGTCCTGGTCGACGAGGACCGCCACCGCGCGCAGCAGGATGTCGGGGGCCTTCAGCGGCTGGATGCGGCCCGCGAAGAGCGGTATGAGGGCGTCCTGCGGCAGGCCCAGGCGGGCGCGGGCCGCGGCCCGGCCGTCGCCGACGGTGAAGCGGTCGAGGTTGACGCCGGGGTGGACGACGGCGACCTTGCCGGGGTCGGCGTCGTAGTGGCGTACGAGCTCGTCGGCCTCCTCGGCGGTGTTGGCGATCAGCCGGTCGGCCGCGGCCACGATCTGGGTCTCGCCGATGACGCGGGCGGCCGGCTCGGGCGTGTCGCCCGCGGCCAGCGCGGCGTTCTTGACCTTGGCCATGGTGTGCATGGCGTGCACGAGCGGTACGCCCCAGCGCTGGGCGGCGAGCCAGCCGACGTGGCCGGAGAGCCAGTAGTGGGAGTGGACGAGGTCGTAGTAGCCGGGGCGGTGGCCGGCCCACGCCTGCATGACGCCGTGGGTGAAGGCGCACAGCTGGGCGGGCAGCTCCTCCTTGGCCAGGCCCTCGTACGGACCGGCGTCGACGTGCCGTACGAGCACGCCGGGCGCGAGCTCGACGGCGGGCGGGAGGCCGCCGGCCGTGGCACGCGTGAAGATCTCGACCTCGATGTTGATCGCGGCCAGCCGGCGGGCGAGCTCGACGATGTAGACGTTCATGCCGCCCGCGTCGCCCGTACCGGGCTGGTGCAGGGGCGAGGTGTGGACGCTGAGCATGGCCACGCGGCGCGGCTTGCGGTGGTGCCCGACGGCGGGCAGGCGCAGGCGGGGGCCGTCGGTGTGGCGGGCCATGCGGCCGGCGGCGAGCCTGCCTCCGAGCCGGGACACGTACTGACTCAAGGGAGCAGTCCTCTCGGTCGGGGCATCTGGAGCGGCTGGTGGGTACGGAACGGGCACTGACGGGTACCGGCAGTACTGGGTACTGACAGGTACTGGGTACTGACAGGTACTGGGTACTGACTGGTACTGACTGGTACTGACGGGCATCGCTGAAGGAACGCCGGCGGCGCCCTTTCGCCAGGTGCAACCAGCACGGACCCGCCCGGCATTCCGCCCGGACCGGATTGCTCCGCGGTTTGCCGGATTTTTATCGGGGCGGGTCACTCCGCTTACTCTCGGCTCATGGCCCCCCGCACCCCTCCCCCGAGCCGCCCCGTGGGCACGGTGACGCGCGGGACGACCAATCCGAACCGGCTGCGCCGCATGGACCGCTGGATCGCCGTCACGCACGGGCCCGCGCTGCGGCGCGCGGATGCGCCGGTCGCCGTGGACCTGGGGTACGGGGCGGCTCCGTGGACGGCGGTCGAGCTGCTGTCCCGGCTGCGGGTGGCGGCCCCGCGCGTGCGGGTCGTCGGCATCGAGATCGAACCGGCGCGGGTCACGGGCGCCAAGCCGTACGAGCGGGACGGGCTGACCTTCCGGCACGGCGGGTTCGAGGTGCCGCTGGACGGCGGGGAGCGGCCGGCGCTGATCCGGGCGGCGAACGTGCTGCGGCAGTACGACGAGCAGCAGGTCGAGGAGGTCTGGGGGCGGCTGTGCGCACGGCTGGCGCCGGGCGGCCTGCTGGTCGAGGGGACCTGTGACGAGATCGGGCGGCGGCACGTGTGGGTCGCACTGGGGCCCGAGGGGGCGCGCACGGTGACGTTCGCGACCCGGCTGGGCTCCTTGGAGCGCCCGTCGGACCTGGCGGAGAGGTTGCCGAAGGCGCTGATCCACCGGAACGTGCTGGGGGAAGCGGTGCACGCGTTCCTGCGGGACTTCGACCGCGCGTGGGCGGCGGCCGCGCCGTACGCGTCGCTGGGCGCCCGGCAGCGGTGGATCCGTACGGCGCGGTCGCTGGCGGCGGACTGGCCGCTGACGGACGGTCCGCGGCGGTGGCGGCAGGGGGAACTGACGGTGCGATGGGACGCGCTGCGTCCGAACGGGTGAGCGTGGCCGGTGGGGGAACCGGGAGCGGATGCGGCCCGTTGAGCCGCGTGGGGGAGCGGGACATGATCCGGAATGACATCCACACGTCTGTTGGATTTCGCCGAGTCGTGCCACCATCCCCGGGGTGATGGAAGCTACTGACGGATAGTCAGATCTGCTGGGGGGTCCGGACCATGAACCGACGGCTGCGGCTGCACGGCGCATCGGCGCTCACACTGCTCTGCGCCATGGCCATAGTGGCGGTCACCGGCGTCACGGGGATCTCGGGGACGGCCTACGCCGCACCCACTCCCCCGCCGGCGCCCGGCCGTACGACGCCGGGCGGCACGTCACCGGGTGCCACGTCGCCGGGCGGCACCCCTTCCACGACGCCCGCCGGGCCCGGGGCGCGCGGGGGCAAGTCGCTGGAGCAGGTCCGCAAGGAGATAGAGGAGCTCTACCGCCAGGCCGGCACCGCCACGGACGCGTACAACCTCGCCGAGAGCGAGGCCAAGGCGCAGTCCGAGAAGATCGTCGAGATCGCGAAGAAGGTGCAGGAGGGGCAGGAGCGGATCGCCACGCTGAAGAACAAGGCGGGGGCGGCCGCGCGCGCCCAGTACCGCTCGGGCGGCATGCCGCCGAGCGCGCAGCTGGCGCTGAGCAGCAATCCGAGCCAGTTCCTCATCGGCGCCGACCTGTTGCGCCAGGGCCAGAAGGCCACGGCGGACACGGTCACCGAACTGACGCGGACGCAGAAGGACTTGCAGCAGTACGCCATCGACGCGAGCATGCGCTGGCAGACGCTGGAGGCCAACCGGGTCAAGGCGGAAGAGGCGAAGAAGCAGGTCGAGACCAAGATCAAGGCGGCGGAGGAGCTGGAGAGCAAGCTGGAGGCCGAGGAGAAGGCCCGGCTGCTCCAGCTCGAGCAGGAAGCGCAGTACAAGGCGCAGACGGCCTGGCTGTCCACGGGCGTGCTGAAGGAGATCAACGGCACGGCCACGGACGCCGGGAAGAAGGCCGTGCAGTTCGCCACCGCCCAGATAGGCAAGCCGTACGCGTGGGGTGCGCAGGGGCCGGGGTCCTTCGACTGCTCGGGGCTGACCTCGCAGGCGTGGCGGGCGGCGGGCAAGGGCATCCCGCGGACCTCGCAGGAGCAGCTGCGGCTGCTGCCGAAGGTCGCGGTCAAGGACATGCGGCCCGGCGACCTGATCATCTACTTCGACGACGCGAGCCATGTCGCCCTGTACGTCGGCGACGGCGCGATGGTCCACGCCCCCCGCCCCGGCCGCAACATCACGATGGCGGGCGCGGGCTCGATGCCCATCAAGGCCATCGTCCGCCCGGAGGCGTAGCGGGCCGGGCGAAAGCCTCCCGCCGAGAAGCCGGCCCGAGAAGCCGGCCCGAGCAGCCGGGCCCGAGCAGCCGGGGCCGGGAAGCCGGGGTCGGGAAGCCGGGGTCGGGACCGCGTGCGGCGCTCGCCACGGAGCCGGGGGCACGGAAGGGAGTCGCGGGAGTGCGGAGGGTGCGGGGAGTCCGTGGGTGGCGTGGGCCTGTGACGTTGCCGGACCGTGATGTACGTCATCGCGCGACCTGGGACTTCGCGGCGGATAACGGCATATGCCGGGGGCCGGGGCCGGCCATGGCATTCCGCTGGCCCGTCCGCTCCCGCTAGGGTCTGCCACGAGCGCAGCCTCGGGGGGAGGGAAGGAACCGGAAACGATGCCCGTACCCGTACCGCGGCAGAGGGACACCCCGGCCGTGGAGAGCGGTCAGGCCGTTCTGTCCGCCTCGCATACCGCAGCCGCACCGCAGGCCCTGACCCTGCTGGTGATCGAGGACGACCCCGCCGGCGGTCTCACCGTCCCGGAGATCCTCGACGCCGACGGTCACCGCATCCGGCTGCGGAACGCCCGCAACCTCACCGAGGCGACGCGTCTCCTCACGCCGGACGTCCACTGCATCCTGCTCGACCTGGCGCTGCCGGGCGGCCCCGGCACCCGTACGGCGGGCGCCGACACCGCGGTCGACGAGCTGGCCACCCTCCGCGAGGTGCTCCGTATCGCGCCGCGCCACGCCGTGCTCGTCCTGACGGCCGAGGCCGACGCCGAGCGGGCCGCCGAGGCGGTACGGGTCGGCGCGCAGGACTTCCTCTTCCGCGACGAGCTGGACGAGCGGCTGCTGAGCCGCGCCATCCGCTACGCCGTCGAGCGCAAGCGGGCCGACATCGCGCAGTACAAGCTCGCGGAATCGAAACTCCGGGCCCAGGAGAACGCCCGCCTGGAGCGCGGCCTGCTCCCCAACCCCCTCCTGGAGGGCTCCGACCTCCGCTTCGCCGCCCGCTACCACGCCGGCCGCAGCCGGGCCCTGCTCGGCGGGGACTTCTACGACACCGTCCGCACCCCGGACGGCACGGTCCACGCGATGATCGGCGACGTCTGCGGCCACGGCCCGGACGAGGCGGCCCTCGGCGTGGAGCTGCGGATCGCCTGGCGGGCGCTGACGCTGGCGGGCCTGTGCGGCGACGCGCTGCTGTCCACGCTCCAGCAGGTGCTGGAGGCCGAGCGCCCCTGCGAGGAGATCTTCGCGACGGTCTGCACGGTCGACATCTCCCCGGACGGCCGCCGGGCCGGCCTGTGCCTGGCCGGCCACCCGGCCCCGCTGATAGCCCGGCCGGGGCGCCCGGCGCGGCTGCTGCCGTACGAGAACAGCGGCCCGGCCCTCGGGCTGCTCCCCCACGCCCGCTGGCCGCGCCGCCAGGTGGAGCTGGGCGGCACATGGAGCCTGATGCTGTACACCGACGGCCTGATCGAGGGCCGGATCGGGGAGGGCCGCGAGCGGCTGGGCCAGGACGGCATGGTCGAGATGATCAACCGGCACCTGACCCGTGGCCTGCGCGGGGAGGGCCTGCTGGAGGCGGCCGTCACCGAGGCCCGCCGCCTCAACGGCGGCGAGCTGACCGACGACGTGGCCGTCGTCCTCCTCGACCGCGCGTCGGGCTCCGTCCGGGCACCGGGTCCGGAGCAGGGCGTGTCCGTGGGACAGTGACGACCGGGCCTAACGGTTGCCGTTGTACGGGCCGTAGGGCCCGTCGCTGCTGCTGCCGCCCCGGCGCCGGCCGCCGCCCGACACCTGCTTCAGGGCGGGCCGCACGTCCACCATGAAGATGATCGTCGCGATCAGACCGGCGATCTGGAGGAACAGCATCCCCCTGAGGTAGCCCCAGAAGACCAGGAAGTCGAAGAGGACCGTGAGGCCGAGGACGACGCCCCAGAACGTCTTGGACTGCTTGTCGGCCGCGCGGTAGGCGTCACTGCGCGCGCCCACCGCGATGACGCAGGCGACGACGGCGAACAGCAGCATGCCGATGTCGAACAGCACAAAGAGGGAATCGAACCTCTCCATCAACATGTCGTCTACCGCCTCTGACGCGTCAGCGCTTCGTTGCTCGGGTGCTTCGGTGCTTCGGTGCCGCGGTGCTGCTCGCGGAGCGCAAACGCTCCCGTGCCCCCACGCTACCCATAGAACGGGCCGGACACCCCGAAGGTGCCCGGCCCGGCCGTCCGGTGGCGCGCGCCGCGCGGCCGCCCGGCTCCCCGCTCGGCTTCCCGCTCAGCTCTCGTCGCCCGCCGCCGCGGCGGCGGCCGGCTTCTTGGCCGTGCTCCTGCGCGCGGCGGGCTTCTTGGCGGCCGGCTTGTCGTCCTCGGCCGCCGCGGGCTCCTCGGCCGACGCCTCCGCCTCCGGCTTCGGGTCCGGCTCCACGGCCCCGGCGATCTCGACAATCTCCTCGGAGACCTCGCCGCGCCAGGCGCGCACGGCCTGCTCACCGTGCTCGGCGACCTTGTCGTACGTCTCCTTGGCGCGCACCGCGTACTCGGCGGCGACGCCGACCCCGCGCAGCGCGAGGTCCTGCGCGGTCTCGCCGAGCTTCTTCGGGTCGAACGCGCCCAGCACCTCGGCGACCTTGGCGGTCACCACGTCCTGGGCCTGCTTGGCCTTCTCCTGCACGACCTTGGGGTCGGTGTTGCGCACGGCCTCGATGCGCGCCGGCGCCTCGGCCCGCAGCTGCTCGATCAGGGCCGGCACCTTCTTGGCCTGCTGCACGGCGAGGTCCGCGGTGCCGGCGGCGAAGTAGAGGGGGGTGGGGTCGGCGAGGGTCTTCTTCAGGTCATCGGCGATGGCCATGCTGCTGGTCCTCCCGGATCACAGTTCAGTTCGTGGACGGCATCTCGTCGCTCTCCGCACCGTCGCCATCGGCGTCGAGGGCGTTCTCCTTGCGGAAGGACTCGTAGATCTGGAGCAGCACCTGCTTCTGCCGCTCGTTTATCGACGGGTCGGCCAGGATGGCGGCACGCGTCTCCACCTCGTCCCGGTCCCGCTCGTCCAGGATCCCGGCCTGCACGTACAGCGTCTCCGCGGAGATCCGCAGCGCTTTCGCGAGCTGCTGGAGGATGTCCGCGCTCGGCTTGCGCAGCCCGCGCTCGATCTGGCTCAGGTACGGATTCGACACCCCCGCGGCGTCGGCGAGCTGCCGCAGCGAGAGCTGGGCCTGCCTCCGCTGCTCGCGCAGGTACGCGCCGAGATTTCCGACGTTGAGCGATGCCATGCCCCGATCCTGCCGCACGTTGCTAACTATTGCAAGCACCTGCTTGCAATAGTGTTCCTCGGCGGGACACGGGCACTCGGCCCCTGGTCAGCCCTTGCGCGGCTGGTGACCCGTCTCACTGAAGGCGGGCCATTCTCGGTCTATCTGAGCCATCGGGCTGGGTGTCTCAGTCAACCTTGGCCATCTGCTGTTCTGTCTCGCTCTTTCTGAGCCACCGCCACGCCCGGCTGTCTACGGTTGTCGTACATGGTCAGCGCCGGGTGGGGGTGGCTGGTGGAGGCTGAGGACTTCTGGCTGGAGTACGTCGACGCTCACGGTGACCTGCACGAGGGGCCGCTTGAGGTGATGTGGCCGACGCGTTTCGAGGCGGCCGGGCAGGTGCGGACGTTCCCGTCGTACCGGGGTCAGCGCAATTTTCCCGGCTGGTACTGGGCTGCTACGGGTGCCGAGTTGGTGGGTTACGAGTCGTGGGTGGAGCTCGGTCAGCTGATGCGGCTGGACTGTGATCCGGGTGTGGTGGCGATGGCATCGCAGCCGTTCCGGCTCTCGTGGCGGTCCGGCTGCCGGGCTCGGCGGATCAGCCATACGCCGGACTACTTCGTACGCTGTCGGGACGGCACCGGTGTGGTGCTGGACGTGCGTCCCGACGACCGGATCGAGCCCGAGGACGCGGTGAAGTTCGAGGTCACGGCCGCGGCCTGTGCGCGGGTGGGCTGGGGTTTTGAGCGGGTGGGTGTGCTCGATCCGGTGCTGGCGGCGAATCTGCGCTGGTTGTCGGGCTACCGGCATCCGCGGGTGCGGCGGGAGCCGGTAGCGGCGGAGTTGCGGGCGGCTTTCGCCCGGCCCCGGGGTCTGTTGGCGGGGGCCTGCGCGGTGGGTGATCCGATCGCTGTGCTCCCTGTGCTGTTCCATCTGCTCTGGTGCCGGGAACTGGCGGTGGATCTGGAGGCCGGTCTGTTGTCAGCGGCCACGCAGGTGCTCCCGGTGCCCGTGGCCGCGGAGGAGGTGGGTGGGGGTGCCGACGCGTCCGCGGCTGCTGTCGCTGGGTGACAGGGTCCGCTTCGACGGGCGGGAGCACACGGTTGCCGCCCTGCACGGCACGTCGGTGCGGCTGGTCGATGATGCCCAGGCCGCCAGCGTCGTGCTGCTGGGGCACCTGCTGGCGTCGGAGGGTTTCGCGGTTCTCAGCACCGCGCTGAGCCGCCCGCCGCTGCCGGAGGCCGGGGTGCTGGAGGGTCTGCCGCAGGAAGCGGCACAACGGGCTGAGTGGTGGAGGCGGCACCTGACGGAGCTGCTCACCGGCCGCCCGGACGGCGATACCAATGTCCCGGTGCGGGCCGAGTACGACCCGACGGTGCACTCTCTGCGGCAGCGGGAGCTGACCAAGGTGGCCGAACTGCGGGGCTGCGGTGAGGAGGTGGGGCTGAGCACGCTGCGCCGGATGCGGTCCCGCTTCGAGAGCGAAGGGGTGGCGGGCCTGGTGGACGGCAGGCTGCGCAAGCCCGCCACCGGCACGGGCCGGGCCGATCCCCGGGTGGTCGAAGCGATCACGAAGGTCGCGGGCAGCCGGACCGACGAGCCGACCGTCTCCGCGCAGGTGCTGCGCCGCCGCGTCGAACGTCTCCTGGTCGCCGAGCATGGTGCCGGAGTGGTCCGGATGCCGTCCAGGGCGACGTTCTACCGTCTGCTGGAGGCGGTCTCGACCGGGCAGCATCTCTTCGGTTCGGCTCGCACCCGCCGCTCGCTGGGCAAGCAGCCGAAGCGGATGTTCGGGCAGCTGACGGCGGCCCGGCCCGGCGAGGTGATGGAGATCGACTCCACGCCGCTGGACGTCATGGTCATCCACGATGACGGGACGGTGGACCGCTGCGAGCTGACCGGGCTGATCGATCTGGCCACCCGGACGCTGGCCGCGGTGGTGCTGCGGCCGTCGACGAAAGCCGTCGATGCCGCGCTGCTGCTGGCACGCGCCATGACACCGGAACCGGTGCGGCCCGGCTGGTCCGACGCTCTGCGCATGTCGCGCTCCGTGCTCCCCTATGCCTCCTTGCTGTCGCTGGACGAGCGGCTGGACAAGGCCGCCGCGGTCCCGGTGATCGTTCCGGAGACGGTGGTCAGCGACCACGGCAAGGCGTTCATCTCGGACAACTTCCGCAATGCATGCCGCCACTTGGGGATCTCGTTCCAGCCCGCGCACCCGGATACGCCGACCGACAGGCCGCACATCGAGCGGACCTTGGGCTCGGTGTCGACGATGTTCGCCCAGTACGTGGCCGGCTACACGGGACGCAGTGCCGAGATGCGGGGCAAGGACCCGGCCGCGCAGGCGGCCTGGTCCATCCACGAACTCCAGGAACTCCTCCAGGAGTGGATCGTCGTCTGGCAGGCGAGGCCGCACGACGGGCTGCGCGAGCCCTTGATGCCGGACCGGCCGTTGAGCCCGAACGAGAAGTACGCCGCGCTGGTGTCAGCAGCCGGATACGTCCCCGTCGCGCTCAGCCCGGAGGAATACATCCAGCTCATGCCCCGTGAATGGCGGGTCATCGGCCGCAGCGGGGTGCGGATCAACAACCGTACTTACGACGCCCCCGGACTCACACCTTTCCGGCGCCAGTCCTCAGGGGCGGGCCCGGACGGCAAGCTCTGGGAGGTCCACTACGACCCCTACGACATCTCCTGTGTCTGGGTACGCAACCATCACGGCACGGGCTGGATCACCGCGACCTGGCGCCACCTGCGCACGTCTCCTGTCCCGATGGGCGAGCTGGTCTTCGACCGGGCCCACCAGATCCTGACCGAACGCGGGCAGCGCAAGCCCGACGAGGAAACCGTCGCACAGATGGCGGCAGAGCTGCTGGACCGGGCCTCGGACGGGCCCGATCACGAGCCTGGCCGCCGGGCGGCGGAGGGGGACCGGCCGGCCCGGCGACGCAACCGCAAGGTCGCCGCCCGCACCCGGGCCACCAGCGAGCCCGCCTGGCCGAGGCCAGCACCCGCGCCAGAGCCGGAACCGGCGGATGACGAGGACGCCGACGAACTCACCGAACTCGCCGATGTCGTCCCACTGGAGATCTTCGACGCACGCAAGGAGGCAGAGAAGTGGTGGTGAACGCTGCGGAGCCGGGCGGGGATGAGGCCGGTCTGCCCGATGACCGGACCGATCCCTCCACCCGGCTGGAGGGCTGGCGACGGTTCGTGGAGGCTGATCCAGCGGTCTTCGAACGGCTGCCCGATCAGCAGTGGCAGGCCCTGTCCCCGCAGCTGCGGGAGACCTACAACGAGGCACGCATCGCCTACCACTCCGAACTCCAGGTCGTGCGCACGTCCACGGTCAAGGAGATCGCCCATCAGGGACGGCTGCTGACCCTGCTCAACCAGCGTGAGCACGGCGCCCGCCGCGGGATGATCGTCTCCGGTCAGTGGACGACCGGGAAGACCACCGCGCTCAAGCAACTCGGCCGCACCCACGAACTCCGTATCCGGCAGCGCTACCCGGGCAGCGACCGCATCCCGGTCGTCTACATCACCGCCCCGCCCAAAGGCTCCCCGCGCAAACTCGCCCTGGAGTTCGCCCGGTTCATCGGCCTGCCCGTGATCAACCCTCGGCACAACACCATCGACGTCACCAGCGCCGTCTGCCAGGTACTCATCGAGGCCCGCACCGACCTGGTCCTGGTCGACGAGATCCACCTGCTCAACCACGCGACCACCGCCGGCGAAGATCTCTCCGACCATCTCAAGTACTTCACCGAACACCTGCCCGCGACGTTCGTCTATGCCGGAATCAACGTCGAGAACTCCGGCCTGTTCACCGGAATCCGCGGCAAGCAGCTCGGGGGCCGCTGCATCCTCGTCCGCACCGGCGCCTTCCCGCCCAACGCCGAGTGGCAGGCGCTGGTCGCCTCCCTGGAAACGACCCTCCGCCTGCACCGGCACCAGACCGGCACCCTGGTCAAGCTCGCGAAATACCTGCACCAGCGCACCGGCGGCATGATCGGAAGCCTGTCCCACCTGATCCGGGCCGCAGCCGTCTCCGCCATCCTCGACGGCAGCGAACGCATCACCAAAACCGGCCTGCGTGACATCCGGATCGACCACAACAGCGAATCCGACTCCCCGCCCGAACCGCGCAGGGCAACCGGATGAGTGCACGGTTCGAACCCATCGTCTTCCGACCGCTGCCGCGTCCTCTGAAACCCTTCCCGCAGGAGACCGAGGCATCATTCCTCAACCGGCTCGCGGCGGCGAACGCGATGCCTGTCCGGCGCCTTCAGCAGCCCTCCCTCTGGCTGACCTCCCGCCTGGACCCGACAGACCAGCTCAGCGTCCTCAGCGGGCAGCCCCGCACCAGCATCCAGCACGCGATCCCCCGCTGGGAGAAACAGGCGTGGAACCTCCCGCAGGGCCCTTTCGCGGCGACCATCCGGTGGGCCTGCCGCCGCTGCGTCGCCCGGAGGACCGGCAACCCGGACCAAGGCGTCATGGTCTGGATGTCGAAACACCACGACCAGGTCTGCGTCCCCCACCGCCTCTGGATCGGCCGGGCCGTCGAGTCCCCCGCCACCCAGTTCGACCTCGCCGACCTCCCCGAGATCGTCGCCGCCCAACAGCGCCACTACCGACTCCTTCGCCGCCACGGCCCACACGTGCTCAACCCGTGCTACGCGCAGTGCTCGCTGTTCTGGCACGTCCTCATGCAGCACGGCTACCGGATCAGCGACCGCTCCCGCCGCCTCGTCCGGCTCCAACCCCGCCCTGCCCGCAGCGTCCGGCCCTGGGACCCCAAACGCTATGCCGCGGTCTATCCGGAGATCGTCACGACCATGGCCCTCTACGCCTCTCCGCACTGGCGCCGTCTGGCCACGTCCACCAACGAGGAAGATTTCCAGGCCTTCCACGCGGAGTTCACACGGCAGCTCCCCAACGAGAGCCCTCTGCGCACAACGGCCAAGCCATGGTTCATCCAGCAGCTCCGTACCATCGCGCACACCATCCAGGAGGCCGCAGGACAGTCCGCCAGCGGCAACACGGCTGCGGCGCGCACCGTCGCACACACAAAGCGGGTCGGCCTCGATGCCCCGCGTTCACTCCACAGCCGGACCTGACGGTCGGAAGGTCCTCCAGTACTGACGTCGCTTCTCGTCCCTCACGACGATGCCGAGACGGGCCAGTTCGTCACGGAGCTCCCGCACATCGTCGTCGGAGCTCTTCTTGTCCAACGACTCCTGGCGGGCCTTGAGGATGGCGTTCGCCCCCTCCGGGAGGCCGGGAGTATCCGGGACCCAGCGACGGAACTCGTCCCTGTGGGGATCGGCGTCCGCCCACGCATAGCGGTGCTCGCTGAAGGCGTCGGCAATGCGGCCGACGTCCAGGTCGCACGCCTGCCGAGTGAGTTCGCCACCGTCGTGGCCGAGCAGGACGAGTTGCTTGCCGTCCCGGAACACTCTGGCAATGGCGTCGTGCGGGAACTCCTGATCACGTCCCTTACGTGTGAGCACAACGCGATCATCCGACAGGCGAATCACCAACTGTTCGTGCTGGGCAACAAGTCCGAGGGCCAGCCCTGCCACCGAACCCACGGCGGGCAGCACCAGTGCAGGGATCGACGCAACAACCTCGGCAGGCCCCCGCAACGGCGCCGAGGGCAGTGTCACCAGCCAGTCAGCCAGAAGATCTACGAGCCAGCCGACACCCGCCCCCACCAACACGAAGACGACGTAGACGCAAACGGTGCTCCAAGTCGCCTCACGGAGCACGGTGAGTCGGTTGCCCTGTGCCTCCCGCTCGATTCCCTTGGACATGTCCATCATCCCCCTCACTTCCTGCATGGCCGTAATAATAGACCGAGTACTCGGTCTATTATTGACGATCCGAAGACCGGAGAGTCGAGAGCCGACTAGCAGGAGGCCCGATGAGGACAGTCGACCCGGCCAGGCACCAGGCACGGCGCCGGCACATCATCAACATCGCGGCCGAACTCTTCGCCGCCAAAGGCTTCGAACGCACCACCACGGCAGAGATCTGCAAGGCCGCCGGCATGAGCGCGGGCAACCTGTTCCACTACTTCCCGAACAAGCGCGCGATCTTCCATGCTGTCTTCGAGGACGACGAGCACGACGGCGCCACCAAGGCCGGGCGCCTAGCCGCCGCCCGCGCCGCCGACGACCCGTGGACGGCGCTCCTCGAAACCGTGGACCTTCTCGCCTCCCCCTCCACGGAGCCGCTTGTCCCCGCCCTCGTCATGGAAGCGATGGTCCAGGCCTACCGCGACCCCGAACTCGACGCGCTGCTGAGCCGCGATAACGCCGAGGAGCGGTCCACGGTCACCACACTCCTACAAAACGCGGCCGCAGCAGGCCAAATCGACACCGCCCTGGACCCGAACGACACTGCAGCATGGATCATGGCTCTCATCGCTGCCCTCTACACCAGCGCCGCCACCGACCCATCGTTCAGCCCGGCCGATCAGCTACCCACCCTGCGCCTGATTCTCCGACGGTTCCTGCGGCCCGACGCCGTCTCGCAATCGGAGCAATGAGCAGGCACTCCCAAAGGCCTGATACAGCGGCAAGCGCACAGGGCGTTCTCGGCAGCACAGGACGCTCAAGCACCAGATTCACTGAGACGCTGGCCCCGCGCCCGTCTCACTCAACCTGGACCACCACTGGTCACAGCCTCAGCGTGGTCCACCTTCACTGAGACTGGTCATCAGCCCTTGCGCGGCTGGTTGAAGCGGAGCATGTTGCCGGCCGGGGCGCGGAAGGCGCAGTCGCGGACGCCGTACGGCATGTCCGTCGGTTCCTGGAGCACCTCGCCGCCCGCCGCGCGGACGCGCTCGAAGGTGGCGTCCACGTCATCGGTGGAGAAGATCACGCCGCGCAGCAGGCCCTTGGCCAGCAGTTCGGTCATGGCCCGCCGGTCGGCCGGCGAGGCGTTCGGGTCCGCGGCCGGCGGTTCCAGGACGATCTCCACGTCCGGCTGGTCGGGCGAGCCGAGGGTCACCCAGCGCATCCCCTCGAACGCCACGTCGTTGCGGACCTCCAGGCCGAGCGCGTCACGGTAGAAGGCGAGCGCCTTGTCGTGGTCGTCGACGGCGATGAAGCACTGGGACAGTTTGATGCTCATGCCGCCGACGCTACGGCCGATCGCCGCCGTCCGCCTCACCGGCACTGGCACCGGCACCGGCACCGGCACCGGCACCTGTCCCCGCCCCGGCCGCCGCCCCCGGCCTGCGCACCGGACGCGTGAAGATCTTGGCAACGCACGCCGGAACGGCCGCGGCCGGTTCGTGCCGGCGGGCCCGGTACGCGCTCGGGGTCTCCCCCACCAGCTCCGTGAAGCGCGAGCTGAACGACCCCAGCGACGTACAGCCCACCGCGAAGCAGACCTCCGTCACGCTCAGGTCCCCGCGCCGCAGCAGCGCCTTGGCCCGCTCGACGCGGCGGGTCATCAGGTAGCTGTACGGGGTCTCCCCGAAGGCGGCCCGGAAGCTGCGGGAGAAGTGGCCGGGCGACATGAGGGCGACGCGCGCCAGGGCCGGGACGTCGAGGGGCTGCGCGTAGTCGCGGTCCATCGTGTCCCGGGCCCGGCGCAGCCGTACGAGGTCCTCCAGCGTCACCACGTCAGCGTACGCCCGCCCCGCGGCCGGGGCGGGGCTCAGTCCTCGAAGCCCTGCTCGGCAAGGATCTTGTCGATGCGGGCGCGGTGCGCGGCCTCCCACGCGTCGAGGGATTCCCCGGCCTCCGCAGCCAGCTTGGCCCGCGCGTCGGCCAGCACCCGTTCCCGGCGGGCGGCCGGTACGACCACCACACCCTCCTCGTCGGCCACGACGACGTCGCCCGCGTGGACCTCCACACCGCCGACCCGCACCGGGACGCCCAGCGGCCCGGCGACCGCCTTCGCCCCCGGGAAGGGGACGACGCCCCTGGCGAACACCGGGAAGCCCATCTCCCGTACCTCGCCGAGGTCCCGGATCACCCCGTCGAGCACGAACGCGGCGATCCCGCGCCGCTGCGCGACGGCGCAGACGTTCCCGCCGGCCAGCGCGTAGTCGAGATCGCCCGACTCCACGACGACGACGGAACCGGGCTCCGCCCGGTGAATGGCCGCGTGCAGCATCAGGTTGTCCCCGGCGGGACACCGCACCGTGAACGCCGGCCCGGCCACCCGCGGCACCGGCCCCCACAGCGGCCGTATCCCGCCGTCCATGACCTGCCCCCGCCCCAGCAGATCGGCCAGCGTGGTCGGCGGCACCCCCTGGAACCCCGCTCCGTCACTCATACGCCTCATGCGACTCCTCCGTCACTCCGGGATGGCCTGCCCGCGCCCAGCGTACGGACGCCGGGGTCCGCGGGACGCGGTCACCCCGCCGCCACCCCGGCCGCCTCCCGCGTGCCGATCACCACCGTCGCGTGGAGGTCCTCCGAGGTGACCGCGCGGACCGCGAGGCCCGCGGCCGTCAGGGCCGAGGCCGTGTGGGGGGCCTGGCGGGCGCTGGTCTCGATCAGGAGGTGGCCGCCCGGGGCGAGCCAGGCCGGGGCCGCCTCCGCGACGCGGCGCTGGACCGACAGGCCGTCCGGGCCGCCGTCGAGGGCGGTGCGGGGTTCGTGGTCGCGGGCCTCGGGGGGCAGCAGGCCGATGGCGTCCGTGGGGACGTACGGGGCGTTGGCCACCAGGACGTCCACGCGGCCGCGCAGGGCGGCCGGCAGGGCCTCGTACAGGTCGCCCTCCCAGACCGTGCCACCGGCTGGCGCGACGTTGCGGCGGGCGTAGCCGAGCGCCACCGGATCGATGTCGGCCGCGTGCAGTTCCACGCCGAAGCCCTGCTCCGCCGCCACCGCCGCGCCGACCGCGCCCACCCCGCAGCACAGGTCCAGCACGACCGCGCCCGGCCGGGCCAGCTCCGCCGCCTCGCGCACCAGGAACTCCGTACGCCGCCGCGGTACGAAGACCCCCTCGCCCACGGCCATCCGCAGACCGCAGAACTCCGCCCAGCCCACCACGTGTTCCAGCGGTTCGCCGGCCGCCCGGCGGGCCACCATCGCGGCCAGCTCCTCGGCGGATCCGGCGGCCGCGCCGAGCAGTTCGGCCTCCTCCTCCGCGAAGACACAGCCCGCGGCCCGCAGGGTCTCGATGATCGTCAATCCCACGTCAGTCCCTTCCACGGTCGGCGGCGGTCAGAAGATGTCCGGGCACCACGGGCGGCGTGCCGTACGGAACATCCGGTCCGCCCGCGCGACCGCGCCCGGCCGCTCCTCGGCGATCCGCCCGAGCGCCGCGAGCCGGACCGCCGAGGCCTCGCCGAGGTAGAGGGAGCCCAGTTCGGACACGTCCAGGCGGAGGTCCGCCGGCTCCTCGGTCCGCTCGCACACCGCCGTGCCGTCCGCCGCCGCGGCCAGCCGGTAGCGGCCATCGGCCAGGCCCATCCGGTCGGTCACCTCCAGCACCAGCGTGCCGGGCACCTCGTACGTACGGGCCCCCAGCGCCCGTACCACGTCCAGCAGCCGCACCCACAGGGAGTCCGCCACCGTCACCGGCCGGGCCGCCCGCGGGTCGGGCAGCAGGTCGACGAGGATGTCGTCCGGGGCGCGGTAACCGGTACGGACCTTGATCACCCAGTCGATCGAGCACAGGTACTGCCACAGCGCCCGCTCCGCCCGCGGGCCCACGGCCAGCAGGTCGTTGACCTGAAGGGTGTTCAGCGGCCGCTTGTCGTCGGTCCACTGCTCGTCGACCCGGTAGGCGGCGTACCCGTCGATCTGCCCCAGCGGGTCGCGGTAGACGACGAACAGCTGCTCCTTGTACGGCCGGTACGAGGGCCGCTCGACCCCGGTCGCCAGGTCCCAGGCGCGCTGCTGGCGGCTGACCACACCCGCCGTGCGCGCCCGTATCCGGTCGTGCAGCACGGGCCCGAACTCCCGTACCTCCGCGGCCTCCGCGAGGTCGAGCCGGCCGCCGCACTCCGGGGCGCTCCAGCGCGGGTCGAGGCCGGCGCGCGGTACGTCGATCTCCCACTCCACGAGGGACGACGCGGGCCCGTAGCCGTACCGGCCGTAGATCGGGTACTCGGCGGCGATCAGCGTGGAGAGCACGTCCCCGCGGGCCTGCGCGGCGTCGAGCTCGGCCCGCATCATCCGGCTGAGCAGACCCTGCCGGCGGTGGGTGGCGAGGACCGCGACGTTCGAGACCGCGGCCGAGCTCACGGCGGCGCCGCCGGGCACGGTCAGCTCCTGCGCGAAGGAGCGGAACGTGGCCACGCAGCGTCCGGTCAGCCCGTCGAACGCACCCTGGACCCGGGTGAAGTCCGTCGACTTCGCCCGGACGGCGACGTCGTCCTCGGTGAGCTTCGGCGGGGCGAGGAAGCCGATCAGGTTGGCGTGGAGCCAGTCGGAGAACTCGGACGGGGCGATGAGACGGACGTCGGCACTCATAACCGGCCACGCTAATCGCCGACCGGCCGGCCGGTCTCCTGAATTTCCGCCGGCCGGATCCCGCACGGCGCCCACGGCCCGGCACCTGCGGCACGGTGGCCGCGGCCCGGTGGCCGCGGCGACGCCCGCGCCCGGCGCCCGGTGGCCGCCGACGTCACACCAGCAGGTCGTCCACCTGGGCCTCGCCCTCGCGGTAGCGCCGGGTGATCTCCGCGCTGCAGTCGTCGGCCGTCCGCTGCAACTGCTGGCGACGGCGCGAGACCTGCTGCTCGTAGCGCACCAGCCGGGCCATCGCCTCGTGCAGCTCCGCGTCCGTACGGGCGCCGAGGTCGGACAGTTCGACGTCGGAGAGCATCTCGGCGGCCAGCAGCCGGAACTCCTCGTTGTGCGGGGTGCCGAGCGTGACGTGGCGGGCCGAGGCGCTGCGCCGGGACGGGGCGTCGGCGAGGATCTCCGAGAGCCGTTCGACGACCGCGCCGACGGGGGTCTCGGGCGCGGCGGGCGCCTCGGGGTCGGCCCGGCGGGCGAGTTCGGCGCGCAGGATGTCGATCCGGCCCTGGAGGAGTCTGCGGATGTAGCTGAGGTCGGCCTCGTCGCGCTGCGCGTCACGGCGCAGCGCGCGCAGCGCGGGCAGCCCGAGCGCGGCGGCCGCGGCCGGGCCGCCGGCGTCACCGGTGTCCCGGTCGGCGGGGCCGGTGCGCTGGGCGGGTGGTCGGACCGCGGCAGCGCTGACGGAAGACGTGTCCGGTGGTGTGGCCGGTGATGCGGCCGGTGATGCGGCCGGTACGGATGAGGTACCCGAAGTATTCATACGAACGTGTCCGTCCCCTCGACCGGTGCTCGGGGTCTCCCCGGCCCCGATGGCCCCGGGGGAAGCACCGCCTGTGTGCATCGTGCCACTGACCGTGGCGCCGCCCGGGCGCAGTCCACCCGATCGGCCCCGGACGGGTGCACGCCTGGTACACAGGTGGTATGCGAGCAGTGGTGCAGAGGGTGGACGGCGCGAGCGTCGTCGTGGCCGGCGAGACCGTGGGCGAGATCGTGGGCGAGGGGCTGTGCGTCCTGGTGGGGGTGACCCACGACGACACCCCGGAGAAGGCCGCGCTGCTGGCGCGCAAGCTGTGGTCGGTACGGCTGCTGGAGGGCGAGAAGTCCTGCAGCGACATCGACGCGCCGCTGCTGGTGATCTCCCAGTTCACGCTCTACGGCGACGCCCGCAAGGGCCGCCGTCCCACGTGGAACGCGGCCGCGCCGGGCCCGGTGGCCGAGCCGCTGGTCGACGAGGTCGTGGCCCAGCTGCGGGCGCTCGGCGCGACCGTGGCGACGGGCCGGTTCGGGGCGGACATGCGCGTCTCGCTCACCAACCACGGCCCGTTCACCATCGTCATCGACATGTGAGCGGTGGAAAGCCCGCCCCCTGAAGGCGCTACGGCGCTACGGCGCCACCACGACCTCCTGCGCCGCCGCCGTCGTCCCCACCAGCAGCGGCGCGTCCACCGGAACGTTCCGCTTGACCAGCGCCAGCGCGATCGGGCCCAGCTCGTGGTGGCGCACCGCGGTGGTCACGAAGCCGAGCTGGCGGCCCTCGGCACCGTCGGCGGCCAGCCGTACCGGCGTACCGTGCGGCGGCAGGTGCACCTCGGAGCCGTCCAGGTGCAGGAAGACCAGCCGGCGCGGCGGCTTGCCCAGGTTGTGGACGCGGGCGACCGTCTCCTGGCCGCGGTAGCAGCCCTTCTGCAGGTGCACGGCGGTGCCGATCCAGCCCAGCTCGTGCGGGATCGTGCGGTGGTCGGTCTCCAGGCCGAGCCGCGGCCGGTGCGCCTCGACGCGCAGCGCCTCGTACGCCAGGAGCCCGGCGGCCGGGCCGTGGGACGCGGCGAACGCCTCCAGCTCGGCGCGCGGCAGGAAGACGTCACGGCCGTGCGCGGTCTCCCGTACGACGTACTCCTTGGCGACCTCCGCGATCGAGCCGGCCGGCAGGTGGACGACCGCGAAGTCGGCGGTGCGGTCGGCGACTTCCACCCGGTAGAAGAACTTCATCGACTCCAGGTAGCCGATCAGCGCCTCCTGGGTGCCCGGCTCGACGTGCGCCCACACCGTCTCGCCGTCGTCGACGAGGTAGAGGGCGTGCTCGATGTGCCCGTTGGCGGACAGGATCAGCGCTTCGGTGGCCCGGCCCGGCGGCAGTTCGCTCACGTGCTGGGTGATCAGCAGGTGGAGCCAGCTCAGCCGTTCGGGGCCGGTGACGGCGATGACACCGCGGTGCGAGAGGTCGACGAAACCACGGCCGTCCGCGAGGGCGCGCTGCTCTCCGTACAGCTCGCCGTAGTGGGCGGCGACGCCCTCGTCACGGCCTTCGGCCGCCACGGCGCCGGGAAGATTGAGCAAAGGGCTGGTCATGGGCCCAAGCCTACGACTCGTCCGCCCGGTGCTTGGCGGCGCACTTGGCGCACAGTCCGAAGATCGCGAAGTGCTTCATGTCGGTCTCGAAACCGAAGGTGGCGCGCAGCTTCGCGGTGAACTCGGAGGCGATGTCCTGGTCGGCCTCGATCACGTCCGAGCAGTCCCGGCACACCAGGTGGATGTGGTGGTGCCGGTCGGCCAGGTGGTACGTGGGGGCGCCGTGCCCGAGGTGGGCGTGGCTGACCAGGGCGAGCTCCTCCAGGAGCTCCAGCGTGCGGTAGACGGTGGAGATGTTGACCCCGGAGGCGGTCTTGCGCACCTCGGCGAGGATCTCGTCCGGGGTGGCGTGCTCCAGGGTGTCGACCGCTTCCAGGACAAGCTGGCGCTGCGGTGTCAGCCGGTAGCCGCGCTGCCGCAGGTCGCTCTTCCAGTCGGTGCTCACCACGGGGCCAGTGTAAGCGCGCGAAGGGGACCTCGGGACGGCTCGCGCGGTCCCGTGGTCCCCTCGGAGAGTCGCTCCGGCCGGCCTACCGGAAGAAGGCGATGCCGTCGTCCGGCATGTCCGGGAGGTTGCGCGCCATCTCGGCGACCTCCTCGGGCGTGACGACCTTCTTGAGCTGCGCGGACATGTACGGGCGCAGCTCGACGTCCGGGGTGGCCTTCTCGCCGACCCACATCAGGTCGCTCTTGACGTAGCCGTACAGGCGCTTGCCGCCGCTGTACGGGCCGGAGGCCGCGGTGCGCGCGACGGCGTCGGTGACCAGGTCGATCTGCGGCTTGCCGTCGGCGAGCTCGCCGTACCAGACCTCGACCACGCCCTGGTCGCGGACCATGACGATCTCGACCTTGCGGTCCTTGTCGATACGCCAGTAGCCGGACTCGGACTCCAGGGCCCGGACCTTGTTGCCCTCGGCGTCGAGGACCCAGGTGTGCGAGGTGTACTCCAGGAAGTCCCGGCCGTCGTGGCCGAAGACGACCTCCTGGCCGAAGTTGCACTTCTCTTCACCGGGGAAGTCGAAGACGCCCGCGCCCTCCCAGGTGCCGAGGAGGAAGGCGAGGGGGACGAGGCCCGGGTTCAGGTCGGACGGGATCTGGATCATGAATGGCTGCTCAGGCGATCTGTGGGAGGGGTTCCGGGGCGGTCAGCGGCAGGTGCTCAGCGCTGACCCTGGTACAGCTTCTTCACGGCGAGGACGGTGAAGGCGAGGACGCCGACGCAGACCAGGACCAGCAGGGAGGTGAAGACTGCCTCAAGCACGGGGTGCTCCTCGGAGGTGTTCGTTCGGGCGGAAACGGGCCGGTCCCCAAGCCTACTGGCCCGGGGACCGGCGCACTCTGTGAGGTCCGCCGTACCGGTCGCCGCCCGTGCGTCGACCGGGCGCCCGGCGGCCGCGTCCCGGCGTGGCCGCGTCCGCTGGCGGCCGAGCAGCCCGGTAGACCTCGGCCTCGCTGCCGGTGCCCGCGGCCGACCCCTGGCCGGTCCGCCCGGCCACGGCGGCGCGCCAGACCGGGTCCCGCTCCAGCACGGGCACACCGCCGAGGCCGGCGCCGGGCTCGTCACCTGCCGTCGGGCTCGTCACTTGCCGTCGAGCTCGTCCCACCACTCGTCCGACTTCGGGTCGCCCGAGGGGTCGTCCCACCAGCGGTCGTCCGGGCCGCGCCGGTTCGCCACCATCGCCGCGACCGGCGGGATCACCATCGCCACCAGGCACATCACGACCGCCGCCGGCACCGACCACAGCCGTACGAAGGCCCAGGCGGAGACGAAGAGGAAGAGGCATCCGCCCATCAGCAGGAAGTAGGCGCGCCGGCGCCGGGCGTACATGCCTCCAGCGTAGGTCCGCGCGCCGGCAGCGGCGCGAAGGGCCGCACCCCCGTCCAGTGGCGTCCAACCCCATGGAGGTGCGGCCCTTCGGCCGGTCGAGCGGTGCCCGGTCGGGCGCCGGTGCCTCAGACGGCGATGGCGACGTCCGTCAGGCTGCCGGTCTCGGTCACGACGACCTTGCGGTCGGCCGTGCCGCCCGGGATGAGCGCCCGGAGGGTCCACTCGCCCTGCGCCGCGTAGAAGCGGAACTGGCCGGTCGCCGAGGTCGGGACCTCGGCGGTGAACTCGCCGGTCGAGTCCAGCAGACGGACGTAGCCCGAGATGGGCTCGCCGTCCTTGGTCACCTGGCCCTGGATGGCCGTCTCACCCGGCTTGAGGGTCGAGACGTCGGGTCCGCCGATCTGTGCTCCACACATGTTCTCTGTCCTGTCCTAGAGGTCGTACGAGGGCGTCGCGTGCCCGGATTGCTGGTCGGAGCCGATTACTTGTTGGCGCCGAGCTCGATCGGCACGCCGACCAGGGAGCCGTACTCGGTCCAGGAGCCGTCGTAGTTCTTGACGTTCTCCTGGCCGAGCAGCTCGTGCAGGACGAACCAGGTCAGCGCGGAGCGCTCACCGATGCGGCAGTAGGCGATGGTGTCCTTCGCCAGGTCGACCTGCTCGCCCTCGTACAGGGCCTTGAGCTCGTCGTCCGACTTGAAGGTGCCGTCGTCGTTGGCGTTCTTCGACCACGGGATGTTGCGGGCGCTCGGCACGTGGCCGGGGCGCTGCGACTGCTCCTGCGGGAGGTGCGCCGGGGCGAGCAGCTTGCCGGAGAACTCGTCGGGCGAGCGGACGTCGACCAGGTTCAGGGAGCCGATCGCGGCCACGACGTCGTCGCGGAACGCGCGGATCGAGGTGTCCTGGGCCTTCGCCTTGTACGCGGTGGCGGCGCGCTGCGGGACCTCGGAGACCAGGTCGCGGGAGTCGAGCTCCCACTTCTTGCGGCCGCCGTCGAGGAGGCGGACGTCCTGGTGGCCGTAGAGCTTGAAGTACCAGTAGGCGTAGGACGCGAACCAGTTGTTGTTGCCGCCGTAGAGGACGACGGTGTCGTCGTTGGCGATGCCCTTGGCGGAGAGGAGCTTCTCGAAGCCCTCCTGGTCCACGAAGTCACGGCGCACCGGGTCCTGGAGGTCCTGCTTCCAGTCGATCCGGACGGCGTTCGTGATGTGGTTCTTGTCGTACGCGGACGTGTCCTCGTCCACCTCGACGATGACGACCTTGGGGTCGTTCAGGTGGGCCTCGACCCAGTCGGCGTCGACGAGGACGTCGCTGCGGCTCATGGTGTTCTCCTCCGGGGCAGTGTGCGGCGGGGCGGTGCAGATGCTGCGGGTGCGGTGATGTGCTGCGGGTGGTGCTGCGCGTGCGTGACCGGCGGGTGCGCCGCGGTGCCCGGCACGGAGGACGTGGGGCGGGTGGCGGCGGGGGCGGTCACGCGGGAACGGCCGGTGTGCGGCCTTCAGGGGAGCGGATCGCTCACATGGAGAGCGAGCGACAGAGCATGGCGGCGACGCGACACAGGTCTACTGCCCGTCGCTTCGTGAGGTCCGCCTGCTGATGCTTCATAGCCATGGATCGTAGGGACGAACAGGCCGCCCTGTCACCGGTGTGTCATATGCCGAGACAGGATCGTCCGGATGCTGGTACGCGAACGCCCCCGGGCGGCACCCGGGGGCGTGGTCGGCACGGCGTGCGGGCCCGTCCTTCTGCGGATCGGACCGGCCCGTCTCACTATCCGGCCAGGGTCACGTTCCGGCCGTCCAGCGAGAGGTGGAGGCCACCGGCGTCCGAGGTCAGCCCGGACAGCTTGATGCCCTCGGGCAGGCCGTTGATACGGCGCTCGAAGTCCGTCTTCTTGCGGATCATGCCCTCGACGCCGGGAATGCCCTCGCCGGGCACCTCGTCGGCCCGCACCCGCACGGTGCGGCCGTCCTCGCCGAGGGTGACGGTGGACACGACGCTGCGGGTGATGCTGCGGCCGAGGACCTCGACGGTGGCGGTGACCTTCACCTTGCCGGGCGCGTTGCCGTACGCGATGGTCGCGCCGTTCTGCGAGGTCTTGGTCAGGTCGTCGTACGAGACGAGCGCGGAGCCGTCGACGCGGGTCGCGGTGCCGCCCGTGTAGTCGCTGTCCAGCTTGACGCCGTGGAAGCTCGCGTCGAGCTGCGAGATCCGCATCTTGCGGCCGTCGGCGCCGGCCGCCTCGACGCCGGTGAGACGGACGTCGACCTGCTCCAGCTCGCGCCCCAGGGCCTGGGTCAGGAACGGGAAGCCGTGGATGTCCACCGTGGTGCCGCCCGCCTGCCCCTGCCCGAGGCGGACCTTGGCGGCCATCTCGTCCTCCGCGTAGCCGACCGCCCAGCGGTCGGCGGCCACGAAGAGCCCGGCCAGGATCAACCCGATGATCACAAATATGCGCAGGACACGCATGCTTCCCTCCCCGTTCGGTACGTGACGAGGCTACTGGTGACCTCCGCTCAGCCGACCACGCGCCCGATCAGGTGGACGGCGGGAGCGGCGACGGCCAGGGGCAGGGCGACTCCGGCCGTCATGTGGACGAACTTCGACGGGTAGTCGTACGCCGCCACGCGCAGCCCGATCAGCGCGCAGACCCCGGCGACCAGCCCGGCCAGGGCCCCGCCCACGGCGCCGACCTCGGTCATGCCGCCGACCGCGATCCCGGCGCCGGCCGCGGCGGCCAGCGAGGCCCCGACGGAGGGGGCGGCCGGCAGCGGCAGCGACCGGGTGAAGGCGGCGACCCCGACGGCGACCGCGCCGACGGAGACGGCGGCCAGGTCGGCGGCGAGGTAACCGGCGCACACGATGGCGAGGGCGGCGGAGGCCACCGACGCCATCAGGCCGTACATCCGCTCGTCGGGGTCGGCGTGGCTGCGCAGCTGGAACACGAGGGTCAGCAGCACCCAGGCACCCAGCGTGCCGATGATCGCGCCGGGTCCGTACGCGTCGTCGACGGCGAGGACGGCGATGTCCGCGACGACCGCGCCGAGGAAGGCCAGCGCGATGCCCTGGCGGGCCGGCCACATGCCGTTGAGGCGGAACCAGCCGGCGGCGGTCAGCGCCTGGAGCACGACGAGCGGGACGAGCAGGGCGAGCTGGCCGAAGGCCGCGGCCCCGGCGAGCAGGACGCCGAGGGCGGCGGTGAGCAGCGCGGACTGCGGCCCGGGGTCGATGATCGGCGAGCGCCCCTCGGCCCGCGCCTGCGCGGGGTCGACGATGCGGGTGGCCCCGCCGAGCGTCGGCGGGGAGTACTCCGGGCCGCCCTCCTGGACGGGGGGCGGGGCGTCGAAGGCGGGGCGACCGGGGGTCACCGGGCTGCTCACGGGGTTCCCTCCTGCGGCCGGGACGGCCGCGGCCGCGGCCGCGTCCTCCCGGTAGGGCGGCAAGTACGCGGTCTGCGCCGCCGCGTCGGCGTCCGGCCGCACCGGCGGCAGGTACGCCGTCTCCGCGCCGGCCGCCACGTCCTCCCGATAGGGCGGCAGGTACGCGGTCTGCGCGGCAGCCGAAGCCCCCGCGTCGGCGTCCGGCCGCACCGGCGGCAGGTACGCCGTCTCCGCGCCGGCCGCCACGTCCTCCCGATAGGGCGGCAGGTACGCGGTCTGCGCGGC
>NZ_JBIVFN010000017.1:131779-171433 GCF_044748145.1 Streptomyces sp. NPDC090022
TGCAGCCGAAGCCCCCGCGTCGGCGTCCGGCCGCACCGGCGGCAGGTACGCGGTCTGCGCGGCAGCGTCGGCATTCGGCTGCACCGGCGGCACGTACGGCGTCTGCACGGCCGCCGCGTCCTCCCGGTACGGCGGCAGATACGCCGTCTGCGCCGCCGCGTCGGCGTCCGGCTGCACCGGCGGCACGTACGCCGTCTGCGCGGCCGCCGCGTCCTCCCGGTACGGCGGCAGGTACGCCGTCTGCGCGGCGGGCCCGGCCTCCGGGGCCGGCCAGGCGGTCGCCCCGGAGGGCGCGGGGGCGGGGGCCGGGGCCTCGTCGCGGAACCAGCCGTCGGGCGCCGCGAGCCCCTGCGGGGCGGGAGCCGCCGGGGCGGCCGGCGCCGCCTGCGGGACCTCGTCACGGAACCAGCCCGCCGGAGCGATCGGCTCCGGGCTGGGGCTCGGGTGCGGGATGCCGTACGCCGGGGCGGCGTGCCGGCCACCGGGCGCCGGGGCCTGCCACGCGTCCCCGGGCGCCGGGGCGGCCGCGGCGTCCTGGCCGCCTGCCGGGGCGGGCGCGGGGGCGCCGTCCCAGGCTCCGCCCGGCTGGCCGGGCCACTGCGCCGGGGGCTGGGAAGGGGACGGGGACGGGGCGTAGGCCTGCGCGTACCCCTGGACCTGGCCCTGAGCCTGGCCCTGGGCCTCGGCCTGCGGGGCAGGCCAGGGCTGTGCCGGGGACGCGTCGGAGGTGGGGGCGGGGCCGGGGGCCGGGGGCTGGACCGGCTGGTACTGGGTGTCCCAGGTGGCCGACTGCCAGGTCTGCGTGGCGTACGCGTCCTCGTCCGGCTGCGCGGGCGAACCCGGCGCCGGGCGGTACTGCTGCTCGTCAGGCGTGCTCATGGCGGCCGCTCACCCGCCCGCGAACGGGGGGAGCACCTCGACGGTGCCGCCCTCGGTCAGCCGTACCTCGCCGTGCGGGCGGGTGCCCACCGGGTGCTCGTCCACCAGGAAGGAGCAGCGCCGCAGCACCTGGGCCAGCTCCCCGGGGTGCGCCGCGCGCACGGCGTCGAGCGCCTCGGCCAGAGTCGCCGCCTCGTACGGCTCCTCCGCCGCCCCGGCCGCGGCCTTGGCCGCCGCCCAGTAGCGGATGGTTCCGGTTGCCACTACAGCTCCTATCGTCGGCTACGTACGGCACGTACCGTCGGCCTCCATGATGACCCCTCGCGCCCGCGACGACGGCGTGCCTCCGCGCGCCCGCCATGCGCCCACCCGGCCCGCGTCCGGTCCACCGATACGGTGAAAGCGGGCGACGGCCCGGTCACGGGCGTGGTGGGGACCACATGAGAGGAGCACCGCGAAGCCTCTGACACGGAACGACCGGTGGGCTATTCTGGCTGCGAAGAGGATCCGGGCAACGTTGCCCCCGGGTCCTTTTGTGCTTTCAGCGCGTTGAACAGCACGCGAACACACCGGCACGACGGTCCCCAGGGCGCGGGGGCCGGACGGCGCCGGACGACGTACGAAGCAGTGCCTCGCACTCCCCCGGGCCCCGCCCGGGTGGTGCCCCCGGGACGGGACCGAGGAGGAACCGACGTGATGGGCCAGCGAACCGTGTACGACCGACCGACCCGGGCAGGTGGTCGGCGATGAGCTCACTCCTGCTGCTGACCAACGCCCTGCAGCCCTCCACCGAGGTGCTGCCCGCCCTCGGCCTGCTGCTGCACAGCGTCCGGGTGGCCCCCGCCGAGGGTCCCGCGCTCGTCGACACCCCCGGCGCCGATGTGATCCTCGTCGACGGCCGCCGCGACCTGCCGCAGGTGCGCTCCCTGTGCCAGCTGCTGCGCTCCACCGGACCGGGCTGCCCCCTGATCCTGGTCGTCACCGAGGGCGGCCTGGCGGCCGTCACCGCCGACTGGGGCATCGACGACGTCCTGCTCGACACCGCCGGCCCCGCCGAGGTCGAGGCACGGCTGCGGCTGGCCACGGGCCGCCAGCAGCTCGGCTCCGACGACTCCCCGATGGAGATCCGCAACGGCGACCTGTCGGTCGACGAGGCGACGTACAGCGCCAAGCTGAAGGGGCGGGTCCTGGACCTGACCTTCAAGGAGTTCGAGCTCCTGAAGTACCTCGCCCAGCACCCGGGCCGGGTCTTCACCCGCGCCCAGCTGCTCCAGGAGGTCTGGGGCTACGACTACTTCGGCGGCACCCGGACGGTCGACGTCCACGTCCGGCGGCTGCGGGCGAAGCTCGGCCCCGAGCACGAGTCGCTGATCGGCACCGTCCGCAACGTCGGCTACCGGTTCGTGTCGCCCGAGAAGGTCGAGCGGGCGGCCGAGGAGGCCCGTAACAAGACGGCCGCGGAGGCGTCCGGGAGCGTCCCCCGGATGGAGGACACGCCGGTGCCCGTCCAAACGGCAGGACGGCCTGCCCAGAGGTAGGTCACCCCGCGTAGACTCTCGCGCGTGGCCAAGGTGACGCGGGACGACGTTGCACGACTGGCGGGTACCTCTACCGCGGTCGTGAGCTACGTCATCAACAACGGACCCCGGCCGGTCGCCCCGGCCACCCGCGAACGCGTCCTCGGCGCGATCAAGGAGCTGGGCTACCGGCCCGACCGGGTCGCGCAGGCGATGGCGTCCCGGCGCACCGACCTCATAGGCATGATCGTCCCGGATGCCCGCCAGCCCTTCTTCGCGGAGATGGCGCACGCGGTCGAGCAGGCCGCCGCCGAGCGCGGAAAGATGGTGCTGGTCGGCAACTCCGACTACCGGGACGAGCGCGAGGTCCACTACCTGCGGGCGTTCCTCGGCATGCGCGTCTCCGGGCTGATCCTGGTCAGCCAGGGCATGAGCGAGCGCGCGGCCTCGGAGATCGAGGCGTGGGACGCCCGGGTGGTGCTGCTGCACGAGCGTCCGGAGGCGATCGACGACGTCGCCGTCGTCACGGACGACATCGGCGGCGCGCAGCTGGCCACCCGTCACCTGCTGGAGCACGGGCACGCGTACGTCGCCTGTATCGGCGGCATCGAGAACACCCCGTCGGTCGGCGACCCCGTGGCCGACCACGTCGAGGGCTGGCGGCGCGCGATGCTGGAGTCCGGGCGGTCGGTGGAGGGCCGGCTGTTCGAGGCGCCGTACAACCGCTACGACGCGTACCGGGTCGCGCTGGAGGTGCTGGCCGGGCCGGACCGGCCGCCGGCCATCTTCTGTGCCACGGACGACCAGGCGATCGGTGTGCTGCGCGCGGCGCGGGAGCTGCGGATCGACGTGCCGGGGGAGCTGGCGGTGGCCGGCTTCGACGACGTCAAGGAAGCGGCCCTGACGGACCCGCCGCTGACGACGGTCGCGTCCGACCGTCCGGCGATGGCCCGCGCGGCGGTCGACCTCGTCCTGGACGACGGCCTGCGGGTGGCGGGGTCCCGCCGGGAACGGCTCAAGCAGTTCCCGTCGGCCCTGGTGGTCCGCCGCAGCTGCGGCTGCGAACCGCGCGGCTAGGGTCTGTCCGGGGCTCCGCCCCGCGTCCCCGCGCCTCGAACGCCGGCGGGGCCGTCTCCACCGGAGGCCGTCCGCGCTTATTTCGGGCATACGCGGTTCTGTCGGGCTTCTCAGCCGGGACTCAGACGGCTCTCATGAACGGTGGCGAGAGTCGTCTCATGACCGACAGCCACCGCCGCGAAGGCGAGTACCAGGAGAACCGCCCGAACCAGCAGCCCGCGCCCTTCGGCGAGGACTGGCAGCGCGGCCGTGAGCGGCTGGCCGACGAGGTGCAGTCCGCCGCCTACCCCCCGCCGCCGGTCCACCCGCCGACGCCGCCCACCGCCACCGCCCCCGCGCCCGGCTGGCACGAGGCGCACCAGCCGCAGGCCGGCTGGGCGGACGCCGTACCCGTCGCCCCCGCCTCCCCCGGGCACGCCAAGGCGAAGAAGCCGGTCGCGCTCCTGGTCGCCGTGGCCCTCGCGGCCGCCGTCGTCGGCGGTGGCACCGCGGCCGCCGTCCAGCAGTTCCTCGGCGGCCAGGGCGTCGGCGGCAACGGCGGGGGCGTCAGCGGCTCCAACGTCTCGCAGTCGAACACCGGCACCGTCTCCGGCGTCGCCGAGCAGGTCAGCCCCTCCGTCGTACGGATCGACACGCGCGCCGGCAGCGGCGGCGGCACCGGCTCCGGCGTCGTCATCTCCGAGAGCGGCGAGATCGTCACCAACAACCACGTGATCAGCGGCGCGTCCGAGATCCAGGTGACGATGAGCGACGGCAAGAAATACCCCGCCAAGATCGTCGGCACCGACCCCGACAAGGACCTCGCCCTGATCAAGGTCCAGGGCGCGAGCGGCCTGAAGCCCGCCAAGCTCGGCAACTCCGACCAGGTCAAGGTCGGCGACCAGGTCGTGGCCATCGGCTCCCCCGACCGCCTCACCGGCACCGTCACCAGCGGCATCGTCTCGGCGCTCGACCGGGAGGTGAACGTCCCCAAGGAGGACGACCGCTCCCGGCAGGGCCGGCAGTCCCCGTACGGCGGGCAGGGCGGCGGCTGGCCGTTCTCCTTCGACGGGCAGCAGTTCAACGGCGACCCCGGATCGCGGACGACCTCGTACAAGGCCATCCAGACGGACGCCTCGCTCAACCCGGGCAACTCCGGCGGCGCGCTCGTCAACATGAACGGCGAGATCATCGGCATGCCGTCGGCGATCTACTCCCCCGGCAGCGACAGCTCCCAGGCCGGCAGCGTCGGTCTCGGCTTCGCCATCCCGGTCGACACCATCAAGGCCGACCTGGACTCCCTGCGCAAGGGCGGCCCGGGCGGGGCCGGCCAGCAGGGGTCGGGCAACGGCAGCGGGTCGAGCGGCGCCGACGGGTTCGGCACCTCGTTCCCGTCGTTCTAGTGCCGCGACCGCACGAGCCGCGCCCCGGCACCTCCTTCCGCCCCGCCCCCGCCCCGGCCGTGCGAGGCTGGAGGGTGCCGCCCGCCCGGACCACCACCGAGGAACCCGCCGATGAACACCCCCGCCGAAGGCGAAGCCGCCCGCATCCTCGTCGTCGACGACGAACCGGCCGTCCGCGAGGCCCTGCGCCGCAGCCTCGCCTTCGAGGGGTACGGC
This sequence comes from Streptomyces sp. NPDC090022, assembly GCF_044748145.1. Lineage (NCBI taxonomy): Bacteria > Bacillati > Actinomycetota > Actinomycetes > Kitasatosporales > Streptomycetaceae > Streptomyces > Streptomyces sp. NPDC090022. Next base: position 136,851 of record NZ_JBIVFN010000017.1, read on the forward strand.
GTCGAGACCGCCGTCGACGGGCTCGACGCCCTCGACAAGGCGGCGGCGTACGCGCCGGAGCTGATCGTGCTCGACATCCAGATGCCCCGGATGGACGGCCTGACGGCGGCCCGGCGGCTGCGCGCCGCCGGCTCGGTGACCCCGGTCCTGATGCTGACCGCCCGCGACACGGTCGGCGACCGCGTCACCGGCCTGGACGCCGGCGCGGACGACTACCTGGTGAAGCCGTTCGAGCTGGACGAGCTGTTCGCGCGGGTCCGGGCCCTGCTGCGGCGCAGCGCGTACGCCTCCGCCCGCGCGGCGGCGGGCGCCCCGGCCGAGGACGTGCTGACCTTCAACGACCTGCGGATGGACCTGGCGACCCGCGAGGTCACGCGGCGCGGGCGGCCGGTGGAGCTGACCCGTACCGAGTTCACCCTGCTGGAGATGTTCCTGGCGCACCCGCGCCAGGTGCTGACCCGCGAACAGATCCTCAAGACCGTCTGGGGCTTCGACTTCGAACCCAGCTCCAACTCCCTGGACGTGTACGTGATGTACCTGCGGCGCAAGACGGAGGCGGGCGGTGAGCCGCGCCTGGTGCACACCGTGCGCGGGGTGGGCTACGTGCTGCGCGCGGGCGAGAGCGGTCCCGAGTGAGGATGGATCCGGCCGCGCGGCTGCGTGCCCTGCCGCTGCGCTCCCGGCTGGCCCTGCTGGTGGCGACGGCGGTGGCGGTCGCGGTGGCGGGGGTGGCCGCCGTCGCGTGGTTCATGGTGCGCGAGCAGCTGAGCGAACAGCTGGACAGCTCGCTGCGCTCCACCAACGCCGCGGCGCAGGCCAACCAGGTGCTCGGCGAGTACCGCTGCGTCTCCGGCCAGGTGGTCCCGCCCGACCGGCTGGTCAACAACCTCAGCGCCCAGGTGCAGATCGTGTTCCCGGACGGCGGTCACTGCTGGGTCGACGGCAAGAACACGCTGCGGGTCAGCGGGATCGACCTGGCGATCGCCCAGCGCGAGCGCGGGGCCACTTTCTACGACACGACCACCACCGACGGCACGTCGGTGCGCGTCTACAGCCAGCCCGCCACCGTCGGCCCGCGGCCGGCGGCGCTGACCGTGGCCCGGCCGCTGGCCGACATCGACAAGCCGCTGTCCAGGCTGGCCTGGGTGCTGCTGCTGGTCTCCGGCATCGGGGTCGTCGGCGGCGGCGCGGCCGGTCTGCTGGTGGCCCGGGCGGGCCTGCGGCCGGTGGACGAGCTGACCGACGCCGTCGAGCACATCGCCCGTACCGAGGACCTGACGGTACGGATCCCCGACGCCGGCGACGACGAGATCGCCCGCCTGTCGCGGTCGTTCAACTCGATGACGGCGGCGCTGGCCTCCTCCCGGGACCGGCAGGCGCAGCTGATCGCGGACGCGGGGCACGAGCTGCGTACGCCGCTCACCTCGCTGCGTACGAACATCGAGCTGCTCGCGCGCAGCGAGGAGACCGGGCGGGCGATCCCGCCGGAGGACCGCAAGGAGCTGCTGGCCTCGGTCAAGGCGCAGATGACCGAACTGGCCACGCTCATCGGGGACCTCCAGGAGCTGTCCCGGCCCGACGCGGCCGCGCCCGGCCCCCTCCAGGTGGTGGCGCTGCACGACATCGCCGCCGGCGCGCTGTCGCGCGTACGGCTGCGCGGCCCCGAGCTGACCTTCACCCGCGACCTGCGGCCCTGGTACGTGCGGGGCGAGCCGGCGGCGCTGGAGCGCGCCGTGGTCAACGTCCTCGACAACGCGGTGAAGTTCAGCCCGGCGGGCGGCACCGTCGAGATCGCGCTGGTGGACGGGGAGCTGACCGTACGGGACCACGGGCCGGGGATCCCGGCCGAGGAGCTGCCGCACGTCTTCGACCGGTTCTGGCGCTCGCCGTCGGCGCGGGCGCTGCCGGGCAGCGGGCTGGGGCTGTCGATCGTGGCCCGGACCGTCCAGCGGGCGGGCGGGACGGCCCGGCTGCGGCCGGCCGAGCCCGGTCCGGGCACGGTGGCGGAGATCCGGATCCCGGGCGCGCCGACACCGCCGCCCGGCGACCCGTCAGAAGGGGTTGCGGGCGATGAGTGAGTCGATGAAGCCGCCACGGGTGTTGGGGAAGTCCATGGGGACCACGCCCAGCCCGGTGCGGCCGGCCATCTCGCCGCCGGTGACGAAGGAGTGGATCTGCGGGTTGAGGCGGTCGGCGTTCCAGCGGGGCGGCATGTAGGCGGAGGTCGAGACGTAGTTGACGTACAGCTTGCCGGGCTGGGAGACGGCCTTGCGGAAGTGGTTCTCGATCCTGCCGCGCTTGGCGAACGGTTCGGTGTTGTAGTCGTCCTGGATGTCGAAGTGGGCGCCGTCGCCGTAGCGGATGCCCGGCAGGCCGCCGTTGTCGGCGAGCAGGACGACCTTGCCGCGGGCCTGGCCGAGGGCGGGCAGGGTGGGCGCGATGTGGAAGAGCGACCGCCAGCCGCGCGCGTCGAGGTAGTCGTCGAAGATCGCGCGGAAGGTGGCGTCGCTGTCGCCCGAGTACTCCTGCTTGACGCGCATGAGGAGGGTCTCGGACGGGTGCGCGGCCAGGAAGTTCCGGCAGGAGACGAGGACGTCGCCGAACATCAGGTGCTGGTAGAAGGACCCGTGGTGGATGGCGAAGGAGCCGCCGGTGACGCGGCAGCGCACGTCCAGGAAGCGGATGCCGGCGTCGAGCTGCTGGCCGATGCCGATGTTCTGGCAGGCGACGTAGAGGCCGCCGTGGAGGGCTCCGGAGTCGTGGGTGCCGGGGATGGTCATCCGCTGGAGCGCGGTACCGGCGGGGAGGCCGGCCATCCAGTCCTGGGTGCCCAGGGTGCGGGCGCCGGCGGGGGGCGCCCCGAGGACGGTGGTGGAGACCCCGGCCGCCAACGCGCCGACCAGAAACGTGCGCCGATCCAGGCTCATGTCCCGCCCCTTCAACCGCCGTGGGTGTCGCGGGGATTATGTCGTGCACACCTCAATAATCTCTAGCCGTCGGCGGCCCCGGCTTTCCCCTCGCGCGGCCCGCGCCGGCCGGGCGCGACGGCCGCGCGCCGGCCCCGTACACGCGGAAGGGGCGGCGGACCCGACCGGATCCACCGCCCCTCCGTACTGCCGCCCGTGCCTACTTGACGACGGTGATGCGGCCGGTCGCCGGCGGGGCGAGCGGGCTCGCCGCCGAGGAGTGCGCGGCCAGGTAGGTGTTGAAGGCGTCCAGGTCGGACACGCCCACCAGCTTGTTCCTGTGCTCCTTCAGGACGGTGAAGCCGTCACCGCCGCCCGCGAGGAACTCGTTCATCACGACGCGGTAGGTGCGCGCCGGGTCGATCGCCTGGCCGTTCAGCCGGATCGAGTCGGTCACGACCCGGTCCCCGCCCGCCTGCGTCATGTCCAGGGTGTAGGTCAGGCCCTTGGAGATCTGCAGGATCTTCGGGTTGGCGCCGTTGACCGGCCCCGTGACCTGCTGCTTCAGCGCGGTGACCAGCTGCTCGCCGGTCAGGTCCACGACGTTGAGCATGTTGGTGAACGGCTGCACCGTGAAGGCCTCGCCGTAGGTCACCACGCCGTCGCCCTCGGCGCCGGACGCCTTGTAGGCCAGGTCCGAGCGGATGCCGCCCGGGTTCATGATGGCCAGCTCCGCGCCGCCCTTGTCCGCGGCGGCCGTGGCCTCCAGCTGGGCGTCCGCGATCAGGTTGCCGAGCGGCTTCTCGAACGCCTCGGAGCCGCGGCCGGGGATGTCGGCCGAGATGAAGCCCTGCGGGCGGCCGGCGACCGGGGCGGCCAGCGCGTTCCAGCGGCCGATCAGCTCGGTCATGTCCGGGGCCTTGGGCTGGTTCCGGTGCACGACGTGGTTGGCGGTGGCCGGCGCCTTGACCGCGGTACGGACGATGTCCTTGGTCGCGCGGTCGTACGTCAGCGTGGTGTCCGTGTACAGCCGGCCGATGGAGGCGGCCGAGGTGACCGTACGCGGGTTGCCCGCCGGATCCGGGATGGTGCAGGCGTACGCCTGGTGCGTGTGACCGGTCACCAGCGCGTCGACCGAGGAGTCCACGTTCTTGGCGATGTCGACGATCGCACCGGAGATGCCGGCGCCGGCGCCCGGGGTGTTGCAGTCGTAGTTGTACGCGCCGCTGGCGGGCAGGCCGCCCTCGTGGATCAGCGCGACGATGGACTGCACGCCCTGACGCTGGAGCTCCTTGGCGTACTTGTTGACCGACTCGATCTCGTCGCCGAACTTCAGGCCCTTGACGCCCTCGGCCGTCACGACGTCCGGAGTGCCCTCCAGGGTCACGCCGATGAAGCCGATCTTCACGTCGCCCTTCTTCCACACGTACGTGGGCGAAAGGAGCGGACGCTTGGTCTTCTCGTCCGTGACGTTGGCCGAGAGGTACTTGAACGAGGCGCCCTCGAAGGTCTTGCCGAACTCGAAGCAGCCCTCGACCGGGTGGCAGCCGCCGTACTGCATGCGGCGCAGCTCGGCCCGGCCCTCGTCGAACTCGTGGTTGCCGACGCTGGAGACGTCGAGGCCGACCTTGTTCAGCGCCTCGATGGTCGGCTCGTCGTGGAAGAGACCGGACAGCAGCGGGCTGCCGCCGATCATGTCGCCCGCCGCGGCGGTGACGGTGTACTCGTGGCCCTTGCGGGCCTCTCGCAGGCTGGTGGCCAGGTACTCGACGCCACCGGCGGGTATCGCCTTGGTGGTGCCGTCGGCCTGGCGCTCGGTCACGGTGCCGGAGGAGCCCTGCGGAGGCTCGATGGTGCCGTGGAAGTCGTTGAAGGACAGCAGCTGCACGTCGACCGTGCCGCTCTTCTTGTCCTGACCGCCACCAACAGCGGCCCCGGCCGGGAGCGCGGCGGCGACCAGGGCTCCGGCGCCGGCGGTGACGGCGAGAGCGGCGAGGGTCAACCGGCGGGTTCGGCCACGCCGTTGTGGTGTCGCTGACATCAGTTCCCCTTTGCGGACAGCGAAACAACATGGGAGGAGCCCGAGCCTATGGTCAACGCGCGTAGCACGACAGGGGGTAATGGGTTACGGGCTGGTTGCGGTCGTAGGCTCGGCTCATGACTGACGCAAGCGCGGCCCTGGAGCCGGGACGGCAGATTGTGACCCTCGACGAACTGACGGAGGACCAGGCCGCCGCGGTCCTCGCCCTGGTCGAGGACGCGGCCCGTTCGGACGGCACCACCGCCGTGTCCGAGCAGGGCCGGCTCCAGCTGCGCGGCGGGCCGCGCGAGGGGATCCGGCACTTCCTGCTGACCGAGGGCGGCCGGCTGGCCGGCTACGCCCAGCTGGAGGACACCGATCCGGTGGAGGCACCGGCGGCGGAGCTGGTGGTCCACCCGGCGCTGCGCGGACGCGGGCACGGACGGGCCCTGGGGTCGGCGCTGCTCGCCGCCTCCGGCAAGCGGATCCGGATGTGGGCGCACGGGGGCAAGTCGGCGGCGCGGCACCTGGCGCAGGTGCTGGGGCTGACGCTGTTCCGCGAACTGCGGCAGCTGCGGCGGCCGCTGGTGGGCCTGGACCTCGCGGAACCGGCGCTTCCGGCCGGGGTGACGGTCCGTACGTTCGTCCCCGGCGACGACGACGCGGCATGGCTGGCCGCCAACGCCGTGGCCTTCGCGCACCACCCCGAGCAGGGCGCGCTGACCCAGCGGGACCTCGACGACCGCAAGGCGCAGCCGTGGTTCGACCCGAAGGGCTTCTTCCTCGCGGAGCGGGAGGGCGAGCTGGTCGGCTTCCACTGGACGAAGGTCCACGCGGCGGAGCAGCTGGGCGAGGTCTACGTGCTCGGCGTCCTGCCGACGGCGCAGGGCGGCGGCCTGGGCAAGGCCCTGACGACGATCGGCCTGCGCCACCTCGCGATGGCGGGCCTGCCGACGGCGATGCTGTACGTCGACGCGGACAACCCGGCGGCGCTGGCGGTGTACGAGGGCCTGGGGTTCACGACGCACGAGGTGGACCTGATGTACCGGACGGAATCCTGACCCCTCGTTCCCGGAGGGGCCGCGAAGCCCTCGGCCCCCGTGCCCCGTGACCCCTCGGACCCCCTGGCCGGGGCCGCCCCCGCCCTGGGCCGGGCGCCGGGCCGGGCGCCCGGGCCGGGCGCCGGGGCCCACCCGGGAGCCCGGCGGGCCCGGGGCCGTCCGTCGGCGGGGGCGGGGCGGGCGCGGGCCCTGCGGGCGGCTTCTCCCCCACCCCGCCCCTTCCCGGAACCGGGGCTCCGCCCCGGACCCCCGGACCCCGCCCCGGGGAACCCCGCGCCGCGGCCATCCCGACCCGCGCCGCGTCTGAGCGCACGGGGCGGAACCCCGTCCAGCCCCGCCGGCGACCGAGGCGCGGAGCCCCGTCCAGCCCCGCCGGCGTTTGAGGCGCGGGGGCACGGGGGCGGAGCCCCCGCATCGTGAAGCCCCGCCGGCGATTGAGGCGCCGGGTCCGGGGCGGCGCTCCGGTTGCGAGGGGTCACCCACGGTAGTCGGCGCCGGCCAAGGGCCCGGGGGAGGCGCCACGGCCCCGGTTCCCGGAAGCCACGCGCCATTAACCGGGCATTAAGACGCGCTTGCGACGCTCACCCCTATGCACCCCGGACCGCGACCGCTCGCCGCCGATTCCGACGCGCCTGCAAGGCCGCCCGCGCGGAAGAATGGAGTCATGAGCAACAAGCCCAGCTCCCGCGCCGCAAGCACCGAGGTTCCTGTCCAGCCCACCCAGACCCCGTCGCCCCTCACCGCGGCCTCGCTCGCCGCCTCGGCCACGGCCCGCCGACTGGGCTCCATAGCCGCACACCGCCCCCACGTGGACATCGAGCCCGAGATCGACGCCGACCTCGACGCCTACGAAGACAAGGACGGCAGCGGCGAACTGCCCGCCGGCCGGTTCCTCGACCGGGAGCGCAGCTGGCTCGCGTTCAACGAGCGGGTCCTCGAACTCGCCGAGGACCCGACCACCCCGCTCCTCGAACGGGCCAACTTCCTCGCCATCTTCGCGAGCAACCTCGACGAGTTCTTCATGGTCCGCGTGGCCGGCCTCAAGCGCCGTATCGCGACCGGCGTCGCGACCCGCTCCGCGTCCGGGCTGCAGCCCCGCGAGGTGCTGGACCTGATCTGGACCCGCTCGCGCGAGCTCATGGCCCGGCACGCCGCGTGCTACCAGCACGACGTCTCCCCGGCCCTCGCCGAGGAGGGCGTCGAGCTGATCCGCTGGCGCGACCTCACCGAGAAGGAGCAGGCGCGCCTCTTCACCCTGTTCCGCAACCGGATCTTCCCGGTGCTCACCCCGCTGGCCGTGGACCCCGCGCACCCCTTCCCCTATATCTCGGGGCTCTCGCTCAACCTCGCGGTCGTCGTCCGCAACCCCGTCAGCGGCCACCGGCACTTCGCCCGCGTCAAGGTCCCGCCGCTGCTCAACCGCTTCCTGGAGGCCTCCCCGCAGCGTTACGTCCCCCTCGAGGACGTCATCGCCGCGCACCTGGAGGAGCTCTTCCCCGGTATGGAGGTGCTCGGGCACCACATGTTCCGGGTGACCCGGAACGAGGACCTCGAGGTCGAGGAGGACGACGCCGAGAACCTGCTCCAGGCCCTGGAGAAGGAGCTCATGCGGCGCCGCTTCGGCCCGCCGGTCCGCCTGGAGGTCGAGGAGTCCATCGACCCCGGCATCCTCGACCTGCTGGTCCAGGAGCTGAAGATCTCCGCCGCCGAGGTCTACCCGCTGCCCGGCCCCCTCGACCTGACCGGCCTCTTCGGCATCGCGTCCCTGGACCGGCCCGAGCTGAAGTACCCGAAGTTCATCGCGGGCACCCACCGCGACCTCGCCGAGGTCGAGTCGGCGTCCGCGCCCGACATCTTCGCGGCCCTGCGCGAGCGGGACGTCCTGCTGCACCACCCGTACGACTCCTTCTCGACGTCCGTCCAGGCCTTCCTGGAGCAGGCGGCCGGCGACCCGGACGTCCTCGCGATCAAGCAGACGCTGTACCGGACCTCCGGCGACTCGCCGATCGTCGACGCCCTGATCGACGCGGCCGAGTCCGGCAAGCAGGTCCTGGTCCTCGTCGAGATCAAGGCCCGCTTCGACGAGCAGGCCAACATCAAGTGGGCGCGCAAGCTGGAGGAGGCCGGCTGCCACGTCGTCTACGGCCTGGTCGGCCTCAAGACGCACTGCAAGCTGTCGCTCGTCGTCCGCCAGGAGGGCGAGACGCTGCGCCGCTACAGCCACGTCGGCACCGGCAACTACCACCCCAAGACCGCCCGCCTGTACGAGGACCTCGGCCTGCTCACCGCCGACCCGCAGGTCGGCGCGGACCTCTCGGACCTCTTCAACCGGCTGTCGGGCTACTCGCGGCGCGAGACGTACCGCCGGCTGCTGGTCGCCCCGCGCTCGCTGCGCGACGGACTGGTCTCCCGGATCAACAAGGAGGCCGCCCACCACCGGGCCGGCCGCCCCGCGTACGTCCGGCTCAAGATGAACTCGATCGTCGACGAGGCCGTGATCGACGCGCTCTACCGGGCCTCCCAGGCGGGCGTCCCGGTCGACATCTGGGTGCGCGGCATCTGCGCCGTGCGCCCGGGCGTCACCGGACTGTCGGAGAACATCCGGGTCCGTTCGGTGCTGGGCCGCTTCCTGGAGCACTCCCGGGTCTTCGCCTTCGGCAACGGCGGCGAGCCCGAGGTCTGGATCGGCAGCGCCGACATGATGCACCGCAACCTCGACCGCCGCATCGAGGCCCTGGTCAGGGTGAGCGACCCGGCCCACCGCGCCGCCCTGGACGGGCTGCTGGAAACCGGTATGTCCGACGTCACCTCCTCCTGGCACCTGGGCCCGGACGGTGAGTGGACCCGGCACAGCACGGACGCGGAGGGCCAGCCGCTGCGGCACGTACAGGAGATGCTCATAGACGCCCGGAGGCGCCGGCGTGGCTCTGCAAAACCATGACCTGACCGCTACCGCGGGCGACGTGCTCGGCACGTACCTGCGGTCCCAGGCCACCGCCTTCCTCCGTGGGCTCCGCCTGCACGAGGAGAGCGGCGCGGACGCGGTCGAGGGAAGTGAGGCGGCGCGCGCCCTGCGGGGGGCCGCGCGCCGGATCAGCGCTTCCCTGTCGACCTACCGCGCGGTCGCCGATTCGTCGTGGGCGGACGGCCTGCGCACCGAGCTGGTCTGGCTGTCGGCCACCCTGGCGGACGAACACGCGTACGCGGCGCGGCTGCGCCGGCTGCTGGACGCCCTGCACCGGCTGTCGGGCGCCCCGGAACTGCCCGCGCAGCGCGGCGGCTCCGGGTCCCTGACCGTGGGCTCGGCGCGGGCGGGCGCCCTGCTGGAGCGCCAGCTCACGCTCGCCCGGACCCGCGCGCACTCGGCGACGCTCCAGGCCCTGGGGTCCTCGCGCTTCCACGCGGTGGCGGACGCGGTGGCGGTGCTCGCCTCGGAGGTCCCGCTGGACTCGATCGCGGCGGCCGGGCGGGTGGACCACGTCCTCGTGCCGCTGGCCGGGGTGTGCGAGACCCGGCTGACCGCCGCGGTGTCCTGCCTGCCGCTGTCGCGCGCCTCGCACCCGTACAACGCGGACGCGCTGATCGACGACTCCCACCAGGACGCGCCCTGGCACGAGGTACGCCGCCTGCTGCGCGCCCACCGCTACGCGCAGGAGGCCCTGGGCGCCGACGTGACCCGCCTCGCGGCGGCCGGCGAGGCCCTGGACCGGCACCGCGACGCGGCGGAGGCGGCCGCGGCCTCCGCCACGGCGGCGCGCACCCCGCGCATCGCCCCGGCGACGGCGTACGCCCTGGGCGTGCTGCACGCGGACCAGCGCCATGACGTCGAGGCCGCGCGCTTCGCGTTCCAGCAGATCTGGCTCCGCTCGCCGGCCGCCCTGCCCAGCGGCTGAGGCGCCGCTGCTGTGTCCGTTCCGTCCGCTCCGTCCGTTCCGTCCCGCGCCCAGGGTGCCCCGCCGTTCCGGCCGGGCACCCTGTCCGCTTCCGCCACCGGGACGCCCGACCGGCGAAATCCGGCCACCCCCCGGTCCGGGGCCCGCGGCGCCGCTCAGCCGCGCCGACGGCGGCACACGGCGCACGCCCGTCCCATAACGGGCGCATAACGGGGGCTTACGCCCGCGCGCACCAGGGCATCCGCGCACCATGCCGTCCGCCATGGTTCACCGTCCGTTCACTCACCCCGGTCGGCCACTTCACCTGTCCTGCCTAATTTCGGCAGTGCACGGTGCGAGTCGCGGGGTGATTGACGCGCGTCGCACCCGCATCCGACGTAGTCCTCTTCGCACGCCGCCCCGAAAGACAGAAAGCGGCCGGCGGCTCCTGGAAGGAACACCCGAAAGTGAAGCTTCAGCGCAAGAACCGGCTTCGTGCCTCCGCCCTCGGGGCCCTCGTCGTGTCCGGCGCCCTGGTCCTCACGGCGTGCGGCTCGGACGACAACACCAAGGACAACGGCTCCGGCACCAAGCAGCCGACCGTCGCCGCCGGTGACATCAAGTGCGACGACGCGAAGGGCAAGCTGCTCGCGTCCGGCTCCTCCGCGCAGAAGAACGCGGTCGACCTGTGGATCAAGAACTACATGGCCGCCTGCTCCGGCATCGAGGTCAACTACAAGTCCTCCTCCTCCGGTGAGGGCATCGTCGCCTTCAACCAGGGCACCGTCGGCTTCGCCGGCTCCGACTCGGCGCTGAAGCCGGAGCAGGTCGAGGACTCCAAGAAGATCTGCACCGGTGGCCAGGGCATCAGCCTGCCCATGGTCGGCGGCCCGGTCGCCATCGGCTTCAACGTCAACGGTGTCGACAAGCTCACCCTCGACGCCCCCACCCTCGCCGCGATCTTCAACGACAAGATCAAGAAGTGGGACGACGAGGCCATCAAGAAGCTGAACCCGGGCGTCAACCTGCCGCCCACCGCCATCCAGGCCTTCCACCGCTCCGAGGACTCGGGCACCACCGAGAACCTGGGCAAGTACCTCAAGGCCACCGCCGGTGACGCGTGGACCTACGAGGCCGCCAAGAAGTGGCCCGCCCCGGGTGGCCAGGCCGCGTCCGGCTCCGCGGGTGTCGCGAGCCAGGTCAAGGCCGTCGACGGCGCCATCGGTTACTTCGAGCTCTCCTACGCCAGCTCGCAGGGCATCAAGACGGTCGACATCAACACCGGTGCCGCCGCCCCGGTCGCCGCGACCTCCGAGAACGCCTCGAAGGCCATCGCCGCCGCCAAGATCACGGGCACCGGCTCCGACCTGGCCCTCAAGCTGGACTACGCCACCAAGGCCGAGGGTGCCTACCCGATCGTCCTGGTGACCTACGAGATCGTCTGCGACAAGGGCAACAAGCCCGAGACGCTCGCCGCCGTCAAGTCCTTCCTGGGCTACACCGCGGGCGACGCGGGCCAGAAGATCCTCTCCGAGAACGGCTACGCCCCGATCCCGGCCGAGATCAACAAGAAGGTCCGCGAGGTCGTCGCCGGCCTGCAGTAGAACCCGCAACAGGTAACGACCCCGGGTGCCGATCCGCTCCCGTCCGATCGGATCGGCACCCGGGTGTCCTCCCCCTCCGGGGGGATCCGGTGCACCGCCGCCAGGGGGCACGGCCCCCACACAGACCGGAAAGAACATGGCTTCCACCACACCCACCCAGATAGACCAGGCTCCGCCTGTCTCCGGGCGCAAGACCTCCACCGGCCGTGCCGGTGACAAGGTCTTTTCCGGGCTCTCCAAGGGCTCCGGCATCCTGCTCCTGGTGATCATGGCGTCGATCGCCGCCTTCCTCACCTACCGTGCCTCGATCGCGCTGTCGAAGAACGAGGGCAACTTCCTCACCACCTTCGACTGGAACGCGTCGGCCAACCCCCCTGTCTTCGGCATCGCCGTCCTGCTCTTCGGCACCGTCGTCAGCTCGATCATCGCGATGGTCATCGCGGTCCCGATCGCTGTCGGCATCGCCCTCTTCATCTCCCACTACGCGCCGCGCAAGCTCGCAGCGCCCCTCGCGTACGTCGTGGACCTGCTCGCGGCCGTGCCGTCGATCATCTACGGCATCTGGGGCGCGCTCTTCCTCGTGCCCTACCTGGGCGGCCTGAACCTCTGGCTCGACGAGTACATGGGCTGGACCTACGTCTTCGACAAGACGCAGGTCGGCGTCGCGCGTTCGCTCTTCACCGTCGGCGTGCTGCTGGCCATCATGATCCTGCCGATCGTGACCAGCGTCAGCCGCGAGGTCTTCCTCCAGGTCCCGCGCATGAACGAGGAGGCCGCCCTGGCCCTCGGCGCGACCCGCTGGGAGGTCATCAAGATGTCGGTGCTGCCCTTCGGCCGCTCCGGCGTCATCTCCGCCTCGATGCTCGGCCTCGGCCGCGCGCTCGGCGAGACCATGGCCGTGGCCACGGTCCTGTCCCCGAGCTTCCTGATCTCGCTGCACGTGCTGGACCCGGGTGGCGGCACCTTCGCGCAGAACATCGCCGCGAAGTTCGACGAGGCCAACGAGTTCGGCCGGGACGCGCTGATCGCCTCCGGTCTCGTCCTCTTCCTGCTCACCCTGCTGGTCAACGGCGCCGCTCGCATGATCATCGCGCGCCGCAAGGAGTACTCGGGGGCGAACGCCTGATGAGCCACGCAATCCAGGACCCGCGCCCCGTGCGGCCGCGCAAGTCCGCCGCTCCCGACAGCCTCACCCGCGGCGGCCTCCCCCGCTGGGCCCCGGCCGGTATCGCGGTCGTCTCCGTCGCCCTCGGCGTCGGCATCGGCGCCGTCGCCGGTCTGCAGAGCAAGGTCCAGTGGGGCCTGATCGCCGCCCTGCTGTTCGTCCTCATCACGTACACCGCCAGCTCGGTGATCGAGAACCGCCGCCAGGCCAAGGACCGCGTCGCGACCTCCGTCGTCTGGGTCTGCTTCGTCCTCGCGGTCGTCCCGCTTCTCTCCCTGATCTGGGTCACGGTCAGCCGCGGCCTCAAGGTCCTCGACGGCTACTTCCTCAGCCACTCGATGAAGGGCGTCGCCGGCTTCGAGCCCGGCGGCGGTGTCTACCACGCGCTGCTCGGCACCATCGAGCAGGTCCTGCTCGCCACCGCCATCGCCGCCCCGATCGGCCTGCTGACCGCCGTCTACCTGGTCGAGTACGGCCGGGGCTCCCTGGCCAAGGCCGTCACTTTCTTCGTCGACGTCATGACCGGCATCCCCTCCATCGTCGCGGGTCTGTTCATCCTGACGACCTGGAACCTGATGCTCGGCTTCGGTCCCTCCGGCTTCGCCGGCGCCATGGCCCTGGCGATCCTGATGATGCCCGTCGTGGTCCGCTCCACCGAGGAGATGCTCAAGCTCGTCCCGAACGAGCTGCGCGAGGCCTCCCTCGCCCTCGGTGTGCCGAAGTGGCGCACGATCATGAAGGTCGTGCTCCCGACCGCCATCGGCGGTATCTCCACCGGTGTGATGCTGGCCGTGGCCCGTATCGCCGGTGAGACCGCGCCGATCATGCTGCTGGTCTTCGGTTCCCAGCTGATCAACGACAACCCCTTCGAAGGTGCACAGTCCTCGCTCCCCCTCTACATCTGGGAGCAGTACAAGGTCGGCAGTGCGGACTCCTACGACCGGGCCTGGGCCGCCGCCCTCGTCCTGATCGCCTTCGTCATGATCCTCAACCTGGTGGCCCGCGGCATCGCCCGCTGGAAGGCCCCGAAGACCGGTCGCTGACCGCGGCCAACGGAAAGAAGCTGATTCACATGGCCAAGCGCATCGACGTTTCCGGTCTCTCCGCCTTCTACGGCACCCACAAGGCCATCGACGACATCTCCATGACCGTCGAGCCCCGCTCCGTGACGGCCTTCATCGGCCCGTCCGGCTGCGGCAAGTCCACCTTCCTGCGCACCCTGAACCGCATGCACGAGGTCACCCCCGGTGGCCGCGTCGAGGGCAAGGTGCTGCTGGACGACGAGAACCTGTACGGCGCCGGCGTCGACCCGGTGGCCGTGCGCCGCACGGTCGGCATGGTCTTCCAGCGCCCGAACCCCTTCCCCACCATGTCGATCTTCGACAACGTGGCGGCGGGCCTGCGCCTGAACGGCAAGTTCAAGAAGAGCGAGCTCGAGGTCATCGTCGAGCGCTCCCTCAAGGGCGCCAACCTGTGGAACGAGGTCAAGGACCGCCTGAACAAGCCCGGCTCGGGCCTGTCCGGCGGCCAGCAGCAGCGTCTGTGCATCGCCCGCGCCATCGCGGTCGAGCCGCAGGTCCTGCTGATGGACGAGCCCTGCTCGGCCCTGGACCCGATCTCCACGCTCGCGATCGAGGACCTGATCGGTGAGCTCAAGGAGCAGTTCACGATCGTCATCGTGACGCACAACATGCAGCAGGCCGCCCGTGTCTCGGACCGCACGGCCTTCTTCAACCTCTCGGCCGTCGGTCAGCCCGGCAAGCTCATCGAGATCGACGACACGGAGCGGATCTTCTCCAACCCGTCCGTCCAGGCCACCGAGGACTACATCTCGGGCCGCTTCGGCTAGAGACGTCCAGGCGTCCTGCGGTGCTGCATGGCGGTGCCACCGCAAGGCGAAAGGGCCCGGCTCCCCCTGGGTGGGGGGAGCCGGGCCCGCTTTCGTTTCCGCCAGTGCCGCAGGCGCCGCAGGCGCCCCGCGTCAGACGAACGCCAGGTTCACAATCCAGAAGCAGAACGCCGCCACCAGCGCCACCGCCGGCATCGTGATGCTGCACCCACCCGGGGGACAACCCCCGGACCCCCAGCAAAAGGGCCGCGCCCGCTCGCACGCCGCAGGCGCCCGGCGTCAGACGAACGCCAGGTTCACGATCCAGAAGCAGAACGCCGCCACCAGCGCCGCCGCCGGCATCGTGATGAACCAGCCGAGGATGATGTTCTTGGCGACGCCCCAGCGGACCGCGTTGACCCGCTTGGTCGCGCCCACGCCCATGATGGCCGAGGTGATCACGTGGGTCGTGGAGATCGGCGCGTGGAAGAAGAACGCCGAGCCGAACATGATCGACGCGCCGGTGGTCTCCGCCGCGAAGCCCTGCGGCGGGTCCAGTTCGATGATCTTGCGGCCCAGCGTACGCATGATGCGCCAGCCGCCCGCGTACGTGCCCAGCGAGAGCATCACGGCGCACGCGATCTTGACCCACACCGGGATCGGGTCGCCGGCGTCCTCGACATCGGCGATGACCAGGGCCATCACCACGATGCCCATGGTCTTCTGGGCGTCCTGGAGACCGTGCCCGAGCGCCATGCCCGCCGCCGAGACGGTCTGCGCGATCCGGAAGCCGCGCTTGGCCTTGTGCGGGTTGGCCCGCCGGAAGATCCACAGGATGACGACCATCACCAGGTAGCCGACGACGAGACCGACGATCGGCGAGAGGAACATCGGGATGACGATCTTGTCGACGACCCCGCTCCAGATGACCGCCGTCCCGCCGGCCAGCGCCGCGCCGACCATGCCGCCGAAGAGCGCGTGCGAGGAGGACGAGGGCAGCCCGAAGTACCAGGTGATCAGGTTCCAGACGATCGCGCCGACGAGCGCGGAGAAGAGGATCCACATGCCGCGGGTGCCCTGAGGCGTCTCGATGAGACCCTCACTGACCGTCTTGGCGACCCCGCTGCCCAGGAAGGCACCGGCCAGGTTCATCACGGCGGCCATGGCCAGGGCCGCGCGCGGGGTCAGCGCCCGCGTGGAGACCGAGGTCGCGATGGCGTTCGCGGAGTCGTGGAAGCCGTTGGTGTACGTGAAGCCGAGCGCGACACCGATGGTCACGACCAGCGCAAAGGTGTCCACGAGGTTCAGGACTCCTTGACCGCGATGGTCTCCACCGTGTTCGCGACGTGCTCGAACGCGTCGGCGGCCTCTTCGAGCACGTCGACGACCTGCTTGAGCTTGAGCACCTCGATGGCGTCGTACTTGCCGTTGAAGAGGTGGGCGAGCAGCTTGCGGTGGATCTGGTCGGCCTGGTTCTCGAGACGGTTGACCTCGATCCAGTACTCGGTGAGGTTGTCCATCGTGCGCAGGTGCGGCATGGCCTCGGCGGTCAGCTCGGCCGCCCGGGCCAGGACCTCGATCTGCTGCTCGACACCCTTGGGCAGTTCCTCGATGTTGTAGAGGACGACCAGGTCGACGGCCTCCTCCATGAAGTCCATGATGTCGTCGAGCGACGATGCCAGGGAGTAGATGTCCTCGCGGTCGAACGGCGTGATGAAGGAGGAGTTCAGCTGGTGGAAGATCGCGTGGGTCGCGTCGTCCCCCGCGTGTTCCGCCGCCCGCATCCGTTCCGCGATCTCGGCCCGGGCGGACGCGTCCGCCCCGAGCAGTTCCATCAGGAGCTTGGAGCCCGTGACGATGTTGTCCGCGGATGCGGCGAACATGTCATAGAAGCTCGTCTCCCTGGGGGTCAGACGAAATCGCACGTGAGGTCCTCGGGGTGCATTCGGATTCGGTCAGGCTGATGCTAGGCGCATCGTCCGGCCACGGCTAACCGGCGGTTCCCCAGTGTCCTCCATCAGGCAGAGTGGGCGGAACGGGCCCCTGTGCCTTCTGCCAGGGCCCAGTACCCTATACCCATGAGGGGTATGTATCCCTCGATCCGGACCACGGGAGCACGCATGACGACCACCGAGGCGGAGCCGGCCGGCCACGCGCAGGGCGAAGGCGCCGTGCACGGCTATCACCACCAGAAGGACGAGCACCTCAAGCGGCTGCGCCGGATCGAGGGCCAGATCCGCGGGCTGCAACGGCTCGTGGCCGAGGACGTGTACTGCATCGACATACTCACCCAGGTCTCGGCCAGCACGAAGGCGCTGCAGTCCTTCGCGCTCCAGCTGCTGGAGGAGCACCTGCGGCACTGCGTCGCCACCGCCGCCATCGAGAGCTCCGCTCAGGGCGCCGGCAAGGGCGGGGCGGAGATCGACACCAAGGTCGAGGAAGCGACGAAGGCCATCGCCCGCCTGCTGCGGACCTGAGACCGGCGGGGTGGCGTCCGGGGCGTCGGATCAGCCGACGCCCAGCAGGACCTCGTCGATCCGGTCCTGGCTGAGCCGCTCCTCGTCCGCGGCGGAGGCCGCGATGATCAGTTCGCCGCACAGCTCGATCTCGGCGAGGGCCACGCAGTCCTGCACCGTCATACCGACCGCGGGAGTCACGAAGGTCACCTCTTTCTGCCGACCTCAATCGCCGTCGGGGTCTCAGCCTAGGGAGGCCGGGGCGCTGTGCGCATGACACGGATGGACCATTTCCGGATACCGGGCATGGCCCGATCGCGCTGCCCTTCCCGCCGTCCCGGTCAGTCCGCGATCTTTCCTGCGTAAATGTCCCCGCCGGCCGGCAGCACGACGGTCACCGGTGTGCCGAAGCCGTAGAGCAGGGTGGTCGAGGAGACGTCGATCTCCCCCTTGTTCACATAGCTGAAGCGGTGCCGCACCTTGCGCAGCCGCCCTTCCTCGTCGAGGTAGGCGTCGAACGGCACGGTGTCCGTGCTGAACCCTTTCGCCGCCGCCTGCAGGGCGCCCCTGGCGTCCGGCGAGGCCCTGAGCGCGGCCCGCCCGATGTCGGTGGTGCCGCGGTAGTGGCGGACCTTCGTCCCCGCCAGCTCCGTCTCACCGACGTAACTCACCTCCTCCGCGCCGCGCAGCAGCTCGGCGGCGACGACCGGGTCGGTGGCGCCGCCGGTGACCAGGTTCCCGTCGCCGAGGGTGGTCGTATCGACGCGGACCCACTTGTCGGCGGGCACGCCCGCGCCCCGGTTCTTCATGTAGAGGGCGCCGGGGGTCAGCAGCTCGGTGATGGGGCGGTGGCCGGGCCTGCCGGTGACGTCGGCGGGCAGCATGACCAGGAGCTGTCCCATCCGGCTGCGGAAGTCCACGCCGCCCTCGCCGCGGATGGTGACCCGGGTTCCGCCGGTGGCCATCTCCATCGCCGTCCGGGCCCGCGCGCTGCCGGACCGGGCGAGTACGTCGGCCGCCCCGCGCACGGCGGCGGTCCCGTCGGCGGGCGGTTTGCCGTCCGTACCGCCGCCTCCGCATCCGGAGACCGCCGCCAGGGCCAGGGCGGCGGCGGCCGCCGCACCCGCGCGCCCGTCCCGCAGTCTGTGCTGGTGCACCACCATCGCCTGCCAACCCCCAACGCATGACCGCTGCTTGCCCGAGGCCCCCACCCGCTCCGGTTAACGAGGGGCGGGGTTCCCCGTCACGGGGATACCGCGCGGGTGGAGGTACCGTTGAACGGTGGACAAGCACCCTCCGGAGCGTTCCGCTCCGTCGCTCGCGGCCCTCGCGCACCCACGCCCGGCCGACCACCTCACCCGTACCGCCGAACGCGGCGCCTTCGCCCTGGCCGAATGCAGCTGCGGCTGGCGCGGCCCGGCCCGCCGCTCCCGCGACCTCGCCCGCAGAGACGCCGACGGCCACACCGCCTAGGTGTTCCATGACCCGTGCGGCCCACCCCGGTGGCCGGATCCGGGCAGGGTCGATGACCTGTACGTATGCCAGGACGAGCCGTATCCCGCGCCGCCCTTCTCGGGGCGGCCCTGCTCCTGACGCTGGTCCCGGCCGGCCCCGCCATGGCGCAACCGGTCGGGACGGCGGACGGCCCCGCGGACGTGGCGCTGGCCATCGGGGCCACCACGGCCGCGTCCGTGGCCACCGGCCTGTGGCTGCGCCACCGCTACCGCTACCGGCGGGAGGACGCCGCGCCGGGCCGCCGCAAGGGCGGCGACCGCTGAGCCGGCCCCGCCCGGCGGCGGTCCGGTTCTGCTTCGTGGTCTCGCTGCTGTGCCTGCTGGCGGCGGTCCTGCTGGTGGTGCGGGACGCGTACGGCCACGGCTGAGAGCGGAGCCGAGGAGCGGGGCCGAGGAGTGGGGCCGAGCAGCGAAGCCGAGTGGCGGAACTGAGTAGCGGAGCTGAGTATCCGCGCCCAGGCGGACCGGGCCCGGACGGCCGTAGCCTCGGCCCCATGACCCACGATCAGATACGGCTGCGGCCGGCCGGCACCGGGGCGCTGGTCAGCGGCGCCGTCGCCATCACCCTGCTCGGCCTGGCGTTCCTGCTGCCCTGGGCGGGCGTCATGATGGGGGTGGTGGCGGCACCGGCGGCGCTGGTGCCGGCCCTGTGGTCGGTGGTGGAGTCCCTGTTCGCCCGGCGCCGGGTGCGCAGGGGCGAGGAGGCGGCCTCCGTGCGGCTGCGGGCCGGGTTCGCGCTGGGGTCGCTCGCCCTGGCGGCGGTGCTCGCGCTGATCGGCTGGGCGGTGTGGTCCCTGGAGCACGCCGCCCGCTAGGCACGCCGTCCGCAGGGCGCGCGCCGTCCGGCGGACACGGTGGCCGGGGTCAGGCCGCCAGGTCGTTGTCGCGGGGCAGGGCGCCCGGCGGGGTCTGGGGCTGCGGCAGGTCCAGCGGACGGGCCGTCACCGGGCCGCGGGCCCGCACCAGCCACCCCGCGCGCGGCGACCGGGCGACCGCCAGGGCCATCGGCGTGAGCAGCGCCATCGCGGCGGGCGCCAGCAGCAGGACGACCGCAGTGCCCAGCGCGAAGCCGCCGACGACGTCGGTGGGGTAGTGCACGCCCATGAACACCCGGAAGAGGCCCTCGACGAGGGCGAGGCCGATACCGGCCAGGCCGATCCTGCGGTCGGCGATGAAGAGGCCGACGCCGAGCGCCATGGTGAGCGTGGCGTGGTCGCTGACGAAGGAGAAGTCGGTCTTGCCGGGGGCCAGGACCTCAAGCCCCTCGTGCCGCAGGAAGGGGCGCTGCCTGCCCACGAATTCGCGCAGCGGGACGTTCACGAGGAGCGCGATCCCGGCCGCCAGCGGGGCCCACACCAGCGCAGCGAACGACTCGGCGGCGCCGGCCTCGTCCTGCCTGCGGGTCCCGCGCCAGCACCACAGCACCAGCAGCACCATCGCGAGCGGGAGACCGTACTCCCCGACGAGGCCCACGATCCGGTCCGCCCAGTCCGGGGTCCGCCGGGTCAGGCCGTTGATGTCGTACAGCAGGCTGACGTCCACGTTCGGCCCACCGCTCGTGAGTCCAGCCATGGTGATTGCGGCCCCTTGCCCTTGCTTCGGTCCCCTGCGGGCGCACGTCGGTGTGCGCCCCTCCGGCCCCCCGGATGATCATCCCCCGCTGCCCATGGAACGCCCGTTCTGGCGGATACGTTCCGCTCTCCATCGAATGATCACGGCAACGTTATCGAAGAGTGACTCATCGTCGCAGCTCAGGGCCTCTGCCTTACGGAGAGTTGCCATCCGCGGGGCGTGAAGGGAGCGCCTGCGCACCGTCCTTGGTCACCCGGGTCGCACCGAAGTAGTCCGGGGTGTCGATCCGGTCGAAGCGGACCACGGCGCCGGTGTACGGAGCGTTGATCATGTAACCGCCGCCGACGTACAGGCCCACGTGGCGGATCTCCCGAGAGTTCGTCAGATCGTCGGAGAAGAAGACCAGATCACCGGGGAGCAGCTCCGAACGGGACGGGTGCGGACCCGCGTTGTACTGGTCGTTCGCCACGCGCGGCAGGTCGATGCCCACCGTCTCGTACGCCGCCTTGGTCAGCCCCGAGCAGTCGAAGCGCCCGCCCTGGTCGGCCGTACCGTTGCCGCCCCACAGGTACGGCTTGCCGAGCTGCTTCTGCGCGAAGTAGATGGCACCGGCGGCCTGCTGGGAGGGCGCCACCCGGCCCACCGGCCGCGCGAAGCTCTGCGCCAGCGTGGTGATGGCCTTCACGTAGCCCTGGGTCTCGCTGTACGGCGGCACGCCCTGGTACTTGATGACCGCGTACGCGCCCGCGTTGTAGGCGGCGAGCATGTTCTTCGTCGGGTCCCCGGGCACGCCCTTGACGTCCTTGGCCAGCTCGCAGTCGTACGAAGCGGCCGACGGGATGGCGTCGTTGGGGTCCCAGATGTCCCGGTCCCCGTCCCCGTCGCCGTCGATGCCGTGACCCGCCCAGGTGCCCGGGATGAACTGGGCGATACCGCGCGCGTCGGCCGGGCTGACCGCCCTGGGGTTCCAGCCGCTCTCCGAGTAGAGCTGGGCGGCCAGCAGCGCCGGGTTGATGGCGGGGCAGAGATTGCCCCACTTCTCGACGAGCGGCTGGTACTTCGCGGGCACCGCCCCCTTGGTGAGGCCTATGGCGCCGGCGCCCGGAGCGGATCCGCCCACGATGCTCGCCGCAGCCGCGTACGTACCGACCACGAGCAGCACGAGGAAGCTCAGGGCCGCCCCGATTCCGATCCCGCTTGCCATCCAGAACTTGCGCACCCGTCAACCCTCCCCCATCGAAACCCCCTTCAGGGGCGTTTCCCGTCGGCCGTGCCGACTACCCCACCCGGAAGCCGGAACAGTCGATGCTCCCGTACTGGTTGGGGTCATCCTCGACGTGGTAGACGACGACCGTCCAGTCCCCCGGGTCGGCGGCGAGCGGGATCGCGTCCCAGGACCGCCCGGCCAGGTGGTGCCGGAAGTCGTCGGGGTAGGTCAGCTCGACGAAGCCGCCGGTGCGCCACTCCCGGTGGACGTCGACGGGCCTGCTCGTGTAGCCGACGGACCGGTTGGGCGCTCCGGGGAAGGGCTTGCCGCTGTCGAGCAGGATGTCGTCGGGCGCCTTGACCGCCACGGACACGTGGTACGGCGGCGGCGCCGCGCCGGAGGCCTCCGCGAGCTTGACGCGCACGCTGATCCTCGCGGTGGTGCCGTCGGAGGTGACCGAGGTCTGCACGCCCGCGCCGGGCGCCGTCCGCTCGGGCGGCAGATTGCACCGGCCGTGCCCGGAGGCGGCGCGCGCCGGGTCCGGGTCGCGGGTCCAGTGGTAGTCGGAGAGCCGGTTGTTCTCCAGGTACGCCGCCGGCGGCCGCCCGGAGGCGGCGCCACCGCCGGGCGTCGTGGTTCCGGGCGTCGTGGTTCCGGGCGTCGCGGCTCCCGGGGTGCCCGTCGGTCCGGTCGCGGGGCCGGCCTGCGCGCCCCCGTCCCGGGCCGTGCCCTTCCCCAGCGGCAGCAGCTGCCAGGCGCCGACGGAGAGCGCGAGCGCCCCCGCCACCCCGGCGGCCACCCACGCGGTACGGCGCCCCGCGCGCCCGCCGGGCGGTGCGTACGGCGGGGGCGGGTACCCGGGCGGCGGGTACCCGGGACCGGGACCAGGACCAGGACCAGGACCGGGACCGGGACCGGGGCCTGGCGGCGGCGGGGCCACCGGGCCCGGGCCCTGGGTGCACCGCTCGTGCAGCGGCACCGTCGGCACCGCGTCACCGAGGCCGCCCAGGGCGACGTACGCCGGGTCCTCCACCAGCGGCTCGCGGACCCCGCAGCGGCGGATCACCTCCCGCGGATCCGGGCGCGCGGCCGGGTCCTTGGCGACGCAGGCCTCGATCAGCGCGGCCAGCTCCGGCTCGATCCCGGCGACGTCCACCGGCTCGTGCACCGTCCGGTAGCCGACGGTGGGGGCCGCGCCGTCACCGAACGGCGGCCGGCCGGTGGCCGCGTACGCCAGGGCCGCACCCAGCCCGAAGACGTCCGCCGCCGGGCCGGCCGCCCCGCCGAGCAGCACCTCGGGCGCGGTGTAACCGGGCGTGCCGGGCGCCGCGCCGGGCCCGGTGAGCGCGGTCGAACCGGCGCCCCGCGCGATCCCGAAGTCGATGAGCTGCGGGCCCTGCGCGCCGAGGATGACGTTCGCGGGCTTGACGTCGCGGTGCGTGACCCCGTAGCCGTGGACGCTCGCCAGCCCCTCCGCCAGCGCGGCGGCCAGCCGGCGGCAGGTCGCGGCGGGCAGCGGGCCGCGGTGCGCCACCGCGCGGGCGAGCGTCGGCCCGGCCACGTACTCGGTGGCCAGCCAGTACGGCGTCGCGGCGAGCTGGGCGTCGATCAGGTTCGCGGTGTACGCCGAGCGCACCGCCCGTACCGTCTCCGCCTCGCGCCGGAAGCGGGCCAGCGCCTCCGGATGCCCGACGGCCTCCTCGCGCACCACCTTGACCGCCACCAGCCGCCCGCCCGGCGAGCGCGCCAGGTACACCTGTCCCATGCCTCCGGCGCCGAGCCGGGCGAGCAGGACGTGCGCGCCGAGGTGCGCTGGATCGGTGTCCTTCAGGGCATCCACGCGGACGAGCCTGCCACACCGATTCCACAGCTCGGGACGGGGGTTGGGGCTGCGCGGCACGGGTCAGCGCGGGGCGACGTACAGGCTCTGCGCGCTGCGCCCGATCGGCCCCTTCTCGTCGTGGAGACGGGCGTCGGCGAGGCCGATGCCCGCCGGGTCGACGCTGGTACGGGCCTCCACGCAGGCCCACTCACCGACCGGGTGGCGGTGGAGATGCACCGTCAGGTCGCTGTTGATGAAGAGGTACCGGGAGATGTCCAGGACGGCGCTGATGCCGTTGCCGGAATCAGCGGCGATCAGGACCCGGTCCAGCGGGCGGACCGGCTCGTCCACGACCAGCGGCACCTTCATCCGCATCCAGCAGGTGCCGGGGCCGGGCTCCAGGAACGCGCCGTGGGTGAAACGGGTCTCCATGGCGGTGTGGTAACCGACCTCCCACGGCACGGGGAAGAACGGCGTCACCCCGACCTCACCGGGAGCGGGCAGCCCGGGTGCCTCCAGGACGGCCGGTACGGCTTCGCCCGCGACCCGTACGCGCAGGGCGCGCGCCAGCATCACGGGGCCGCCGGCGCCCTCGGGGGTCAGGGCCGCCTCGACCACCTCCGTGCTGCGCCCGGCGCGCAGCACGGTGGTGGTGATCTCCAGGGCGCCGATGGGCACCGGGCGCAGGACCTCGTACGTGATCCGGGCCAGCCGCATGTCGTCGCGCGCGCCGGGCCGCTCCTCGACGGCGCGGCCCAGCAGCGCGGCGGGCGGACCGGCGTGCTGTGCCTCGGGGTCCCAGGGGCCGCGGGTGTGCTCGCGGGCCAGGAACCGCGTGGCGTCCGTACGCTCGTAGAACCCCTCGGCGGAAGCCATGGCCCTCACGCTACCCACAGGTAACCTCCGGCACCAGCCCTCTGCGCGGCCTCAGCGGGCGAAGCCCAGGCTCACCCCGAGCCCCACCAGCACCGAACCGATGACCCGGTTGAGGGCCTTCTGCGCCTTGAGCATCCGGTCGCGCAGCCGGGTGCCGGAGAAGAAGAGGGCGACCGCACCGAACCACGCCAGGTGCGCCACCGACATGAACAGCCCGTACCCGGCCTGCTGCCACACCGGGGTGCCCGGGTTGACGACCTGGGTGAAGGTGGAGACCACGAACAGCGTCGTCTTGGGGTTGAGGACGTTGGTCAGGAACCCCGAGCGCAGCGCCCCCAGCGGCGTGAGCTGCGGCTTCGACTCCAGGTCCACGGTCAGCTCGGCGCGGGCCCGGAAGGTGCGGATGCCGATCCAGACCAGGTACGCCGCGCCCCCCAGCTTGATCACGGTGAACAGCGTGGTGGAGGAGGCGATCAGCAGCCCGACGCCGAGCATCGTGTACGAGACGTGCACCAGCACGCCCGCCGCGACGCCGGCCGCGGCGAAGAGACCGGTCGTGCGCCCGTAGAGGTAGCTGTTGCGGACGACCATCGCGAAATCGGCGCCGGGACTGATCACGGCGAGGACGGTGATGAGGGCGACTGCGATCACTTCTGTCATGCGTGGATGCTCACCCGGCTCCCCTCCCTGATCAAGACCGTCCGGAAAGCGGACACTTGGGCCGGACGCCGGAGCCGCGCGGGAGGCGGAGGAGGCCGACGCCGCGTGGTGGACCCCCTGCGGATACGGCCGGAGCGGCCCGAACGGTGACAATGGACCCGTGTCCCGCACTCGCCCCGCCACAGACCGCACCACCGGCCGCCCCGCCCGCCGCCCGAACCGGAACCAGGACCCGTCCCGCAACCCGCCGCTGAACCCGTCCCCGGCCCAGGACGCGGACCCGTCCCGGACCCCGGACCCGGCGACCCCGGACCCGTCCCGGACCCCGGACCCGGCGACCCCGGACCCGGCGGCTCGCCACGCCGCCCTGAAGGCCGACTGCGCGAACTGCTTCGCGCTGTGCTGCGTGGCCCTGCCCTTCGCCCGGTCCGCCGACTTCGCCGTCGACAAGGCCGCAGGCACCCCCTGCACCAACCTCCAGCAGGACTTCCGGTGCGGGATCCACACCCGCCTGCGCGACTCCGGCTTCCCCGGCTGCACCGTCTTCGACTGCTTCGGCGCGGGCCAGCAGGTCTCCCAGGTCACCTTCGGCGGCCGCGACTGGCGGGCGCACCCGGAGACCCGGCAGCAGATGTTCGAGGTCTTCCCCGTCCAGCGCCAGCTGCACGAGCTGCTCTTCTACGTCACCGAGGCCCTCACCCTGCCCGCCGCCCGCCCCGTCCACGCCGGGCTGCGCCGCGCCCTGGCCGAGACCGAGCGGCTGGTGGCCGCCGACGCCGCCGCACTGGCCGCGGCCGACGTCGGCGCCCTGCGCCAGGGCATCAACACCCTGCTGCTCAAGACCAGCGAACTGGTGCGCGCCCAGGTCCCCGGCAGGAAGAAGAACCACCGGGGCGCAGACCTGATGGGCGCCCGGCTGGCCGGCGCCCGCCTCGCGGGCGCCAACCTGCGCGGCGCCTACCTGATCGCCGCCGACCTGTCCCGGGCCGACCTGCGCACCGCCGACCTGATCGGCGCCGACTTCCGCGACGCCGACCTGGCCGGGGCCGACCTCACCGGCGCCGTCTTCCTCACCCAGGCCCAGCTGAACGCGGCCCGCGGCGACGCGGCCACCCGGATCCCGCCCGGCCTGGACCGTCCGGCGCACTGGCGGGCGTAACCGGGCGGCGTACCGGACTCACCCCCGCGCCGACAGCTCCGCCGGCACACCCGCCCCCGTCCCTGCCCCCGCCCCCGCCTCCACCACGGCCCGTACCAGCTCCGGCCGCAGCTCGCCGGCCGACCGGGCGGCCGCGAGCGCGTCCGATCCCTGCGCCAGCACCACGGCCGGCCCGAGCATCAGCCGCTCCAGGACACCCGCCACGTCCTCGGCCCGGGCACCGTCCGCCAGGGTGATCACCCGCCACTCCGGGCCCGGGTCGACAACCTGCCCGCCCAGCACCAGCAGCGGCTCCCCCGGACCGCCGTGGTCGGCGAACGCCACGCGCCGCCCCTCAGGCCCGACCGTGCCGGGGAACGGCCCCAGCCGCTCGATGACCCGCTGCCGCAGCACCTGGTACTGCGCCCAGCGCCGCGGCCGCCGGTCGGCGGGACGCTCGACGACCCGCTCCCGCGTGATCGTCTCCCCGCGCCGGAACTGCTCGCGCGTCAGGTCGACGGGTATCCCGCCGGCCAGCACGTTCCAGCAGTGGTAGCCCTCCTGGCGGCCCTCGTGGAAGACCTCACCCACCATCAGCTCCCCGCCCAGCAGGTCGTGGACGACCAGGGCCGTGATGTCGCACTGCCCCCAGGCCGGATTGCCGGGCGTCCAGCCGATCCCCGTGATGTCCGCCGGCTCGCAGGTGTCGGCGGACCAGGACGCCCGCAGGGCGGTCGCAAGGTCGGCGAGGGTCCACGGTGTTGTCGTCATGGCACCAGCGTGCCGGACCCCACTGACAGCACCCGGCGCGCGCGGACACCTGTGCGCCCCCCATACGCCGAGACGGCATTCATTGCCCGGGGTCATCCCGCGTGATACACAGAGTGACCATACGTTCTTTCGTACAGACGCCCCATCAGACCAGGTCGCAGGGCCCGAGCGGGGCACGTGCCGAGAGATCGCGCAAAGAGAGCCGCCAAGTCGACATACGACCGCGGTTTCATCAGCGAAGATAGGGCGTGCAGCCTGCCGCACGCGCGGGCAACCGGAACTACCCATACAGGGGCGGTGAGTTACATGATCCTGGCAGCGGAAAAAGGCGACATCACCACCATCATCGGCGGAATCGCCCCGAACTGGGGCCCGTTCGGCAGCCTCGGCAACGAAGCGAAGGTCATGATCGAGGTGGTCATGGCCGTGGCGATCCTGCTGTGCCTGGGCATCGCCATCTGGGGCGCGGCCAAGCAGCGCATCGGCGCGACCGCCCTGCGGGACACGTTCAGCGCGGAGCAGGGCAAGGGCCTGATCGTGGCCGGCCTGACGGGCGTCTTCATCATCGGCTCGCTCGGCACGCTGTTCACGATCGTCTACGGGATGGCCGTCTAGCCACGCACCGCGCCGCCACCTGATCCTGATGACGACTCACGAGACCGCGTGGACGCGGGAACCAGCGCTACCGTCGTACGACGCGGAGGGGGCGGACACGGAATGAGCCACGACGATGGTTACGGCACCGACGCCGGCGTCGGCGGCACGGGCCAGACCCGTACCCGCCTGCCGGACTCCGCGTCCGACCCCTACGGCGGCGCCCGCCGCCCCGCGCGCTCGTCCCGGGGCCTGGTGACGGTGGTCGGCGTGGTGGTCCTCCTGATCGCGGCGATCGCCTTCGCCAACCAGGGCGACGACCCCACCACCCCGACCCCCACCTCGGACAACGCCCCCGCAGACAGCGCGACGGCCCCTACCGGGGTCCGCCCGGTCGAGGGCAAGCACGGCGAGATCCCCAAGGGCTTCGCGCACGATGCCCAGGGCGCGCAGTCGGCGGCCGCGAACTACGCCGTGGCCCTCGGCTCGGACGGCATGTTCGACGCCGCACGCCGCCGGGCCATCGTCAGCACCGTATACCTGCCCGACGTGGCCGCCGCACGCCAGGCGGACCTGGACCGCGTGTACTCGAACAAGGACTTCCTCACCCGCATCGGGCTCGACGCCAACGCCAAGGCGCCGAAGGGACTGACCTTCATCTCGCGCACGAATCCGGTCGGCAGCAAGGTCGAGAAGCTCGAGGGCGACACCGCGAACGTCTCCGTCTGGTACTCGACGCTCTTCGGTCTCGCAGGCGAAGGATCGACGAACCCGGTCGCCGAGAGCTGGTACACGAACACCTTCGAGCTCCGCTGGAACAACGGGGACTGGAAGATCGCCTCCTTCACGCAGAAGGACGGGCCCGTCCCCGTCGGGCGGGACCAGGCCGCTTCCTCGGCCGAAGAGATGGCCAATGCCGTATCGCAGTTCGGAGGGTTCACCTATGCGCGCTGACCCTCGTGTCCTGCGCCTCACGGCGCTGTTCGCCGCGGTGCAGACCACGGTCGTACTGTTCGCCGCCCGCGTGGCCGCCGCCCCCACCCCCGGTCCGACGACCCCGGGCAACGAGGCGTGCGACCTGATCCGCGGACCCGCGAAGGACTACTGCGAAGGCGGCGAGCCCGCGCCCGGGAGCACCCCCGGCGGAGCCGGCCTCGCGCCCAGCAACCCCGCCGACGCCCTCAACCCGCTCGCGTCCCTCGCCAAGGGCTGCGCCGACGCCGCCGCCTGGATCGTCGGCGAGCTCAGCAAGATCGTCAAGGGCACCGCCGACGTCGACTTCACCAACCTCAGCTTCCTCAAGCAGTACGCCATCGTCTTCGCCGCCTCCACCATCCTCACCCTCGTCCTCTGGCTCCTCGCCGTCACCAAGCGGGCCATCCGCGGCGTCCCCCTCACCACCGCCATGTCCGAAGCCATCGGCTTCCTCTGGCTGACCGTCCTCGCCTCCGCCTTCACGCCCCTGATCCTCCACACGGTCGTCTCGGCCACCGACGGCGTCTCCGAGGTCATCGCCTCCGCCACCGGCAACCAGACCGACGTGTTCTTCGGCTCCTTCGTCGAGGCCCTCAAGAAGGGCGACAGCATCGGCGGCGGTCCGATCATGCTGATCGTCGTCGCCCTCGTCACCGTCCTCGCCGCCGGCGTCCTCGCCCTCGAACTGGTGATCCGCGCCGCCCTGCTCTACGTCGGCGCCCTCCTCGGCGTCGTCGTCTACGCCGGCCTGGTCGACCGCAACATGTGGGGCCACGTCCGCCGCTGGGCCGGGATCATGATCGCCGTCATCCTCGTGAAGCCGGTCATCGTCATCGTCCTCGGCCTCGCCGGGGCCCTCGCCGGCGAGAAGGGCCCCGACGCCTTCTCCGCCGTCGTCTCCGGCCTCGCGATCATCCTGCTGGCGATCTTCGCCTCCGCGATGATCTACCGCTTCGTCCCCGGCTTCGGCGACGAGATCGTCTCCGCCCGCAGCAACCGCAAGCAGGCCACCGACGGCGCCCAGGCCGCCGCCGTCATCAGCTCCCCGGCCACCCTCGTCTCCCAGGGCATCAAGACCCACAGCAGCCGCGGCGGCGCCCACCGCGCCGGCGGCGGGGGCGGCGGCGACGCCGGCCAGATCTCCGGAGGCATGGCCGCACACAGCAGCCGCGGCTCCGGCGGCGGGGCCGGCGGCGGAAATGTCCCCTCCGCCGCACCCCCGCCCCGTACGAGTTCGAGCACGAGCACGAGCACGAGGAACACAGGAGGTGACGGGCGTTGACGACCCAGTCCCACCAGATCCACCCGGTCGCGCCCCGCCGCACGTATCTCATCGGCCGCGCCCGGCCGAACGCGATCGTCGGCAAGAACCGCGAGACGGGCGAGATCGCGCTGATCATCGCCGGGGCCTTCCTCGGCATGATGGGCGGACTGCTCGTCCCCGACCTCACCCTGCGCATCGTCAGCCTCGTCGGTTTCCCGATGCTCGCGCTCGCCGCGGTCTACGTCCCCTACAAGGGCCGCACCTTCTACAAGTGGTTCGAGATCAACCGCAGCTTCAAGCGCACCGTGCGCCGCCGCGCCACCTACCGCTCCGGCGCCATGGAGGCCGGCGTCCGCGCCGCCGACGGCCGCGAGGTCGAGGTCGGCCCGCCCCCCGGCATCGGCCGCATCAACTGGCTCGCCGCCCCCTTCGGCCCCGACGAGATCGCCGTCCTCCTGCACGCCGACCGCCGCACCGTCACCGCCGCGATCGAGATCGAGGGACCCGGCGTCGGCCTGCGCGACAGCGAGGACCAGGAAGCCCTCGTCGACCGGTTCGGCACCCTCCTCAAGCACGTCGCCAACGGCGACGGCTTCGTCACGCGCCTGCAGATGCTCGCCCGTACGCTCCCCGCGGACCCCGACGCCCACGCCAAGGACGTCGCCCAGCGCGGCGACGTCAACGCGCCCGTCTGGCTGCGCGACTCCTACGACCAGCTGCAGTCGATGGTCTCCACCTCCTCCGAGCAGCACCGCGCGTACCTCGTGGCCTGCATGCACTACACGCGCGAGCTGGCCGCCGAGGCCCACACCATCGCCCGCGCCACGCCGGGCAAGGGCCGCCTCGACAAGGACGCCGGTCTCGCCGTGGTCATGGCCCGCGAGCTCACCGACATCTGCGCCCGCCTCGCCGAGGCCGACATCCGTGTACGCCAGCCGCTCGGCCAGGGCCGCCTCGCCTCCCTCGTGCACTCCATGTACGACCCCGACCACCCCATCGACCACATCCAGGCCATGACCAAGCGCAACGCCTGGCCCGCCGAGCTCGACGCCATGGAGCCCACCTACCTCCAGGCCAAGACCCGCGAGTCCTCCACCCGCGCCCCCTGGTGCCACGCCACGGCCTGGGTGAAGGAGTGGCCGATGACCCCCGTCGGCGTCAACTTCCTCGCCCCGCTCCTCGTCCACACCCCCGACGTGATCCGCACGGTCGCCGTCACCATGGACCTGGAGCCCACCGAGGTCGCCATCGAGCGGATGCTGACCGAGAAGACCAACGACGAGGCCGATGCCTCCCGCGCCGCCAAGATGAACCGCACCGTCGACCCCCGCGACATCGCCGCCCACGGCCGGCTCGACCAGAGGGGTGAAGATCTGGCCAGCGGCGCTGCCGGAGTCAACCTGGTCGGGTACATCACGGTGTCCTCGCGTTCGCCGGAGGCCCTCGCCCGCGACAAGCGCACGATCCGCGCCTCGGCCGGCAAGTCGTACCTGAAGCTGGAGTGGTGCGACCGCGAGCACCACCGTGCCTTCGTCAACACCTTGCCGTTCGCCACCGGCATCCGACGCTAGCTGGAGGGCAGACCCGCCATGCGAGATCCGCTGTCCGTGCTGACGGACGCCTTCACCAGCTTCCTCTTCGGGAAGGTCGAGACGACCCGGCTGCCCGTGCGCACCTCCACCGGCCAGGCCCAGGCGGTCTACCTGCCGACGGCCGCCCCCGGCCTCGGCGACTCCGGTGTGATCATCGGACGAGAGGTGTACAGCGGCAAGGGATACATCTACGACCCCTTCCAGCTGTACGGGCAGCAGCTCCCCGCCCCGCACTGGCTGGTCCTCGGTGAGTCCGGCAACGGCAAGTCGGCGCTGGAGAAGACGTACGTCCTGCGCCAGCTGAGGTTCCGCGACCGCCAGGTCGTCGTCCTCGACGCCCAGGGCGAGGACGGCGTCGGCGAATGGAACCTGATCGCGCAGGAGCTGGGGATAACTCCCATCCGGCTGGACCCGATCGCCGCGAACGACGGCGGCATCCGGCTCAACCCGCTCGACCCGGCCATCACCACGACCGGGCAGCTCGCCCTGCTGCGGACCATCATCGAGGTCGCCATGGGCCACGGCCTCGACGAGCGCTCCGGCTTCGCGCTCAAGGTCGCGCACGCGTACGTCGTCGAGACCATCCTCGACCGCCAGCCTGTCCTCACCGACATCGTCGAACAACTGCGCCACCCGGAGGCGGAGTCGGCGCAGGCCATGAACGTCGACATAGACGACGTACGGGCCTGGGGCCTGGACGTCGCCCTCGTCCTCGACCGCCTCGTCGACGGCGACCTGCGCGGCATGTTCGACGGCCCCACCACGGTCGGCATCGACCTCGACGCCCCGCTCATCGTCTTCGACCTGTCCCACATCGACCGCAACTCCATCGCCATGCCCATCCTGATGGCGATCGTCGGCGTCTGGCTGGAGCACACCTGGATCAGGCCCGACCGCAAGAAGCGGATCTTCCTGGTCGAAGAGGCCTGGCACATCATCAACAGCCCCTTCGTGGCCCAGCTCTTCCAGCGGCTGCTGAAGTTCGGCCGGCGCCTCGGCCTGTCCTTCGTCGCCGTCGTCCACCACCTCTCCGACGTGGTCGACGGCGCGGCCGCGCGCGAGGCGGCGGCCATCCTGAAGATGGCCTCGACCCGCACCATCTACGCCCAGAAGGCCGACGAGGCACGCGCCACCGGCCGGGTCCTCGGCCTGCCCCGCTGGGCGGTCGAGATCATCCCGACCCTGACCCCCGGTATCGCGGTCTGGGACGTCAACGGCAACGTCCAGGTGGTCAAACACCTGATCACCGAGGCCGAACGGCCGCTGGTCTTCACCGACCGCGCCATGACCGAGTCCTCGGCACCCGCCCCGGAGCGGCTGCCCGACGACCTGCTCGCGGCCGAACTGGAGGCGGAGGAACGCGCGATGATGATCGAGAGACGCCGGGGCGGCGGGGCCACGGTGGCCTGAGATGCGCGAGGAACGGCCCGTACAACGCGGTGTCCCGGACGGCCTGCTGGTCGGCCTGCTGGCCTTCCTGCTGGGTCTGGCCGTCCTCGTCTGGTCGGCGACGGGCCTGGCGGCCTGGTTCGCCCGCGGCGCCTGGCCGGACACGGTCTCCTTCTCGCACACCCCGGGCGCCGTCCGCGCGCTGATAGCGCAACCGCACGACGTGGCCGCCGCCTGGCCCGACACCGACCCGGCCGCCCTGTCGGGGTGGGGGCTGTTCTGGGGCCTGTTCGTCAGCCAGCTGCTGGTGCTGTTCGTCCTGACGGTCTTCGGCATGGGCGTGATCGCCCGTACGAAGTCCCGCCGCGCCCTCGCCCGGGAAGCCCGCCAGGAGGCCCGAACCGGCACCGAGCGGCCGGCGGCGGTCCCGGAGCCCCGGGAGGCCCCCCGCCGCGAACCCGTGACCGCGGACGGCGGACCGCCTCCGGGGCCGCCCGCACACGCCCCGACCGGCGCCAGCGCGGCGGCCGCGGTCTCCGCGCACGGCCGCGGGCCCCTCGACGAGGCCTACCGCTACGGCTTCGGCCACGCCCCCGCCGCACCCGCCGCGCCGGTCGACAGCCCCTCCCGGAGCGGCGGTCGGATGCGCTACGGCGGCCCGAACGACCGCTTCCACGCGGCCGCGCAGCGCATCTCCGAGTCGGAGGGCGCGGCACTGATCGTGACCTCCTCCCCCACCCTGTGGGCGGAGACCAAGGACGCCCGCGCCAAGCTCGGCCCGGTCCTCCTGTACGACCCCTCGCACCTGTGCGACACCCCGGCCCGGATGCACTGGAATCCGGCCGAGGGCTGCACCGACCGTGACACGGCGGCGGCCCGCGCGCTCGCGCTGCTGGCGCCCGTCCGGCCGCAGGCCCGGATCGATGCGGCGGTGGCCGATACGGCGGAGACGCTGCTGCGCTGCTGGCTGCACGCCGTCGCGCTGGACGACCGCCCGTTCAAGCAGCTGCACCGCTGGGCCCAGGGTACGGGCGCCCAGGATCCCGTACGCGTGCTGCGCACCCACCCGCAGGCGGCCGCCGGCACCGCGGGCGAGCTGGAGAGCGCCCTCACCGCCCATCCCGAACGGCGCGACATGGCGCAGCAGCTGACGGCCCGTGCCCTCTCCTGTCTGACATCGATCCATATCCGTGAGGCCTGCAACCCGAACCGAACGGATTCGCTCACGTTGGCATCGTTTCTGACCGAAGGGGGCAGCCTGTACGTGGTGGGTGAGGCCCTGGAGGATCCCCGTACCCACCCGGGTGCGATGCCCCTGCTGACCGCACTCGCGTCAAGCGTGGTCGAGCACGGCCGGCGCATGGCCGCACGGTCATCCCACGGCCGGCTCGACCCACCACTGTCGCTGATCCTCGACGACGTCGCCGCCGTGGCTCCGCTGCCCCAGCTCCCCGACCTGCTGACCGACGCGACCCTGCCGATGCTCGCGCTGTGCCGCAGCCGCGAGCAGGCCCGCGCCCGCTGGCCGGAGGCGGCGGAACTGCCGGCCCGCTAGAGGGTGTCCACGGGCCGCTGGACGACGTACTCGTGCTCCTTGGCGGAGGGATCGCCCGGCATCGGCACCACGTCACCGGAGAACTCGAACCCGACCCTCCGGTAGAACGCGGCGGCCCGCTCGTTCTTCTCGTGCACGTAGAGGCGTACGCGCTCCAGGGCGGGCCCTTCCAGCGACCAGCACCAGTCCAGCGCGGCCCGGAACAGCTCCTGGGCGATCCCGCTGCCCCGCAGGCCCTCGCGTACGTACACGCCGACGACGTGGCCTTGCGTCACCGTGATGACGCGCTCCAGGAAGTCGGTCGTGCCGATCTCCTCGACCAGCACCGTCACGCTGCCGTCCCACGACCCGTCCGGGGCTTCGGCGACGAACTGCCGCACCGCGCGCCCGGAGGCGGCGCCGGCGGCCCGGTCCTGCCACTCGACGTCGGTCCGGGCCTCGGCGGTCTCGATGCTCTCCAGGAAGGCGATGGGAGCGACGGGGTCGTGCAGCGCGGTGATCCGCAGCTCCTTGACCTTCTCCCACTCGTCGGCGCGTACGGCTCGTATCACGTGCTTGGTCATGCGGCGGATCCTAGCCAGCCCGGGTCACCCGCCGTCCACCCGTTTTCGGCTTCGGCCCTGAACGCAGAAAAGCCCCGCACCATAAGGTGCGGGGCTTTCCCACAATGATTGTTCGGCGGCGTCCTACTCTCCCACAGGGTCCCCCCTGCAGTACCATCGGCGCTGAAAGGCTTAGCTTC